>NZ_JBFATY010000004.1:471513-649024 GCF_040678535.1 Nonomuraea sp. NPDC052634 | reverse complement strand
GATCATCTGGATTCCACACACCCACATGATCACTGCGGTGGCCGTCTCACGTCTCAGCCTCGACCAGATCGAGATCTCGAAGTGCGGCTGGAGTATTAAGGAAGCAAACAATTGAGCGGCCGGGTTCGTTCCCGGCCGCCCGGCCGCCGCTCATTACGGAAACGGCGGCAATGCGCTAGCGGGCGCGGTATTCGCGGAAGCCGCGTACGGACAACCCGACGATGAGCACGGTGACGGCGCAGGCGAGCCCGCCGCCCACCCAGGCCCCGGTGAGCCCGAACGCGGTCGCCGTCGCGCCGGCCCGCAGCTCGCCGAGGCGCGGCCCGCCGGCCACCACGACGAGGAAGACGCCCTGGAGCCGCCCCCGCATCTCGTCGGGCGCGTAGAGCTGCAGGATCGACTGCCGCCACACCGAGGAGATGACGTCGGCGACGCCGCCGACGGCCATGAGCAGCACCACCAGCCACAGGTCGTGCGCGAGCCCCGCGCCCGCGACCGCGAGCCCCCAGACGGCGATGATGATCGACAGCGCCACCCCCTGCCGTTTGACGCGGCCGACCCAGCCGGAGAACAGCGCGCCGGCCACGGAGCCGATGCCCATGGCCGAGGTCATCCAGCCGAGCGCCAGCTCCGAGCCGCCGAAGCGCTCGGCGGTCAGCTCGGGGAACAGCGCCCTGGGCATGGCGAGGACCATCGCAATGATGTCCACGACGAACGACATCAGCAGCACGGGGCTCTTGGCGATGAAGCTGAAGCCGTCGATCACGGACTTGAGCCCCGGCCTGGTCACCTTCCCCAGCGGGGGCAGCGGGGGCAGCTTGAGCGACGCGTAAAGGCTGGCGGTGAAGAGCACGGCGTCGAGTGCGTACGCCGCCGCGAACCCGCCGCCGGTCATCGCGATCGCCCCGATCATCGGGCCGACGACCGCGCCCATGCTGTAGACGAGCGAGTTGAGCGCGTTCGCGGCCGGCACCAGCTCGGCGCCCAGGATGCGCGGGATGATCGCGCCCCTGGTCGGCCCGGTGATCGCGAAGCCGGTGGAGTTGACCGCGACCGCGAGGAGGATCAGCCAGACGTTGCCCAGGCCCAGCAGGGCCTGGACGAAGATGAACAGGGTGGCCGTCCAGGCGATGAGCGAGCCGGTGATGAGCAGCTTGCGCCGGTCGACGGCGTCGGCGATGGCTCCGCCCCACAGACCGAAGACGACCAGCGGGATCAGGTTGGCCATGCCGATCAGCCCCACGTAGAACGAGGACTGAGTCAGCTCGAAGACCTGCTGGCCGACCGCGATGACGGTGACGTGCACTCCGATGTTGGAGACGGTCTGGCCGGCCCAGATCCGCCGGTAGGCCGGGACGCCCAGCGGGCGCGTATCGACGAAATGACGCTTGACCAGATCCCCGATTTGCACTTAAGAGACACTAAGGGGCAAGTCTCTCCAGAACCCAACCGGGTCGTGTCCGCCGGTACCGGAGCCGGTCGTGCATCCTGTCGAGCTGCCCCTGCCAGAACTCCACCTCAAGGGGGTAGACGCGGAAGCCTCCCCAGAAGTCGGGCACCGGAGGGTTCTCCGGCCAGCGAGCCGCCAGCTCCTCGTAGCGGGCGTCCAGCTCCTCCCTCGACCGCACCACCGCCGACTGCCGCGAGGCCCACGCGCCGATGCGCGAGCCGTACGGGCGGGAGTTGAAGTATTCGGCGGACTCCTCCTGCGACATGCGCGTCACCGTGCCCTCCACGCGGACCTGGCGGCGCAGCGGATGCCAGGGGAAGAGCAGGGACGCGCGCGGGTTCTCCGCCAGGTCGCGGCCCTTGCGGGACTCGTAGTTGGTGTAGAAGACGAATCCGCGTTCGTCGTAGCCCTTGAGCAGGACCGTCCTGGCGCTCGGCCGGCCGCCCGCGGAGGCGGTGGCGAGCACCATCGCGTTGGGCTCGGGCAGCCCGGCGTCGAGCGCCTCCTGGAACCAGGCGGTGAACTGCGTGATCGGGTCGGCGGCGAGGTCCGATTCGAGCAGCGGCTCGCCCTCGTACGTACGGCGAAGCCCCGCCAGCATGGGCGGGCGCGGGGTGGCATCCACGAGACGGTATTCTTGCGCGCTCATGCGGCGGATCACATGATGGGTCCGCTTGCCAGCGGGTCGTCCCCCAAAGTCCGACCCAGCCTTCGACCAGGGGCTTTGCCCGAACGGCGGGTCCGGAGACCGACCACGACCTGGGAGGGGGTTAAATTGACCCGCCGGTATCTCGACATCAACATAGCGGGCCAGCACGAGGGGAGAACGACTGTGAGACCCCTGCGGCGGCCGCGACATGGCAGAGCATCGCGTTGCCGAAACATGGCAAGAAAGGGAGGCGGCCGAGAATGTCCGACTTCAAACCCGGCCTCGAAGGCGTCGTAGCTTTCGAGACCGAGATCGCGGAACCGGACAAAGAAGGGGGCGCCCTTCGATACCGGGGCGTCGACATCGAAGAGCTGGTCGGCCGTGTCCCATTCGGGCACGTTTGGGGCCTTCTGGTCGACAACGCGTTCCAGCCGGGCCTGCCCCCGGCGGAGCCGTACCCCATCCCTGTCCACTCCGGAGACATCCGCGTCGACGTGCAGAGCGCGCTGGCGATGCTGGCTCCGGCCTACGGCTTCAAGCCGCTGCTCGACATCAGCGACGAGGAGGCGCGCGACCAGCTCGCGCGCGCGTCGGTGATGGCCCTGTCCTTCGTCGCGCAGTCCGCGCGCGGCCTCGGCCTGCCGATGGTGCCGCAGAGCCGCGTGGACGAGGCCAAGACCATCGTCGAGCGTTTCATGATCCGCTGGCGCGGTGAGCCCGACCCCAAGCATGTCAAGGCCATCGACGCCTACTGGACCTCCGCCGCCGAGCACGGCATGAACGCCTCCACGTTCACCGCCCGCGTCATCGCCTCCACCGGCGCCGACGTGGCGGCCGCGCTGTCCGGCGCGGTCGGCGCGATGTCGGGCCCGCTGCACGGCGGCGCCCCCGCGCGCGTCCTGCACATGATCGAGGGCGTCGAGCAGCTCGGCGACGCCAAGAAGTACGTCCAGAGCGAGCTCGACAAGGGCAACCGCCTCATGGGCTTCGGCCACCGCGTCTACCGCGCGGAGGACCCGCGGGCCCGCGTGCTGCGGCGCACCGCCAAGGAGCTGGGCGCGCCCCGCTACGAGGTCGCCGCCGCCCTTGAGCAGGCCGCGCTGGAGGAGCTGCACGCCCGCAAGCCCGACCGGGTGCTGGCCACCAACGTGGAGTACTGGGCCGCCGTGGTCCTCGACTTCGCCGAGGTGCCCGCCCACATGTTCACCTCCATGTTCACCTGCGCCCGCACGGCCGGCTGGGCCGCGCACATCCTGGAGCAGAAGCGCACGGGCAGGCTGGTCCGCCCCAGCGCCAAGTACGTCGGCCCGGCCTCGCGCCCGCTGACCGACGTCCCAGGGGCCGACGAGGTCGTCGGCAAGTTCTGACTCGCACATCCCCCGCTGACGGCTACCGCGCGGCTCTCCGGCCCTGCGGTAGCCGTTCCTCGTTTCCTGAAGCCCTGGACGGCTCTGAGGGCTCTTCCGAACGGCCTCCGGGCGGCGGTGACGCGCCCGGGGGTCTCAGAATCCGGACCGCGTACGAGCCAGTCCACGCAGGTCGGTAGGCTCCGTTACGTGGCTGACATCGTGATTCCCGCTGACATCAAGCCCGCCGACGGCCGCTTCGGCTGCGGGCCTTCGAAGGTTCGCCCGGAGCAGCTGGCCGCGCTCGCCGAGTCCGGCGCGAGCGTCATGGGCACCTCGCACCGCCAGAAGCCGGTCAAGAACCTGGTCGGCCGCGTCCGGTCGGGCCTCGCCGACCTGTTCTCGCTGCCCGAGGGCTACCAGGTCGTGCTGGGCAACGGCGGCACCACCGCGTTCTGGGAGATCGCGGCCTTCGGGCTCATCCGCGAGAAGTCGCAGCACCTGTCGTTCGGCGAGTTCTCCTCCAAGTTCGCGGCGGTCACCAAGAAGGCGCCCTGGCTGGCCGAGCCGAGCGTGATCAAGTCCGAGGTCGGCACCCACCCCGAGGCGGTCGCCGAGGACGGCGTCGACGCCTACGCGCTGACCCACAACGAGACCTCGACCGGCGTGGCCATGCCGATCAAGCGGGTCGGCTCCGACGACTCGCTGGTGCTGGTCGACGCCACCTCCGGCGCGGGCGGCCTGCCCGTCGACCTCAACGAGGCCGACGTCTACTACTTCGCCCCGCAGAAGAGCTTCGCCTCCGACGGCGGTCTGTGGATCGCGATCATGTCGCCGCGCGCCCTGGCCAGGGTCGAGGAGATCGCCGCGACCGGCCGTTACGTGCCCGAGTTCTTCAGCCTGCCCGTCGCCATCGACAACAGCGCGAAGGACCAGACCTACAACACCCCGGCCGTGGCCACGCTGTTCCTGCTGGCCGACCAGCTCGACTGGATGAACGGCAACGGCGGCCTGGCCTGGACCACCGCCCGTACGGCCGACTCCGCCTCGCGCCTGTACACGTGGGCCGAGAAGTCGTCCTTCGCCACCCCGTTCGCGGCGCCCGAGTTCCGCTCGCAGGTGGTCGGCACGATCGACTTCAACGACGACGTCGACGCCGCGGCGGTGGCCAAGGTGCTGCGCGCCAACGGCATCGTCGACACCGAGCCCTACCGCAAGCTGGGCCGCAACCAGCTGCGCATCGCGATGTTCCCGGCCATCGACCCGGCCGACATCGAGGCTCTGACCACCTGCATCGACTACGTCGTCGAGCGCCTCTAGCGGCGTCTCAGCGCCCGATCCAAGGCCAGCACCGAATCCTCGGTGCTGGCCTCTTGCTACCCCTGTCCATCACTCCTCGACATTTCACGACTAGGAACGTCCTTGCCCGACAAGCCCTCGTTCGGCCAGGGGACCGCACGGCAGAAGAGCCTCGGTTACCTCATGTTCGCCAGCCGCTGGCTCCAGGTCCCCCTTTACGTCGGCCTCATCGTGGCCCAGGCGGTCTATGTCTGGCAGTTCGCGATCGAGCTGTGGCACCTCATCGAAGGCGTCTTCCTGCACGGCACGCAGCCGTCCGACGGCACTTCGCCGGAGGCCGTCGTCATGCTCACCGTGCTGGCGCTGATCGACGTCGTGATGATCTCCAATCTGCTCATCATGGTGATCATCGGCGGCTACGAGACGTTCGTCTCCCGCATCAATCTCGACGGCCACCCCGACGAGCCCGAGTGGCTCTCCCACGTCAACGCGAACGTGCTGAAGGTCAAGCTGGCCACCGCCATCGTCGGCATCTCGTCGGTGCACCTGCTGCAGACGTTCATCAGGGCGGGCGAGATGCCCAACGACAAGATCATGTGGCAGACGTTCATCCACCTGGCGTTCGTGGTCTCGGCGCTCGGCCTGGCCTGGATCGACCGTCTGCTGTCGTCATCGCCGGCCGAGCACACCCGCTCGCATATCTAGCCCAGGTACGGATACGACGTGGCGGGCGGCAGCTCGCGCTTGCGGCGCAACACCCAGGCCGCCACCACGCCGCCGATGAGGCCGAACAGGTGTCCCTGCCAGGAGATGCCCGGCTGGTTGGGCAGCACGCCCGCGAGGATGCCCCAGTAGGCCACACCGACGCCGATGGCGATCATGATGTCGAGCAGCCGGTGGTCGAAGACGCCGCGCGCCACGATGAACCCGAAGTATCCGAAGACCAGGCCGCTGGCCCCGACGGTGTAGGTCATCGGGTCGCTCAGCAGCCACGTGCCGATGCCGCCGATGAAGATGATCAGCACGCTGGCCCAGAGGAACTTACGGATGTCGCGCAGGCCCGCCAGGAAGCCCAGCACGAGCAGCGGCAGCGAGTTGGCCATCAGATGGCCGAATCCGACGTGCAGGAACGGCGCGAAGAGGATGCCGAGCAGGCCGTCGGCGTCCCAGCCCCTGATGCCGTACTCGTAGTCGAGGGTGCCGCCGAGGAAGAAGTCGACACCCTCCACGAGCCACATCACGGCCAGCATGGACACCATGACGATGAGCGCGCTCAGGGCACCCGACAGCAGGGCTCCGGCGCCGCGCTTGGCGGACTCGAACCTGGAACCCGAATAGTCGCTCATGCGCTCTCCCGGTGGGTCGTCTCCTCTCTCTTTACGGTATCCAGGCAGAGCCATGTGCGCGCTAAGGCGTTCCCCTCCCGTTTCGTGGCCGACCGGGAGGGGACGACGTGATCAGACGCGGTCGGACGCGGTCATTCGCCCTTCCACTGGGGCGCGCGCTTCTCGGCGAAGGCCGCCGCGCCCTCCATGGCGTCCTTGGAGGCGAAGACCGGATTCACGATCGCGGCCTGCTTCTTGAACATCTCGTCAAGCGACCAGTCCTGCGACTCGATGACGACCCGCTTGGTCGCTATGAGCGAGAGCGGCGCGTTCGCGGCGATCTTTTTCGCCAGCTCAAGCGCGCCGTCCAGCGCCGCGCCCGGCTCGGTGACGCGGTTGACCAGGCCCAGCTCGTACAGGCGGGATGCCGGGTAGTGGTCGCCGGTCAGCGCGATCTCCATGGCCACGTGGTACGGGATGCGCCGGGGCAGCCGCATGATGCCGCCCGCGCCCGCCACGAGCCCCCGCTTCGGCTCGGGCAGCCCGAACTTGGCCTCCGACGACGCCACGATGAGGTCGCACGACAGCGCCAGCTCGAACCCGCCCGCCAGGGCGTAGCCCTCGACGGCGGCCACCAGCGGCTTCTTCGGCGGCGCCTCGGTGATGCCGCCGAAGCCGCGGCCCTCGACCACGGGCATGTCACCGCTGAGGAAGCCCTTGAGGTCCATACCGGCGGAGAAGGTGCCGCCCGCCCCGGTCAGGACGTACGCGGAGATGTCAGGACGTGCGTCCAGGGCGTCCAGCGCCTCGGCCATGCCCCTGGCCACCGCCCCGTTGATCGCGTTACGCGACTTGGGGCGGTTGATGGTGATGATGGCCACATTGCCGGACTCTTCGACGAGCACTTCGTCAGACACGGGACCTCACTTGGGCTGGAAGCGGATGCCGCCGTCGAAGCGGATGACCTCGGCGTTCATGTAGTCGTTCTCGATGAGCGACCTGACCAGGTGGGCGAACTCGTCGGCGCGGCCCATGCGCTTGGGGAAGACCACCGGCGCGACCAGCTTGGCCTTGAACTCCTCGGCGTTCGGCGAGAAGCCGTAGATCGGGGTGTCGATGATGCCGGGGCAGATCGTGTTCACGCGTACGCCGATGGCCGACAGGTCGCGCGCCGCGGGCACGGTCATGCCCACGATGCCGCCCTTGGACGCCGAGTACGCGAGCTGCCCGGTCTGCCCTTCGAGCGCCGCCACCGAGGCGGTGTTGATGACCACGCCGCGCTGGCCGTCGGCGTCGGCCGGCTCGGTCTTGGCGATGGCCGCCGCGGCGATGCTCATGAGGTTGAACGTGCCGATCAGGTTGACCTCGATGACCTTGCGGTAGGAGGCCGGGTTGTGCGGGTTGCCCTCGCGGTTGACCGTGCGCTCCGCCCAGCCGATGCCGGCGCTGTTGACGACCACGCGCAGCGGCCTGCCGGTGGCCACGGCGGCGTCCACGGCCGCCTGCACCTGCTCGGTGTCGGAGACGTCGGTCTTGACGAAGACGCCGCCGATCTCGTCGGCGACGGCCTTGCCGCGTTCCTCGTTGAGGTCGGCGATGACCACGGTGGCGCCGGCACGGGCGAGCTCGCGGGCGGTCGCCTCGCCGAGGCCGCTGGCGCCGCCGGAGATGATTGCTGCAGATCCGTTCACGTCCATAACCGGGACCTTAACCGCAGACCGAATGAAGTTCTACTCAGGGGCGGCTAAATCTCGCCCACGGCGGTGTCGACGTCGGAGTAGACCTTGATCCGGCGGTCGAGGCCGGTCGTGCGCAGGATGCGGGCGACGGGGGCCTGGGGCGCGGCCAGGGAGACGCCGCCGCCCTCGCCCGTGGCCAGCCGCCATGCCTCGATGAGCACGGACAGGCCGCTCGAGTCCATGAACGACAGCTGCTGCAGGTCGAGCACGAGCCGCGCGCCGTCCTGTTTGATGGCGTCGCGTACCTCGTCGCGCAGGAACGGCGCGGTGAACAGGTCAAGCTCTCCCTCGACGGCCACCACCACGGCGTCACCCAGGGCGTGTCGCGCAAGCCGCAGCTTCATTGGGCCCCTCCTCGATGAGCCACTGTACTTCGACATCCCCGGATAGCGGGCATGCACAAACTACGAAAAGTCGGATGTTGGGGGACAAGGCGGGCCTAAACGCGCACCAAACGCCCCGTCAAGAACCACGCTCAGGGTTTTTACCCATCTCGGGCCGGTTGCTCCAACCCGAGCGCCAGCGGGGGCTCCAGGTACGTCTCCGGGCCGCAGGGACGGCTTCAGGCGGCGTCGCAGCCCGCCGGGACGGCTCAAGGCTCAGGCCGCGCCTCAGGCCGCAGGCACGGCTCAAGGCTCAGGCCGCCGGGATGGCGAACCCGTACGGCAGCTCCAGCCGGTGCCGCGCCAGCAGCTCGGCGTCGGCCAGCAGCTCCCGCGTGGGCCCGTCGGCGGCGATCACGCCCCCGGACAGGATGACCGAGCGCTCGCACAGCTCCAGCGCGTACGGCAGGTCGTGGGTGACCATGAGCACCGTCACGTCGAGCGAGCGCAGGATCTCCGCCAGCTCCCTGCGCGCGGCCGGGTCGAGGTTGGATGAGGGCTCGTCGAGCACCAGGATCTCCGGTGCCATCGCCAGCACCGTGGCCACCGCCACCCTGCGGCGCTGCCCGAACGACAGGTGGTGCGGCGGCCGGTCGGCGAACTCCAGCATGCCGACGCGCTCCAGCGCGTCTTTGACCACCCGGTCCAGCTCCTCGCCCCGCAGGCCCGCGTTGGCCGGGCCGAAGGCCACGTCGTCGCGTACGGTCGGCATGAAGAGCTGGTCGTCGGGATCCTGGAAGACCAGGCCGACGCGCTGCCTGATCTCTTTCAGCGTGTCCTTGCGGACGGGGGTGCCGGCCACGGTGACCGTGCCGTGCCCCGGGGTGAGGATGCCGTTGAGGTGCATGACGAGCGTGGTCTTGCCGGCGCCGTTGGGGCCGAGCAGGGCGACACGCTCGCCGCGGGCGATCGTCAGGTCCACGCCGAACAGCGCCTGCGTGCCGTCCGGGTAGGCGTAGGCGAGCTGCCGGACTTCGAGTGAGTTCACCAGGTGAGTCCCAACACTGCGAGTGCGATGGCGGGCAGGGCCAGCGCGAGGCCCCATTGGCGTACGGATGCCGTCATGTCATGAATTATCGGCATACTGCCCGCGTATCCCCTGCTCAGCATCGCCAGATGCACCCGCTCGCCCCGCTCGTACGAGCGGATGAACAGCGCGCCCGCCGACCGCGCGAGCACCGGGATCTGGCGGAAGTTCCGCGCCTCGAACCCCCGCGACTCCCTGGCCACCCGCATGCGCCGCATCTCGTCCACGATCACGTCGAGGTACCTGAGCATGAACATCGCGATCTGCACCAGCAGGCTCGGCAGCCGCAGCCGCTGCGCCCCCATGAGGATCGCGCGCGGCTCGGTCGTGGCCGCGAGCAGGATGGACGCCACCACGCCCAGCGTGGCCTTGGCGAGGATGTTCCAGGCCGCCCACAGGCCGGGCACGCTCAGCGAGAGCCCGAGCACCGTGGTGCGCTCCCCCATCCCGATGACCGGGATGAGGAAGGCGAACAGCACGAAGGGCACCTCGATCGCCATCCGCCGCAGCACATAGAGCGCCGGGACCCTGGCCGCCGCCGCGACGCCGGCCAGCAGCACGGCGTACGCGGCGAAGGCCCAGAAGCTTTCGCGCGGGGTGGCCACCACCACGAGGGCGAAGGCGAAGACCGCCAGCAGCTTGCACTGCGGCGGCAGCCGATGCACGACGGAATCGCCCGGCAGGTACAGCTGGTGGTGGTGCCCCGCGCTCAACGTCTCACGCCTTGATCTCGTCCCGGCTCTGGTCAGCGGACTCACCGCGGCCGCGCGCCGCGTAGGCGACGACCCCGGCGATCAGCAGCACGAGCCCCACGCCGATGATCCCGGCCACACCCACGGGGATGCCGCCCACATCACCGTAGTCGGCCAGCGCCCACGACCCGAACAGGTGGTCGGCGGCCTGGTCGCTGAAGCCCTTGTTCTCGGCCACCGCCTCCAGGCCGTCGGGGTCGGGCGAGGCGAAGAACGACACGACACCGGCCAGCACCAGCGTCACGCCGATACCGCCGAGCAGGAACGGCTTGAGCCCGCCGCGCGCCGGGGCCACGGGCTGCTGCCCGGCCACCGTGGTCTCGCCGTCCGCGCCGCGCAGGACCAGCGGCTTGGCCAGGCCGCGGGCGCCGTACACGAGGTCGGGCCGCACGGCCAGCACGGCACCGACGGTCAGGGCCGTGATGACCGCCTCGCCGATGCCGATCAGCACGTGCACGCCGCCCATCGCGGCGGCGACGGCGCCCACCTCGATCGGGGCGGTGCCGCCGATCCAGAACAGCAGCGTGAACACCAGCGCGGCGGCCGGCACCGAGACCAGCGCGCCCAGGAACGCGGCGATCACGACCTTGCCCTTGGCCAGGCCCGTGACCAGCTTGAAGACGCCCCAGCCGACGAGCACGGTGACCAGGCCCATGATCGTGACGTTGACGCCGAGCGCCGTCAGCCCGCCGTCGGCGAAGAACACGCCTTGCACGAGCAGCACCACGGCCATGCACAACACGCCCGTGTACGGCCCCACGAGTATCGCCGCCAGCGCCCCGCCCATCAGGTGTCCGCTGGTGCCCGCCGCGACCGGGAAGTTCAGCATCTGCACGGCGAAGATGAACGCCGCGACCAGCCCGGCCATGGGCGCGGTCCGGTCGTCGAGCTCGCGCCGCGCGCCGCGCAGGCACACCGCGACACCGGCGGCGGCCACGACACCGGCGGAGACGGAGGTCACAGCGTTGAAGAAGCCATCGGGTACGTGCACCGCTGCCTCCAGTGAGCAGGTAGGACAAACCGTCCTAACTTTAGGACATCATCTTGCACCTGCACATAGGTGGCAATTAGCGCAGCAGTTTCTTCACCAGACTTTCGGCCGTCAGCCGCTTGACCACCGCGCTCAACCGCCCCTTGCCGGCCGTCGCGTACGGCCGCACGCTGCGCATCAGCGCCACCGTCCACCACCTGCTCGGAGCCGCCACCGTGCCGCCGCCCGTCTCGATCCTGAACCGCGCGGGCGGCCCGCCCAGATCGAGCTCCAGGTACGCATCCCACGTCCCCGGGTCCAGCCGCCCCACGGCGGGACGCGCCGTGAACCCGCCGCCCGGCAGCGGCACCACCCTCTCGGCCCGCTCGCAGCCGCTGCGCCGCTCCCGCCACACCAGCCGCTTGACGGCCGCCGCCTGCGGCGCGGTGCCCGCCACCGAGACCTCGCCGTCGATCAGCAGCCGCCGGCCGAGCGACCACCGCGTCCTGGTCAGCCTGGCCGTGCCCGGCACCGCCACCACGTGGCCGCCCACATCGATGCTGAGGTTGCCGTTGTCCCTGGTGAAGTAGGGCAGCACCACGACGCCGCCGATGAGCCGGGGGCGCGGCCTGCCGAGGTCGCTCTCGCGGTCGGCCCCGAGCCGCCCCAGCCGGATCACGCCCTCGATCTCGACCGCCACCCGCAGGTCCCAGACACCGGACGCGAGCGCGCCGACGTCCAGCCGCACGGTGAACTCGCCGCCCTTGCGCTCGACCGGCAGCACCAGCTCGGTACCGGGGTCGTGGCGGGCGCGCAGCACCACCGTCAGGCCGTCGTCCCTGGTGATGCCGTCGAGGCGGGCCGCGCCCGTCACCACCAGCCGGTCGCCCTCCCAGCGCAGCCCGGTCAGCCTGCGGCGCACGGTGGCGCTCTCGATGCGGGCCAGGCGTACCAGGCGGTCGATGTCGCCGAGCGCGTCGGCCCGCTGCCTGTCGATGGTGTTGAGCCGCTCGTGCACGCCCGGCGTGTACCACTCGTCGACGAGCGTGGCGACCTCGCGCGCGATCTCCTTCCTGCGCACGTCGTCGCTCTCCAGGAACGGGGTGCCGAGCTGGGTGAAGACGTCGAGCCTGAAGTGCCGGCGCAGCAGGTGGTCGCGCAGCGGCCCCGGCTCGACGTGCCGGGCCATCAGCCGGATCGGCTCCTTGATCATCGCCAGCCAGGCCAGCGGGTCCCTGCTGCCCGCCTGCTGCATGATGCTGCTGCCGTCGGGCCTGGACACCAGGTGGTAGCAGTCGTAGTCGGCCACGATGGAGATCGGCCCGGCGTGGCAGTAGGCGTGCACGCTGAAGAGGATGTCCTCCCCCACGAGCATGCCCTCGCCGAACCTGATGCGGTGACGTTCGAGCAGCTCTCTCCTGAAGAGCTTGAAGCAGCTCAGGCTGTTGTAGACGGGGCTGTCGCCGAGGCTCACCCGGTCGGCGCTCCGCTGGAACATCGAGACCGGCGCGCGCCTGCCGTGGCCGACGATGCGGCCGAGCACGATGTCGGAGGAGTTGGCGTCGGCCACGGAGACCATGCGCTCCAGCGCCTCGGGGCCGAGGTAGTCGTCGGCGTCGCAGAAGAAGACGTAGCGGCCGGTGGCGTGCTCGATGCCGACGTTGCGCGGGCGGCCGGCGCCGCCGCTGCTTTCGATGTGCACAACCTTGACGCAGCCGGGGTGGTAGGAGGCGTACAAATCGAGCAGCTCGGCGCTGCCGTCGGTGGAGCCGTCGTCCACCACCACGATCTCCTTCTTCACCCGCTGCACGAGCGCCGAGGTGAGGCACCGGTCGATGTAGGGCCGGCAGTTGTGCACGGGGATGACGACGCTGACGTCGACCGCGTCGTCATCGCTGCCTGTCCCCGGCATCGCCACCACTCCAGAGTCACGTCGCGTCGTCATCCCGATTCAGTATGTGACGCGTACGGGCATGCGCGAAGGCCGATCGCTCGTCTTCATCCCCATGCTTTTGCTAAGACCGGAGAATCGCGGCATTAAGCCGAAACGACCCCGCAAGGCCGCCAAATAGTTCATTCACGCAGCGCCGAATGGGTTTCAGGGATGGTGATTTCCCACCCGGGAGAAGGAATCCATCTCCGCCTGGTGCTTTCCCCCACCACGGCGGGCCTACGGTGATCCCGTCGAGAGCCTGACGCGTCTACAGTTAGGCGACCTGACTCGGAGGTGGCGGGAATGGGATCGGACCTGCGCGGTGACACCGCGAACGAATCGGCCGTGCACACGGCGGAGTTCATCGTGTCCTCGGCACGGCTGACGGAGCTGTACGAATGCGCCGTCCTGCTACGCCGTACACGGTTGCGCGCCGAGGAGATCGTGGACGAGGCACGGGCCCTGGTGGCCGAGGCGCGGCAGCACGGCGACACCGAGCGCGCCCTCTTGCTGGAGGACCAGCTCGAACAGGCGCACGCGCGATATCGCCAGGTGCTGAAGGCGTACCTGGTGTTGTGCCGCAGAATCAACGAGGAACGCCAGGAGATCCTGCGCGTGCACCTCGAACGTGACCGGCTCTCGGGTTTGTCGGGCGTCGCCTGAACGATATTCGGCATTCGGCGAAGGCCACCGCTCGCCGCCGCCACCGGAGCGCGACCCGCCGGGCGCGTGTTTCAGCAGCGAGCCGGGAAACCGCCGAGAATGCGATAAATTGGGGTGAACCGTTGTGGCGTTTGGGGCGTCTCATAGTCAAGGGAAGCCCGAATTGCACGCCTTGCACGGTCGCGCAGCAGCCTGCAGTGGCAGCGGCCGGAGCCGCTCCTGATCGTGGCGCCGCGCGCAACTGAAGCGGGCTCCAGCTCCCCGGGGGGCCGTCCCCGGGGAGCTGGGGCAGGGGGCGTAACATGGCTGATCATGTTGCGCTGCGCTGTACTCGATGACTACCAGGACGTCGCACTCGGCCTGGCCGACTGGTCCCGGGTGCAGGCCAGGAGCTATCGCGACCACTTCGCCACGGTCGACGACCTCGTCACCGCCGTCCACGACTGCGAGATCATCGTCGCGATGCGCGAGCGCACGCCGTTCACCGCCGAGGTGTTCGCCCGGCTGCCCAACCTGCGCCTGCTCGTCACCACCGGCAGGCGCAACGCCTCCATCGACCTCGCCGCCGCCCGCGAGCACGGCGTCACCGTCTGCGGCACCGGCAGCAGCTCCACCCCCACCGTCGAGCTGACCTGGGCGCTGATCCTCGGCCTCGCCCGCCACCTGCTCCCCGAGGCCACCGCCCTGCGCACCGGCGGCCCCTGGCAGCACACCCTCGGCACCGACCTGCACGGCCGCACGCTCGGCGTGCTCGGCCTCGGCCGCATCGGGTCGCGGGTGGCCGCCGTCGGCAAGGCGTTCGGCATGGACGTCGTGGCCTGGAGCCAGAACCTCACCAAGGAGCGCGCCGCCGAGTGCGGCGCCCGCCTGGCGCCCGACCTCGACGCGCTGCTCACCAGCTCCGACATCGTCACCATCCACCTCGTGCTCTCCGACCGCACCCGCGGCCTGCTCGGCGAGCGCGAGCTGGACCTGATGAAGCCGACCGCCTACCTCGTCAACACCTCGCGGGCGGCGATCGTCGACCAGGACGCGCTGGCCGACGCCCTCCGCGAGGGGCGCATCGCGGGCGCGGGCCTCGACGTCTACGACGTGGAGCCGCTGCCGGAGGGGCACCGGTTCCGTACGCTGCCCAACGTGCTGGCCACGCCGCACCTGGGGTACGTGACCGAGCTCAACTACGGCACCTTCTTCAGGGAGGCGGTCGAGGACATCGACGCCTTCATCGACGGCGACCCCATCCGCCAGCTCAGCTGAGCTCGCAGCGATATCGCAGCTCGCGGACCTCGCGCCCGCCTATCACGGCGTCCTTGACGGTGCCGTCCGGCCGCCAGCCCATCCGCTCGTAGAAGCGGATCGCCCGGTCGTTGCCCTCCAGCACCCATAGGGTGGCGGACGAGTAGCCCGCCTCTCTGAGCGTCCGCATCGCCTCCGTCATCAACCCGCGTCCGGCACCGCGCTTCCAGGCGGCCGGCAGCACGTAGATCGCGGCGAGTTCCCCCACCTTCGCGGGGTCGCGGTCGTCGTCCCGGGTGGGGCAGAGGTCGGCGAAGCCGATCAGGTCCCCCTCGTCCTCGGCGACCAGTGTGCCTTGGCGTGGCCATGCGGTCCGCTCGATGATCCGCTCCCACTGCGGCACGCGTTGCGCCGGTTGAAACCGGTCGAGCAGCGGTTGCGGCAACAGCCCCTGGTAGGCCCCTTTCCAGGTCAGAACGTGGACCTCGGCGATGCGCTCGACGTCGGCGGCAACCGCTCGGCGAACTCGCATGTCATCCCTTCGCCCGTGCTCTGAAAGCGGCCGTTTTCACGCGATTCTGGCAGGCGGTCGAGCAGAAGCGGCGGGTGCCGTTGCGGGAGACGTCCACGTACACGCGGTCGCAGTGCGGGGCCGTGCAGACGCCGAGCCGGTCGTGGAACTCGCCGCCCAGCACGACCGCGAGGCCCGTCGAGCAACCGGCCGCCCACTCGCCCGCCGTGGTGCCGCCGGGGCCGTGGAAGTGCAGGTGCCACGGCTCTCCGTCGTGGCGTTCGAGGTGGGGCCGCGCACCGGTCTCGGCCAGCAGCGCGTTCACCAGTTCGGCCGCGCGGTCGATGTCGTCGCCCGCGACGGCGGTGAAGACCGCGCGCAGCCGGCGCGCGACCTCGGCCAGCTCCGCGCCCTCCGCCGCGCTGACCTCCCGGAAGGACGGATAGACCGTGCGCAGGGCCGCCGTGGCGGCCGCGCCCAGGTCGGCGGGCTCGGGGAAGGCCCGGCCGCGCTGCTCTCCCGGGGTCAGCGCGTTGACGAGGGCCACCGCCACCCTCACCACAGCGTCTGTGTGACTGTTGAAATCCAATTGACCCGTTACACCTTCGTGCCGTACGTTGTAACTGCCTAAAGTCTAGATGACAGTTACAGGGGGCTTTCTGTGCTGACTCACGATGCCGCACTTCAGTGGATCGCGCGCTGGGACCGCCAGCAGGAGGGTTATCTGCCCGATCGGGAGGAGCGTTTCACCGCGCTGATCGACGCGGTGCAGGCGCTCGGCCGGCCCGACCCCGTGGTCATCGACCTCGGCTGCGGCCCCGGCTCCCTGTCCGCCCGGCTCCTCGACCGGCTGCCCGACGCCAAGGTGATCTCCGTGGACGCCGACCCGCTGCTCATCGGGCTGGGGCGGGCCGCGTACCCGCAGCTCACGTTCGTGACGGCGGACCTGCGTACGAGCGGGTGGACCGACCGGCTCGGCCTGGACGGCCCGGCCGACGCGGCGGTCAGCACCACCGCGCTGCACTGGATCTCCGAGCCCGAGCTCAAGGGCATGTACGCCGAACTGGCGAGCGTGCTGCGGCCCGGCGGGCTGCTGCTCAACGGCGACCACATGGACACCGACGACGCCACGCCCGCGCTCTCCCGCCTCGAACTGGCGATCCACGAGCTGCACACCGAGCGCGTCTTCGGAGCCGACCGCCCGGAGGACTGGCGCTCCTGGTGGGACGCCGTCGCCGCCGACCCCGACCTCGCCGAGCTCAACCGCGAGCGCACCACCGCGGGGGCCGGCCACCACGGCTCGGAGTCCCGCCTGCTGTCGCAGCACGTGGAGGCGCTGCGCGAGGCCGGGTTCACGGAGATCGGCACGCTCTGGCAGCGTGGGAACAACCGGCTGCTGTGCGCCGTACGGGGCTGACGGCGCCAGGGTGCCGGCCGGTGACGCGCTTTTGGAGCATCCCGCTCGGCGAGCTCGGCGACCTGTGATCAGCGTTCACGTGCGATCGTGACCGATCAACGTTTACGTGCGATCGTGACGCCGTCCCGTACGGGCAGCATCACGCAGTCGAGCCGGTCGTCGCGGGCTATCGCGTCGTTCACCCGGCGCATCGCCACGGCGCCCTCCCCCTGGCAGCCGGGGTCGAACACCTGGCCGCCGAGGAAGACGTTGTCGAGCACCAGCAGCCCGCCCGGCCGCAGCCTGGGGACGATCTCCTCGTAGTAGGCCGGGTAGCCGGGCTTGTCGGCGTCCACGAAGGCGAAGTCGAAGGCGGGCTCGGCGGGCAGCGCACGCAGCGTGCCGATCGCGGGGCCGATCCTGAGGTCGATGCGATCGGCCACGCCCGCCCGTTCCCAGAACGGCCGGGCGATGGAGGTCCACTCGGTGCTCACGTCGCAGGCGATGAGCCGACCGTCATCGGGCAGCGCGCGGGCGATGCACAGCGACGAGTACCCCGTGAACACCCCGACCTCGATCGCCTGCCGCGCGCCCGCCAGGCGTACCAGCATGCCGAGCAGCGCGCCCTCGTCGGCCGAGATCTGCATCCCGGCCGAGCGCCCGGTCAGCTCCCGCGTCGTGGCGGCGAGTTCGCGCAGCAGGTCGTCGGCGGGGGTGCAGTGGGCGAGCAGGTAGTCCTCGATGATCGGGGAGAGCGGCTCGACCTGATGTCCGCTCACGGGCTCGTCCCACACCACCGGCTCCTGGAGATGGCGCGTGATCTCATCCTGAACGCCGGCCAGGCCGTCCGCGTCGGCCGCGGCGGCGATCAGCAGCAGTTCCTTCCCCGCCGACAGCACCGTGCAGGTGCCGCCCGGCAGGGTCACCGCGCCCCTGCCGGGGCCGGTCAGCCGGGCGTCCGGCTTCAGCTCCTCGACCAGCCTTGCGAGGCGGCGGTCGGGGTGGTCGGTGGTGAGGCGGGCCGTGGACAGGGGCATGACTGATCCTCTTTTTCGGGATATGTCAGTACACGCCTAGTCTGCCGCTCTATCACCCGACGGAGAGGTCGAGACGGGGGAACGTGGCGATCTCCACCTGGAGGGTGGCGGCCTCATCGGGCAGCGCGAAGAGGTCCCAGAACGTACGGGTCTGGCCTGGAGCGTACTTCTCGGTGCTGCTGCGCACGCCGGAGAGGTCGGTGCAGGCGCAGTAAAGGTCCTTGCCCACCTGGAGCCGTCCCGGCAGGTAGCGGCGCCGACCGGCCGGGTCCGTCAGGCGGACGTTGCTCGCGGCCTGGTAGATGTAGCTCTCCCAGTCCTGCGCCTGGTGCAGGTCGTTGTACCAGGTCTCGGCCGAGCCCTCGTTCGTGATCGTGTACGTCAGCAGCCCGAGCCCGCCCGGCAGCCGCCGCAGCCCGGTGACCTTCATCGAGAACGGCTGCCCATCGCCCGCCTTGACCGCGGCGGGCTCGGACGTCTGCGCGGTGTCGGCGGCCGGTTCCTGCCGCTCCTGCGGCTTGGCGAAGGTGACCGTCACGCGCCGGTTGCGGCGCCTGCCCTCCTCGGTGCCGTTGTCGTAGAGGGGGCGGCGCGAGCCGTAGCCGCGGGCCTGGAAGCGTACGCCGTCGCGGGTCACCAGGCTCTCCAGCTCCCGCTGCACGGCCTGGGCGCGGCGCTCGGAGAGCGGGTCGTTGATGGCGTGGTTGCCGGTGGCGTCCGCGTGGCCCTCCACCCGCACCACGGCGGCCGGGGACGCGTCGATGAGCTTCGCCGTACGCGCGAGCACCGCCCTGGCCTTGCCGGTCAGCGTGGCCTTGTCGATGGCGAACAGCACGTCCGACGAGAGGTTGACCTGCAGGTCGGTGCCGTTGTCCGCGATCTCGTCCGCCTTGTCGAGCGACTCCGACGGCGTCACGATCCGCCGGACGATGGGCATGACGTGCTGGGCGTCGGGGTCGGGGAAGTCGCCGGCCGGGGGCTCGTCGCTGATCGGCACGTCCGGCATGGGCGGGGCGACCGGGGTGACGACGGTGGCCGTGGCCGGGTTGCCCGAGGGTGCGGGGACCACCGCGTACACGGTGATCGACTCTCCGGGCGGGATGGCGTACGGGAGGTCGCCGCGCTCCTGGTCGCTGCACAGGCACGGCGAGCCGTCCGGCTGATACGGCAGCAGCCAGGTGTGGGCCGCCGCGTCGAGCACCCCGATGCCGGACGCCCACCTGATCTGGCCGAGCGAACGGGTGTGGTCGCCCAGCTCGCCGGTCCACGGAAGGTCCTTCTTCCCGGTGTTGGAGAGGCGGAGCTGCACGACCAGGTGCTTGCCCTTGACGCGGTTGAGCCCGACGACCTCCAGTTTGAAGTCTTCCGTGAGCGTGCTGCGGGTCTCGGCGAGCGCGGGCCCGACGTCCTGCGCCGGGGACCCGCTGCCGGTGGGCGTCGCCGATGACGGCGGCGGGGAGGAGCTTGCGGAGGTCGGGGGCGGCGGGGTCTCGCGCTGGGGCGGCATCCCGCAACCTGCCACGGCGAGCGCGAGCATCGCGGCGGCCATGGCATGGTTTCGGCTGAACATGCGGGCGATTGTCCCCATGACCGAAAAATCCCGCCAGTTGTTTTCGCCGCCCTGGTACGGTGCTCAGTCCGTATGGTCGGTCCCTACGGAGGGGCCGCCTGCGGAGGGACGGGGGAAGGGGCGGGATGCTGGAACCAGAGGTACGGCGCGCGACGGCCGCCGCGGCGGCGACCGCCTCCTCGCTCGGCCTGGCGGCCGACGACGCGATCGTCCTGCAGAACTCGAACAAGCTCATCCTGCGCCTGCTGCCCTGCGACGTCCTCGCCCGCGTGGCTCCCGCCGCCGCGCAGGTCGCCGGCCTCGAAGTGGACCTCGCCCGCCGGCTCACCGAACGCAGCGCTCCTGTCGCCGCCCTGGACCCCCGGGTGGAGCCACGCGCGTACGAGTACGACGGCTTCGTCCTCACCCTGTGGACGCACTACGAGCCGGCGGCCGCGGAGGTCACGCCGGCCGCCTACGCCGGCGCGCTGCATCGGCTGCACATCGGCATGCGCGGCCTCGACGTACCGGTGCCGCACTTCACCCACCGCGTCCAGCAGGCGCAGCGCCTCGTAGCGGACCTTGACCGCACTCCCGAGCTGACCGCCGCCGACCGCGACCTCCTGGCCCGCACGCTGGAGGACGCGACCCGTACGATCCTCGCCGCCGCCCGCCCCGACCAGCCGCTTCACGGCGAGCCGCACCCTGGCAACGTCCTGGCCACGTCGAAGGGCCCGCTGTTCATCGACTTCGAGACGTGCTGCAGGGGCCCGGTGGAGTTCGACCTCGCCCACGCCCCGGAAGACGTGGCCCGCCACTATCCGGGAGCGGACGAAAAGGTGCTCCGCCAGTGCCGCCTCCTCGTCCTCGCCATGATCACCACCTGGCGCTGGGACCGCGACGACCAGCTCCCCGACGGCCGCCGCCTGGGCGCGGAATGGCTCACCCGGCTCCGCACCGAGCTGCGGTAGGACGCCATGCGATCGACGATCCCCCTGGGCCGAACTCGGCGAGGCACTGGCCAGGCACGCCCACCTATGGGACGTCGTCCCGCTGCCGGAGCAGGAGGTGCGGCATCCGGAAGAGGTGCGCTACTCGTAAAGGTGGGCGGCGTGCACCTGCAAGGCGAGTGACTGCCAGGTGGGCGGATCGACGGCGTCCTTGAACGGGGCTCCTTCGCCGACGCAACCCCCTTGAGCCAGGCCGCCCACCTCCTGAGGAAGTCGCCGGCGTACACGCTGCTCCAGCGTCCCTCGGCGAACCGTTTCCCCTCGCGGATCTGCCGTTCGACGTCGGCGCGGTCCGCATCGAAGTCGTCCGCCATGGTCTCCAGGTAGGCGGCGAAGTCGTGTACGTCGTGAACGCGCGCGACGTCCGGGGGAAGCTCAGGAGGTGCTGTCATGCGGACGAGCGTAAGCCCTCCGGCCGCAGCGCCTCCCCGCTCGACATCGCGCCTTTCGCGGCCGCGCCCCGGCGAATAGCCTCGGCCTGGGAGAGGGCCTGACGATCCAGAAGGGCGGATGGCGGTCGAGCTCATCTACGAGACCCACTCGATCAGCACCCACAACGAGGAGGGCATCGCCAGCGGCTGGCTGCCCGGCGAGCTGTCGGAGCGGGGCCGTGCTCTGGCCGCCGAGCTGGGCGAACGCCGCCGCGACGACGGGCTGGACGCGGTGTTCAGCTCCGACCTGCGGCGTGCCGTACAGACCGCGGAGATCGCGTTCGGCGACGCCGGCATCCCGCTGATCCAGGACCGCCGCCTGCGCGAGTGCCATTACGGCGAGCTGGACGGCGCGCCGCTGAGCCGCCTGGCGGGCCGGCGCGCCGAGCACATCGACCGGCCGTGGCCCGGCGGCCAGAGCTACCGGGACGTGGTGGAGCTGACCATAGACTTCCTGCGCGAGCCGGCCGAGAAGTGGAACGGCACGAAGGTGCTGCTCATCGCCCACTCCGCCAACCGCTGGGCCCTGCAGCATCTCCTGGGCGGCGTACCTCTCGAAGACCTGGTGGTTGCGCCGTTCCACTGGCGGCCCGGCTGGACGTACACGCTGCCCACGGGTTGGAACGGGTCCTGAGGCCACGCTTCAGCGGGGTGACAGCCCCCGCCATCCTCACCCGCTTCGCCGCCTCGGGCGAGATCGGCCCGCGACGGGCAGAAGCGGGAATGCCGGGGCTGATTAGCCCACCAGGAGCACTGGCCGTCCTGCTGCTCCCACATCACAGGCAGGCCGTCATGAGCTCGGTGAGGGCGCCATTGTGGCAGCATGCACGCCGGAAGGGCCTGTCCAGCGCTGCCAGGCGGGCGTACGAGCCGCGACGTCAGGCCGTACGCGATCCTTCGGCCCGCTCCAGCACCACGACGGGAATCTGCCGGCCCGCGGCCGCCTCGAACTCGGCGAACTTCGGGACGAGGGCCACCTGCCTCGACCAGATCCGCTCGCGTTCCTCCCCCTCCGCGAGCCGGGCCACGACCGGCACCCGCTCCGTCCCGACCTCGACGACGGTCCGCGGGTTCGCCATCAGGTTGTGGTACCAGACGGGGTGGCGCGGGCTGCCGCCGTACGTCGCGAAGACCGCCCAGCCACCGTCGACCTCCTGGAAGAACAGCGGGTTGATGCGCTCCCGCCCGCTCTTGGCGCCGATGTGGTGCACCAGGATGAGCCGCAGGCCACGCTCGTCGAACCCGGGCAGCGGCGGCGGTACGGGCCGCCCGGCCGCCAGCTCCTCGTCACTGCTCCAATGCACCCATCCGCCGTTGGCCCGGAACTCGGCGATGACGCGGTCGTTCCAGTCGTTGATGTCGGCGCCCCCGGCCTCGGTCACGGCGGTCATGGGCTCGTCGGACATGGCATCCCCCTTCACACCATCCGATCATGTGATTCGCAAAGTAGCACGAAGCGGAGCAAGCGCTCCGGATAAGGGAGATACGCTCGATCGCATGGCAGTGCCCGACCCGGCGAGCGCCACACACCCGCAACCGGCGAGCGCCACACGTCCCGACCCGGCGAGCGCCACACGTCCCCAACCCAAGGGCACCACGCGCCGCCGCGCACCGCGCGCGGACGCGCTCCGCAACCGGGAAGCGATCATCCAGGCCGCCGCCGAGGTGCTGGCCGAGCAGGGCACGGCGGTGGACGTACGCGAGATCGCCCGCCGCAGCGGCGTGGGCATGGGCACCCTCTACCGGCACTTCCCGAAGAAGGAAGACCTCGTGCACACGGTCCTGCTCAGGGACTTCTCGACCTGGGCGCGGGCGGCGCGCGCGACGGCGTGCGACGCCGAGGACCCGTGGACGGCGCTGACCGCCTTCTTCCAGCAGGCCCTGACCGGTTACGCCCGCCACCGCGCCATCATGGAGAACCTCGCACTGACCTGGGCCGGCCCCGACCTGGAGGGCGTCCGGCAGCTACGCCTGGTCATCGAGCACCTGTGCGACCGCGCCTGCGCCGCGGGCCTGCTGCGCCCCGGCGTGACCACCGACGACCTGCTGCTCCTGCTGGTCTCGCTGGGCCACGCCGTCCAGATCACCGACGAATGCCGCCCGGGGCAGTGGAACCGCCTGCTGTGCATCTCCCTCGACGGCCTCCGCGCCACCGGCCACCCACAACCACTCCCCGCCTGACGCCCACAACCGCAGAAGGGGTTTGAGACCTGGAGCGTCCGGTCGCAGTGCCATTACGGCAGCACATCCACGAAACACCGACACGCTGGAACCCCGCCCGGAGAGGAAGGGCTCGATGATGCGTATCGGCGTGACCGGCCACACGAACCTCACCCGGCGTGAAGCCGGATCACGCCGAGCAGTTCGACCGGCTCCTCGCAGCCGCGGCCACCGTCCGGATCACGGGCTTCGACCATGCAGGCGAAGCAGCGTACGAGGCCGCGAACGAGGCGATGCTTTCGTCTGTGGACGAGATGGCGGCCGTGTGGGACGGCAAGCCCGGCACGGGCAGAGGCGGCACGGCCGAGGTGGTGGCCGAAGCCCGCAAACGGGGCATGAAGGTGACCGTGATCTGGCCGGAAGACGCGGCGCGCGAAGAGCGGCCCTGAGCGCGCCCGGTCTTCTTCCGGCTCTTCACAACCTGATCCGGCGCTCACCCGGGAGCCAGCCGGCTGAGCCGCTCCCATGCCTTGTACTGCTCGATGCGCCCCTGCTCCATCTGGAGCACCATGTCGTACGAGGCGCCGCCGACGATCAGCCGCACCGGCGGCTCCGGCAGGTCGATCAGCTCCATGACGGCGGGCACGGCGGTGCTCGGGTCGGGGCCGGCGTCGTCGCCCCACATCTCGGCGAGCTGGGCGCGCAGCTCCCCGTACAAGGGGTCGGGCTCGGTCATGGTGGTGCCCACCGTGAACAGGCCGGTGTCGTAGCCGCCCATCTGCAGGATGGTGACCTTGATGCCGAACGGCGCCACCTCCATGGCCAGCGCCTCGCTCACCGAGTTCAACGCCGACTTGCTCGCCGCGTACATGCCGGTCGAGGCGAAGCCGCCGCTCGCGCCCATCGAGGTCACCTGGAGGATGTGGCCGGAGCCCTGGGCTCGCAGGTGCGGCACGACGGCCTGGGTGACCCAGACGGCGCCGAAGAAGTTGACGTCGAACTGCTCTCTGAGCTGCTCTTCCGTGGCCTCCTCCACCATGCCGAGCAGCAGCCGGCCGGCGTTGTTGAGCACGATGTCGAGCCGTCCGAACGCGGCCACGGCCTTCTCCACGCCGTCGAAGACGGCCTTGCGGTCGGACACGTCGAGCGGCAGCCGTACGAGGGCGCCGGGGTAGCGACCCTCCAGCTCGGCCAGCGGCTCCACGTTCCGCGAGGCGGCGACGACGCGGTCACCGGCGGCCAGCGCCGCCTCGGTGAAAGCCCGTCCGAGGCCGCGGGACGCACCGGTGATGAACCACACTCGGGTCAATTTGCTCTCCTCAGCGATTGAGTGAGACGAGACGGTCCGTCTCGCCTCAAGGCCCCTTCACTGTGACGCATCCATGGCGCCACTGTCAAGACGGACCGTCTCGTCTCGCGAAGGTGCTATGCTGCGGCGCATGTCCAAGCACCCAGACCCCTCACGCCGCAGCGAGCGCTCCCGCCAGGCCATCCTCGCCGCCGCCCGCGAGCTGGTCTCCGAGATCGGGTACGGCAAGGTCTCCATCGAGGCCATCGCCGCCCGGGCCGGCGTGGGCAAGCAGACGATCTACCGGTGGTGGCGTTCCAAGGGAGCGGTGATCTTCGACGCGTTCCTCGCGCTGAGCGAGGCGGAGGAGGGCGGCATGGCGCTGCCCGACACCGGCGACATCGAGGCCGACCTGAAGACCGTGATGCGGGCGACGGTGGCGGAGTTCGCCGACCCGGCGTTCGAGGAGCCGATCAGGGCGCTCAACACGGAGATCATCAACGACCCCGACCTCGCGGCGCAGTACCGCGAGCGGCTGGCCGCGCCGGTGGACGAGGCCAAGAAGGCGCGGCTGCGCAGCGCGCAGCAGGCCGGGCAGATCGCCGCCGACCTGGACCTCGACCTGGCCCTTGAGCTGCTGTACGCGCCGCTCTTCCAGCGCTGGCTGCACCGCTCGGGCCCGCTGACCCCCGAGTACGCCGACGCCCTGGTGGACCTCTTCCTCAAGGCCGCCCGCCCGGCCTGAACCCAGCGGGGCTCCGTCCAGATGCACCAGGGGCCGGAGAAGCGCTTGTAGAAGCCCGTCGCGTCGATGTCCGGCGCGCCGTCCTGGCTCCACGCAGCCGCTGCGCTCCAGGAAACCCGTGGCCACGATCGTGAAGGCGAACGCCTCGCGCGATCGTAGCCACCCCCGCCGAGCCTGTGAGCGCGTCCTAGCCGCGCTCCCCCGGACGGTCGACGATGACCGAATCCAGCAGGGCGATGGCCCATACCGAGCCCTTGCGGAAGGCGGGCTCCGGGTTGCCGCCCACGCGCTCGTCCTGGAGCCAGACGGTCCGTTCGCCCAGGTAGTGATAGGTGTCCGGGTCGAGGATGTGGTACCTCCTGTGGATCTCGTCGCGTCCCTCCCGGTAGACGCCCAGCCCGGTGCGGCCCGCGGCATCGGTCACGCCCGATTCGACCCGTACGCCGGGGATCAGCGCCAGGGCCTCGAACATGGCCGACTCCAGCCGCGGCGGCATCCTGCCGTACCTGCTCAGATAGAGCATGATCACCCGAAACGCCCGGTCGGCGTCCGGTTCCGCGCTCTTCGGGACGCCCTCCTCGCGCGGGTAGTCGATCCAGTGGCGGTCCTTGGTGACCTTGGCCAGCAGCTTCTTCGGGTCGGTCGGCAGCGCGCGGAGCTTGGCGTCGTACTGCTGCGGCGACAGGTCGTCGTCGCCCGGATCCGGAGGCACGTCCTGGACCCGCAGCCTGCCGTTCTCGTCGTAGCCGGCGGTCTGCTTGCCGTCGTAGCGGGTCCAGCTCTCACGGGTCTCGGCCTCGTCCGAGTTGGGCTGCTTGTCCAGAACGCGGGTGTACTGCCACTGGGTCGGCTCCGGCACGGAGGTGGCGCCGCGCCCGCCGGCCACCTCGGCGGCCTTGGCGAGCACCATCCCGGAGTCCAGGGGCACGGTCGTCGAAGGGACGGCCACGGGCTCGGTCCCGGAGGGGCCGCCGGGCAGGACGACCACGGCGATCGCGGTGGCCGCCGCCCCCGCCGCCGCGACGGCGACCAGACGGAGTGCGAGGCTCCGCCGGCGGCGCCGCATCCGGTCGAGCAGGCGGCGGCGCTGCGGGACGAGCCACTGCCCGTCCGGTTCCGGGACCTCGGCGCGCCACTCGCGCAGCGTACGCAGGTCATCCATCGAAAGCCTCCTCTCGCGTCGCCACCAGCGCCTGCCGGGTCCTGGCCCGAGCCCGGTGCAGGCGGGATCTGACCGTGCCGATCGGGATGTCCAGCGCGCGGGCCACGTCCTCGTACGTCATGTCGGCCCAGGCCACGAGCAGCAGCACCTCCCGGTCGCCCGGCGACAGCTCGGCCAGGGCCCGCGCCAGCCCGGCCTGCTGCGCCGCGACCCTGGCGTCGACGTGGTCGGCGTACGGCTCGATGACCTCGTCGACGCCGGTGCGGACCAGCGCGCGGTAGAACCGGAGCTCCACCCGGCGGTGCCGTTTGATGAGCCGGGCGGCGATGCCGTACAGCCACGGGCGGGCGTCCGGCTGGCTCGAGTCGTAGCGGTGGCGGCGCCGGAAGGCCGCCAGGAAGGTGTCGGAGACCACGTCGTCGGCCAGGGACGGGCCCAGCCGCCGAGCGACGTAGCGGCGGAGCGCGGGCGCGTGCCGGTCGAAGAGGTCGGCGAAGACCTCCGGCTCGCGTTCCGAGCGCCGTATCAGGGCCGCGTCATCGGCCCTGACGGGTTCTACGGCGATCACACTCATTGCTCCCGTCCTGCGCGGTTGCTTTCGACGGCTTTCGCCCGTACGGCCGTCGAAAGTTCGCGGTACGGGATGTGATCAGGATCACACTAGCCGGAGACGGCGGCGGCGACAGCCTTGAAGGCGGCCAGCACCTCCTCCTGGTCGTGCGCGCCGGTCGAGGTGGTCGACTTGACGATCACCACGTTGTGCTCGGGAGAGACGTAGATGTACTGCCCGCCGAAGCCCGCCGCCATGAAGTCCTTGCCGCCGCCGAGCCACCAGTGCAGCCCGTAACGCGGGTTGACCCCGGACGGGCTGGTGGACGCCTTGACCCACGACGCCGGCACCACCTGCTTGCCGTTCGCCTTGCCCTGGCGCAGGAAGAGCAGGCCGAAGCGGGCGTAGTCGCGGTCGGTGGCGTGGAAGCAGCAGTAGCCGAGGCTGTTACCGTCGCCGTCGGCGTCGATCCGGGCGGTACCCGCCATGCCCGCGGGACGCCAGATCTTCTTCTCGACGTAGCGGTGGTACGGGGTGCCGGTCGCCTCGGTGAGGACCCTGGCCAGGACGTACGAGTTCATGCTGTTGTACTCGAACTGCGTCCCCGGCTCCCAGTCGGAGCCCCGCTTGGTGACCATGGGCGTGAGCGGCAGGCCCTTGGCGGCGGCGGCCTGCATCTTGGGGACGTCCTTGGCCTCGTCCCATTCGACGCCCGACGACATCCGCAGCAGGTTCTTGATCGACACGCCGTCGTAGCCGGAGCCGCGCAGCTCGGGCACGTACCGGGTGACCGGGTCGTCGAGCGAGCGGATGTGCCCCTCCTTCAGCGCGACGCCGATCGCCGCCGAGGTGAACGACTTGGCCATGGACCACGACTGGAACCGGGTCGTCCGGTTCGCGCCGGTGTACCGCTCGTGCACGATCTTCTGTCCGCGCAGGACGAGGAAGCCGTTGGTCTTCGTACGGGTGAGGAAGTCGTCGAGCGTGTGCTGCTCGCCCTTGTAGGTGTACGTGACCGAGAGCGGGCGGCTGGCGTTGACCAGCGGGACCGGGTCGGCCGACGGCCTGATGACGTCGGCGGGCGGTGCCGTATGGGCGGTGGCCAGGGTGAGCGCGATGAGGATGCTGCGCACGTCGCCTCCTGTAGTCGACTGAATCGGACAGGGGGCGATCGTGGACCGTTTTTCTGGCAAATCTCTGGCAGTTCACTCCGCTCACTCCAGCCACGAGCGTGGCCTGCCGGTACCGCCGGCGGTGGGCAGCCGGATCTCGAAGCGGGCGCCGGTCACGGTGGCGGTGCCGCCGTGCAGCTCGGCCTGCTGGCGTACGAGGGTCAGGCCGAGGCCCGAACCGGGGCTGTCCCGCCTGCGGTGGAACCGGGTGAACACCGTCTCCCGGTCGCCGTCCGGGACGCCTGGGCCGCTGTCGGTGACGGTGAGGACGGCGGTTCGCCCGGTGCGGGCGCTCCTCCCGCCGGACGCGGTCTCCTCGGCGGAAGCGGTCTCCCCGCCGAAGGCGCCCCGCCCACCCGACACGGCCACCCCGCCGAAGGCACCCCGCCCGCCCGACACGGCCACCCCACCGAAGGCACCCCGCCCACCCGACACGGCAGCCCCGCCGAAGGCACCCCGCCCACCCGACACGGCCACCCCATCGAAGGAGGGCTCCCCATCGAAAGCGGGCTCCCCATCGAAGGCGAGTGCCACGGTGATGGGCGGCTTGCCGTGTGTGGCGGCGTTGTCGATCAGGTTGTCGGCGATGAGCCGGAGCCCTTCCGCCCAGCCGCGCACGGTCACGCCGTCTGCCACCGCCTCGGTGATCGTCAGGCCGGGGTGGCGGCGGCGGGCTGCGGCGACGGCCTCGCGCACGATGCCGCTCAGGTCGGCGGACGCGGCGGTCGCGGGGTCGAGCAGCTCACCGGCGGACAGCTGGCGGAGCACGGTGACGAGCCGCTGGACGCGGGCCTGCTCGGCGGTCAGGTCGGCGACGATCTCGGCGCGGTCGTCCGGGGTGAGGCCGGGGTGGCCGAGCAGGGAGAGGTTGGCGGCCATGCTGGTGAGCGGGGTGCGCAGCTCGTGCGCGGCGGTGGCGGCGAACGCGCGGGCGGTCTCCAGCGCGGCGTCGCGCCGGTCGAGCAGGTCGTTGAGCACCCCGGCCAGGTGGTCGATCTCGGTGACGCGGGAGTCGGTGTCGAGCCGGGCGTCCGGGGCCGTGGCCTGGCGGCTGAGCCGGGTGAGCGGCCGTACCGCGTACCGGCCCACAACGGGTCCCGCCACAGCGCCCGCGACCGCGCCGATCAGCGTGACCGTGAGCACCCGGCGGCGCAGCAGCGCGAGCTGCCCGTCGAGCCGCTCCTTCGGCTCGAACAGCAGCAGCCGGTGGCCACGGCGCCCCAGGTCGGTGGCCACGTACCGCCAGCGGCCGTGGTCGGCCGGCCCGTCACCGGCGGGCGGGCGATCCGGCACGTCGCCGATCAACAGCGGCTCGCCGCCCACGACGTGCACGTACACGCCGGGTCCCGCCGCCGCGGCCAGCCGCCGTTCCATGAAGTCCGCCGGAACGGCGGGCACGAAGCTCGCCCGCCAGGCGTACGAGGCGGCGGCCGGTCGCAGCGCGCGCAACCGCGCCAGCAGCCGCTCGTCGCGTTCGGCGCGCAGGTCGGCGGAGACCAGGGCGAGCACGAGCAGCCCGGCCAGCGCCACCATGAGCGCGACCAGCGCGGCCATGCAGAGCGCGAAGCGGGTCGAGAGCTTGACGCCGCCGGCCCTCGGCTCGGTGGCGGCGGCTCTCACCTTCGCGGCGGCGGCCTTCAGCTTCGCGGCACCGGCCATCGGGTTCCCGGCGGAGGTTGGCCGCTTCACGGCCGGGGTTCGCCGCTTCATGGCGGGGGTTCGCGCAGCACGTAGCCGACCCCGCGTACGGTGTGCACCATGCGCGGCTCGCCGAGCTTGCGCCGCAGGTAGCTGACGAACGTGTCTACGGCGTTCTCGGTGACGTCGAAGTCGTACCCCCAGACCCGCTCGAGCAGCACCTCACGGGACAGGACCAGACCGGCGTTGAGCGCCAGCACCTCAAGCAGGTCGAATTCGCGCCGGGTCAGCTCGACCTCGCGCCCGTGCATCGTCGCCCGGCGCGCCTCCGGCTCCACCACCAGCGGCCCGACCCGTACGGCGGCACCGGGCACGCGCCCGGCCCGGCGCAGCAGCGCACGCAGCCGCAGCACCAGCTCGCCCAGGTCGAACGGCTTGACCACGTAATCGTCGGCGCCGGCGGCGAGCCCGGCGACCCGGTCGGCCACCTCGTCCATGGCCGACAGCATGAGCAGCGGCACGTCGGTCCCCTCAGCGCGCAGCCGCGAGCACACCTCGATGCCGGACATGCCGGGCATGGAAACGTCGAGCACGACCGCGTCCGGCCTGCGGACCGTGACGAGCTCAAGCGCGCGCTCCCCCGACTCGGCGGTGTCGACGCCGAACCCTTCCAGCCGCAGCCCGCGCTGCAGCGCCCGCAGGATGGCCGGGTCGTCGTCGACGGCGAGGATCTGGTGACCGGCCAACGACACCTCCCTCGGTACGTCGGCCAACGATCCTACGTCGCGGAAACGGCAGTGCGGTCAGAGCCTGAAGAGCGTGATGACGTCGACGGAGAGCGGCATCGGGTGGTTCCTCCGTCGCTTGGCGAGGGCTCAAGCGGGGGCGCTCGTCACGCGGATGGGGTTGCCCGAGCTGAGGCACCGCCCGCGCTGCCGCCGATCCTGCCGCGAGACGAGACGATCCCGCGCACGGGGAGTCACCGGCGTACGGGACAGCGCAGGTGAAGCACCCGATCGCCCTGAACAACCACGTCGGGATCCTCGAGCAGGTGCTGCGCGTCGACCGACCCGAAGAAGCGCTTGCCCGACCCGAACACGACGGGCACGACGTCCATACGCACCTCGTCGGCCAGGCCCGCGGCGAGCACCTGCCCACCGATGTCACCGGCGGCCACCTCCACCAGGCGGCCACCCGCGAGCTCCCGCGCCTTCGCCACGGCCGCCTCGATGCCGCCGACGAAGTGGAACGGCGCCCCCGGGCGCGTCGTTCTCGTCCGCGATGAAGCCGTCCACCGACACCGAGCCGTACATGACCACTTTGCCTTGCGGCGCCCCAAGTTGGCGTGTCGTGAGCCGCCGGCGTCAGCGGCGACCGCACCCCGTCGATCGGCTCGGCGGGGTCGATGGCGAACACGGTGGAGGAGAAACGATAGGTACGGCCCACCCGCCGCCGGCCGCTCCCGCAACCCGTCAACGACCGACCTGCCCCAGACCTGCTCGACCGCCACCGGCCGGTCACACAGCTCAACCGCGGGCCCAGCCCCCAAGGCTTGAAGTGAACCTTGACGGACCGGGTCTGCGGCGGATACCCGAACTCACAGGCTCGGGTGGGCATGGTGACCACGCACCCGTCGGCGTACTCGCCCATCGAAACGGCGCACCGAGGTTGAGAATGAGCAGGGCCGTAGGGGCCGGCGGCGCTAGCCGACGTACGGAAGACCGGCACCGGCCAAATAGTGCTCGATCCGCATCCGCATCGACCGGTCCATCGGCAGTGACAGAACCTCATCCCGGGGCACCCACCGAACTTCACGCGACTCGTCACTCGGCGTCGGCTCACCCGCCACAACCCGGCCGGTCAAGACGATGGAGAATTCCTGCCGGGCCTCGCCGTCAGAGGTGTAGAGAATTATGTGGCGCGGATCGCTGTACGTACCGACCAGCCCGGTGATCTCGCACCTGACCCCGGTCTCCTCCAGCGTCTCCCGGACAGCGGCGGCCGGGATGGACTCCCCCAAGTCGATGGCCCCGCCCGGCACAGCCCAGTTGTCGTTATCGCTGCGCCTGATCATCAGTAGATGGCCGGCCGCGTTGGTGACGATGACGTTCACGGACGGCACGAGGCTGTTGGGCTCAGGCGCAGCGGGATCGTCGTAGTAATCGATGCGCCTGCCCACGAATCACGCCTCCACGGGGACGGCCCCTTCGAAACCCTCAGCGTACGTGCGACCATCTTTCCACCGGCCACCCTGCGCAGATGCAGAACGGGAAGGCCGGCGACCCGGCTGCCGTACACGTACACATCGAGTTGGTCAGGAAGCCTGATCGACGTCCGCGAGAAGCGACCGGACCGGCCGCCATGGCGACCACGCTCGGCCACCGGGACGACCTGCCGAGCCCTGACGGCTAGTGCGAGATCTTGATGACGGCCTTCTTCCCCTTGACGGCCACCACCTCGAAGCTGACCTCGTTGACAGTGCTGGGCCCTCCTTGATCCGGCGTCTGCTTCGCCATGGTGAGCCGCATGCCGGACGGGGTGTACGCGTGGAAGGTGACCGAGCCGTCCTCGACGGTCACGTCGATCGGCAGCAGCCCCCACTTGTCGGCCAACCTGATCCTCTGCCCGTCCTTGACGAGCACTTCGCACTTCGCGTCCCGGCACGCCCGGAGGTCGGTGCCGTTCCTGGCTTTGGGGAGCGGCGTCGCCGTCGGCGAAGGGGACGGCGACGCCGAGGGAGAAGACGAGGGCGACGGTGAGGAGGGGGAAGCCGAGGGCGGCGGCGAGGAGGCGACCGAGGACGACGGCGCGCTTTCCGGCGCGGCCGCCTCCTGCGGCGCGGAGCCGCATCCGGCGAGCAGCACGGCCGCCGTGACCAGCAGAGCCGCCCTTCCGCTGTGAATTGCCGACATCTTCACTCCCATGCTCGCTCGTAGGCCGCCCAGCGCCACTATCCCCCCGCCGTCCCGGGACCCCTCCCGACCGGCACGCGCTAAAAAGGATCTCGCCCGTGGAACGGATCAAAGGTAGGCCCATGCACAGGAAAACCCTCTCCGCCTTAACGCTCGCGTGCGCCATGGTCGTGACGCCCGCCGTGGCCGCCACCCCCGCCGCCGCCTCGGCCAAGCCCAGCTACCGCAGCTGCTACGACGGCAAGTGCAAGTTCACGTTCACGAAGTCCGTAAGCTTCCGCATCTCCAAGAAGCGCTACGGCTTCTCCAGGGTGTACGTCTCCAAGGAGTACGTCGGCGGCATCTTCGACCAGGACATGGTCGTGGTGCGGGCGCCGGGCTCGACGGTGTCCCTGGGCGAAGGCGCCGAGGGCGAAATCCGCATCAACCGCAAGAACGCGCTGTCGTTCCGCGTGCTGGCCATCACCAGCCAGGGCGCCACCATCCGCTTCACGGGATGACGTCCTGACGATCCGGCGGCCGCGTCACGCCCGGCGACACGGCCGCCGGGGCCGGGGCACGTACGACGGGGGCACGCCCAGCCGAGGGTGCGGCACCGCGAACCGACGTGCAAGGAACGACTACACGCACAACATCAGGGCCCCCGACCACGCGCGTCCCCCGTCCCAGCGCCGCTCGTCCAGTAAAAGGCCAGCCTCCAGCAGCCCGTACAGCTCCGCGACACTCCCGACCACGGAACCGAGCTCGCGCCGCTTCCTCGAGCTCGTTTTTGATCTCGCGTACGCACCCGCCCGGGCAGCGGACCGTACACATGTACGCAATGCACCGCACACCGCGCGTGGTGCTCATCCCCTGACCGATGCCGATCACCACGCAGGTCTGACGGCCCTCGCACGAGCGCCGCCAGCGCGCCCGTACCGCCGAACGCGATCCCAACTCACGATCGCCGCTCCCCCACACCCGCCTCCACGACCCGCACCACATCCACGCGACAACGCTCGTCATGGCCGGCACTCCCGTGCACGTGATGGCGGCCCGCCCCGGCCACGCCGACCCGGCGATCACCCTTCGCGTGTACGCCCACGTGATCCGCGAACAGGCCGCGACCACCGCCGAGGTCTTCGCCCAGGCAGTGGCGTCCCGTTAGCAAGGGTGTTAGCAAGATCGCGACTTTGTCACGACAAAGACGAGGCCCCTGAACCGGAACCGCCAGTTCAGGGGCCTTCTGTAGCTGAGCCGACGTGGGGAATCGAACCCCAAACCAAGGGCAGGGCAGAAGCCCTGTTGATGCGCTGCTGGCCTGCCCAAGTGGTGATCGTCAACGGTCGAGATGCGGTCCGGTGAGACAGCGTTGCTGTACAGCAGGAGGGAAGCGTCTGTCCCAAACATTTCTGCTTCTCTCGCCTCGCCAAGAAGGCTGGGCTCGGCCACTGGCATCCGCACGAGCTTCGGCACTCGGGGGCGTCGCTCATGCTCGCCCAGGGCACTCCCCTTCACGTCGTGTCCGAAGTCCTCGGCCACGCCAGCATCGCGATCACGAAGGACATCTACGGCCATCTGCTGGAGGGCGACCGGCGAGCGGCGACCGAAGCCATCTCCAGCGCTCTTCTGGGGGAACAGCTCCCGGTGGCTCCCAAGGTGGCTCCCGAGGGCGCTGAAGACACCGGTTGAAGCCCGGCAAGCGAAAGGCCCCTGACGGCGTATCGCCTGCTCAGGGGCCTTTTCTGTTGCGAGCCGACGTGGGGAATCGAACCCCAAACCTTCTGTTTACAAGACAGATGCTCTGCCGATTGAGCTACGTCGGCACGGCCTACCAGTGTAGACGCTACCGCCGCCTGTGACGAGCGGCCTCGTACAGCGCCACTCCCGCCGCCACTCCCGCGTTGAGGGATTCGGCGGCGGCGCGCATCGGGATGCGCGCGAGCACGTCGCACTGCTCGCGGACGAGCCGCGACAGCCCCTTGCCCTCCGAGCCTACGACGATGACCAGCGGCTCGGTCAGCAGCTCGACGTCTTCGATGTCCGTCGAACCGCTGCCGTCGAGGCCAACGATGAAGAGGCCGGCCTCGCGGTATTCGCGCAGGGCGGCGGTGAGGTTGGAGGCGCGGGCGACGCGCAGGTTGGCGAGCGTGCCCGCGGACGTCTTCCACGCGCCGCTCGTCACGCCGGCGGAGCGGCGGGACGGGATGAGCAGGCCGTGGGAGCCGAACGCGGTGGCCGAACGGGCGATGGCGCCCAGGTTGCGCGGGTCGGTGACGGAGTCGAGGGCGACGATCAGCGGCACCTCGGCGGCGTCTTGGGCGATCTCGATGAGCTCGGACGGGTGCGCGTAGTCGTAGGCGGGGATCTGCAGGGCGATGCCCTGGTGCACGCCGCCTTCGGTCAGGCGGTCGAGCTTGTCGCGGGTGGTCTCGAGCAGCGCGATGCCGCGCTCGGCCGCGATCTTGATGGAGTCGCGTACGCGGTCGTCGTTGTCGATGCGCTGGGCCACGTAGAGCGCGCTGCACGGCACCCCGGCCTGCAGCGCCTCCAGGACCGGGTTGCGCCCGCCGATGTACTCGGGCGCGTCCTCGGAACGCCGCTGCGGCCGCGCCGGGGTGGCGCGACGGACGCCCGTGCGCTCCTCCCGCGCGATGCGCTCGGCGCGCGCCTTCTCCTTGTACCAGTGCCGCATCTCGGCAGGCGGCGTCGCGCCCTTGCCTCGAAGCGCACGGCGGCCCTGCCCACCGGTGCCCTTGGCCGGGCCCTTCTTCTTCGCGGGCTTGCCCGATGCCCTACCGCCTGCTGCCATGCGTTCAAGGGTACTCGGGCCGCCGCCCTCCTCAGCCCACACGAGGCCCGCACGAGGCCCGCACGAGGCCCACACGAGGCCCACACGAGGCCCGCACGAGAGGGGCCCCGCGCTGTTCACATGGCCGGCGGCCGCCCTGGACGCCACGACCGAGGCGGCCCCTGACCATCGATGACTACCGGCGCAGCTCCCAGCGCGGCCCGTGCGGGGTGTCCTCGACGGTGATGCCCGCCGCCGCGAGACTGTCCCTTATCGCGTCGGCCGCCTCGTAGTCCTTGCGCTTGCGCGCCGCCTGGCGCTGCTCCAGCGCCACCGCGACCAGCGCGTCCACGACCGGCGTCAGGTCGGAGCCGGTGCCCCGCCACTGCGGCGAACGCGGGTCGAGGCCGAGCACGTCGAGCATGTTCTGGGTCTCGGCGAGCAGCCGCGCCACGGCCTCCTTGTCGCCGCGCGACAGCGCCACGTTGCCCTCGCGCACCACCTCGTGCACGACCGCGAGCGCCTGCGGCGTGCCGAGGTCGTCGTTGAGCGCGTCGACGAACGCCTGCGGCAGCGGCGCGTCGGCGTCCACGTCGTGGATCACCTCGGCGGCCCGTGTCACGAACCCCTCGATCCGCTGGTACGCCGCCGCCGCCTCGAGCAGCGCCTCCTCGGAGTATTCGATCGAGGAACGGTAGTGCGGCGCCGCGAGGTAGTAGCGCAGCTCGACCGGACGCACCTTCTGCACCATCTCGGGGATCAGCAGCGAGTTGCCGAGCGACTTGCTCATCTTCTCGGTGCCGATCTTGAGCAGGCCGTTGTGCATCCAGTAGCGGGCGAACCCGTCGCCGGCCGCCTGGGACTGCGCGATCTCGTTCTCGTGGTGCGGGAAGACCAGGTCGATGCCGCCGCCGTGGATGTCGAACGTCGGCCCCAGGTACTTCGTCGCCATCGCCGAGCACTCCAGGTGCCAGCCCGGCCGGCCGGGACCCCACGGGGTGGGCCAGGTGGGCTCGCCGGGCTTGGCGCCCTTCCACAGCGCGAAGTCGCGCGGGTCGCGCTTGCACGAGTCGTCGTCGGTGTCGCCCGCCTCCCGCATGTTCTCCAGCTTCTGGTTGGACAGCGAGCCGTAGCGGTCGGCGTAGGAGCGTACGTCGAAGTAGACGTCGCCGCCGGAGGCGTAGGCGTGACCGCGCTCGATGAGCCGCTCCATGAGCTGGATCATCTCCGGCACGTGGCCGGTGGCGCGCGGCTCGACGGTCGGCGGCAGGCACCCGAGCGTCTCGTACGCCCAGGTGAAGGCCCGATGGTTGCGCTCGGCCACGACGAACCAGGGCACGCCCTCCTCGGCGGCCACCCTGATGATCTTGTCGTCGATGTCGGTGACGTTGCGGCAGAACGTCACCTCGTACCCCGAACGCATCAGCCACCGCCGCAGCACGTCGAAATTGACGCCCGAGCGGATGTGCCCGATATGCGGAGGAGCCTGCACGGTGGCCCCACACAGGTAAATGGACGCCCGGCCGGCTTCGACCGGAACGAATTCACGGATGGTGCGCGTGCTGGTGTCGTAGATGTGCAGGCTCACGAAGGCAAGGCTAACGCCTCGGCGGCGTCGTCACGCCGAGAAATCAGCCCCGTACGTACACCCGGTCAGGAGAAATTCGGACGATGAGCCGTTCGGTGCCCGGCTTGTCCTCCCATGGGCGTCCTTGGTACTTCTGCGACAGCTCCTGGATCAGCGCGCCCTCGGGGTCCGGCGTCAGCGTCGCCCGGCCGCGCACCTCGACGTACCGGTAGGGGTTGTCCGGGTCGATGACCAGGAGGCTGACGCGCGGGTCCCGCTCGAAGTTGCGCGCCTTGACGCGGCCCTTCACGGTCGAGAAGAGCACGTCGTCGCCGTCCGTACGCACCCAGACCACGGACGAGTGCGGCCCCCCGTCAGGGTTCAGACTGGTCACCGTCGCATAATTCGGCGCGTCCAGGAGTTTGCGCGCTTCTTCCGACATCTTTGCCATGTGTTCTCCCGTGATCGGTCGTGATCGCCATTCTTCTGTAGTCTCGAAGACGCCATGGACGTGACTCCCCCCTCTCTGCTCCGCCGCCTGGGCCTCGCCCTGGCCGGGCTCGCCGTCGCCGCACTGACCGGGGCCGCGTGCGCGCTCTCCTTCGACGATCTGCGCGCGCTCGCCGTCACCGGTGAGGCCAGGCAGGACCTCGCCTTCCTCTATCCGGCCGCCTTCGACGCGCTGCTGGTGGTCGCGCTGGTGGGCGTCCTGCTGCTGCGCTCGGCCAGGATGCTGGTACGCGTGCAGGCGGCGTTCGTGCTGATCCTGCTGATCGCGGCGGCCGCCGCGGCCGACGTGGCCACGGCGGTGCGCGTCACCTTCGACATCCGGCAGACCGCCATCGGCGTGGCGCTGGCCCCGTGGGTGATGCTGGCGGTGGCGCTGTGGCTGTGGCTGCTGCTGATCAAGCACGTGCGGGCGCACCGGGCGACGGCGTACAAGGGGGACGAGGAGCAGCAGGACCTGGTGCCCTTCCAGGGCTCCCGTACGTCTCCGCCGGACACCGAGCCGTCCGCGCCTGAGCCCGCCGCCGAGGCACCCGCGCCCGAGCCGCGCCCCGAGCCGGCGACCGACCCGACCGCTCCCTCCAAGACCCCGCCGGTGTCGGAACGCGTGACCGAGTGGCCGGCCCAGGACGGCGGCGCCCCGGCGCCCCAGCCCGAGCCCAAGACCCGTCCCGTACGGGCGCCCAGCCCGGACCCGGAGCCCGCACCGCAGCCGTCTGCGGCGGCGCGCGAAGAGACGCGCCACGAGGTGGCCGAGAACGCGGGTCACGAGGCGGACGACGAGCCGACCCGCAACGTACGCGCGGCGGCCCGCGAGGCCGCGCACGGCCAGGCGCACGAGGACGCCGACGCGACACGTGAGGACGTACGGGACGAGCCCCGCCGGGAGACGTGGAGCCAGGCCCGCGAGGACGTCGGCGACACGCCCGACGACGCCCACGGCGAAGCCCGCGAGGAGCCCCGGACCGAGGCTCACGAGGAAGCGTGGGAGGCGACGCCGGCCCAGGCGCGCGAGGAGGCCCGGAGCGAAGCACGCGAGGCGGTGCAGAGCGAGGCGCGAGAAGAAGCACGGAGTGCGGTGCCAAGCCAGACGCGTGAAGAAGCGCGGAGCGAGCCCGCGGAGGAGCCGCGGACCCGGCCGGTCCGCTGGGGCGACCGTGTCAGGCCGACCGACGTCCTCGTCCACCCGCGCCCTTCGCGCGAGTCGACCGGCCGGGACGCCGACACCCAGCCTCACCCGGTGGTCGCGGACGACGCTCCCAGCCGGAGCCCGGACCCCGACCACGGCCCCGAGCTGGCCGACGAGGAGGAGCGTCGCCGCGCGGAGCTGGAGGACACCGCCCCGCACCGCGTGGTCCTCGACGGCTCCCCCGCCCCAGCCGAACGCCTCCGCAGCACCCCACGCCCGCCCGAGGACTGACAGCGCGGCGGGACCAGCCGGCCGAATCGATGAGAGCGCGAAGAGGGCCCGCCCGGGAGCGATCCCTGGCGGGCCCTTCTCACGCCTTCTCCCGCCGGTACGCAAGGCTCAGCCGCTGAGCGAGCCGGTACGCACGGCGCAGGGTCAGATGCTTCGGCCGCTGCCGCGTCGCAGGCCGGCGACCAGGCCCACACCGACCATCGCGAGCACGACCTGCATCACCAGTTCGATCCAGTCGATGCCCGGTGTGGTCTCCACGCCCAGCACCTGCGCGAGCAGCGTGCCCACGAGGGCGGCGACGATGCCGACGACGATGGTGAGGATCCACCCGATGGCCTGCCTGCCGGGAAGCAGGAGGCGACCGATGGCGCCGATCACAGCGCCGATGACGATGGCGCCGAGGATGGATTCGATGGTCATGGTATGAAACCTCCCCGTGAGGGTGAGCGGTTCACTCTCACGGGTTGGTCGCTACCCGATCTACGGCGATTATGCGCCGTCTTTACGAAAGTGCAGGTCAGGTGGTTGTTCGACCACTTCGACCGCTACGCCCCATGCCGAACTTGGTCACGAGGAGAACTCCGACCACGGCCAGGACGAGCTGCAGGATGTGTTCGATCCAGTCGATGCCTCTGGTGTCGGCCCAGCCGAACGCCTGGGCGATCAGAGTGCCGATCAGGGCGGCCACGATGCCGACGATGAGGGTCAGGCCGATGGACATGTTCTGCCTGCCGGGCACCAGCAGTCTGGCCAGCGCACCGACGATGGCGCCGATGACTACTGCGCTGATTATCGCGCCGATCATGTGGAGCTCCCCCCGAAGACGTTCACATGTCTTGGCGGGACACATACCCCCTGAACAGGCGAACTACCCCCTGAGGGGAAGGCGGCGGTCCGTACCGCGCCAGTGACGAACCGCCGCCTCCGCTTTTTCGGCGGGCTGGCGACGACCCGCCAGGACACCCTCACGTATCCCGCAATAAGGACGCACGGGACACGGCATGGGTTGACGGCGAGCCACCACGAAACGTCTCGGAATCGCCCATCAGCGACGACTCCGGCGGCTGCCATCACCCCCTGGCACACCGGCGAGCCACACGAAGGCCGCGACGCCGTCTGCGGCCCTAGCCCCTCCCCCTGCACACCGGCCAGGCTGCGTCGGCCGCTGGGGGCGACCGCGCCGTTGACGCCACAGGCCGTCCCCGCACGCGCCGGCCAGGACCACACCCGATCGTGCGCACACCTGCCAGGACAGCGCTCAGAAGCCGGCCGGCGCCGGGCTCACGCGGAAACGGCGACCACCAGCGCGGTCGCGACGGCCGCCACGCCCTCGCCACGCCCCGTCAGCCCGAGGCCGTCGGTGGTGGTGGCGGAGACGCTCACAGGCGCCCCCAGAGCGGCGCTGAGCGCCTTCTCGGCCTCGGCCCTGCGCGGCGCGAGCTTCGGCCGGTTGCCGATCACCTGGACGGCCACGTTGCCGATCTCGAAGCCCGCGGCGCGCACCTGGCGCGCGGTCTCCTCCAGCAGAGCCGCGCCCGAGGCGCCCGACCAACGCGGGTCGGCGGTGCCGAACAGCCCGCCGAGGTCGCCGAGCCCGGCCGCCGACAGCAGGGCGTCGCAGGCCGCGTGGGCGGCGGCGTCGCCGTCGGAGTGGCCATCGAGGCCGAGCTCGCCCGGCCAGTGCAGGCCCGCGAGGTTGAGCTCGCGCCCGGAGTCAGGTGATGCGAACGGGTGGACGTCGACTCCGACGCCCACCCGTGGAAGATTCGTGTTCAGGAGTTGAGTACCTCGTCGAGAAGGGCCTCTGCCTTGTCCTCATTGGTCTTCTCGGCCAGGGCCAGCTCACTGACCAGGATCTGGCGCGCCTTGGCGAGCATGCGCTTCTCGCCGGCGGACAGACCACGCTCGCGGTCTCTCCGCCACAGGTCCCGAACCACCTCGGCGACCTTGTTCACATCGCCGGAAGCGAGCTTCTCAAGGTTGGCCTTGTAGCGACGGGACCAGTTGGTCGGCTCTTCAGTGTGCGGCATGCGAAGGACATCGAAAACCCGTTCAAGGCCTTCCTGACCGACAACATCGCGCACACCGACGAGTTCTGCGTTTTCAGCTGGCACCTGGACGGTAAGGTCGCCCTTGTCGACCTTGAGCACCAGGTAGGTCTTTTCCTCACCCTTGATGGATCGCGTCGTGATTGCTTCGATCCGAGCAGCCCCATGGTGGGGGTAGACGACAGTGTCGCCGACCTGGAAAGTCATGTGACAAGTACCCCTTCCGCTGTACTCCAGGGTACCACGCATCCACAGCCTCCCGGAACAGTGAAATCCTCATAACTGCAGGTCAAGGCCGCATATTGGGGCTTGACAAGCGCTCAACTCTATGAATCGCATTTCCGGACATAGCGAATGACCTGCAGGGGTGTGGATATGACCTTGCATTGGGGTGGATATGGTGGGCGCTGCACAACACGCACGCGCGACACCTGCGCTGAACCAAGGAGAACCCGCCCGTGACCAGCCGTCGCTGGATTGTCGTAGCCGCCGCGTTCTTGGCAGCCCCCGTGCTGGCGGGCTGCGGGGCAGGATTCGACGCCACCACCAACAAGCCGTACGCGCCCAACGAGGCACAGGTGTTGATCGAGAACGGTCGTTACGGCTCGAAGAGCGGCATTCACATCCCGCAGGCGTTCATCCTCGGCCCCGACTCGGGAGCCCAGCTCCCGTGGCGCGGCTCCGCTCCGATCTACCTGAACATCCTGAACACGTCGGGCACCCCCGACACGCTCCAGGCGGTCAACGCCGGGGACATGGGTCAGGTGAAGGTCGCCACCCCCATCCAGCTGCCGAGCAACCAGCTCGTCAACACCGGCAAGCCGAACCCTCAGCTGATGCTCGAGGCGATCCCCAAGAGCCTCAGGGGCGGCGAGACGGTCAAGCTGGACCTCCAGTTCGCCAACGCCGGCACCATCTCCCTGAACGTCCCCGTGGTGACGCGTAGCCGCGAGTTCGCGACGTACCCGCCGGCGCCGGGCGCGACCCCGGCGGCGACGCCCACGCCGACGCCGAGCCCCACCGGTGAGGCCGAGGAGGAGCACTAAGGAGGGAGGCCCGCTGGAAGGGCTCCAGAAGGCTCTGAAGACCGTCGGAGATCGCCCAGAGGGCATGAGAAGACCCCGGTACCGGAGGACGGGTACCGGGGTCTGTCATTCCTCCACGGCGTCGAACTTGTAGCCGAGCCCGCGCACGGTGAGGATGCAGCGCGGGTTGGACGGATCGGACTCGATCTTGGCCCGCAGGCGCTTGACGTGGACGTCGAGCGTCTTGGTGTCGCCCACGTAGTCGGCGCCCCAGACGCGATCGATGAGCTGGCCTCTGGTGAGCACCCGCCCGGCGTTGCGCAGCAGCACCTCGAGCAGCTCGAACTCCTTCAGCGGCAGCTGCACGGGCTCGCCCCGGACGGCGACGACGTGGCGGTCCACGTCCATGCGCACGGGCCCCACGGCCAGTACGGCGCTCTCCATCTCGTCGGAGGTGTCGCCCCGGCGGCGCAGCACGGCGCGGATGCGGGCGACCAGCTCGCGGGACGAGAACGGCTTGGTGACGTAGTCGTCGGCGCCGAGCTCCAGGCCCACGACCTTGTCGATCTCGCTGTCCTTGGCGGTCAGCATGATGACGGGGACCTTGGAACGCTGCCGCAGCGACCTGCACACCTCGGTGCCGGGCAGCCCCGGCAGCATCAGGTCGAGCAGCACCAGATCGGCGCCGTTGCGGTCGAAGGTGTCGAGCGCCTCGGGGCCGGTCGCGGCGACCGACACCTCGAAGCCCTCCTTGCGCAGCATGTAGGACAGGGCGTCGGAGAACGACTCCTCATCCTCCACGACGAGTACGCGGGTCATGCGCATGCCCCTGTACGCCTCATGACGCGGCCGGCGCGTCCGACGGTGGTTTCGCTTCGCTCGGTCACGAGGCTGCCTCCATGGGGATCGAAGGTGGTACTGCCACCGCCTGGCCGCCGAAGGCGGGCAGGCGGAGGGTGAAGGTGGAGCCGGAGCCTTCCTTGCTCCAGACGGACACCTCGCCGGCGTGTGCGGCGGCGACGTGCTTGACGATGGCCAGGCCGAGCCCGGTGCCGCCGGTGGCGCGCGAGCGGGCGGCGTCGACGCGGAAGAAGCGCTCGAAGATGCGTTCCAAGGCGTCTTCGGGGATGCCGATGCCCTGGTCGCTGACGCTGATCTCGACGGAGTCGCCCGCGGGCCGCACGCTGACCACGACCCGCGTGTGCTCGGGGCTGTAGACGATGGCGTTGTCGATCAGGTTGCGCAGGGCGGTGACGAGCAGCTCGGCGTCGCCCCAGACGCGCAGGCCCTCGGTGCCGCCGGAGACCAGCGTGATGTCCTTGGCGACGGCCTTGGTGTTGCAGTGGTCGATGGCGTCGCTGACGGCCTCGTCGATGGAGACCTGGCCGGGCGTGGGGATGGGCTCGGCGCCCTGGATCCTGCTGAGCGTGATCAGGTCCTGGATGAGGTAGTTGAGCCGGGCGGTCTCGTGCTGCATGCGCCCGGCGAAGCGGCTGACCGCCTCGGGGTCGTCGGCGGCGTCCTGGATGGTCTCGGCCAGCAGGCTCAGCGCCCCGACCGGGGTCTTCAGCTCGTGGCTGACGTTGGCGACGAAGTCGCGGCGCACGGCCTCGACCCTGCGCCGCTCGGTCTGGTCCTCGGCCAGCACCAGCACCTGGCCGTAGGTGCCGAGCGGCGCCACGCGTACGGCGAAGCTGGTGGTCTCCTGGCCGAACTTGTGCCCGGCGACGTCGATCTCGCTCTCGCGGATCTCGCCGTCGCGGCGTACCTGGCGGGCCAGGGCGAGCAGCTCGGCGGCCATCAGCCGGTCGCCCTTGACCAGCCCGAACGCGCGCGCCGCCGAGCTGGCCCGCAGCACCCGGTCGTGGGCGTCGAGCACCACGGCCGACGAGGGCAGCACGGCCAGCACGGACGCCACGCCCTGCGGCAGCGCCGTGCCGGTCGCCACGCCGTCGGGGGTCGTGCGGCTGGGGGCCTCGATCTGATGGCGGTAGAACAGCACCGCCAGCGCGCCCACCACGAACCCGGCCAGGGCCGCGAAGCTCATGGCCATCTCACTCATGTCTCCGATGGTAGGTGGCGCTTCCCCAGGGACAGACCCCCTCATCCGTGGATGAACACCCCTTTCCCGGAAAGTTCACTCTGCGGTCGGAGTTCGTTCATCGACCCGCACGTACGGTGACGGCATGCGCGACGCGTACCACGAAGAACTCGACTCGCTGACCGACAAGCTGGTGGAGATGACCCGGCTGACTCGCTCGGCCATCTCCCGCGCCACGACGGCCCTCCTCGACGCCGACCTGCAGCTCGCCGAGAGCGTGATCTCCCGTGACGAGGAGGTGAACGCGACCTTCGCGGACCTGGAGGCGTCGATCTTCGAGCTGATGGCCAGGCAGCAGCCGGTCGCGGTGGACCTGCGCATGGTCATCACGGCGCTGCGCATGGGCACCGACCTCGAACGCATGGGCGACCTCGCCGTGCACGTGGCCAAGGTGGCGCGGCTGCGGCACCCCGAGTCGGCCATCCCGCCGGAGCTGCGCTCGACGATCCTGGAGATGGGGCAGGTCGCCGAGAACCTGGTCACCAAGGCGGGCAGCTGCGTGGCGTCGCGCGATGCCGAATCGGCCATGGAGCTGGACGCCGACGACGACGCGATGGACCGGCTGCACCGCAAGCTGTTCAGGGACATCCTGGCCAAGGACTGGGCGCACGGGGTGGAGCCGGCGATCGACATCACGCTGGTGGGCCGCTACTACGAGCGGTACGCCGATCACGCGGTGCGTGTGGCGCAGGCCGTCGTCTACCTGGTCACGGGTTCGCGACCGAACTGACGGTAGTGGCGGCACGACGCGCAAGGGGTGCGGGACTCCCGCACCCCTCGCGCACGTGTGAGGTCAGCGGCCCTGGTTGGCGACGGCCTCGATGGCGGCCTTGGCGGCCTCGGGGTCGAGGTAGCGGCCGCCCTTGACGGTCGGGCGGAAGTCGGCGTCGAGCTCGTAGACCAGGGGGATGCCGGTCGGGATGTTGAGCCCGGCGATCTCGTCGTCGCCGATGCCGTCGAGGTGCTTGACCAGCGCGCGCAGCGAGTTGCCGTGGGCGGCGACCAGCACGGTGCGGCCGGCCGCGAGGTCGGGGACGATCTCGTCGTACCAGTACGGCAGCATGCGGCCGACGACATCCTTCAGGCACTCCGTGCGGGGCATGAGCTCCGGCGGCAGCAGGGCGTAGCGGGGGTCGCCGGCCTGGGAGTACTCGTCGTCGTCCGCGATGGGCGGCGGGGGCACGTCGTAGGAGCGCCGCCACAGCATGAACTGCTCGTCGCCGAACTCCTCGCGGGTCTGCGCCTTGTTCTTGCCCTGGAGCGCGCCGTAGTGGCGCTCGTTGAGCCGCCAGCTCCGCTTGACCGGCAGCCACAGCAGGCCGGCCTCCGACAGCGCGAGGTGGGCCGTCTGGATGGCCCTGGTCAGAAGGCTCGTGTGGACGACGTCCGGGCGCAGCCCGGCCTCCTGGAGCAGCTTGCCGCCGCGACGGGCCTCCTCCTCGCCCTTGGCGGACAGGCTGACGTCCACCCAGCCGGTGAACAGGCCCTTCGCGTTCCAGTCACTCTCGCCATGCCTCAGCAGCACCAAAGTCGCCATGCGGCCAATCCTATGGTTCGCCCGCCGGGCGGCGTTCGGGGTCCGCGAAGCGCGCGAACGCCCGCAGGTTGGCCAGTGACTCGCCGCGCTTGGCCCGCCACTCCCACTCGCGCCTGATCGAGGAGGCGAAGCCGAGCTCCAGCGCCCGGTCGAACCACTCGTCCGAGTACGTCAGCACGCAGCCGAGCAACCGGTCCACCTCCTCCTCCGTGACGGCGGCCAGCGGGATCCTGCCGACCAGGTAGACGTCGCCCACGGGGTCGAGGGAGAAGTGCACGCCGTACATGGAGCCGTTCTTGCCGAGCAGCCAGCGGTAGAACTCGGCGTGGTTCTCGTCCGGCCGGCGGCAGAAGAACGCCTCGACGTGCAGCACCTGCTCGCCGACGATGAGCCAGGTCATGGTGGCGAGCTTGTGCTGTCCGGGCAGCTTGGCGAGGAACGCCCCCGGCCGCGGCTCCTCGTAGGTGACCTCCGCGGCCTTCAGCGCCGCTTCGACGACTTCGCGCATGCCTACCACCCTAGAAGGGACCATGGACGGTACTAGAACAACGTACGGTCAGGCGTTCGGCAGCGCGACCGGCACCTTATGCAGATGGGCGACGGCGCCGGCGTAGACCTCCATGAGGCGGGCGGCGGTGGCCTGCCAGCCGAAGGCGGCGGCGTGCTCGCGGGCTCCCGCCGCGAGCCGGGCGCGGCGGCGCGGCGCGGCGAGCAGGCGGCGCAGCGCCAGGGCCCAGTCGGCGGGGTCGTGGCCGTTCACGAGCAGGCCGGAGACGCCGTCGCGGACGGCCGTGCGCAGCCCGCCGACGGCCGCGGCGGCCACCGGGGTGCCGCACGCCTGCGACTCCAGCGCGACCAGCCCGAACGACTCGCTGTACGACGGCACGACGGTGACCGTGGCCGCCCGGTACCAGTCGGCGAGCTCCTCCTGGGGAGCGGGCGGCACGAGGCGTACGACGTCGGCGATGCCCAGCTCGGCGGCCAGGTCGGTGAGGAACGACGGACGGGCCAGGCCGTTGCCCGACGGGCCGCCGACGCACGCGACCACCAGCCGCTCGCGCAGCGCGGGCTCGTCGATGAGCATCCTGGAGGCGGCGCGCAGCAGCACGTCGGGGGCCTTGAGCGGCTGGATGCGGCCGACGAACAGCAGCACGTGGGCGTCCTGCGGCAGGCCGAGCCGGCGGCGGGCGGCGCCCTGGGAGGCGGGCCTGAAGACGCTGAGGTTGACGCCTGGGCTCACGACGGCGACCCGGCCGGGGTCGGCGCCGTACAGGCCGATCAGCTCGTCGGCCTCGTCACCGGTGTTGGCCACCAGGCGGTCGGCGACGTCCACGACCTGCTGCTCGCCGATGACGCGCGCGGCGGGCTCCGGCTTGTCGCCGCGGGCGAGCAAGAGGTTCTTGACCTTGGCCATGGTGTGCATGGTGTGCACGAGCGGCACGCCCCAGCGCTCCTTGGCCAGCCAGCCGACCTGGCCGGACAGCCAGTAGTGGGAGTGGATGACGTCGTAGCGGCCGGCGTCGTACATGGCCTCGGTGCGCAGCACCTCGGACAGGAAGGCGCAGAGCTGGCCGGGCAGGTCGGCGCGGTCCATCTCCTCGTACGGGCCCGCGGTGAGGTGGCGGACGAGGACGCCGGGCGCGATCTCGGCGACGGGAGGCAGGTCGCGGGCGGTGGCGCGGGTGAAGATCTCGACCTCGACGCCGAGGCGGGCCAGGCGCTTGGCGGATTCGACGATGTAGACGTTCATCCCGCCGGCGTCGCCCGTGCCGGGCTGGTCCAGCGGCGACGTGTGCATGCTGATGGTCGCGACCCGCCTGACCCGTCGTCGCCTCACTCGACACCACCTCCAGACGAAATACAACTGTCCCAACATTTCTGACATTCCCGACAGATGGTCATATGCGGGGGTACAAAGTCGTGCCTCCCGGCTCCTGGCAGGATGGAGGGCATGCGCAGAACAGCTGTGGTGACCGGTGCGAGCAGCGGCATCGGTGAGGCGACCGCGCGCCGGCTCGCCGCCGAGGGTTACGACGTGGTGGCGGGCGCACGGCGCCGCGACCGGCTGGAGAAGCTGGCCGCGGACGTGCCCGCGATCAGGCCGGTGACGCTGGACGTGACCTCGCAGGAGTCGGTGGACGAGCTGGTCGCCGGGCTTGAGCGCTGCGACGTGCTCGTCAACAACGCGGGCGGGGCGCTCGGACTCGAGCCGGTCGCCGAGGCCAGGCTCGACGACTGGCAGCGGATGTACGACGTGAACGTGCTCGGCACCCTGCGCATGACCCAGGCGCTGATCCCCAAACTCATCGAATCCGGCGACGGCGTGCTGGTGCTGCTCACCTCGACGGCCGGGCACGTCGCGTACGAGGGCGGCGGCGGTTACGTCGCGGCCAAGCACGCCCAGCGCACCATGGCCGAGACCCTGCGCCTTGAGCTGGTCGGTCAGCCGGTGCGGATCGTCGAGATCGCACCCGGCATGGTCAAGACCGAGGGCTTCGCGGTCACCAGGTTCCGCGGCGACGAGGCGGCCGCCGCCCGCGTCTACGAAGGCGTGCCCGACCCGCTGACCTCCGACGACGTGGCCGACGCCATCGCCTGGTGCGTCACCCGCCCCGCCCACGTCAACATCGACCGCCTGGTCATCCGCCCGCGCGCCCAGGCCGCGCAGCACAAGGTCCACCGCGTCAGTGGCTAGACCGGCCAAGCCGGTCGGCACGATCACCCGGGGCACGACGGGCCACAACCGGCTGCGGCGCGGGGACCGCTGGATCGCCGCCGTGCACGGCCAGCTGCTGCGGGCGGCTGAGCGGCCCCTGGTGGTGGACCTCGGCTACGGCGCCTCGCACACCACGACGCTCGAGCTGTTCACCCGGCTGCGCCGGGTGGCGCCGGGCGTCGAGGTGATGGGCATCGAGATCGACCCGGAGCGAGTGGCGCTGGCCCGGCCGTACGAGCGGGAGGGCCTGAGCTTCCGGCTCGGCGGGTTCGAGCTGCCGGTGCCGCGCCCGCCCACGCTCGTACGCGCCTTCAACGTGCTACGGCAATACGCCGAGGACGAGGCGTGGCACTACTGGGACGTGCTGCGCGGTCGTCTCGCGCCGGACGGCGTGCTCGTGGAGGGCACCTCGTCGGAGAACGGGCGGCGGGCGGTCTGGGTGGGACTGACCGCGCAGGGCCCGCAGACCGTCACGTTCTCCGCCCGTTTCGCGGACTTCGAACGGCCGTCCGACCTGGCCGACCGGCTGCCCAAGACGCTCATCCACCGCAACGTCCCCGGCGAGCGGATCCACGCGTTCCTCAGCGACTTCGACCGGGCGTGGGCGGTCAGCGCGCCCTACGGTGCGCACGGGCGGCGGCAGCGCTGGCTCGCGGCCATCGGCGAGCTGTCGCGCACCTGGCCGGTGCCCGCGCACCCGCCGCTGGGCGGCGTCGCCCGCTGGCGACTCGGCGAGCTGACCCTGCCGTGGTCAGCGGTCGCCCCCCGCTGAGCGGCGACGGAAGATCCCGCAGGGCGCCGTGACCCGCTAGAGGCACGCCTCGAAGGCGGCGTACGCGGCGGCGTCGAACAGCACGAACCGCACCTCGCGCACCGACGTGTCCGCCGCCCGCACCGCGTCGAGCGCGATGCGGGCGGCGTCGTCGACCGGCCAGCCGTACAGGCCGGTCGAGATCGCGGGGAAGGCCACCGACGCCGCCCCCAGCTCGTCGGCCACCCGCAGCGACTCGACGTGGCAGGAGGCCAGCAGCTCGGAACGGTCCTCAGAGCGCGAGTAGACGGGCCCGACGGTGTGGATGACCCAGCGCGCGGGCAGCCGGCCGGCCGTGGTGGCCACGGCCCGGCCGGTCGGCAGGCCCCCGCCGTACTGTCCGGCCCTGAGCCTCCTGCACTCCTGGAGGATCTCGGGGCCGCCCCTGCGGTGGATCGCGCCGTCCACGCCGCCGCCGCCCATGAGCGAGGAGTTGGCGGCGTTGACGATCGCGTCCACCTGCTGCTCGGTGATGTCGCCTCGGATCAGCGTGAGTTCCATGGCACCGAGCCTGCCAAATCCGCGCCTGCCGAATCCGGACCTGCCGAACCCGCGCCCGCCGAACCCGCGCCTGCCGAATCAGCCGCGCGCCACGAGCACGTTGACGTCGAGCGGCAGCGCCCGCACGTCCTCCAGCGTGAACCCGGCGCCGGCGAGCAGGTGCTCGTACTCGGCGCGGGTACGCTCGCGGCCCGCGCCGTTGTTGACCAGCATGTGCACGTCCCACGCGATGGCGAGCGCGCCGGGCGCGTCGTGCGGCCGGTCGGGGACGAGCCGCTCGATCACCAGCAGCCGCCCGCCGTCGGGCACGGCCCTGCGGCAGCCGGCCAGCACGCGCGCGGCGGGCTCGTCGTCCCAGTCGTGCAGGATCCGCGAGAGCAGGTAGATGTCGCCGCCGGGCGGCACGTTCTCGAAGAAGTCGCCCGCCACGAAGTCGCAGCGTTCGGCCAGGCCGGCCTCGGTGAGGGCGGCGCGGCCGCGCTCGACCGCCCCCTGGCTGTCGAACAGCGTGCCGCGCAGCCCCTCGACCTGGGACAGGACGGCGGCCAGCAGCGCGCCGCGGCCGCCGCCGACGTCCACCACGTGGCGGTGCCGGGTGAAGTCGTAGACCTGCGGCACCTGCGTGAAGAACGACGTGCCGCAGGCCATGGCCCGGTCGAAGGCCGCGCCCATGTCGGGGTGCTCGGCGGTGTGGTCGAAGAACGGCTTGCCGTAGACGTGCTCGAAGCCCGGCCTGCCGGTTCGCACCGCGTACGCGAGCGCGCCCCACGAGGCGTAGAACGGGCCCGCGTAGAACAGCGCGAGGTCGGCCAGCGATTCGGGGTGGCGGCGCGACAGCAGCGCGCCGGTGGGCGTCAGCGCGTACGCGCCGCCCATGCCCTGCTCGACCAGGTCGTGGCTCTCCAGCAGGCGCAGCAGCCGGTAGAGCGCGCCCGCGTGCACGCCGCACTCGCGGGCCAGCTCGCCGCAGGTCAGCCGCCGCTCGTACAGGCGGTCGGCCACGCCCAGCTCGGCCATCGCGGCCACCGCCTGGGTGAGCCAGGCGCCGGTGAGCCTGCTCAGCACCGCGCGCTGTGCCCCGTCGTCAGCCATCGGCCACCAGCTCAGGCGTGCGCGCCAGGTGTGAGCGCAGGACGTGGGGATAGTGGCCGGCGCAGGCCAGCTCGACCCGGCCGGGCCAGGCGGTCGGCCGGCTGAAGTACAGCACGGTGCGGCCGCCCCTGGCCTCGTCCTCGTACGGGTTGAACCCGCCGCCGTCGGGTGCGAACCCGAGCACCGAGGTGAGCAGCCTGCCGAGGCCGCGCACCACGATCTCGTCGGGTGCGAGCACTTCGAGCGCGAGGTGCGTCTCCTCGTTGCGCTCGCGTTCGCGGGCCGCGACGCGCGCGAGCCCCGGGCCGGGTTCGGGGACGAACACCTCCAGCGCGGGGCCGCCCGCGGCGCGGACGGCGTAGACGATGGCGATGGGCAGGTCGAGGTCGTAGCGCTCGGCCAGCCGCCGCCGCACGACGGTGCTGGGGCAGGTGCGCAGGATCTCGAAGCCGCGCGCCCGCAGTGACGCGCGCAAATCGTCGATCGTGCTGGGGAACAGCAGGATCGCGGCGTGGTCGATCCGGCAGTGCCGCTCGAGCGCGGCCTGCATGGAGGGGGTGACGCCCGGCTCGCGGGCGAAGACCGCCCACGTCTGCAGCCGCCACATGAGCTGGTCGAGCCGCCGCTCGTCTACCAGGTCCACGCTCGGCGCACTCTCTTGTCGATTACGGATGGTGACACCGAAGCAACGTTAGGGAGTCTCAAGCCCCGGATGCCAGCTCGACACGTTGTAGAGCTAATCTGAAAGACGTGAAGGGTCTTGGCGAGCTTGAACGCAGCATCATGGACATCCTCTGGGCGGAGAGCAAGGCGCTGACCGCCCGCGAGGTCGGCAAGCTGATTGCCGATCGCGACCTCGCACCCACGACGGTCATGACCGTTCTCGACCGCCTCACCCGCAAGGGCTTCCTCCAGCGCACCCGCGACGGGCGGGCGTGGAGATATCAGCCGGCCGAAAGCCGTGACGCATACATCGCCGAGCTTATGCTGGAGGCGTTGGACATGACGGGCGACCGATCGGCCGCCCTGACCCGCTTCGCCCAGGCCGTGTCGGGCCCGGAGGCGGAGATCCTGCGCAAAGCCCTTGAGGAGCTGGAGGAAGAGTGATCACGGCAGTGGTGCTGGCGGCGCTCGCCACGGCGTGCGCGGTCGGCTCCTGGCGTTTCACCACGGCTCGATGGACCTCCCGGGCCCCCAGGCTGGCCATCATCGTCTGGCAGTCACTCGGCCTCGCCTGGGGGCTCGCCACCACGGGCGCCATGCTCGCCTTCGCGGTCCAGCCCTATGGCACCGGCGTCATCCCGGGGCTCGCCGCGTTCGCGCGGGGCGAGACCCCTCCGCAGGCGTGGGACCCGCTCCACGTGCTCGCGCTGATCGCCGGGCTCACCGCGCTCGCGGTGCTGGTCGCGGTGCTGATCACCGCGGGCGTGCAGGCGCTGCGGGCCCGCCGCAGGCACCGCATGCTGCTCGCGCTGACCTCGCACGACGACCCGGGCGTGCCGGGCGTGCGGGTGCTCGCCCATCCCAGCGCCGCCGCCTACTGCGTGCCGGGCCTGCGCTCGCAGGTCGTGGTGAGCGAGGGCGCGCTCAAGCTGCTGTCGGAGGACGAGCTGGCCGCCGTGCTCGCTCACGAGGCGGCCCACGTACGCGAGCGCCACGACCTCGTGCTGCTGCCGTTCGCCGCGCTGCGCAGGGCGCTGCCCTGGTCGAAGGTGGTCGCCGACGCGCAGGCCCAGGTCGAGCTGCTGGTCGAGATGGCCGCCGACGACCGCGCGCGCCGCTACTGCTCGCCGCGCCGGCTGGCGACGGCGCTGCTGCGCTTCGGCACGGCGGGCGCGATGCCGACGCCGCAGGGCATGCTCGGCGTCCACGCGAGCCATGTCATGGCCAGGGTGAATCGCCTGGTCAAGCCGCTTCCCGAGCTGGCGGCACACGTACGGTACGGGTACATCGCGCTGTCTGTGACGTTGGTCACCAGCGCCCCGCTTCTCTGGTTCCTGCAGCTCTGACGCTTGCAGGTGTTAACCGCCGTGTTTGCAATTGCAAGCACGGCGAGGCAGACTGTGGGTATGGCACTACCCAAAGTCGGCTCGATCGGTGAATACATCCGCGAGCAGCGGCAGCAGGCGAAGATCTCGCTGCGCCAGCTCGCCGCGGCGGCCGGGGTCTCCAACCCCTACCTGAGCCAGATCGAGCGCGGCCTGCGCAAGCCGAGCGCGGAGATCCTCAACCAGATCGCCAAAGGTCTGCGGATCTCCTCGCAGGCGCTCTACGTGCAGGCGGGCCTCATCGAGGACCGTGAGCCGCCCAGCGACGTGCTCACCGCGATCAGGGCCGACCCGCATCTCACCGAACGCCAGCGTCAGGTGCTGATCGACATCTACGAGTCGTTCCGCAAGGAGCAGCCGGCCGGGGACGAGCAGACCTCCCAGAATGCCCGTCCCCAGCGCGACTCCCGGTCGGACGACGAGCCGCTGCCCGAGGAGTATCGCGCCGCTCTTGAGCCCTATGCGGCGCCCTCGCGCGACGACAACGTCACCCAGGAAACCAAGGAAGGTTAACCCATGACGCTCGCCACCGAAGTCAAGAAGCTCACCGAGTCCAAGCCGTTCTACGCCGTCGCCGGCGTCGGCGACTACGCCGTGGAGAAGCTGCGCGAGCTGCCCGAGCACCTGCAGAAGCTCCAGTCCCGCCGCTTCGAGCTGGCCAAGGAGCTGCCGGTCAAGGCCCGCGAGTACGCCGACAAGGCCGAGGGCATCGCCAGGGAGCTGCCCGGAAAGGCCCGCACGTACGCCGACCAGCTCACCCACAAGGCGAGCGAGGTCTACGAGGAGTTCGCCACCCGTGGCCGCCGCGTGGTCAGCAAGACCACCGGTGAGGCCGCGCTGGAGCTGGAAGAGGTGTCCGTGGCCGCCGAGCCGCCGGTCGCCGAGCCGGTCAAGCCGGCCAGGAAGCCGCGTTCTTCGAGCACGGCGGGCACGACGGGCAAGGCGAAGGCCTGACCCGCTGTTCCCGGCCCGTCTCCCTTCGGAGACGGGCCACTTTCCGCTTACGGGGGTGCCCGCGTGCGCAGGGCGCCTATTAGGCTGAAGCCGTTTGCATCGAGGCGTTGGGCGGAGACGACTACATGAACATGATCTACGGGGTCTTCAACCTCCTCTTCCTGGTGCTGGCCATTGCCATCTTCTGCATGTCGGCCTACGCGCTCGTGCACGCCATGAGGGTGCCCGCCAACGCCTTCATCGCGGCGGGCAAGCTGCAGAAGAACCTGTGGCTGCTGATCCTCGCCCTGGCCGCGCTGTTCTCCGCCGGCAGCGCGCTGAGCTACTTCCAGGCCTTCATGGCCGTCGGCAGCGCCGCGTTCATCGGCATCGGGCTCGGCATCTTCTCGATCGCCGCGGTCATCGCGGCGACCGTCTACATCGTCGATGTGAAGCCTGCCGTCAAGGGCATGGGCGGCCGGGGCAACAGCGGCCCCTACGGCCCCTGGTAAAGGCCCTGATCCTGGCGGCGGGCCTTGAGCTCGCCGGCCAGCCAGGCGGCGAGCCGCTCGTGCCCGGCGCGCGTCGGGTGGATGCCGTCGGGCAGCACCGCTTCGGGCGGCCATGTCATGTGCAGGGGGTCGAGGAAGGGCACCTTCTGGGCGGCGGCGGCCTGGGCGAGCGCGTCGCGCACGCCGTACGCCTTGCGCGGCGGGTCCTCCATCCAGATGGGCCCCACCATGACCGTCTCGGTGCCGGGCCAGTGGGCGCGGACTTTGGTGAGCAGCGCGGCGGCGGCGCCGCGCACCTCGTCGGGGCTCCAGCGGCGGTCGTTGTGTCCGCCGGAGATGACGAGCAGGTCGGGGGCGGGCCGCCAGGACAGCTCCAGCTCGTACGAGCGCTCGAACGTCCGCCCCGCCCGCCCGGCGTTGCAGAACCCGGTGCCGCCGGCCCCCGCGATGATCGGCTGCCAGCCCATCAGCCTGCCGGTGTGCGCGGCGTAGGTCTCCCAGCGCGGCACCGGCCCGGAGCCCACGGTGAAGCTGTCGCCCACGAACATCAGCACGGGCGCGGACTGCCCGGCCCCGCGCGCCGGACCGGCACCGCAGGCCGGCAGGGCGAGCAGCGCGAGCACCGCGGCGTATCGCGTAAGCCTCCGCATGACCACCCCAGGGGACTAGGCTGCCGATATGAGCACCGATCTCCACGGACGTACGCAACGACTGGAGTTGTCCGACCAGAATCTGCGTGACTTCGAGGCCGTCGTCCTGGACGCCACACCCGAGGGCATCGTGCTGAGCAGGTCGGCATTCTATCCAGGTGGGGGCGGCCAGCCGGCGGATCACGGCGTTCTGATCTGGCAGGGTGTCGAGACGCGCATCGTGGGAGCTCGCAAAGGCGACGATCTCTACCTGATTCCGGCAGAGGGCGATCCGATCCCGCCGGTCGGCACGGTCGTCAAGGGCGCGGTGGCCGACGAGCGGCGCTCGGCCCTCATGCGTACGCACTCCGGGCTCCACGTGTTGTGCGGCGTGGTGTTCAGGGACTACGGCTGCCTGGTCACCGGCGGCAACATGGAGCCGCTCACCGCGCGCATGGACTTCAACCTGCCGGAGGTGCCGCCCGGCTTCAAGGAGACCGTCGAGGCGGCCTGCAACGCCGAGATCGCCGCCGACCGGCGCATCGACGTGCGGGTGCTGCCCCGGGCGGAGGCGTTCGCCATCCCCGACATCGTCCGCACCGCCACCAACCTCGTGCCGGAGAGCGTGCAGGACGTGCGCATCGTCGACATCGTGGGCCTCGACACGCAGGCCGACGGCGGCACCCACGTGGCCTCCACCAAGCAGATCGGCCGCATCGAGGTGACCAAGGTCGAGAGCAAGGGGAAGGGCTTCCGCCGCCTGCGCATCCGCATCGCCGACTAGCCGATCACCGCGAGCCGATCACTGTGGCCAGGCCGTCCAGCAACGGCTGGAGGCCGAACTCGAAGAGCCGGTCGAGGTCGAGGTCGAAGTCGTCGCCGAGCTCACGGATGAGCGTGCCGAAGGCCGGATGGTCGCCCGACTCGGCGAACCCGCGCAGGATCGGCTGCTGGGCGTCCATCCACTCGTCTGCGCTCATGCCGGTGCTGGCGCGGGCCCGGCGTTCGCGCTCCAGGTTGACCGCGATGCCCTGCACGTAGCTGAAGAGCAGGGTGTGCACGTACATCTTGGTCACCGGGTCGAGGCCGGTGCCCTCCAGGGCGCGCATGGCCCATTCGGTGTGCTCCAGCAGGGACGGCGAGGGCATCGGCCGGGTCAGCGAGGTCGTGTGGGCCAGCCAGGGGTGCGCGCGGTAGGCGGCCCACTGCGTCCTCGCGGAGATCTCCAGCCCGGCGCGCCAGCTCTCCGGCCGCCCGCCGGGCAGCGGGAAGTCCTCGATCACCGCCCCGACCATGAGCATGACCAGCTCGTCCTTGCCGCCCACGTGACGGTAGAGGGACATGGTGGCCACGCCGAGCCGGGTGGCCAGGCCCCGCATGGTCAGCTCATCAAGACCCTCCTCGTCGGCGATCTCGACGGCCGCGCGCACGATGCGCTCGCGGGTCAGGTCGTCATCCGACAACGCGCGCGGCACCTTGCGGGTGCGGCTCTCCGCCACGACCGTGCCCACCCGGGGCTCGGCGACCACGACGCCCTCCCTGGCCAGCAGCGTGAGCGCCTTCGCGGCGGTGGCCAGCGCGACGTTCCAGTCTCTGGCGAGCTGCCTGGTCGAGGGCACCCGCTCACCGGGTCGGAGCCTGCCGTCGGCGATGCGCCGCTTGATGTCGGCGGCGATGCGGGCGTGCGGCGGGACGCTCTCGCCTGAGCCTGCCGTCATCTGACCTCCTGTACTAGTACAGATCTTTTCCACTATAGCTTGCTACCTGCTGTATGTACTTCGTACATTCAGTTCTGCGTACAACGTCAACAGCAAGGAGCGTGACGGTGAAGATTCTGGTTTCCGGCTCGGGCGTGGCGGGTGCGGTGCTCGCGCACTTCCTGGGGCGCGCGGGCGCCGACGTGACGGTCGTCGAGCGGGCCCCGGGCCTGCGCACGGGCGGGCAGCCCATCGACATCAGGGGCGCGGCGCTCACCGTGGTTGAGAGCATGGGCGTGCTGGAGGAGGTCAGAGGGCTGCGTACGACGCCGCGCGGCATGTCCATGGTGGACCGCGACGGCAACGAGCTGATGCGCGACACCGAGGCGACGATCAGCGGCGGCCGGATCGACGGCCCCGACATCGAGATCATGCGCGGCGACCTGGTCTCCGTGCTCGCCACCGCGAGCCCGGCCCGCCGGGTCTACGGCGACTCGATCGCCACCCTGACAGAGGACGGCGAAGTGACCTTCGAAGGCGGCGGGCGCGACCGCTACGACTACATCATCGGCGCCGACGGCCTGCACTCGCGGGTGCGCGCGCTGGCCTTCGGCCCCGAGCCGCGCTACATCCACCACCTCGGCCAGTACATCTCCGTCTTCACCACCGACAACTTCCTCGGCCTCGACCACTGGCAGACCTGGTTCAACGAGGGCGACGCGGGCGGCGTCGCCTTCAGCGACCGCGACCGCGCCAAGATGATCGTCAACCTGGGCTTCGAGAGCGCGCCCATCGCCTACGACCACCGCGACGTCGAGCAGCAGAAGCGGCTGATCGAAGAGCGCTGCGGACGGCTGTGGGAGGCCCCCAGGCTGATCGAGGCGATGTGGAAGGCCGACGACTTCTCCTTCGGCCCCATCGCCCAGGTCAGGATGGACCGCTGGAGCACGGGCCGGGTGGCGCTGGTCGGCGACGCCGGCTACTGCGCCTCGCCGCTGTCCGGGCAGGGCACCAGCCTGGCCATGGTGGGGGCGTACGTGCTGGCCGAGGAGCTGCTGGCGGGACCCGAGGGCGCGGGCGAGCGTTACGAGCGGCGCATGCGGCCGTTCGTGGCGGCGAACCAGGCGCTCGCCACGGAGAACCCGGGCGGACCCGCCCCGATGGAGAGCGTGCAGCGGGCGGCGAACGCGATCTCGCTCGGCTGAGCCGTTCCCGTCGCGATCCGGTCATGCGGAGGTAGATTCATGGCGTGACCGAGCTCGTGCGGTGGGAACTCGAAGACGGCGGCTCCGTACTGATCGAGACCGGCTCCGACGAAGAGCCGGGAGGAGGGTGGGAGTCCGCCGGCATCGGCGCAGGCACCATCCGCCAGGCCAAGCTGCGGCTGGAGGAATCGCTCTCCGACGTGCGGGACGCCGCGGCGGCGGCGCTGAGGACGTTCCGCGAGCTGCCGATCGGGCCCGACGAGGTCGAGCTGGAGTTCGGGGTGAAGCTCCAGGGCGAGGTCGGGGCGGTGGTCGCCAAGGGCAAGGCGGAGGGCCAGCTCGTCGTCAGGCTCCGCTGGCAGGCCCCCGGCAGGAACGACGGGGCGGCCTCCGACCGGAGCGACCGGCAGGCCCCCGGCCGTACCGACCAGAGCGGCTGAGCGTGAAAGGGGCGTGGCGCGCCCGCGTCCACGGGCCGGACCGCACCCTGGGCGCCGGATTCCTGGTCGCACCCGACCTGGTGCTCACCTGCGCCCACGTGGTGCTCGAAGAGACCGCACCGTTGGTGTCCTTCCCCCAGGCGGGCAGGGGCGACCTGCTCGGGCTGCGGGCGACCGTCCACATGATGGGCCCCTGGCGGGCTCAGGACGACCTCGGCGACGTCGCCGTGCTGAGGCTCGAACGCGCCGTGGACATCGGCCCGGCCAAGCTGGTGACGCATGCGAGTCCGCAGGGCGGTTACGTGGCTCACGGCTTCCTGCGGCCGGGCGATCACACCGGCGCCCCGCTGGAACTCGTGCTCACCACCACCGACCTGTTCGGCGAGTGGCAGCACGTCCGCGCCGCCACCGCCCACGCCGAGATCCCCGACAAGGGCTTCAGCGGCGCGGCCGTCTACGACCACGAGACCGGCGACGTGATCGGCATGTTCACCGACAAGGCCACGTCCGCGACGAGGCTCACCGGCCGGATGCTGCCCGTCTCGTCCATCCGCCGCCACTGGGAGGAGCTGGACGACGTCCTCGACCTGCCCTGGCTGTCGCAGGACGAGCGGCGCGAGCTGCGCCGGATCGTGGCGGCGGCCGGGGCCGGCACGGACCTGCGCGAGCTGGTGCAACGGGTCTTCCCCGGCAGCGGCGCCCACCCCGACTTCCGCTCGGTGTGGGACGCGATCCGGCACGTCGCCGAAGAGCTGCCCGGGGAGGACCGGCTGCGCCGGTTCCTGTACGAGCTGGTCAAGACGCTCACCCCGGAGCCCGCCAGGAACGACCTTCGCCGGTGGATCCGCGAACACCTCGACACGGCCGAAATCCTGCGCGCCCAGAGCGAGCTGGCCGAGCGTCTTGAGACTCTGGGCCGGTTCGACGAGGCCAGGGAGCGGTGCGAAGAAGTGCTGCGCCGCTACGAGGGCTCGGAGACCGCGTACGGCGCCGAGTACCTGCTGCTCCTGCACCGCTTCGCGATGGTCCTCTCCCGCCTCGGCGACTACCCGCAGGCCCTGGACCTGACGCGGCGCACCATGGAGTACTTCCGCGAGCACGGCGACGAGCGCGTGCTGCTGCGCGTCGCCACCGACCGGGCCCGCGTCCTGCACGACGCGGGCGAGCTGCAGGCCGCGGTGTCCCTCATGGACGAGGCGCTGGAGCGCTGGGCGCGGGCGGCCGACCCGCTCGACGTGCTGGCCGCCCGCACCGTACGGATGTCGGCGCGCAACAAGCTCGGCCACTTCCTGGAGACGAGGAAGGAGGCCGCGAAGGTCGTCGAGGAGTACCGGGCGCTCGGCCACGAGCTGCACCCGGGGTGCCTCGACGCCATGATGGTGCAGGCCACGGCGCTGATCATCTTCGACTACCCGTCGCGCGACGTGCCGCGGATGGAGGCCCAGGCCATCGAGCTGATGGAGTACGTCCACCGGGTCCGCAAGGACGAGCTCGGCCGTGACAACCCGCACACGCTCGCGGCGGCGGCGATGCACGGCCGCACGCTGGTGCGGGCGGGGCGCAAGAACGCGGGGCTCGCGGTGCTGAAGGAGGCCGCCGCCGGGCTGGAGCAGCGGCTGGGGGCGGCACACCCTGTCCTGCTCGAGGCCCGCCACTGGTACGCCCAGGGCCTGCTCGAGGACAACCAGCTCAAGAAGGCCGCAGCGGTCTTCTCCGACGTGCTCGACGACCGCCGCCGCATCCTCGGCAAGGAGCACATCGACGCCCTGACCACCCAGTGCCGGCTGGCGACCGCGACAATGCTGCAGGGCCGTCTTGCGACGTTCCGCGCGGTGCCGATCGCCTATGACGCACTCACCAAGGCGCTCGCCGGCGGCTACCGCCACCGGCTCGACCTGGTCGGCGACGGAGCGATGGCGCTGCTGCTGTCCGCCGTCCTGTCTCCGGTCACGCAGCTCTACAGCCTCGCGCAGCCACGCCTGCACCCGCCGACCTGGCAGGACGCGAGCGACGAAGACAAATCAACACGAACCGATACCATGTCCCGCCATGACGGGTTTCAGACTCACGATGGCCGCCCTTACGGCCACCGCTCTGACGTTGACCACCGCCCCGGCCGCCGCGGCGGCTCAGGCAGGGATCACGGATGAGGTGACGCTGACCCTAGGCAAGAACGGCACCCTGCACGTGGTCGAGAAGATCGGCGGGGCGTCGGGAGAGCTCAAGCGCACGTTCATCACCAGGACGCGCTACGACGACACCAGCGACCGCCTCTACCAGATCTCGAACGTCAAGGGCGGCACCCTGTCGGGCGACGTGCTCACCGTGACGGGCGAGACCGTCGAGTACGACGTCAAGGGCGCGGTGACGCCGACGGGCGGCATCGAGGAGCTGCGCTGGTTCGCGGTCGGCGGCTGGAATCAGCCGGTCACCAAGGCCACCGTGCACGTCAAGGGCCCAGGCCAGGTGCAGAACCTGTCGTGCTTCGCCGGTGCGCTGACCTCGGCCATCGGCTGCACCTCCGCCTCGATGGACCACGAGGCCATCCAGGCCGACTTCGAGCAGGAGAACCTCGCCCCCGGCGAGGCGCTGACCGTCGTCGTCGGCTACCCCAAGGGCGCCACCGGCGCCCAGCCCATCCTGGACCGGCGGTTCTCGCTGTCGGCCGCCTTCACGCTCAACGCCGTCACCGGCGGCGCCCTGGCCGCCCTGCTGGTGCTGCTGCTCGGCGGCGTGGCGCTGCTCTACTGGACGCGCGGGCGCGATGCCAGGGCCGCGGGCCACGAGGGCGCGGTCAACCCCGTGCAGAACGGCCAGTTCACCCCGCCCGAAGGGGTGCGGCCCGGCCAGATCGGCACGCTGGTGGACGAGCAGGCCGACGTCATCGACGTCACCGCCACCATCGTGGACCTCGCCGTCCGCGGCTATTTGCGCATCGACGAGCAGCCGCGGCAGACGTACGACGCGCCGGACTGGATGCTCGTCAAGCTGCACCACGCGCCGGTCGACGCGCTCCTGCCGTACGAGCGGGCGCTCTATGACGCCATCTTCGAGGGCCGCGACGCGGTGCTGCTGTCGCAGCTTTCCGGCACGTTCGCGAGCCATCTGGGCAAGGTGCGCGACGCGCTCTACGCCGACGTGGTCAAGCAGGGCTGGTTCGCCCGCAGGCCCGACACCGAGCGCACCCGCTGGACCACGATCGGCGTGGTGCTCATCGTCGTCGGGCTGCTGGCCACCGCCGCGCTGGCCTGGTTCACCACGTACGGGCTGCTCGGCCTGGCCGTCATCATCGCGGGCGGCGCGCTGGCGGTCGGCGGGCAGTACATGCCGGCCAAGACCGCCAAGGGCTCGGCCGCGCTCGCGCAGACCATGCGCTTCCGCGAGTACCTGTTCTCCGGTGAGCTGGGCAATGTGCCCGAGCAGCACCGGGTGGAGCTGTTCTCCCGCTACCTGCCGTACGCCGTGATCTTCGACGGGGTCGAGCACTGGTCGCGGGTGGTGGCCTCCGTCACCGGGAACGGGCAGCAGGCGGACAACCTGTACTGGTATCACGGGCCGGCGGAGTGGGACCTGTCGAAGTTCGCCGGGTCGATGCGTACGTTCACCACGACGACGTCGGGCGCCATCTCCGCCACCCGCCAGTTCCGCAGCCTCTAGCGCACCCTCAGCTCGCCGACGGGACGGCCGCCGCCCAGCACGGCGGGCGCGCCCAGCTCGGCCAGCTCGGGCGCGTCCAGGCCCACCGAGCGCAGCGCGGCCACGGTGACCGGGGTGCGGGCGCGCCCGTACCCGTCCTCCACCTTGATCGCGCCGGCCCGGCCGTCCTCGAACGCGAACGCCTCGAACGCCTCCGCCCCGGCCTTCACCATCAGGCCGGGCAGGGCACGCATGAGCTTGGCCTCGGGCCGGTCGGTGCCCGAGGTCCACTCCGGGTAGGTGCGCATGGCGTCGAAGATCTTGCGCTCGTACGAGTCGGGCGACGACAGCGGGAACGCGCGGAACGCCTTGACCACCCCGAGCATCGAGACGAAGAACAGCGGCGCCCCGCACCCGTCCACACCCGACGCGGCGACCCGCTCGCCGGTCAGCTCCTCCACGGTCTCCCTGATCGCGCGCTGCAGCGGGTGCGCGGGCTCCCGGTACGTCTCCAGCGGCCAGTCGTTGACGGCGCAGGTGGCCAGCATGGCCGCGTGCTTGCCCGAGCAGTTCATGTAGACCCGCCCGCACTCGGTCACCGCCCGGTCGAACGGGTAGTCCTCAGGGCACTGCAGCGCCGACTCGTCGAGCCCCGCGTCCGACAGGATCTTCCTGACGCCCTCCACGTGGAAGGGCTCGCCCGAGTGGGAGGCGCAGGCCAGCGCCAGCAGTTCGTCCTCCAGGCGCAGCCCGGCACGCAGCATGCCGAGCGCCTGAAGCGGCTTCATCGACGACCGTGGCGAGGCCGGCACGTGCACCGCACCTCTGGTCTCGACCGGGCGCGCCTGGGCGTCCACGGTCAGCACGCGGGCCAGATGCGTGGACTCCACGAACCCGGACCGGACGACTTCCACAATCATCGACATGTTCACAACCCCTTTCGACACGAGTGTATGGAGGGGTTTGTCCTGGTCCAGAATGGGTGCCCATGCGAGCAGTCGTACAGAGAGTCAGGTCGGCCTCGGTCGAGGTCGAGGGGCGCACGGTCGGAGCCATCACGGAGCCCGGCCTGCTGGTGCTGGTCGGGGTCACGCACACCGACACGCGGGCCGAGGCCGCCAAGCTCGCCGCCAAGCTGTGGGGGCTGCGCATCCTGCACGGCGAGAAGTCCTGCTCCGACGTGTCGGCGCCGCTGCTGGTGATCAGCCAGTTCACGCTGTACGGCGACGCCCGCAAGGGCCGCAGGCCCACCTGGCAGGCCGCGGCCCCCGGCCCGGTCGCCGAGCCGCTGGTCGACGCCGTGGTGGAGGAGCTGCGGGCGCTGGGCGCCCACGTGGAGACGGGCAAGTTCGGGGCCGACATGCAGGTGTCCCTGGTCAATGACGGCCCCATCACGGTCATCCTGGAGATGTGACCCCTTCATGGGGCGTTGAGGTCTAGCGGATGCGGCGGCGCAGCGCCGGGTCGATGCTGACGTTGCGCCCTGCGTCCGGCGGCACCACGACCTCCTGGGCGGCGGCCACCCCGCCGGCCAGGAGCTGCGCGTCGACCGGCACCGTACGCTTGATCACCGCCAGCGCGATCGGCCCCAGCTCGTGGTGGCGGGCCGACGAGCCCACCACACCGACCTCCTGGCTCTCGAAGATCACCGGAGCGCCGTGCGGCGGCAGCGTGTCGACGCTGCCGTCGAGGTGGAGGAAGACCAGGCGGCGCGGCGGATGCCCGAGGTTGTGCACCCGCGCCACCGTCTCCTGGCCGCGGTAGCAGCCCTTGCTGAGGTGGACGGCCGTGCCGATCCAGCCCACCTCGTGGGGGATCGTCTTGTGGTCGGTCTCGAAGCCGAGCCGCGGCCGGTGCGCCTCGATCCGCAGCGCCTCGTACGCCCACAGACCGGCCAGCGGCCGCCCCATGTGCTCACCCAGCTCGGACCTGGGCACCAGGAAGTCCTCATTCGCCGTGGAGAGCACCGCGAGGTCGTCGGCCCGCGACACCTCCACCCGCAGCATGAACCGCATGCGGTCGAGGTAGTCGATCAGGCTCTGCGCGGTGCCGGGCTCGACGTGGGCGAGCACGCTCTCGCCGTCGTCCACCAGCGTCAAGTGGTGCTGCACGCGGCCCTGCAGGTCGAGGTCGAGCGTCTGCGTCCACTCGCCGGGCTGCAGCGTGTCGAGCTTTTGCGAGGTCAGGTCGTTGAGCCATTTCAGCCGGTCGGCGCCGGAGATGCGGACCACCTCGCGGTTGCTGCGGTCGACGATCGCCTCCCTCTTGGCCAGCGCGCGCTGCTCGGCGAACAGGTCGCCGTAGTGGGCGGCTACGTCGGAGTCCGGCGCGTCCGCCGGGACCGCGCCGGGGAGATCGAGCAGAGGGCTACGCATGCCTTCCAGGCTATCCGCACCTGAGATCGTGCCGTCGCCGCCCCGGCCGGGTCGTCCATGCGGCGGCCCGGATCAGTGGAAGCCGCTGCGCCGGCCCCGTCGGCGAGGGCCGACGCGCCGGCTTGGTCAGCGGCAGTCGCGGCAGCGGCCGAACACCGTCAGGTGGCGGACGTCGGCCACGAATCCCATCTCCTTGTCGAGCCCCTCCACCAGCCCGTCGGCCAGCTCAGGACGTACCTCGAACACCTGCTCACACCCCCGGCACACCAGGTGGACGTGGTCCGCCTCGGCCGCGAGGTGGTAGGTGGGCGCGCCATGGCCGAGATGGGTGTGGGTCACCAGGCCGAGCTCTTCGAGCAGCTCCAGCGTGCGGTAGACGGTCGAGATGTTCACGCCGCGCGCGGTCTCGCGCACCTTGACGCAGATCTCCTCCGGTGTGGCGTGCTCCAGCGCCTTGATGGCCTCGAGGACGAGCTGACGCTGCGGGGTGACCCGGTAGCCCTTGGCACGGAGTTCTTCGTGCCACTGCGTCTCCGTCATGACCCGAGTCTATGCCGCGACGATATTCGCTTGCCCCTTTCGCGCAGGACCGCATAGCTTCTGGGGTACGCGGAAAGGAGGTGGTCCGAATAATGAGTAGTCATAATCGGGCTAGCGAGGTGGTTGTCCGCTGACATCGCGGACTGTTGTCTCGTGACGTCAGCGAATACGAGGCAATCACCGGGGCCCCTGGCAGCCGGAGGGCGGGACGTCGTTCCCGTCCGTAGCCCAGCCGGCCCGCCTGCACGGCAGGCGGAAAGTTGCCCGGGGCCCTTTTTCATGCCCGCACCGGCTGAGAGACGGCTCAGTGCTCGCCGCGGGCGCGAACGCCGATCTTGGCTGAAAGACGGCTCAGTGCTCGCCGCGGGCGGGGAGGCCGAGCTTGGCGCACGCCTCGCGGTAGAGACGTACGACGGCCTTGCGCACCTGGGCGCGCTCGGTCAGCGTCTCCCCCCACGGCACCCGCACCCGCTCCCCGCCGTCGATCGTGAACGTGATCGCCTCGGCGTCCACGTCGGTCGTGACGGCGCTGGCGGCCTCGGGCCTGCCGCCCAGCGCGCGTACGATGAGCAGGCCGTCCTCGGCGTGGTCGTCGTTCATGTGGCGTTTGATCGCCTCGACCGCGTCGGGGGTGAACGGCGAGCTCATCTCAGGCGACCTTCTTCAGCTCGGCCGACATGTGGTCGCTGAGCGGCTGGCCCATGGCCGCCATCTCGTACGCCCACATGAGGTTGCCGTTGACCAGGCCGTAGAGACGGTGGCCCGCCGTGTACTCCTTGGCGGACACCGTACGGGCGACCACGTCGGTGCGCAGCTCGATCTTGTGGAAGACGACCTCGCCGATGTAGATCTCGACGATGCCCGTCGGATGGGAGAGCACCACCTCGATCTGCCGGTCGGGCTGGGGCCGCCAGTAGCCCGACTCCGTGGCCAGCGGCTTGACGCGGTTGCCGGCGTCGTCGAGCAGCCAGGTGCGGCTCACGTAGGTCAGGAACGGCTTGCCGTTGTGGCCGAACTCGATCTCCTGGCCGAAGTTGAAGCTCTCGATCGTGGGGTAGCCGCCGACGCCCGCGCCTTCCCACCGCCCCAGCAGGAACGCGATCGGCTCCAGGTCGGGGTGCACCTCAGGTTCTTCCATGGTTTCCAAGACTAGTGGCGGTGGAGGACCGGGGCGTTAGGGTGGCGAGCATGGCACGATCACTGGTGATCAAGGTGACCGCCGGGGCCGACGCCCCCGAGCGCTGCAACCAGGCGTTCACGGTCGCGACGGCGGCGCTCGCGAGCGGCGTGGACGTCTCGCTCTGGCTGACCGGCGAGTCGGCGTGGTTCGCGCTGCCCGGCCGGGCCAAGGAGTTCAGCCTGCCGCACGCCGCGCCGCTCACCGACCTGCTCGACGCCCTCCTCGCGGGCGGGCGGGTGACGCTCTGCACGCAGTGCGCCGCCCGCAGGAACATCACGGCCGACGACGTCATCGACGGCATCCGCATCGCGGGCGCGCCGGCGTTCGTCGAGGAAGTGACCGCGGAGGGCGTGCAGGCGCTCGTCTACTGAGCCGTCTCACTGGGCCGTCTCACTGGGCCGTCTCACTGGGCCGTCTCACTGGGCCGTCTCACTGGGCGCCCGACGGCAGCGGCTGGCCGGTCTCCAGCAGGGTCTTGAGACTGGAGACGATCTCCGGCCAGCCCTGGCCGACGCCTTCCCTGATCGTGCTGCCCGGCTCGAACCCGCCGTGCACGACGGTCAGCTTGACCATCTCGCCGGCCTCCTCGATCTCGAACGTCACCGTCGAGCGCGGCTCCTTGGCCATCTCCTCCCGCCCCTCGGGGGTCAGCCCGACGATCTCGGCGAACTCCGGCGTGATCGTGTGCCAGGTGTACGCCAGCCGCCGGTACGGCTCCGACGCCACCACGACCTGCTCGGGGTCGGCCATCCTGACGCCCTCGTACGTCCAGGTGACCGCCGAGCCCACCTGCCAGTCCGACTCCAGCTCCACCCCCCAGTAGCGCCGGGTCCATGCGGGGTCGGTGAGCGCCTGCCAGAGGCGTTCCGGGGTGGTGCGGATGTAGGTGGTGTAGACGACGTCCTGCTCCATGGGACGTACCTCCAAGGCCGTCTTGAGGTCCGCCAGGGCGGCTGCCCGGTGGCGGTCGTAGCGGTTGATCCAGCGGTCGGCGATGGCGTTGATCGGTACGGCGTTGAGGAAGTGCAGCTTCTCCCGCCCCCGCCGCACCGTGGTGACCAGGTTGGCCTCCTCCAGCACGGCGAGATGCTTGCTGACCGACTGCCTGGCCATGTCGAGCCCCGCACACAGCTCGCGCAGCGTCTGCCCGTCACGGGCGTTGAGGCTGTCGAGCAACCTGCGGCGGCTGGGGTCGGCCAGCGCTCTGAAGACGTCGTCCATTTTTCGCCATCCTGACATGCAGCCGTCCGGCTGCCTTTCGCACGATATGCAGCCGTGCGGCTGCATGTCAACGGTGGGCACCCGAGGGCACGGCCCTGGAAGGGGAGCTGCCCTGTAAGGCGGGGCAAGGGCACGGGCGGGGCAAGGGCACGGGCGGACGCACCTCGCGGCCCGCACGGAAGCGCCCGATGCCGCCTCAGGCGACCGGCCGGCGCCTCCTGGGCGGCACCTGCTTGGCAGCGCCCGGCGCCGCCTCGGCGGACGTACTGGAGCGCGCGGTGCCGTCGCGAGCCGCCCGGCCGGGAGCGGCGGCCAGGGCGCGAGCCGTACGTCAGCGCTGCTGTTCGAGGACCGTGGTGAGGCGCTCCTGGCGGAGGGCTTCGTAGCGGGAGTCGTCGAGCGGGGGCAGGTCCCCTACCCGCCACGACAGCAGCAGGTCGGCCAGCGCGGGGTTGCGGGCCAGGGCGGGGCCGTGCAGGTACGTGCCGACGACGTGGCCGGCGTAGCAGCCTTCGAAGCCGTCGCCGTTGCCCACGCCCACGACCGTCTTCGACAGCGGCTTGACGCCGGGGCCCAGGTGGGTGACGCCCATGTGGTTCTCGAAGCCGGTCAGCGTGGGGATGTTGAGCGCGGCGTCGACCTCGGCGACCAGCTCGCCCACGGCGCGGGCGGGGCCGCGCGAGCTGGTGATGTCGAGCAGGCCGATGCCCTCGACCGGCTGCCCTTCCTCGCCGCCGAACGTGCTGCCCATGATCTGGTAGCCGGCGCAGACCGCGAGCACCGACGCTCCGCGCGCGACCGCGCGGTGCAGGCCGCCGTCCTTGCGCAGGCGCCCGGCGGCCAGGATCTGCGGGCGGTCCTCGCCGCCGCCGATGAGGTAAATGTCGCCGGTCTCGGGCACCGGGTCGGCCGAGCGTACGTGGATCGTCTCGGTCTCGATGCCGCGCCGCCGCGCCCGCGCTTCGAGGACCAGGACGTTGCCCTGATCGCCGTACGTGCTCAGCAGGTCGGGATAGATCCAGACGATGCGAAGGGCGCTGTCAGACGGCACGGCCGAACTCCGATCGGATGTGCTGGAAGGCGGTGTAGTTGGCGATCACATCGACCCGGCCGGGCGGCTGCATCGCCAGGGCCTCGTTGAACGTGTCGCACAGCGTGAACGCCACCTCGGCGACGTCGAGCCGCAGCGCCAGGTCGAGACGGCGCTCGCCGGTGACGAACACCGGACGCCCGCGCAGGATGCGGTAGTCGACGTCCCACAGCCACGAGGTGTCGCGGCCGTCGGGGCCCTGGGCATTGACCGACAGGATGACCGGAAGCTGCGGGTCGGCGACGTCGAACGCCTCGAGCCAGCCGGCGGGGTTCTTCGCCAGCAGCAGGCGGGCGTGGCGGCCGTCGCGCTCGACGGTGGTGTAGCGGCCGGCCACCGAGGTGACCTCGCGCAGGCGGGGCAGCGCCCGGTCGACCGTCACCCCGAACGCCTCGGCCACGGCCAGCGCCATCACCGCGTTGGAGCGGTTGGCCTGGCCGGGAAGCTGGATGTCGAGCAGCCACCGCTGCCCCCGCGGGTCGATCGCGGAGTCGCCGTCGACCGCCCACTGCGGCTCGGGGCGGTGGAAGGTGCACTCGCGGCAGGCCCAGTCGGCGTCTTTGCGGTCGAGCGGGCCGCCGCACTCGGGGCAGCACCAGGAGTCCTCTTTCCACCGCTGGCCGCCGGCCACCCAGGTGACCTTGGCGGCGGTGGAGGCGGCCCAGGTGACGAGCGGGTCGTCGCAGTTGGCGATGACGTGGGTGGGCCTGCCGGACAGCGCCTTGCGCCACTTCTGGGCGAGCAGCCAGATCTCGGCCGCGCGGTCCATCTGGTCGCGGCTGAGGTTCATCAGGCAGACGACGCCCGCGCCCGTCGTGTCGAGCACCTGCGGCAGGTATTTCTCGTCCACCTCCAGCACGCCGTAGGGTGCGCGCTTGTGCTGGGCGAGCGCCGAGACGTGGCCGGCCGGCATGTTGGCGCCGAAGGCGTTGGTGGCGACCTCGCCGAGCTCGAGGAGGGCCGAGGTGATCAGCCGGGTCGTGGTGGTCTTGCCGTTCGTCGCACTGACCAGAGCCAGCTTGCGGTCACGGGCCAGCTGGCGCAGCAGGTCCGGTTCGAGCAGCAGACCGATTCGCCCGCCGATCACCGATCCGTCACCGCGCCCGGTCATCCTGGACAGCGTGGCGGCGCTGCGTCCCAGGGCGCTGGCGAGCTGGGCCCGCAAAGGAAGCTGGGTCATGAGCATGGATCCTAGTCGGGGTTGCCGCCTGCTTCGGAGGAGCACGCGGAAACGCCGTCCGGTTTGCTACCCGGTGCGAACCTTCACGTGGGCCGATCCCTGATGTGCCACGAGCGAACGCCCAGCCGCCACGTCCCGGCGCCCCGGCCGGGCCGCCCGCATCGCCCAGGCCGCCCTTACGTGGCCGGGGTGCTGTAGACGGGCGCGGCGTTCACGGGCGCCGCCGCCGGCTCGGCGAACGCGATCTCCGGCGCTCCACCCTGCTCGAACGGCAGCACGAACCGGCGCGGCCACGACAGCACGCCCTCCAGCCAGCCCGCCCCCATCGTCTGCCCCACGTGCCGGATCCTGGCCGCCGCCTCGACCCCGATGGCCACGGTGAGGATGTCGCGCTGCACGCTCTCGCTCTCGTCGTCGCCGAGTATGACCCGCCAGGCCAGCTCCCTGTTGTGCTCCACCTCCATGGACAGCGGGTGGTGGCGCAGCGCCTTGGCGCGGTGGCCGAGCAGCTCGGTGTGCCCCAGGTCGCCGGTGGTGCCCGGGGACTGGCGGAACAGGGCGTACTCCATGGGCGGGGCGGGGCTGCGCGGGTTCGGGGCGGGGTGACCGTACGGGAAGAGTCTTTCCACCTCGTGCAGCCAGCGCACCTGCGGGATCACCCACGACGCCCCCGGACGCTCGCCACCGCTGTCGAGGCCGGCGAGCAGGCGGGTGGCGGTCTCCGCGGCCTTCTCGGTCAGCAGCGACGGGTCGAACCACGTGCGCAGCGACCACGCGCGCCGCTGCACGCAGCGCTCGATGAGGGTGGCGAGCAGGCACTCCCTGCGCCGGGCCGGCAGCTCGTTCCACGCGGCCGACAGCGCGCGCGGGACGCCGGGCAGCGGACGGTTGGTGACGAAGGCGAGCACGACCGTGTCGCACCAGATGCGCAGCCAGGCCCACTCCTGCGCCCCTGCGAGCACGTCGGCCTCGCGCAGCTCGACCAGCGTGCACGCCTGCCCGGTACGGCACTGCGCCCCGCACGCGGCCGACCTGCGCCCCCTGATGGGCGGCGGCGGCCCGGGCAGCACCTTCTCCCGCGACTCCCCCAGCGGCACGCGGACCCGCAGCGGCCGGTCCATGCCGTCGGCGAACACCGCCGCCGCGCCCGGCTGGAGCGAGACCACGTGGCGGGACTGCTCGTCGCTGAGGTTCATGGCGGCGCCGACGAGCCTCCTGTCGTCCTCGGCGGGCAGCCGGTGCACGACCTTCAGCGCGGTGTTCTTGACCACGTCGGTGACGAGCTTGGTGGGGATCTGCTCGGCCACCACGATGCCCTCGCCGTACGCCCTGATCTCGGCGAGCAGCCCGGCCAGCAGCTCGACGGCGTGGGTGGAGGCCCGGCCGTGTCCGCGGTCGCGCAGCAGCCGGTGCGCCTCCTCGATGACGATGACGTGCCGCAGCCCGGTCGAGCGCTCGCGGCGGGCGCGCATGCGCAGGTGCTCGACGATGCGGATGATCAGCGTGCCCATGAGGAACGCCTTGTCCTCGTCGTTGGCGACGTCCTCGATGGCCAGCACGACGTTGCGTTCGAGCAGGCCGCCGATGTCGGCGGGGTGCCCGCCCTCGAAGAAGCGCCCGGCCGAGCCGACGCGCAGCGAGCGCAGCCGCAGCGAGATGAAGCCCTCGACGTCGGCCTGCACCTCGCGGCCGTAGCCGATCTCCTTGATGACGTCCATGGCGTGCTGCTGGAGCTGTTCGAGCGTGGGCACGCTGGGCGGGACGTCGGAGCCGGGCACGGCGCCGCCGGTGACGACGTCCCAGCCGGTGGCCTCGTAGACGCGCTGCAGGGCCAGCGACATGATCTGCGGGAACGGCTCCTCGGCGTCGAACGCCGCCATGAACAGCGCCCTGACCATGTCGATATGGGCCTGGACGGGGTAGCCGGGCTCGGGTTCGAGCGGGTTGACGCTGAACGGCACGCCGTCGGGGGCCGACGGGTTGATCACGGTGACCGGCTCGGTGACGCGGCCGGCCATGGCGGCGTACTCGGACTTGGCCGGCTCGATCGCGAGCCACGGGATGCGGGCCCTGCTGAGCTGCTCCAGCATGTGCCGCACGGTCTGCGACTTGCCCGAGCCGGTCGCGCCGGTGACGAACGCGTGCCTGTTGAGCGTGGCCAGCGGCACGCGGAACGAGCCGACGCCGCGGTCCTGGCCGTCGAGTATCTCGCCGAGCAGCAGCTCGCCGCCCTCGCCCGCGGCGTTCCCCGCGCCGTCGGACTCGGACGTCACGTCGAAGAAGCCCGAGTCGAGCACCCGTACGCCGGGCACCTCGCGGCGGGGCAGCCCGGCCAGCGCGGCGAGCGCCCCCGCCGTGGCGGCGAAGGGCGCGGCGGCGCCGTCGGCGGGGTCCTGCATGGTGATGGCCAGCGCCTCGGTCAGCGCGTACGCGGCCCCGTGCGAGCTGCGCAGCCGGTACGGGTGATGGCTCATCTCGACCGACCCGACGAGCACGGGGGCGATCTGCCGCAGCTCCTCGGCGGTGGCGCCGCCGGCCAGCACGCGCACGTTCCACAGACCGGCCTCGCGGAAGGCGTCCAGCTCCTGCATGCGGCGCTCGGCCCGCTCGGCGTCGAAGCGGGAACGCTCGGAGGCGTCGCCGTACTGCCGCAGCACATTGAGCTGAGTACGCAGGTGCGCCACCTCGGCGTCGAGCAGGTCGGTCGGCTCGGCCACCACCAGCCAGCCGAACGGCCGCGACATGAGCGTCACCAGCGTCGACTCGAAGAGCGTCGGCCGCTTGAGCTCGTCGGGGTCGAACTCGCGCCCCTTGCTGCCCAGCGGCGGCGCCTGACGTCCCGGGCACGGCGTCCACACCAGGTCGGCCAGGTCGGCCAGATACTCCTCATCCAGCCGCACACCACGCGCTCCCCCGGGGAACAGCAGCGGCTGAGGGCCGCTCGGATGGTCGGGCAGGTCGGTGGACCTGCGCGGCTGGCGCGGCGGCGACAACGGCCCGGCATTGGTGATCAGTTCAAGAGGCGCTCCCGATCCGCGCGACAACCAGCCGATCACGAACGGCCGATCGCGCTGCGCCGCCGACAACACCGCGGGAAGCACGGTGACGAAATCCCATTCCGCCGACGAGCTTCGCGAGGGTGCTGCGATCGACTGAATTCGATACCAGGGCCCGCTCAACGAGACGCTCGGCTGCATTTCAATCCCCCACAGACGGTTCTTTGTTAAATTCCGCCAACCGTCAGCTCGTCACCTTGACATTGACCATGTCATTGCCTGCCCTTGCGCCAGTCCAGGCGCGGCGGTGGCGGCCCGAGGTTCGGCGGCGGCTCGCCGTCTGCGCCGCCCGCTCTGGGGTCGAGCGCCAGCACCGCGTCCTTGACCTCCTCGAACTCGCCGAGCGTCGTCTTGGGGAAGGTGAGGATGGCCGGGTTCGCGTCCGCCAGGCGGACCCGACGCCCCTGCGCGGTGGCGTCCGTGACGATCACGGACGTGGTGGGAAGCTGCTGGAGCTGGTGCGGCTCGACGAGGAACTCGCGCGAGCGCTGCAGCACCCGTTCCTTTTCGGAGATCTTGTCGGCGGTGCGCCCCCATTCCGTGGACTCGGTGATGTCGCCCTTCAGGTCGGGCGAGTGCTCGTCGTGGGCTTGCGCGCCGTCCTCGACCTGCGCGATCGTCGAGGTGTAGCCGCCGTCCAGGCCCGGCAGCGACTCGCTGATCGTCTCGGTGAGCTGGGCCAGCTCAAGGCGGTGCTCGGTGCCGACGTGCTCGCTCGCCACCCTGGCGTCCTCGGCGTTGCCGAGCCGCATGAACGCCACCGCCGCGTGCCCTCGGCCGAGCCGCTCCCTGACCGTGGGGGTGAGCGACCGGTAGGTGAGGACGAGTCCCGTACGCGAGGTCTCGCAGGCGTCCATCAGCCGGTCGAGCACGTCGCCCCTCAGCTTCTCCGCGCCTGCCACGATGATCGTGTGGTACCAGGGCCGGTCGGATGCGGGCGACTGCCGCAGGATGTGGGTCAGGGCGGTGGCCACGTACGTGCCGAGCACCCGGTTGCCGAACACGCCCGCCTGCCGGTCCATGCTCACCACCCGCAGCCTGGCGGGCGGCAGCCGCACGGCCTCCGTGCCCAGCGACTCCAGCTTGCGCAGCTGCGACTCCAGCGCCCAGGCCCGCTCGATCACCACCCGGTCGCTGACCCCGCGGCCGAACAGCGTGCCGATGCGTTCGAGCTGGGTGGCGGTGATCAGGCCGAACCGCAGGTCGTCGCGCGGGTCGCCCACCTGCGCCAGGGCCCGCAGCGCCGCGGTCACCTGCCTGATCGTGGCGTTCTCGCCGAGCACCTCCAGCACCCGCTCCAGGATCGCGTTGTCGAAGCTGAGGTCCCGGGTGGTGCGGTGCTCCTCGCTGACGCTCACCACGTGCGCCAGCACGTCGGCGAACGCCTCGGGCTTGAGCGTGGCGCCCAGGTCCAGCCTGGGCAGATCGACCGGCAGCACCCACACCAGCGGGTCGTCGCCGCCCTTGCGCGCCAGCTCGATCAGGTCCTTGGCGATCGCGCCCTCCGACAGGTCGAGCACGGTCAGATGGCCGCCACTGTAGAGCCGGGTCGCCCCGATCAGCGTGATCAGCGCCGACCAGCCGGGTAAGGTGCCGCCCGCCACGTCGATGCGGTCGATCTCGTCGGGCACCGACACCGCGTACCAGGTGAGCTGCTTGTCGTGGCGCTCCTTCGACTCCTGCCACTCGCGGTAGCGCTGCGCGTGCTCCTCCTGCGCGCGGAACAGCTCCTTGTCACGTTCCTGCCGTCGCCGCTCGTCGCGGGCCTGCTGCTCCATCACCCGGTACCTGACCGCGCGGTCGCCCTGGAACAGCGCGTAGCTGCAGATGCCCGCCACGCCGCCGGCCGCGATCAGCCCCAGCACCGCGAACGACCAGGCGAGGTAGCCGGTCAGCGCGGCGCCCACGATCAGCACCGACAGCACCAGCATGGCCATGCGGACGTGGCGTACCGGCCGGTTGAGCATGTCCTCGAGCTGGCGCTCCCGGCGCAGCAGATCGGACGTGGCGGGATCGGGCTGCTCCTGCGCGGACGGCTCCTCGACCGGCGAGGGACGCTTGGGCGGCGGTCCCGGGTCGGGATGGAGCAGGATGTACTGCCAGCCCAGGTAGATGCGGTCCGCCTGGAGCTGGGCATGCTCGGGATGCACGTCCGCCACGTGACCCTCCGGCCGCCGATATGTCATTAGGTGTAGGGCTCAGCCCATTCCCGCTCCGTGACAGCGTATGAGCTAGAACCACCGTAGCGGCAGGGTTCTCGGCAATTTGACCAGTCCGATGGGAGCATTGCGGCAGATGGGACAAGCGATAGCTATTACCATCCTTACCCATGACGGAACCCTCCGGCGACCGCAGTAACAAGCCGAGACGCCCGGTAGTGGTGCCCGCAATCGCCCTGACGGCCCTCACCGTCATCGGCATCACCGCCCTGCTCGGCGGCCTCAACGAGGCTCCCGACGAGGTCGAGCCGCTCGGCCAGGGCGCCGTGCTCGACCAGGGGCTGTACGACACCAAGTTCGTCGAGTCGCGCGTACGGGTCGAGCGCGCCCAGAACGACTTCGACGAGGACAAGCGCTTCCTCGAAGTCGTCTTCGACGTCACCAACAAGGGCGACGAGACGCTGCCCGTCGGCCTGCCGCCTGAAAAGCTCGAACACGCCTTCACCTCGACCACCTTCGCCGGGTCCCTGGTCAAGATCACGCCCGCGTTCGACAGGGACTCGGGGCCGTTCGCGTTCGCCCTCAGCAAGGGCGACGAGACCCGGCAGCTCCACCCCGGCGTGCCCAGCCAGGTCATCCTCCGCTACCGGCTCAAGGACGGCCAGCAGCCGCCTGACAAGGTCACCCTCGACGTGGCCTCCTTCGAACTGACCGAAGGCTTCAACAACGCCGAACTCGAATGGGGCATGGTCGCCGAAGAGGCGGGCGAGCGATCGTACCTGCCCGTCATCAAGGCTCGTGTCACCCTGCCGGTGAAGAAGGGCGGCACGTCATGACCGTCACCGAACAACGCTCCGAGATCGCCCCCGCCCGCCGGCCGCGCCGGGGCAACCGCCGCAGAAGCGCCGGGACCGGCGTCACCGGCGTCATCGCCGGGCTCGCCATGCTCGCCGCCGCCGTTCTGCTGCAGACCAAGGCGCTCGGCGAAGGGGCGATGAGCGACCCGCTCAGTTACACCGGGACCAAAGGCGAGGCCGTCGACGCCCGCCGGTTCACCGTACGTCTCGACTCCTTCACCACGGCCAAGAAGATCCAGACCTCCGACACCGAGACCATCGAGACCGGCAACCTTTTCCTCATCGTCAGGGCGTCGGCCAAGTCCAGCATGAAGCCGTACCACCTGGGGCAGCCCGTCCTGCTGACCGACGACGGCAAGCGCTTCGCCGCCACCGACCGGGTGGACAGCCAGCAGACCCTGGCCAACAAATGGGTACAGCCCGACATCTGGGTCGGCGGCCTGTCCTTTTTCGAGATCCCGCCCAGCGCGCTGCCCGGGGCGCGGGTGGTGTTCAAGCTGCCGCCGCAGGCGGGGCCGCAGGAGCCGTACCGGCCTGAGGTCGAGATCGATCTCGGCCTGGACGAGGCGGGGGCGCGCAAGCTCGCCGACTCGCCGCAGGACGTCTACTCGATCGTTAAGAAGTGATCTCAGGATGAGCACGAACGAGCGTGACTGGTTCTCGCCACGCGTCAACCCGACACCTGGTCCTGAGACCGAGCCTGAGCCCGGCTCCGGTGCCCGGGGCGGCGCCGGGGCCGGTACCGAGTTCGGCGCCAGCCTGAATGCCAGGGCCAGGACCGAGTTCGGCGTCGATGCCGATGCCGATGCCGAGATCGAGGCGCCGCCGCAGTCCGCCCACGAGCAAGTGCCCGGCAAGGGTCTCCCGCCGGGGCCTGGGATGCGCGGCGGCCTGCCCGGCCGCCCGCCCGCTCACAGCGCCACCTCCGAGTACGACTGGTCCCCGTCCGAACACGACTGGACCCCCACGGACGCTCCGCCTCCCACGCCGGGCCTCGGCCGCGTCCCGGGATCGGGCATGACGTCGCCCACCGGCCGCACCTCGGGACCAGGCACACCCTCGACCCCTGGCCGACCCTCGGGACCGAACGCGGCCTCGGCCCCGGGGCGGACCTCAGGACCGAACGCGGCCTCGGCCCCGGGCGGGCGGACCTCGGACCACGGCCGGGCCTCGGACTATGGCCGGGCTTCAGACCACGGCCGGGGCTCTGACCACGGCCGTCCTTCCGACGACTTCGGCCACCGCTTCGGCGGCCCCGCCCCGCAGAGCGGCGCGGCACACCCCGGCGTCCCGACAGGGTTGGGCGCCCCCGCGGAGGCAAGCCACCACACGGACGCGAGCCACCGCACGGACGCGAGCCACCGCACGGACGCGAGCCACCGCACGGACACAGACCACCGCACAGAAGCGAGCCGCCACACAGAAGCGGGCCACCGCATGGAGGCGGGCTGGGCTGGCGAGCAGCCGGGCGAGGAGACGCCGCACGCCTGGCCGGCCGTCTCAGGCGGGCACTCTGAGCAGGGCTCCTCGCCTCTGCCTCGGCGCCGCCACGCGGCCCCGGCCCCGGCCCCGGACGCCGCACCTTACGGCTCGTCCGACACCTACCGCCCAAGCCTCGGCCGCACCACCGACCCCACCCAGCAGCGTGGTTGGGACGCAGGCTCCCAGCCGGGCCGAGACGCCGACCCGCAGCAGGGCTGGGGTGCCGGTCGCGAACCCGGTCCGCCTCCGGCCTGGGGCAGGGCCCACGAGCCTGCCGGCGACACCTACGACTACCCGCGCAGCCCTGAGCAAGGCAACAGCGGCCCACACGCCGCCGGTGGCCACAGCTACACCCCTGAGCGCGACCGCAGCGGCCCGCAAACTACCGGTGGCCACAGCTACGCCCCCGAGCGCGAGCACAACGGCCCGCAAGCTACGGGCGGCCACAGCTACACCCCCGAGCAAAGCCACAGCGGCCCACGCACCGCCGGTGGCCACAGCTACGCGCCCGAGCGCGACCGCAGCGGCCCGCAGGTTGCCGGTGGCCCTGGCTACGCCCCCGAGCAAGGGCACAGCGGCCCGCACAGCGTCATGAGCCGCTACGGCTCTGAGGGCGGCCACAGCGGCCCTCACGCCACCACCGGCGATCATGCCTTCGGACCTGAGCACGGTCCGGGGCAAGCCGGCGACCCACGGTTCGGGGATGGGACGGCACGCAGGCAGGCTCCGGAGGGGTGGTCCGGAGCCGGGCACGGGCAGGCGCAGGCTGACAGGCGCGGGCAGGCGCAGGCTGAGGGGTCCCCGCTCGGGGCCGGAGCCGGCTCGGGCAGGCACTCGGACGAGCCCGCTCACAGCGGTGAGCAGGGGCACAGCCGGGTGCTGGGCGCCGACGGCGTGTCCCGTGGCGGTGCCATGCCGGAGCCCGGCAGTGCTCCGGGCGGGCGTGCTATGCCGGACATAGGCGGTGTCCCGGGCGGGCACACCGTGCCGGATGCAGGCGGTATCCCAGACGGGCGTGCCATGCCGGACGCAGGCCGTATCCCAGGCGGGCACACCGTGCCGGACGCAGGCCGTATCCCAGACGGGCGTGCCATGCCGGACGCAGGCCGTATCCCAGACGGGCACACCGTGCCGGACGCAGGCCGTATCCCAGGCGGGCACACCGTGCCAGAAACAGGCGGTGTCCCCAGCGGGCGTCCCGCGCCGGACGGCGGCGATGTTCTCGGTGGCGAGGCCATCTCCGGCGGCGGTGCCTTCTCGGGTGGTGCAACGTCAGCGGGCGGTGCCACGCCGGGCAGTGGGAGCCTGGCGGGCGGTGAGGCCGCCTTCGGTGCCGCGCGTGGCGGCAGGCACTCGAGCGGTCCCGCTTACGACGAGCAAGCTCCGACGGCGGCCTTCGGGTCCGTCCCTGGGCCGGGAGCCGGCGATGCCTCCGGACAGCGCGGCCAACGCGCCGGCCTCGGACGGGCCGGCGACGGCTACAGCCCCGCGCAGCCCGGCGTCGCCCACGGTTACGGGCAGCCCGGCGGAGGCTTCGAGCCTGGGCCGGGAGTCGACGCCACCCCCGGACAAGCCGACGAAAACGCCGGCCCCGGACGAGGTACCGACGGCTACGGCGCTGGGCCACAGCCCGCTGCAGGCCTCGGTTTCGGACAGCCTGGCGAGGGCAGGGCTTCCGGACAGCCTGGCGAAGGCGGTGCTCTCGGGCAGCCTGGCAAAGGCGGTGCTCTCGGGCAGCCTGGCGAAGGCGGTGCTGTCGGGCAGGTCGGCGGAGGCCGTGGCCCTGGGCAGGGTGCCGGTGAGGGCCGTGGTGCTCGGCATGGGGCCGAGGGGCGGGCGCGGCCGGTCGTTACCGATCAGCAGGTGTGGCCGCCCGCACCCAAGGAGCCGGTCGGTGGTGCCACGCAGCCCATGCCCGCCGTCAGGGCGGGTGGCCCGCCGCCTCCCTACCGGCCGAGTGGCGCGGGGCAGGGCGGCGACCCGATGCGGCCCGGTGACCCGGCACAGCCTGGTGACCCAGGCACGCACGGCCCCTCGGCGCAGCCCGGTGGCCCAGGCGCGCACGGCCCCTCGGCGCAGCCCGGTGGCCCAGGCGCGTACGATCTCTCGGCGCAGCCCGGTGGCCCGAACCCGCACGGCTTCGCGGCCTCGCACGCGCATGATCCCTCGGCGCCGTACGGCGGCCCCGGCCCGTACGGCCTCCCTGGGCAGGAGCCCGGGCCCGGACAGTACGGGCAATTCCGCGCGGACGGGCCGGGTGAGTCCCTGGGCAGGTCCGGGGGCCAGGATGGGCCGCCCTCCGGTGAGGCGGGCAGCGGCGGAGGCAGGTCGAAGCGTCGTACGGCGCTGGTGGCCGCCGCGGCCGCGCTGGCGTGCCTGCTGACAACGGCCGCGCACACCTACGACGGCCACCTCTTCTATGAGAAGGTCGCCGAGGAGGAGACCAAGGAGACGGTCGTCCCCGCGGGCCAGGCGGGCAAGGTGAACGGCATCGAGTGGCGGGCCGCCATGGAGCGCACGAAGCCGCCCGCCGGCAACACGCACGGCCCCGAGGTGACCTGGCTGAAGGTGGACATCACCAGGAAGGCCGTGGACGAGAAGAGCGCCACGATGGTGGCCGAGCCGCATGACGTCCAGGTGCAGGACCGCTCGGGCCGGATCTGGACGGTGCCGATCGAGCCGGTGGGCGACCGGCCGACCGACAAGCTGGTGGTCGGCAGGGAGTACAAGATCCAGGGCCTGGCGATCGTGCCGACGGCGGTCGCGGACGAGGTGGAGCTGTCGTTCCGGCCGAGCAACTACCGCTCGGACACCCCGATCGACGACCTGTTCACCCGCGAGGGCGCCGCGAAGCTGGTGCCGGACGTGGACGTGCTCCGCTTCAAGCGCCGCTGAACGCCGCCGCCCATACGGCCGGCAGCCCATGCCCGCTCATACGGGAGTCACGCCGGCCGCGCGGGAGCCGAGCCCGAGGCCGGCCTGGCGGCCGGTCAGATCTCGTCGAGGGGGCGGCCGGCGCGGCGGGCCCGGGTGGCGGCGATGTCGTACGTGGCCGCGAGCAGCGCCATGGTGAGCACGGTCACCACCATCTCGCGCACGAACGCGACCGGCTGGACCTGGTAGATGCCGACCCACTCGTCACGGGTGCCGATGAGCATCATGATCCCGCGCTGGGCGTACTGGCCGCCGACGGCGAGCACCGAGTAGCACAGGCACATCATGCCGAAGAGCGGCAGCCCACCATTGAAGATCATCCGGAGGGAGTTGGCGAGCGGCACCCAGCGGTCGCGGAAGCCGCCGGTGAGCCGGTCGAACGACTTCTGTGTGAGGTCGTGGCTGCTCTCCAGCTTGTCGAGGCCGCGCTCCAGGCGGGTGCCCCGCAGGAGGGTGCGGGTCTCGTCGGAGTAGACGCCGAAGACCAGCATGGCGACGGTGAGCCAGGCGAGCGGCACGGCCACGCCCTCGAGGACGAGCGGCCACACCTCGCCGAACCAATCGGTGATGTCCGCCCACAGCGGCACGCCCTCCTTGGCCTGGGTGAGCAGTTCCTCGGTGCCGGCGACGGCTCTGCGGTGCTGGATCCACTCCGAGCGGGCGTCGCCGAAGGCGACGGTGGCGTTCAGGCCGTAGAAGACGAAGGCGAACTCGGAGAAGGCGGCGAGGAAGCCGTAGAACCTGCCTCGGCCCTGTTCGACGAACTTGGCGAAGAGCCACTTGAGCCCGAACATGACGGCCATGGCGCCGAGCGAGACCCGCCAGTCGAGGTCGACGAGCCCGCGCCCGACGTCGCTCTCCTCGCCGAACCAGGACGCCTCGGTCTGCTCGAAGTAGTGATGGAAGATGTCCATCTGGTAGACGTCTCTGGCGTCCTCGGTCTGGAAGCCCCAGGCCAGGTAGAGCACCGCGAAGGTGGGGGCGACGCGGTCGAGGGTGCGGAAGAGCGGTTCGTCGCGTACGCCTTCGTCGGCCCTGGCGCGCATCTCCCACAGGGCGCCGCGCAGCGCGTGCAGCATGCCGGTCGTGACGGTCATCGCGGCGAGCACGATGAGCGTGAGCAGGGTCATGACGCCGACGTAGCGCAGCTGCTTGAAGTCTCCGTACGGGACCTCGCTGGCCGCGTAGAGCAGCACGAACCGGAGGAGCTCGCCCGCGGCGAACCAGAGGATCAGCGGCAGCGCGCACTTGCCCGCCAGGCGAAGGGCGTGCAGGGGCAGTGAGTACGGCGACGGCATCTCCTGAGCCGGCGTGGGCCCTGGTTGCGGGGGCGCCGTCACACCTGTCGAACCGGACATCTGTGGAATCGTAGCGTTCTGTCCCTTGTGACGCAGCCGCAACCCTCGAAAGCGCTCCGCAATCAAGCACCAGGTGAACGGCCACTTTGCCGCGAAGGGACCCAGGGCATGCGAAAGGGCCCGCGTCCGGAGAGCCGGACGCGGGCCCTGACGTGTCGCCTGTCAGACGGCCACGGCGAGCTGGGCGACCTCGCCCAGCTTGGCCTGGACCTTGACGTCGCGGGTGACGCCACCGCCCGCGATGATGCGGACGGTCCAGTCGCCCGGCGCGGCGAAGAAGCGGAAGATGCCGTCGTCGGAGACCACGACCTCGCCGGTGAACTCACCGGTGTGGTCGAGCAGCCGCGCGTACGCGGTGCCGGCGCCGGTCACGACGCCCTGGATGACGGCCTGGTTGGACAGATCGATACCAGCGGGCAGCGTCACGGTCTGCTCCGGCGCCCCGCAACCCTGTGCGGTCATCAGCGGGCCTCCCCCAACTCGATCGGCACGCCCACGAGCGAGCCGTACTCGGTCCACGAACCGTCGTAGTTCTTGACGTTGGGCTGCTCGAGCAGCTCGTGCAGCACGAACCAGGTGTGCGCCGACCGCTCGCCGATGCGGCAGTAGGCGATGGTGTCCTTGCCGAAGTCGACCCCGGCCTCCTGGTAGAGGGCGCGCAGCTCCTCGTCGGACTTGAAGGTGCCGTCGTCGTTGGCCGCCTTGGACCACGGGATGTTGCGGGCGGTCGGCACGTGGCCGGCGCGCTGCGCCTGCTCCTGCGGCAGGTGGGCCGGGGCGAGCAGCTTGCCGGTGAACTCGTCGGGCGAGCGCACGTCGACGAGGTTGAGCTTGCCGATCGCCGCCACGACGTCGTCGCGGAAGGCGCGGATGTTGGTGTCCTGCTCCTTGGCGACGTACTGCGTCTTGGGCCGCTGCGGCACCTCGGTCACCAGCTCGCGGGAGTCGAGCTCCCACTTCTTGCGGCCGCCGTCGAGCAGCTTGACGTTCTCGTGGCCGTAGAGCTTGAAGTACCAGTAGGCGTAGGCGGCGAACCAGTTGTTGTTGCCGCCGTAGAGGACGACGGTGTCGTCGTTGGAGATGCCCCGGTCGGACAGCAGCGCCTCGAACCCCGTCTTGTCGACGAAGTCGCGGCGCACCGGGTCCTGCAGATCGTTGCGCCAGTCGACCTTGACCGCGCCACGGATGTGGCCCTTGTCGTAGGCGCTGACGTCTTCGTCGACCTCGACGATGACGACCCCGGGCGTGTCGAGGTTGGCTTCGACCCAGTCGGCGTCCACCAGGGCGGCGGAGCGGCTCATTGAGATACCTCCATGTTGGCGGCGGGCAGTAGTCGGCGAATGAGCAGGTACATCGCGCAGCCAAGGCAGATACCGAAGGCTGCGATGAGGAAAGCGGCGAGGAGAGCCGCAGCCGTGGCCGTGTGGGCCATCGGCATGATTCCGGAGGCGGATCCGGCCACGCCCGTGACCGCGACGACAGGCCCGATCTCCGGCGAGAGCCGGGGCGAGCCTTGCGTCTTGCGGTCTTTCCGCTCCTTCAGCGCACTAGCGGCGAGCGCCGAGCCGAGCATCGCGTACGGCCTGCGCGAGAACGCGCCCAGCATGCGGTCGAGCACCCGGACGGCGAGCAGCCGGCGGCTCTCGGTGACCGGGTGGGGGACGACCAGGGTGGTTGCCGCGCCGGGGCGCAGCGCTCTGGGATAGGCACGCATCGCGGGATGCTCCCTGAAGGGTCGATTTGGGGCGGATGGTGGATCCGCGCGAGATCGTCCTCAGGCAGCGCGACAGAGCGCGGTGGCGACGCGGCAGAAGTCGACCGCGCGCCGCTTCGTGAGCAGCTCTGTCGATGGGTTCATGAGCAAGACACTACTCGGCGTCTCGTCATCTGTCACATCTCGTCCGGTTAGTGAGACAGCGTGTGAGACGCCTCACGTTCCCGGGTCGGGTACGGCCAGCGCGAGCGCGGCCAGCACCTCGTGCTTTCGCGGCAGGCCGGACGCCCTTTTGACCACTGCTCCCTCCGGGTCGAGCACCAGCACCGTGGGGGTGCCGGTGATCTCAAGACGGCGTACGAGATCGAGCCGCGACTCGGCGTCCACCTCGATGTGACGCACGCCCGGCACCAGCGCGCTGACGTCGGCGAGGACCCGCCTGGTGGCCCGGCACGGCTGGCAGAACGCCGTCGAGAAGTGCACCAGCGTCGCCCGCTCGCCCAGGCTCTCCGCCCCCAGCTCCCCCGCCGACAGCCGCTCCCGCTCAGACCTGTGCTCCGCGCCGGCGTGGCGGCTGCGGTCGTCGCGGCGCAGGTGGATCACCTCGTTTCAGCGTGCCCGGCGCCGGTGCCCCGCCGGCGCCGCCCATCCGGTCGTCCACCCCGGTGCAACCGCGCACGCCCGCGTTTCCTTCCCCACCCGAAGACGCGGGCGTGCGCGATCACTTCCTCACCGGGACTTCGACCAGCACCGTGCCCGCCTCGTCCACGATCTCGAACCGGGCGATCTCCTCCATCGTCATCGACGTCCGCCGCGGGAAGACGGTCTTGTCGCGGTAGGTGTCGGGGCCGATCGTCCAGCTCTCGGTGGCCTCGCGCCGCCCGTCGTCGCCGACCGCGACCAGGGAGCAGGTGGTGCCGACCGGGATGCCGGTGACGCGCACGCCCAGCTCGGTGCCGCCGTCGCCGGGCAGGGCCTGGACCGTGGCGCCGTAGCCGCCGGCCCTGTTGGAGCCGCTGAACTCGCGGCCCTCCATGGCCTTGCGCTGCTCAGCCGGTGACGACGCGCTCTCCTCGGCCCGCTCGGGTGCCGGCGTGGCGGCCTGCCCGTACGGCTGCGCGGGCTCGGGGGAGCGCGAAGGGCTGGGCCGTACGGGAGCCTGCTCGGCCGAACTCGGCATGCGGGAGTCGCGTTCGGCGGCCCCTGACTCGGGCGCGCCCTGGTCGGCGAGTACCCGCGGCGCGGCGTCATCGGGCCCGGCGGACCGCTCGGACTGCGCCACCGGGTGGGCGGCGGTCGTCTCGGCCGCCTGGCGGGTCTGGATCGCCGTCCAGACCGTGCCGCCCACCACCAGCACCGCCGCGCACGCCGCGACCGCGGTCAGGATCCGGCCGCGGCGCGACCGCTTGGCGCGGTCGTTCAGCAGCCGGTCGAGCACTTGACGCGGGGGGCTGCTCACCACCTCCACGTCGCGCTCGGACACCTTACCGAGGAACGTCGTCACCCCCGCGAGCTCCTCCAGCTCGGCGCCGCACGCCTCGCAGGTGGCCAGGTGGTGGTCGATCTCCAGCGCTTCCTCCGGATCGAGCGCGCCCAGGGCGTGCGCGCCGAGCGCGATCCGGACCTCCTCGCAGGTCATCACGGTGCGAGCCCCCGTTCTTCGAGCGCCAGCTTCAGGGCGCGCAACGCGTAGTACGTACGGGACTTGACCGTGCCCGGCGGAATGCCCAGCGTCGCCGACGCCTCCTTCACCGATCGCCCCCGGTAGTAGACCTCCAGCAGCACGTCGCGGTGCTCGGGCCGCAGCGCGGCGAGCGCCTCGGCCACCGCCCACGACTCGACCGCGCGCTCGAGCTCGTCGTCGGCCGGCAGGACAGAAAGCGCCTCGTCGCCGGTCTCCGGCGGCCTGGCCTTCCTGGCGCGGTGCTGGTCCACGACGAGGTTACGGGCCACCGTGAACAGCCACGCCCTGATCGGCCGGCCGGACATGGCCTCGGGATGTCGCCAGGCCCGTAGCAGGGTCTCCTGGACGACGTCCTCGGCCCTGCCGGAGTCGCCGGTCAAACGCAGGACGTACCCGTAGAGCGGCCCAGCGTGCTCGTCGAAGAGGGTCCTCACGAGTTCCTCGTCGGCGGTGTCCGCTGCTGTCACGTCCTCATCACGTACGCGAGGACGCGACGGTTCACGCTCATCCACGGATCGGCACGTTCGTCGCTTCCGCCGAGAGCCTGAGCCCGCCCGGCACGCTCTCGACCTCGGTCACCTTCACGTCGAAGGGCAGCTTTCCTTTGAACGGGATCGTGTAGGAGACCATGCGGGCGACCTCGTCGGGCACGCCCTCGATCTTCTCCGCCTGGACCCTGATGCCTCCGTCCGCCAGCTCGACTCGCATCTCGGCGTTGAACTTCACCTTGTTGACCCCCACCGTCACCTCGCCCGACGCGGTGAGCCTGCCGCCGTTGCCGCCGATCTTGACGCCCTGGGGCGCGAACTTGTCGATGGTCGCCCTGCTGATCGTGCCGGTGACGGCGACGCGCCCGGCCCTGATGTCGGGGCGGTTCTGCAGGATCTCGGCCAGCGGGGCCGTCACGTCGTACGCCGCCCCGTGCAGATTTCTGATCGGCACCCCGCCGTAGGTGAACGTGCCGAGATCGAACTCGACTTCGGGATAGTGGCCCGAGAACGCCTGGGTGAGAAAGGGGATGCCCTTAATGGTCACCGTAGGGGTGCCGGACAGATCGGCGGAGGCGGCGATCCTGTTGGCGAGGTCGCGCTCGACTCCGGCAACCGCGACCCTGTCGGCTGCGACAAGGAGAATGATGAGCACGATCAGTGAAACGATCAGCTTGCGCATGGGGCTCCTTGTCGTGAGCGGGGGTCAAGAGCCTACCGATCCGGTTTGACTCATTCCCGGGACGAGCACGCGTTCACCTGCGGATCAGCCGCCGGCGAAGGGCGGCAGCACCTCGACGGTCGCACCCTCGGCGAGTATCACCTGATCGTGGGCGCGCTTGCCCACGGGAGAGCCGTCCACCAGGAAAGAGCAGCGGCGGACCACGCGCGCCAGTTCGGCACGATTCTGTGTGATTTTCGTCATCAGTTCACCAAGAGTGGCCGCGTCGAACGGCTCTTCCGCGACGCCCGCGGCATCCTTGGCCGCCGCCCAATAACGTATCTTTCCTGTGGCCATGCCTGCCTCACAATCGTTTCAGCCTTATTGTGCGTCGCCCTTAACAAGCTTGTTTCAGGAGACGCGCTGTTCACCTGCTGGACGCGCAATGGACGCGACTTAGTCGTGGGATATCCTCACCTACAGGACTCGGGCGACGTAGCCCCCGGGTCCTTGTGTGTTTGAGGAGGCCGTAATGAGCAACCTGCTCCTGCTGACCAACGCCCTCGAGCCGTCCTCCGAGGTGCTTCCGGCGCTGGGGTTGCTGCTCCACTCGGTTCGCGTCGCGCCCGCCGAGGCCTCCGCGCTCATCGACACGCCGCCGGCGGACGCCGTTCTCGTGGACGCCCGCAAGGAGCTCGTGCAGGCCAAGAGCCTGTGCCGGCTGATCCGCACCACCGGCATCGACTGCCCGCTCCTGGTCGTCGTCACCGAAGGCGGGCTGGCCGCGATGACCGCCGAATGGGGCGTTGACGACGTGCTGCTCGACAGCGCGGGCCCGGCCGAGGTGGAGGCGCGGCTGCGCATGGCCACCGGCCGCATCTCGCAGCAGGCGGCCGAGGAGGTGCCCGACGAGATCCGCAGCGGCGACCTGTCGATCGACGAGGCCACCTACACCGCGCGGCTGCGCGGGCGCGTGCTCGACCTCACGTTCAAGGAGTTCGAGCTGCTGAAATACCTCGCCCAGCACCCCGGCAGGGTCTTCACCCGCGCCCAGCTGCTGCAGGAGGTGTGGGGCTACGACTACTTCGGCGGCACCAGGACGGTCGACGTCCACGTCCGGCGGCTGCGTGCCAAGCTGGGCACCGAGTACGAGTCGCTCATCGGAACGGTCCGCAACGTCGGCTACCGCTTCGTGCCCGACCGCGCCGAGAACGACAAGGCCGAATCCGCCAGCGTCTGATCCCCGACGACCCGATTGACAGCGGCAGCGTGCTGTCGTCAACTGATGTGACAGGTCGTCGCGCAGGCTGTTGATGCCTGTCATGTCGGGGACACCGCCGTCCCACCCGGGGTGGTGTCACGGTGGTTCTGTTCAAGGCGCTGGTCGACGAGGGTGCCCGCCCGCATGTCTTCCACCGTAACGAGACGATGTGCTCGCCGTTGCGGCCCGCCCACTGCGTTTACCTGATCGATTACGGCTACGCCCGCGAGTACATCCCGGCCGGCGAGCGCGAGGTCGTCCACGACCTGCGCGGCGACGGCGATCTCGTCGGCGAGCTGGCCTTCTGGAGCCCCGCCGACCGGGTCAAGGTGGATGCGCTCACCGAGGTCCGCGCCTGGCCCATCGACCTGCGCCGGCTGCGCGATCAGGCCGCGGCGGCCCCTGCCGTGGCGACCGCGCTGGTGGAGGAGCTGTTCGCGCGGAATCTCGCCGCCCGCAGGCACGAGGCGCTGGCCCGCGCGCCGGTCGCCGCCCGGCTCGCCGTCTGGCTGCTGCACCTGGACGAGCGCTACGGGCTCGCATCGGAGTCCGCGCCGCCGCTGTCCATGGAGACGCTCGCCGACCTGGTGGGCAGCTCGCCCGACGTGGTGCAGCGCCAGCTCACCCAGTGGGTGCAGCGGGGCTGGCTGGTCAGGCCCGGCTACCGGCGTCTGCACATCGCCGACCCGGTCGCGCTGCGGGCCGCCGCGGGCAGCTGGGAGCACCTGTCGGCGCCCTGGCAGGGGCGGGTGACGCCGTTCCTCACCCGGCCGGGCGGTCCCGGAGCCGGGCAGTCAGATCCCCGTACGCGAGATGCCCAAGCCGCGCCAGCTCCCAGCCGACGTGCCCGACTTCACCGGCCGCCAGCAGAGCCTCGACCTGCTGACCGAATGGCTCGACCGGCCCCGGCGCCCCAACACGATGGTCGTGCAGGGCCTGCCGGGCGTCGGCAAGACCGCGCTGGTGACCCGCTGGGCGCACCTGCACGCCGACCAGTTCCCCGACGGGCAGATCTTCATCGACCTGCGCGGTCAGTCGCCGAGCCAGCCGCCGATGACCGTCGCCGAGGCGCTCGGGCAGATCCTGCGCTCGCTCGGCGTCGGCGAGCACATGCCGGCGTCGGACGAGGCAGAGCTGATGCTGCTGTATCGCAGCAGGATCGCCGGGCGGCGGCTGCTGCTCGTCCTCGACAACGCCGCCGACGCCGCCCAGGTGCGCGCGCTGCTGCCGGGCAGCAAGGACTGTGTGGTGCTGGTGACCAGCAGGACGCGGATGGGGCCGCTGCGCGCCACCGGCCACGCCGACCTGCTGGACCTGCAGGTGCTCGACCCCGGCAACGCGGTGGCGCTGCTGGTCGCGGTGCTGGGCGAGGACTCGCCCCAGGCGGCCGACAGGGACGCGCTGGCCGAGCTGGCGCGGGTGTGCTTCTACCATCCGTTCGCGCTGCGGATCTCGGCCGCCAAGCTCGCCGAGAACCCCGGGCTGAGCGTGCGCGGGCGGGTCGAGGAGCTGCGCAGGCCCGACCGGCTGCTGGTGGGCGACCCGGAGGAGGCGTTCAGGTCGGCGCTCGACCTCGCGTACGAGTCGCTGAGCCCGGCGCAGCGGCGCGCCTTCCGCCACGTGGGGCTGCTGCCAGGACGCGACTTCACGCCCGAGGTGCTGGCAGCGGCGCTCGGCGTACCGGTGGAGGAGGCGGTCGCCGCGCTGGCGGGGCTGCACCGGGCGTACCTGGTCGAGCCGCTGCCCGGGTCGCGCTACCGGGTGCACGACCTGGTCAAGCGGCTTGCGAGGGAGCTGGGCAGGCACGCCGAGGCGGGCGTACGCGAGGCCAGGGCGCGGCTGCTCGACCACTACCTGGCGGTGGCCTCCGACCCGGAGACGCCCGGCGAGTGGTTCGAGGCCGAGCGGCGCTCGCTGGTCTCGGCCGTGCGGATGGCCGGGGAGAGCGGCGCGCACGGCATGGCGTGGCGGCTGGCGGCGGCGGTGTTCGAGCCGTTCAGGCGGCTGCGCTACTACGAGAACAACCTGGAGGTGCAGCAGGGCGGGCTGGCCTCGGCCATGCAGGTGAGCAACCGCCGGGCGATCGCGCTCATGCGCGGCAACCTCGGCTCCATCCACCGCGACATCGGGCCGTCCACGCTGGCCGCCAGGTTCATCGGGGAGGCGCTGGCCGACCACGTCGCGCTCAGCGACCGCGAGGGCCAGGCGCGGGCGCTCAACGAGCTGGCCGAGGTGCACGGCATCGCCGGCAACAGCGAGCAGGCGCTGCGCCACGCCGCCGAAGCGCTCGCCCTGTACGAGGAGATCGGCGACCGGTCGGGGGTGGCGAAGTGCCTGCACACGCTCTCCCGGCTGCACCTGTCGCAGGAGCGCTACGAGCCGGCGCTCCAGTACGCGGGGGAGGCCCTCGACGTACGCGAGGAGCTGGGCGACCGGCGCGGCACCGCGCAGAGCCTGATCATCCTGGCGACCGTGCAGCGCAACCTGGGCGAGCCGAACGCCGCCCTGTCTGAGGGCCTGGAGGCGCTGTCGATCTGCCACGACTTGGGCGACGAACACGCCGAAGCCGAGACGCTGCTGTGCCTGGCCGAGATCTACGACCTGCTGCGGCTGCCGCACGACGCCAGGCGCGACGCCGAACGCGCCCTGGCCGGTTACACGGCGACCGGCGACCAGTACGGCTGCGGCCGCGCCCTGTGCGCGCTCGGCCGCATCGCACGCAACGGCTCACGCTACGACGAGGCGCTGTCCTACTACGAGCAGGCCCTGGCCGTGCAGATCGAGCTGCACCACGAGCAGGGCAGGGCCGAGACGCTCGGCGACATCGGGCTCGTCCACTGGCGGCTCGCCGACTACCGGCGCGCCGACGACTACCTCAACCAGGCGCTGGCCATCAGCAGGATGATCAGGGACGAGCCGGTCGAGGCGCGCATGCTCAACCGTCTCGCGCGGGTGCGGCGGCGGCAGGGCAGGCCGCAGGTGGCGTTCACGTACGCGCTGGAGGCCCTCGACATCGTGCAGGGCAAGGGCATCCGGCGGGCCGAGGCCGACGTGCAGGAGACACTCGCGTACACCTATCTGTCGCTGGGGCTGCACCGGTACGCGCTGCGCGCGGCCAAGTCGGCGCTGGCGATCAGGGAGGAGCTGCGCGACAACCGGGCGAGCGCGCTGCTGTCGGTGGCGCAGGCGCTGCACGCGGCCGGGCGGCCCGCCGCTGCGCTCAGCCCGGCGCGGGAGGCCGTCGAGTTGCAGCACGAGAGCGGTACGCGCGACCGCTGGGCGGCGGCACTGACCACGCTCGCCATGATCCTGCTCGACCTCGACCGGGTGGAGGAGGCGCTGCCGTACGCCCGCCAGGCCAGGGACGTGCACCAGGAGTGCGGCACGCGGCGCGACCTGGGCTGCGCGGCGCGGGCGCTCGGCCTCATCGCCGCCCGGATGGGGCGGCGGGAGGAGGCGGTCAGGCATCTGAAGGAGGCCGTGCACACGCTCGAAGAGGTGGGCGACCTGGTGGAGGCGCGGCAAGCCGCTGAGGAGCTCCGGCTGTACGCGTGACACGCCTCGTGCCCTGCGCCTCCGGCGACTCGGGTTCGGCGACTCGGGTTCTGCGCCTCCACCATCTCAGGCCCAGCACCTTCGCCACCTCAGGCCCAGCACCTTCGCCACCTCAGGGCCAGCGCCTCCGCCACCTCAGGGCCAGCGCCTCCGCCACCTCAGACCCGGCGCCCCCGCAGCCTCAGGGCCCAGCGCCTGTGACGGCTCCGGCTTCACCCGAGGCCGCTCGGGATGCGGGCAGAAGTCGGTGGGCTTCAGCCGCGGGAATGTCCGGCTTCGGCCGGGAATTGCTCAGGCTTTAACCCGAAACGCCGACAAAAGTCGGGAAATCTCAGGATCGAGGTCGCAGATCTTTCTCTGAGCTTTTCGTTACCTGGACTCACCGGCCGATTCACACACGGAGGTGATCCGGATGCTCAAGAACCATCTGCGGCGAGACCTTCAGTGGCTCAAGCGACAGGCACGTAAGGACCGGCGGATCACCGTCGCGATACTCGGCGGCCTGCTCGCGGCCTGGACGCACCAGCTCTCCGGCGGGCCGGGAGCGTCGCCGTCGCCGCTGCTGCTCGCGCTGTCGGCCGCGCTCGTCGTGGGGTCGGGGGGTGCGTGGCTCGTCTCGGCGTACTTCGTCACGAGGAGCCTGCGGGCGCGCCGGGAGCCGGCCGAGGAGCTGCGCTGGGTCGCGCGCATCAGGCTGGGCAAGGAGTGGGCGTTCGCCTCGCTCAGCGCGTACGTGGCCTGGCACCTGCTCCACTTCGTCACCGAGCTGGTGATGGGGTGAGTCAGGCGGACAGAGGAGCGAGCTCCAGGCGATCGCCCCTGATCGCCGAGCCGGTGTGGACGTATTGGACGATCTCCGCCGCCGGCAGCTCGACGAGGCCGAAGTCGGCGTCCGCGTGGGCGTCGCACCAGGCGACGATCTCCTCGGCGTTCGTCAGGGGCGCGGCGAAGTGGACCAGGCTGACGTACCAGCGGTCGCGGACCCGGCCGTACTCCAGGTCGCGTACGCCCCTCGACTGCAGGTTCCCGGCGAAGCGCTTGCGCAGCGTCTCCAGCGTCTCGTCCACCGGGTGCGCGCCCACCAGGACGCCGCCCCGGTGCGGCGCGACGCCCGCGAGGTAGACCCAGGCGGACGGCAGCCCGTCTGCGGCCTCGGCCAGCGCCTCGCCGTACGCGCGGCGCAGCGGGTCGTCCTGCGGGATCACGCTGCGGTACGGCTCCAGCGTCCTGAGCGTGACGTGCAGGGCCGGGCCGCCGTGCACCCAGTGACCGGGGGCGTGCACGGTGGCCGCCAGCTCCGTCAGCCGCTGGACGACCTCGCCGGCGGGCCGCAGCACGGCCGCCGCGCCCCAGCGCGGGTGGCCTTCCGTCATGGGCACGTCATGAGTGGCCTCACCGGCCAGCAGAGCGGTCCTCCCCCGCTCCCGGAACTCCGCGAAATCGGACATCCGAGCAGTATCCCAGTGCACATGCGCGCCTGAAGGGTGATCGGCCCGGGTGGGATAGAGGAGGGCGTCACCGGGTAGCGGCAGGTCGCGGTGAGGGGAGTGTGAGCGATGACGGGGGATCTGGTCGTTCCTGGCGCCGCCCTTGGCCTGGTGGTCTTCGTGCACGGCAGCGGTAGCAGCCGGCACAGCCCGCGCAACCGGTACGTGGCCGGGGCGCTCAACGAGGGCGGCCTCGGCACGCTGCTGTTCGACCTGCTGACTCCGGAGGAGGAGTTCGACCGGGCGAACGTGTTCGACATCGAGCTGCTGGCGGGGCGGCTGCTGGAGCGTACGGCGTGGGTGCGCGAGCAGCCGGAGACGGCGGGACTGCCGATCGGCTACTTCGGCGCGAGCACGGGAGCGGCGGCGGCGCTGTGGGCGGCGGCCGAGCCGGACAATGAGATCGCCGCGATCGTCTCGCGCGGCGGGCGGCCTGACCTGGCCGGCGACCGCCTCGCCGCGGTACGCGCCCCGACCCTGCTCATCGTGGGCGGCCGTGACCCGGTGGTGGTGGGGCTGAACGAGGAGGCGCAGCGGCGGCTGCGCGCGGACAGCAAGATCGTGGTGGTGCCGGGGGCCACCCACCTGTTCGAGGAGCCGGGCGCGCTGGATGCGGTGGCCGAGCATGCTCGCGAGTGGTTCGGCACGCACTTTCGCGCTTTCCGGCCCGCCAACAAATGAAAGATTTCCGGCCTTCAATAGCAAACACGCGCAGAAGCCGCGTTCGTTCGTTGAAGTAGATCGTTGTTTATGCGAACGTCAGGTGCGGATCACTTTCCGACGTGACGAACGGTTACAGACGTGCCGCTGCTGGAGATCAACGGTCTCATCTGGGAGGCCCACGGAGTCCGGCGACGCCTGTCACCCGATCCGCTGACGCTCGGCGAGAACAAAGTGGCGGTCGTGGTGGCCCGCGACTTCGCGGTAGGCGAGGCGTTCACCGACGTCCTGCTCGGGCTGGCCCAGCCGGTCGCCGGCCAGATCTTGCTCGACGGCAAGGACATCACCGGCATGCCTACGGCCGAGCGCGAGATCGGGCTGGTGCCCGCAGGCGGCGGTCTCTTACCGCATCTGACGGTCAGGCGCAACCTGGAGCTGGCCGCGCACGCAAGCAACGGCTTTGCGCCGGTGTCGCCCGGCTACATCGGCCACGTCACCAAGCGGCTGCACATCGAGGGCCGTATGGGCGACAAGCCGCACGAGCTCGGTCACGAAGAGCGGCTGACGGTCGCGCTCGCGCGGGTTCTGTGCCGGCCGGTGACGACGAAAGCGGTGGTGGTCGAGGACCGTAAGGGATGGGAGTCCTGCGACGGCGCGGTGAAGCGGGCGATGGACGAAGACCACAAACTGACCGTGCTCATCGTCACCGACGACAACACCACAGTGGCCAACTACGCCTCGTCCTCGGACTTGTTGGAGATCACCGATGTCGATAAGTCGTAGGGCGTTCCTGCTGGCCGTGCCGGCCGTGGCCGCCGCGGGCTGCGCCGGACAGCCGCCGCTGCGGGTCGCGGTGGTGTGGAGCGGTGAGGAGTTACAGCGCTTCCTGCGCGTGGTGGACGCCTACGTCGCGCACTCCCGCCGGCCCGTGAGCGTCTACTCGGCGGGCGACAACATCAGCGCGCTGCTGCGCGGCCCCGCCGAGAACGTCATCCCCGACGTGGCCGTCATCCCCCGGCTCGGCCTGCTCTTCGACCCCGTCGTACGTAAGCGCATCCAGCCCAGGGAGAGCGGGCACGTCCAGCCGGAATTCTGGCGGCGGCTGGTGACCCCCGAGGAGGGCGGGCCCGAGCTGGGCGCCTGGTTCAAGCTCGCCTACAAGTCGCTCGTGTGGCACCGCAAAGGCGAGCGGCACGCCCCCGCGAGCCTGACCGCCTGGCAGCCTCGGCCCGGATCGGTGGCCATCGGCGCGGCCGACGGGTGGGTGCTCAGCGACTGGTTCGAGAACGTCCTGCTCTCCATGGCCCCCGAGGCGTACGACGGCCTCTTCGCCTCGGCGACACGCGGCGACCCCGAGTGGTGGGCGAGGGGCGAGGTGTCCGAGGCGCTCGAAAGGCTGGCCTCGCTCTGGCGCGACGCGTTCACCCCGGAGCAGGGCAGGCGCGCGCTGACCCTGCAGTTCCACGACTCGATACTCGATGTCTTCCGCTACCGCACGGCCGACGTCGTGGCCGCGCCCGACTTCGCGCTGCCCGTCATCCAGCGCTACGCCGGCGCCGACGTGGCCGGCCATTTCCGCTTCCCCGGCGACGCGGGCGGGCCGCCGCCCCTGGTGGTCGGCGGCGACGTCGCGGTGGCGATGAAGCGCGGCGGTAGCGACGCGCTCGACTTCGTGGAGTGGCTGACCAGGCCGCGCGGTAACACGAACGACGCGCTGACCGAATGGGTGGACGAGGGCGGCTTCCTGACCCCGTACCGCGACCCGACACAACCGCTGCTGCGCGAGCCCGCGCTGGCGCTGCGGCGCAGCGAAGGTCTGCGCTACGACCTGTCCGACCGGCTGATCGGCCGCCTGGAGGGCGGCGACGGGCGCGGGTTGTGGCGGGTGCTCACCGAGCTGTTCAGCGACGTCGCCGCGAGCACCGTCACACCGCGAAGCGCGGCTCTGGCCGCCCGCGAGAAGATCGTGACGAGCCTCGCGAAGGGCGCCGCCCGATGAGCCCGCGTTTCCCACGTGCCCGTGTGATGAGTGAACGCAACACCTTTCCGTCCGGGGTGAGCGCGCGATGAGTGGTAGCGACCGAGGCAACTACGGACCGAACACCTTCCTGTTCGAGGTGGCCCCGCACCCCGACGCCGGGGTACCGGTGAAGCCACAAGGCATCAGCCGCTGGCGTGCGGCGTTCTACCTGCTGCTTGCGGTGCTGCTGTCGGCGGGCGTGACATTGGTCCCGCTCCTCGCGACCGTGATCATCAGCTTCTCAGAGCCCGGCGCGTGGCAGGAGGTGCTGACCGACGCGGGCGCCTGGCAGGCGATCGGCAACATGCTGATCTGGTGGCTGCTCGTCGTGGTGGTGTGCGCGGTGGGGCTCGGCCTGGCCTGGCTGGTCAGGAACGCGGGCCCCGCGCTCGGCCTGGTCATGCGGATCATCCTGGTGCTGCCCGCCGTCGTCTCGCCCCTCACCACGGGAGCCGTTTTCCGCCTGCTGTTCGACACCAGCCAAGAGCGCGGCATGGCCTCCGCTCTGCTCGGCCGCGACACCCCCTTCCTCGGGCCCGGCTGGATCTGGCTGGTGCTCGGCTCGGCCTTCGTCTGGCAGTACGCCGGGATCGCCTTCCTCGTCTTCCACGAGGCCCTGGCCAGGCTGCCCGCTGACCTGCTGCGCACGACCAGGGCGTTCGGCGTGGACCGGCGGGGACGGCTGTGGAGCGTGATACTGCCCGCGCTGGCGCGCCCGGCGGCGCTCGCGTACCTGTTCGCGCTGGTCTTCGCGGCTCGCGTGTTCGATCTGGTGCTCATGGGCGTACCAGGGTCGATGCAGGCGCTCGTCGAAGGCGGCGGGCTCTACTGGTGGCGGCACAACGACGACCTGGGCTATGCCGGGGCCGCCGCGTTGGCGGTGTTGATGTCCCTGCTGGTCGCCGCGCTCGCCGCGCCTGCCCTGCTCGGCCTGCACGGGCGGGTGACCTGGGCCGGCTCCGCCCCGTCCACCCGGCCGCGCACCGACCGCGCCCGGTGGCTGTGGCCGCTCGGCGGGGCGGTGTCGGTGCTGTGGCTGCTGCCGTTCGCGGCGCTGCTCATCACCTCGTTGCGCGACCCGGTCGCGGCCGCGCAGACCGGGTGGTGGAACGGCGAGCCGTGGACCTTCGGCTCGTACACGGAGGCGCTGACCGACAGTGCTTTCATCAGCGCGCTCGCCACCACGTTCCTGCGGGCCGTCACAGTGGTCGCCGTGGTGCTGCTCGCGGCGGTGCCGGCGGCGTACGTGCTGGCGCACGAGCACCTGCTGCCCCGCCGCACCTGGCAGATGGTGCTGCTGGTCGCGGTGGCGCTGGCGGCGCTGCCGCCGCAGGCGTTCGCCGTGCCGCTTCAGCAGGTGCTGAGCCCGATCGGCACGGCCCCGGCGCTGATCATCGTGCACGCCGCGCTGGTGCTGCCGCTGGCGGTGCTGGTGCTGCACAACGCGTTCGTCCGGGTGTCCGCGCCCATGCTGGTGCGCGGTCGTCGCGAGCTGTTCCACTACGTCCGGGAGGCCCGCCCCGCCGTGGTGCTGGCCGGGGCCGTGGTGTTCGTCCTGGTCTGGAACGACGCGGTCGTCGGACTGTTGCTCAACTGGCCGTCGGGGGACCACCTGCCGCTGATCCTGCTGGAGCAGGCCCGCCACTTCATGAGCGCGGCAAGCCCGCTGGCGGCCCAGGCGGTGCTGGCCATGGTGGTGCCGGTGCTGGTCGTGGCGTTGACCGCGCGCCTGCTGTACCAGGGCCTGACGGGAGGGGTGCGGCGATGACGGAGCTCTCGCGCAGGGGCCGCATTCGCAACTGGATCGATGAGGTCCGCGTGCAGACCACCGCGCACAGGGCCGAGCTGGGCGTCGGCGGGGCGCTGACGGTGAGCGGCACGATTCTGATCCTCCAGGAGGAGTTGCTCAGACAGCTCCTCGGCGGGCTGCCGATCTGGGTGCTGATAGCGCTGATCGTCGTGTCCGTGGTCGTGCCGCCGGTCGCCATCGGGGCGATCAAGCATGTGATGCGCCGTACCCGCGCCAAGGCGGCACAGCACCAGATTTCGGCGCGGCACCTGGACCCAGCAGAGAAGCTGGTGGGCAGGGACGCGGAGATCGCGCGGATCAAAAGGAGACTGAAGAGGAGAAGTGTCCTCGCCATACGTGGCCCCGTTGGGAGGGGCACGTCCGTCATCGCCCGCAAGGTCGCCTCGGACCTGGTGGGAGAGAACACCGATCAGTTGCTCTACGTCGACGTGCGCGGTGCCAGCAAGGACCACCCCGAGAGTGCGTTGAGCGTGGCCAAGCGGGTGCTGCGCACGCTGGGCCTCCAGATCAGCGAGATCCGACGGGCCGAGGACGCCGGCGACAAAGTGGGCGCAGCACTCAAAGAGCAGCATTACGTGCTGCTGCTGGACAACGTCAGCTCATGGAGCCAGGTCGACTGGCTGCCGGACGGGGTGCAGGAGGCGCACGTCATCATCGCGGGCACGCTCACGGGCATTCCGTCCGACGGCAGCGTCGCGCACATCGAGCTCGCATCGCTGGACGAGCAGGCCCGGCAGGACCTGCTGGCCCAGCACATCGGTGATGAACGGGCCAGCAGCGAGCCGGAGGCGCTGAAACAGCTCGCCGACGCTTGCATGGGCAACCCGCGCGAGCTGGTCAGGGTCGGCGCCTGGCTGGCCCGCAACCCCCGTATATCCCTACAGACCATGGTGAATGACTTGCAGGGGACGGACACAGCGAAGACTCTGCAATTCGTGCTCGAACGCAGCTTCGCCCAGCTCAAGCCGACCGCCAGAAAGTTGTTCACCTTGCTGGCCGAGCTCCCGATCGCCGAGCTGGACTCAAAGGCCGCCGCCGCACTGCTCGGCATGCCGTCCGCCGACGACGCGATATACGAACTGATCGACATGGGCCTTGTCGAGCGGGTGCGGAACCAGCGCATACGCGTGCCGAAGACGTTTCGCGACAGCGGCGTGACGGAGGCTGCGGGGCGCTCGCGGAGGCAAGTGGCGGCATGGCGTCGACTGGTGGAGCACTTCGCGGCACAGGCCGCCGAACACGCCCGGCGGTTGTCCGGTGCCGAAGAAGAAGGGAAGGCGGCCGAAGACTGGTTCGCGATGGAGGACCAGGTGCTGCAGCAGGTGCTGGAATCAGCACCGGACCCCAGAACCGGTCGCGCACTGGCTGCGATCGGGGACGCGCTGGACACCTGGTACCGGTTCGAAGGACGCGACGAGGACCGGTTGAACACGGCGGCCCTCCTGGCCAAGGCCGCTGAGGCACTCAAGGACGAGCAGTTGCAGGCGACGGCAGAGCTCCGCCAGTGCTCTCTCTTACTCGCCGTCAGCGAAGTCCGCGAGGCGCATCAGCACTTCAACAAGGCGGCGCAACTATACGGCGGGGTCGAACAGGGGCCCGCCGAACAGCACCTGGCATACGCGACACTGCTGCTGGCGGCAGGCGACGACTACAAGACCGTCGAGCAAAAGCTCGTCCAATACGGCCAGGCTCTGGGCCGCAACGACGTCCTGGGGCAGGCCGTCCAGCTGACCAACGTGGCGGCGCTGCTCATGCGGAAGGGCCAGGCGCTGTTCATGCCGGGCGATGAGAAGGCAGGAGACGAAGCCGCGCATGCCGACGGTGACGTCCCGGAGCCGGTCGATCGCGAGACCGGACAGGCCAGCCGCGAGGAGGCCGCCGCCGAGGCGCGGCGCCTGTACACCAACGCCAGGATCGTGCTGTACCAAGCGCTCGACCTGGCGGAGCAGGCGCGCGACAAGGCGACGCAGGCGCACGCCCACGAACTGCTCGGGCTGGCCCACCACTTCCTCGGCCAGCGTCACGACGCCGACCAGCACCTGGTGCAGGCCGAGACGCTCTACGGGAAGCCCGAGGCTAGGAAGCCCGACAAGACCGCACCCACCCCCGAGGAGCAGGACCATAAGGTGGACAGGACCGGGCTCGGGCGCTGCAAGGTGCACCGGGCCGGGTTCCTGCTTGAGGACCCGAAGCACCAACCGGCCGAGGTGGCGGCGCTGCTCGTCGAGGCGCTGAAGGACCTGCCGCCGACCGGGGTGAGCAGGGCGCTGGCGCACCTGCACCTGAGCAGGTTGCAGCCGGAGCAGGCCGGCGAACACCGCGAGAAGGGGGCGCAGGCCCTGGCGCCCTGGCAGGGGACCGCGGAGCCCCAGCAGGTCAAGGTGCTGCGCGAGCTGCTCGAAGCCAGGGAGGCCGCGGAGAGCCCGTGACCGGCCGCCTGCCGGCTCGCCCCGGGCCTCCGATCGCACCGAACCCCGGCTGATCGCCTCCGCTTGCCGATCAAGCCGGTTCCCTGGTGATCACCTCACGCTCCGATTGACCAAGCCTCTGCCTATCCGCCCCGAGCCGGTCATCAGACCGTGCCGTCCTCCCCCCGTACCCGCACCTGCCACTGAAACTGTACCGGCTGACCGGTATAGTTTCGGGCATGCCACGACCGAGCGCGAAGGACCGTCTCCTCGACGCCGCCGCCGACGTGCTGCTGTCGCAGGGGGCAGAGTCGCTCACCCTCGAAGCCGTCGCCAAGCGGGCCGGGGTCTCCAAGGGCGGGCTGTTCTACCACTTCCCCACGAAGCAGGCCCTGGTCGCCGCCATGGTCGAGCGGCTCACCAAGTCTTTCGACGACACACTCGCACGGGCGGGCGACCGGCCCGGCGACTTTCTGCGCGCCTACGTCGAGGCGACCATCCCCGAGCGGCACACCACCGCCACGGCCCCTGCCGACCGCGTCACCGCCGCGCTGCTCGCCGTCGTGCTGGTCGACCCGGCGCAGCTTCAGCCGTTGCGCGAGCGGTTCGCCGCCTGGCAGGCCAGGCTCGCCGATGACGGTATCGACCCGGCGGTGGCGACGGCCATACGGCTGGCTGCGGACGGCTGGTGGGCGGCCAGACTGCTCGGGCTCGGCTCACCCGGACCCGACCTGCACGAGAAGACCCGTCGCCACCTGTTGGAGGCCATCGACCGTGCTGCGCGCGACTAAGGGATTAATGCTCGTCACGGATGTCGGTTCGTCGTCTATTTCGCCGTCGCCGGTCTCGGGCTGATCCCGCTGGAGTGGGCGTTCGCCGACTACACGAACCCGCTGATGGTGGACTGGAACTGGTCCTTCCTCTGGATCGACCTGCCGGCCAGCGCCACCGGGCTGGCCGGCCTGCGTCTCATGCGCCTCGGCCGGGCGAGCGGTCCGCCGCTGATGCTGGTCTCGCTGGCGCTGACCATGGCCTCGGGGCTCATGGCCATCGCGTTCTGGACGTTGCGGGGCGACTTCTCGCTCGCCTGGTGGATACCGAACCTCTACCTCATGCTCTTCCCCATGCCCGCCATCGTGTGCCTGACGCGGGGCATGAGCGTCAGACCGGCACCGTAGCCAGCGTCCTGCCGTCGAAGGTCTGGATGGTGAAGTGGTTGATGTCGTCCTGCGGCAGGCTGGTGGCGCCGTGCAGGAGCAGCGGGTCGGGCGCGCCGGGCACGCCGTACCCCTTATCCGGAACGCCCCAGCTCGCCACCACCTCTGAGCGGCCGTCGTCGCCCACCGCCATGAGCCGGCACTGCAGCGGTCCTTTGACGCCCTTCAGCTCCAGCGCGACGTGGGTGCCCCAGCCCTTGTCCTCCAGGCCGACGACCCCGGAGACGCCGGTGGCCGGGTCGGTGACGGAGTACGTCTTGCCGGTCATGAGCAGCGCGCGGGCCGGGCTGTGGATGCTGTCGGGATCGGGGCCGCTGCCCACCGTGGCGTTGAAGCCGAGATAGACGCCGGCCGCGACGAGCACGCAGGCGGCGGCGGTCATGAACGTGCGGTGCAGGCTCCGGCGGCGCCGCTCGGCGGCGGCGCGGCGGACGAGGAGCGATTCGACCTGCGGGTCCGGCGGTTGCGGCAGCAGGTCGTCCGGATGTACCCCCTTGATGAGCTCCCCCATGGCGGCGAACGAGTCCACCTCGGCAGAACAGATCCGGCAGCCGAGCAGATGGCGTTCGAAGGCGTCCCGCTCTTCCCCTTCGAGCAGGCCCAGCGCGTACGCGGCCACATCCTCGTGATGTACCTCAGTCATGGCGCCACCCCCCTGACATCGTGACGCACCTTGGTCACGGCAGCGTCACCCCCCTTTCCTCCAGCGCGACCCGTAAGGCGCGCATGGCGTAGTACACGCGGGACTTCACCGTGCCGACGGGCACGCCGATCGTCTCCGCCGCCTCCTGGAGCGAGCGGTCCAGGAGGAACGTCTCGGTGAGGACCTGCCGGTGCGCCGGGGAGAGCGACATCATCGCGTCGGTGATCACGATCTCTCTCAGCAGCTGCTCGTCCTCGGCGGCCACGGGCTGGGCGCGATCGGAGATGTCCTCGACGGTGTCGAGGGGGCGGGCGTTGTTGCGGCGCCGGTCGTCGATGACGACGCGCCGTGCGACGGTCGCGAGCCAGGGCATCAGCGAACCGGATTCCGTACGCAGATCGTGGAGGTTGCGCCAGGCCCGTACGAGCGTCTCCTGGACGACGTCCTCGGCCCAGCGGCGATCGCCGCCCGTCAGCCTGATGGCGAACGCCATGAGGGGGGCGCCGTATTCGCGGTAGAGGGCTCGGACCATGGCCTCGTCCGTTACGCGGTGATTCACCACGGGCGGGCTCCTAGCGCTGCGGATATCACGAAATACCGCACTCGGTACGCTGATATTGGGAAATATCACTCTAGCGACGGAGTGGCGCCTGGGTCAGGTAAATTGCAAATCTCGCTGCTTAACTAGATTAATCCGCTAAATCGCACTTCAGTCCCCTGCGGAGGGGATGACGATCATTCGGTTGACGAGCCGCGAGCCGGATCCGCGAGCCGGATCCGCGAGCCGCGAGCCGCGAGCCGCGAGCTGCGAGCCGCGAGCCGCGAGCCGCGAGCCGGCGGCCGTCACCGCCGCCGACGTCGAGGTCGATGTCATGGTCGAGTCGACGTCGAGTCGAGGTCGAGTCGAGGTCTAGGTGACGGCGAGTCGAGGTCGAGTCGAGGTCTAGGTGACGGCGAGTCGAGGTCGAGGTCGAGGTGACGGCGGAGCCCGAGACCTCCATCTGATCACTGCTGCGGGCGGGACCCTTTCCGATCAACCGCCGGCCCTGCTACGTGGGCAGCGGCGAGCTCGACCCCGACGCCGCCGTCGCCGACAGCCCGCTCGTGCCGGAGGCCGCGATCAGCGTGGGCGAGCCCGAGCGTACGCAGCCGTGGCGGCCCCTGCCGGCGACGGGCGCGATCCACGTCTTCGCCGGCCCGACGCGGAACGGAAGGTCTTGCCGACCCCGGGCAGCCACCTGGTCGGCCGCGAGCACAGCGACATCAACCTGCCGTGCGACGCCAAGGTGTCCAAGCGGCACGCCCGCATCGACGTGTCGTGGACCGGCGAGGCCACCGTCGTCGATCTCGGCTCGCGCAACGGCACGCGGGTGGACGAGGCAGGCGCACCCGGCCCGGTCGTGCCGCGCCCCAACGGGGAGGCGTACCCGGCCCCATCGCGCTGCGCCCCGACGAGGTGACGTACGCAGCCCGGCCACGTCGCACCCCAACAGGGAGGCGTACCCGGCCCCCATCGCGTCGCGACCCGACGGGGTGGTCCAGGTGGGTGACGACCGGCTGCGCTGGGTGCCGCTGCCGCCCGCCCGGCTGCGCACCACCCGGGCCAGGGACGGCCGCATCGACTTCGACCGGGCCGTCTCCCCCGGCCCCGCCGTGCCGGCCGCGCGCATCACGATGCCGAGCAACAAGGTGCCGGAGGGCAATATCGCGGTGCCGCTGCATTCCTCGCTGCTGCCACTGCTGCCGCTGCCGCTGCCACTGCCACTGCCGTTTTCCGGCGCGATGGCCATCCTGTTGCAGAGCCCGTATTTTCGGCTCTTCGGAATTCTGCCGCCGATCACGTTCTTCGCCACCCGGCGGGTGGAGGGCAGCAGCGCAGAAAGAAAGAGCGCGAGTTCGACCAGCGTAAACGCCACACGATGGAGCTGATCAGGCGGCACGTCGTACGCAAGCAGTGGCTGCGTCATGAGGTCGCCTCCGACGAGGTGGAGCTGACGTTCGCCGCCACCCACGAGGGCCCTGGGCTGTGGCCGCGCAACGCCGGCTCCCCCGACGGGCTGACGCTGCGCGTGGGGGTGGCCGAGGAGCCCGCCACGATCGCGTTCGAGGCCGGACTTCGTCCCGCCGGTGCTGCGCGGCGTGCCGGTGACGGCGGACCTGCGGGAGATCGGCGTGCTCGGCGTGATCGGCCCGCCCGAGCCGGTGGACGCGCTGCTGCGCCGGCTGCCGTACCTGAACGTGGACGGTCCCGTGTCCTGCCTGGCGGGCATCACCCCGCAGACCAGGACGGAACGTGTCGAAGAGCTGAGGGACCTGGTCACCGAGCGGCTCAAGGCGAGGGGGCGCCGCTTCGCCGAGGAGATCGTGGTGATCCTCGACGGCGCGCGGGCGTTGCGCCGAGTGGGCCCCGTCCGGCTCGCCGCCTTCCCGCACCCGTCACGCGCTATTTCCCGACACAATCAGGAAACGCAGATTTTTGCGCGGCATTCTGTCACGTCGGGGGATTTTCTGTTATCAAGGGGGAAGCGAAGGGAATCATACCGTCGCCCCCGCTGTTTCCCCGATCCGCCCGGTAAGGAGTGCCATGAACAACGCCCCTGCCCCACAGATTCAGCAGGACCGGAAATCCGCCGGCACGATCACCGTCCGCCGCCTGACCAGGGCCGAGACCCCGCAGGTCATGTACCCCAGCCACGGCAACTCCAACTGATCACCCAGGCCGCAGAATTTGCGGCCTGGAACTTTTTCGGGGTGACCATTGGTGATCGGGCAATGACGCTTTTCTTTCGCCGCCCTCCCCTTGCCCGAAACCGAAATTCGGCGCGGTTCCAACGCTCGCTCCGCCGCTCAATGAAGCGTCGAGTTCGGGGTGCGTGGCGATGGCCGTCTTAAAGAACTCGCTCATGCCCTCCAAGCCCCGCATGACCTGACGGGCGCCATTGTTCGGTCGTAATCCTGCTGGAATTCCCCTGAGGCGCGATCGGTGACGAAGTCGCTGCTCACGAGCTGGTCGATCATGGCCTTGAGGTGGGTCAGCCGGGTCTCGATGTCCTCCTTCTCCTTGTTGAGGCGGTTCGCGCCGCTCTCCACCTGCGGGAAGCTGAGGTGACGGGTGCCTGCCGCCATGGCGAGTTCACTCTCCTTCGGGTTCCGACCGGGTGCGGCCGCGATCCTGGCGTCCACCAGCCGGGCCGGGTCGCCGGTACGCCCGGCGCGCCCGGCGTCGAACGCGTGCCAGGAGTTCGGGCACGCGGACGCCGAACCCGTACGGCAGGTCAGCCATGGGCCCGCTCCGAGAGCGCGCCCCGCCAGCGAGCCGTCCAGCACGCCGATCGTCAGCCCGGCCCGTACGGGTGCCTGCGCCACAGCGGTGGCGGGGGCGGCGATGGCGGCTCATGCCCGTCCTGCTCGTACGGCGCCGTCCGCCGCTCGGCCTCCATCAGCAGCTCGTGCACCGACCCACCGCGACCAGGGCCGGTGCGCCCGAGCAGGATGCGCACCAGGTCCACCGCCGTCGGACGGGCGCCGAGGTCGGGGCGGCGGCACGCGTCGATCACCGCGCGCAGCTGGGGCAGCAGCCGGTCGAGGTCGGCGCCCGCGTCCGGCATCATCCCCGTCGCCGCGAACACCACCACGTCCGCCCAGTCGCCCACGTCATGCGCGGGGAACAGACAGTCCCGAGGTCCCGGCGCGAAGAGCGCCTGACCTTGCGGCGAGATGAGCACGTTCGCCGGGCTGAGCCGCAGCCCCGCGATGCCGCCGAGGTGCAGCCTGGCCAGCGTGGCGGCGGTGCCGAGGGCGAACAGGTGCAGCCGTTCGCCGGTGAGCGGGCCGGTCGTCCTGACGACGGCGGCCAGCGGCTCGCCCGTCCCCAGGTAATCGCGCGGCCGCAGAGCCAGGCCGCCGCTCCATGCCTGAAAGTCCATCGCCGTCCCCGTAGTGGCCGATCAGCGCGGGCGGCACCGCCGGTGGTCCGGCCCCGGTGCCGCAGGTCCGACAGGGGGTACGCCGGGGTCGCGGGCCGCGTTCAACCCATACCGATCGGGTCTTGACCTTGACGCGACGTCAACGTGTCCCATGAGCGGTGAAGCCGCCGGGAGGAAGGAACGCGCATGGTCAGAGCCGCGCTGCGCATCGTCGGATTCGAGCTCAAGGGCCTCGCCGCCATCGCGGCGTGGATCGTGCGGCGGCGGCACGGGGTGCCGGACGGAGCGACGACGCTCGCGTACGGCAAGGAGCAGTCGTTCATGATGGGCCTGATGGCGTTCGCCATGGCGGTCGAGACCGTGGTCGTGGACCTGCTGCTCGCCGCCCTCGACGTGCCCGGCTGGCTGCGTTACGGGGTGCTGATCGCCGACCTGTACGGCCTGCTGTACGTCCTCATGGTGGTCGCCGCCTGCGCGACCAGGCCGCACGTCGTCACCGCGGACGAGCTGCGTATCCGGTACGGCGTCTACCTTGACCTGCGGGTGCCCCGAGAGCTGGTGACGGCGGTGCGGACCGGGCGGACATACCACCAGGGCGGCATGATCACCGTCGATGAGGGCCGGTTGACCGTGGCGGTCTCCTCGCAGACGAACGTGACGGTCGAGCTGGCCGAGCCGGTCACCGTGGTACGCCCGCTTGGCCGCCGCGCCGAGGTCACCTCGGTCAGGTTCTTCGCCCATCATCCCGAAGCCGCGGCGGCCGCGCTCAGGGAGGGCGTCACCACCGGCTGAGCACTACTCCCCACCGGCTGAGCGCTACTCCCCGCGGAGGGCGTGAGCGCACCGCTTGCCCTCGCGCGTCACTCCCCGCGGCGGGCGCGAGCGCGCCGCTTGCCCTCGTGCATCGCCTGGACCCGCGCCACCGGGATCGTGTGCCCCTCCTCGACGAGGTCGGCGGGCAGCGGCTGCGGCGGCGGCATGTGCTCGGCCCATGGGTCGGCCCCGCCCAGCCGTTCGATCGCGCTGTGGACGGTGAAGTCGCCGGGACGTACGCCGTCGAGGTCGTCCCACGCCACCGGGTACGAGACGGGCACGCCGGGGCGGATGCGCGGGCTGTAGGCGGCGGCCACCGTGGCGCCGCCCGCCCGCGTGGAGTCGATGAACACCTTGCCCGCGCGGTCCTCCCTGATGAACGCGGTGGTGGCGAGCGCCGGGTCCAGCCGCTCGGCGCGGGCGGCCAGCGCGCGGGTGGCGGCGGCCAGGTCGTCCATCGCGGTGCCCGGCGCGACGGGCACGAAGACGTGCACGCCCTTGGCCCCGCTCGTCTTCACAGCCCCGGCCAGCCCGGAGTCGGCCAGCGCCTGCCTGGCCAGGTGCGCGCCCCGCACCGCCAGGGCGAAGGAGTCCTCGGGCGGGTCGAGGTCGAGCACCATGTGCGTGGGATGATCGCCGGCGTACAGAGCCGGGTGGTATTCGACGGCCCGCTGGTTGGCGAACCACAGCAGCGTCCTGCGGTCGTCGCACAGCGCGTACGTGACCTGCCGCTGCGAGGAGTCCGCCCACACCCGCACCGAGCGCACCCAGTCCGGGGCGTACTTGGGCAGGTTCTTCTGCATGAACGGCTGCTGCCCCGGGCGTACCCGCATGACGGAGAGCGGGCGGCCGCGCAGCACCGGGATGATGCGGCCGGAGACGGCGTCGAGGTAGTCGACCAGGTCGCGCTTGGTTGCGCCCGCGCCGTCGAAGAGCGGCTGGTCGAGGTTCGTCAGGGAGACGCCGTCGCGCGTCTCGTCAGCGGCCACCCGTCCCACGATGCCGATACTCGAACGTGTGGTCAACGACCCGGCCTGTTAGAGTGAACGTTTGACGCGGGGTGCCCGAAATGCCGGGCTGAGATCACACCCGTCGAACCTGATCTAGTTCGCACTAGCGAAGGGACGTCATGGCCGCTGACGCCGTACCCAAAGTTCTGACCATCGCGGGCACCGATCCGAGCGGCGGCGCCGGCATCCAAGCCGACCTCAAGGCCTTCTCCGCGCTCGGCGCGTACGGCATGACGGTCATCACCGCGCTGGTGGCGCAGACGACCACGGGCGTGACCGGCATCCACGAGGTGCCCGCCGAGTTCGTGACCCAGCAGCTCGACACGCTGCTCACCGACGTGCCCGCCGACGCCGTGAAGATCGGCATGCTGGGCGACGCCGACCTGATCAAGGCGGTGGCGGCGGCGCTCGACACCTACCGCCCCAAGTACGTCGTGCTCGACCCCGTCATGGTCGCCAAGAGCGGCGACCGGCTGCTGCCCGCCGACGCGGTGAGCGAGCTGCGCCGCACGCTGCTGCCGCGCGCCGACCTCATCACCCCCAACCTGCCCGAGGCGGCCGACCTGCTGGAGGAGCCGCAGGCGAGCGGCCTGGCCGAGATGCACGAGCAGGCGGCCAGGCTGCGCGCGCTCGGCGCCCGCCAGGTGCTGCTCAAGGGCGGCCACCTCGACGGCGACACCTGCGTCGACGTGCTGGCCACCCCCGAGGGCACGATCGAGCTGTCCGCCCCGCGCGTGCACACCAAGAACACCCACGGCACGGGCTGCACGCTCTCCTCGGCGATCGCCGCGCTGCGGCCCCGGCACGACGACTGGCCGAGCGCGGTGCGAGCGGCGAAGGACTACCTCACGGAGGCGCTGCGCGCCGCCGACTCGCTGGGCGTCGGCCACGGCCACGGCCCCGTGCACCACTTCCACAACATCTGGTAACGGCCCCCGCCGGGCAGACCCCTCCGAAAGAGACGCGATGTTCTGCGATGACATCTGGCAGCGCACGTCCGACCTGATGCGCGCCATCCACGAGCACCCCTTCGTCACGGCACTCGGCGACGGCTCACTCGACCGCGACACCTTCGTCTTCTACATGGTGCAGGACGCCCGCTACCTGGAGGCGTTCGCGAAGGCGCTGGCCGCCGCCTCCGTGCGCGCCGGCGACTCCGCCGATGCGGCCTTCTGGGCGCAGAGCGCGCACACCGCGCTGGTCGCCGAGCGCGAGCTGCACTCCGGCTACATCGACGAGCTGGGCGATGCCGCCAAGGGCATCGCGACGTCGCCGACGTGCCTGGCGTACTCGTCGTTCCTGCAGGCCACGGCGCTGTCGGAGCCGTATCCGGTGATCGCGGCGGCGGTGCTGCCGTGCTTCTGGATCTACCAGGACGTCGGTACGGCGCTGCTCGCCAAGGCCGGCGACGACCCCGCGCACCCGTACGCGAAGTGGATCTCCACCTACTCCGACCCGGAGTTCGCCGCCTCCGTCGAGCGGGCCAAGGCGATCACCGACCGGCTGGCCGCCGCCGCGTCCCCGGACACCCGCGAGGCGATGGCGCAGGCGTACGGGCGGGCGGCGGCCTACGAGTGGATGTTCTGGGACAGCGCGTGGCGGCGCGAGGGCTGGCCCACCGCCGAGTGGCTGGCACCCTGACACCTAGCCTGATTTCGCCATCAGCTCCTTCTCCTCGCGGGTGGCGATGAGCCCCGACGGCGCGACGATCTTCGACTCCTCGAACGGCGCCTCCGTGGTGGGCAGCGGCTCGGGCGAGCGGATCGCGGTGATCCAGATGCGCGCGGCGTCCAGGATGACCACGATGATCAGCACGGCGAAGAGCGCGGCCAGCACGCCGTCCACGGTCGAGTTGACGACGATCTGCCGCATCGCGTCCATCGACTTGGCGGGCGCGAGGAGCTGGCCCTGGTCGAGGGCCTGCTGGTAGCGGTCGCGCTGGGCGAAGAAACCGAGCGTGGGGTCGGACGAGAACACCTTCTGCCAGCTCGCGGTGAGCGTGACGGCCGCGTCCCAGGCCAGCGGGACGGCCGTCACCCAGGCCCACTTGAGCCGCCCGCTCTTGATCAGCAGCGTGGTGGCGACGGTGAGCGCGACGGCGGCGAGGAGCTGGTTGGCGATGCCGAACAGCGGGAAGAGCTGGTTGATGCCGCCGAGCGGGTCGTTGACGCCCTGGTAAAGGAAGTAGCCCCAGGCCGCGACGACGACGGCGCTGGTCGCGACCAGGCCGGGCCACCAGCTCACCCGGGAGATCGGCTGCCACAGGTTGCCGAGCGTGTCCTGGAGCATGAACCGCCCGACACGCGTGCCGGCGTCCACGGTGGTGAGGATGAACAGCGCCTCGAACATGATCGCGAAGTGGTACCAGAACGCCTGGAACCCCTCGCCGCCGAGGAAGCCGGAGAAGATCTGCGAGATGCCCACGGCCAGGGTGGGCGCGCCGCCCGTCCTGGCGATCAGCGTCTCCTCCTGCACGGCCTCCGCCGCCGCCTGCAGCTGCTCGGGCGTGATGACGAAGCCCATGGTCGAGACGGCCTCTGCGGCGCTCTGCACGGTGGCGCCGACGACGCCGGCCGGTGAGTTCATCGCGAAGTAGAGCCCGGGGCTGAGCACGCAGGCCGCCGTGATCGCCATGACCGCCACGAACGACTCCATGAGCATGGAGCCGTAGCCGATCATCCTGACCTGCGTCTCCTTCTGGATCATCTTGGGCGTGGTGCCGGACGAGATCAGCGCGTGGAAGCCGGACAGCGCGCCGCAGGCGATGATGATGAACACGAACGGGAACAGCGACCCGGCGAAGACCGGGCCCTCGCCGTTGAAGGCGAAGTCGGTGAACGCGGTCGTCCGCAGCGGCGGCATGGTGACCGCGATGCCCACCGCGATCAGCACGATGGTGCCGATCTTCATGAACGTCGACAGGTAGTCGCGCGGCGCGAGCAGCATCCAGACGGGCAGCACGGCCGCGATGAACCCGTACGCGATGAGCCACAGCGCCAGCGCCGACGGGCTCAGCGTGAAGTACGGCGCCCAGCTCGACTCCTGCACCCAGCCGCCGGCCACGATGGCGAGGATCAGCAGCGCGACCCCGATGGCGGTGGTCTCGACGACCCGGCCCGGCCGGACCACCCGCAGGTAGAAGCCCATGAACAGGGCGATCGGGATGGTCATCGCGATGGAGAAGACGCCCCACGGCGACTGCGCGAGCGCGTTCACCACGACCAGCGCCAGCACCGCGAGCAAGATGATCATGATGGCGAAGACCGCGATGAGCGCCGCCGCCCCGCCGATCGGGCCGATCTCCTCGCGGGCCATCTGCCCGAGGCTCCTGCCGTTGCGCCGCATGGAGAAGAAGAGCACCACCATGTCCTGCACGGCCCCGGCGAAGATCACGCCGGCGATGATCCAGATCGTGCCGGGCAGATAGCCCATCTGCGCGGCCAGCACCGGCCCGACCAGCGGCCCGGCCCCGGCGATCGCGGCGAAGTGGTGGCCGAACAGGATGCGCCGGTCGGTCGGGTGGTAGTCGATGCCGTTGTCCAGCCGCTCCGCCGGTGTGGCCCTGCGGTCGTCGGCACGCAGCACCTTGCGGACGATGAAGCGGGCGTAGAAGCGGTAGGCGATCGCGTACGAGCCGAGCGCGGCGCACAGGAGCCAGACCGCGTTGACGTTCTCACCCCTCGACAGGGCGAGCACCGCCCATCCCACGGCACCGACGATGGCCACCGCCGTCCAGATGATGATGGAACGCAGCTTCACCGGTTACCTCCCATGTGTCTCTGGCGAGGGGACTGGTCGTGAACCGGGCGCCCCAGACAGCAGCGCAGGCCGGCGTCAGGAAGCAGATCGGTGGTGAAGCGCCGCCACCGCCACAGCGGGCGGACGTCGATGGTGACGGGCAGCTCGGCGAGATGCACCCAGGCGGTGGGGTGGGCGTACACCAGGTCGGTGGGGCCGAGCCGGCGGGCGCGGCGCGGCAGCCGCGAACGGCGCAGCGGCCTGACCGAGAACTCGCCCGCGTCGGCGCAGCACAGGCCGGTGACGTGCCAGTCGAAGAAGACCACTTCGTCGCCGCGCAGGGCGTCTCGGGCGGCGGGGGTGAGCGTGACACGGGACATCCGTGGCTCCTGGAAGGAGGCAGCTCAAAATTAACGTCGGGCTTACCCGGATGTTTCAGCGGCGAAACCCGTTCGTGCATGCACAAAACGAGGGCGGGTCGGCCCGCCGGCCGCCGTTCCGGAAATCTCGCCCCATTTACACCATAGACAACAAACCTTCACATTGTTACGTTGCCTACCGACGCGATGACAACGCTGTCATTCCTGGTCTCCCCCCGACGAGGAGCAGTGAACGCCGATGGTGTCCCGACGTGAATTCCTCCTGGCGAACGGCACGGTGCTCGCGGCCGGCGCGCTGGGACTCAGCTTTCCCGCCGCCCCCGCCTCCGCATCCGCGCCCGCTACGGCCCCACTCCTGCCCGGCTTCGGCCGCCCGACCCGTCTCGACTACGCCGACATCGCCACCCTGCACGGCAACGACCAGCTGCTTCTGACCACGCTCCAGGGCGTCGTCAACCGCCGCCGCCCGCGCCTGTACTTCAACTACAACAAGGAGGGCTTCGACGAGCGCTGGCTGTCCAGCACCGGCGCCGCCGTCACCCGCCACGAACGGCCCCTCGACCTCGTCGCCCGCTACCGCGGCGAGGTGCGCGGCGCCATCCTGATCGACCCCGACGTCCCCGACTCGGTGAACGTCGCCACCACCCTGGCCGGCCTGGAGAACGCCGTCGCCGCCACCGCCGAACAGGCCGAGGAGTACCGGCTGAAGGTCATCACCGACCTGCGCGGCCGCTTCGACCCCGACGACGTGCTCGCCACCTACCGCTGGCAGCTCGACGAGCTCTTCCCCCGCTGCACCAAGGCCCTGCTCAGCGGCCTGCCCCCGACCAGGACCGTCTCCGTCGAGGGCGTCCAGTGGCGGGAGATCGCCAGGGAGACCGAGCGCATCAGGGACACCTCCAACCGGGCGGTGCGCACGTTCGACCTCAGCCAGGAGCTGTCCGGCGAGGAGGGCGTCTTCCTGCGCTTCCAGGACTCGCTCGGCGACGACGGCTGGGGCGCGTCCGTCGGCTCCGTGGTCGTGAAGGCGGACGGCGTCCAGATCGCCTCCTTCACCCCCGGCACCGACGCCGAGGCGCCCTTCCTCTTCGACGGCGTCAACTCGGCCATCGGCGGCGAGTCCAACCGCTTCGCCGACGGCGGCGGCTACTTCATCTACCGCTTCACCCCACCCGCCGGCACCCGCGAGCTGCTCGTCGACGTGGACCTGTGGAACCAGTACCTGGTCACCGCCACCACCACCGCCCCCACCCGCGTCGAGCCGTTCCCCTACTTCCGCGACTACACCGTGGCCAGCCGCGCCATGGTCTTCTGGCTGCCGCCGGCCGGCGAGACCGGCAAGCTGCTCGACGAGATCTTCAGCAAGGTCAAGCCGACGACGCCGTACGCGGGATGGTTCTCCAACGACGTGGCCGGCGAGTGGGGCGGCGTCGACCGCGCCTCGCAGCACGCGGTGGAGGTCGTGCCCGCCGACTACTACATGAACGGCACCGTGCACGCCAGCGTGCCCGCCAAGGTCTCCGACCGCGTACGCCCGCGCCCCCGCGCCACCCTCCGCAACCGCGTCTACCTCACGCTCACCGTCGGCGAGGGCGACAACATCCAGTACTGCCAGCGCCGCATGCGGCAGATCTGGGACGACCCGGCGCGCGGCCGCGTCCCCACCAACTGGACGGTCAGCCCGCTGCTCGCCGACATCGGGCCCGCGCTGCTGTCCTACTACCAGCGCACCGCCACCGACAACGACCTGCTCATCGCCGGCCCGTCCGGCGCCGGATACACCTACCCGGGCTCCTGGCCGGAGGACGCCCTGGACGCGTACACCAAGCTCACCGGCCGCTACATGCGCCGCACCGGCATGGACCTGGTCTACGCCTACAACCACCGCAACGCCGAGGACAATGGCTGGGTCGCCTACGACGAGCGGATCGCCTCCTCGTACCGGAGACACACCTCGGTGCGCGGCATCATCCAGTCGTGGGAGACCGGCGACCTCCAGGCCCATGTGGGCGGGCTGCCGCTCATCGGCAACCTCTACCCGCAGGGCAAGGCGCAGGAGTACCGCGACGGGCTGCTCAGGCACATCGAGGGGTGGGACGGCTCGACGCCGCTGTTCATCGCCGGCGCCGTGAACGCGTGGAACTGGACGCCGTCCGACATCGCCGAGCTGGGCGAGCTGCTGGACGAGCCGTTCGAGATCGTCCGGGGTGACGTGTTCTTCCACCTGCTCAACGAGCACCTGACGAAGGAGCAGTGAGGATCCGCTCCCGCCTTGGCCGCCCCGGCACTCGGGGCGGCCTTTTCGTCAACCGGCGGTTGACCAGGAAGAGGTGTCAACCTATGGTTGACGCATGAGCACGAGCCCCGTCCGCCTGGACGACCTCATCACCACGATCAAGAATCGTCACCCCGACGGCGACCCTCTGGGCCAGCTCTCCGACGCCGTCGCGCTCGCCGAGCACATCGGCGAGGTCGCAGACCACCTCATAGGCCACTTCGTCGACCAGGCCCGACGCTCCGGGGCGTCGTGGACGGAGATCGGGCGCAGCATGGGCGTCACCAAACAGGCCGCGCAGAAGCGGTTCGTCCCCAAGGAAGGCAGCAGCCCCAGGTCGATGGCCCAGGACCTGCGGACGTTCGCCCGCTACACCGACCGCGCCCGCGTCGTCGTGGTCAAGTCGCAGGAAGAGGCCCGTGCCACGGGGCACGCGCAGATCGAACCCGGCCACCTGGTGCTGGGCCTCCTGCACCAGCCCGACACCCTGGCCCCGACCACGATGGCCGCGCTCGGCGCGCCCGTGGAGACGGTCAGGAACGCGATGACGGCGGCACTCGGCACCGGCCCCGGCAGCGGCGAGCCGGTCCTGCCGTTCGCGGCGCAGAGCACGAAGGCCCTCGACCTGGCCGCCCGCGAGTCGCTGCGCCTCGGCCACGACTGGATCGGCACCGAGCACCTCCTGCTCGGCATCCTGTCCCTGGACGACGCTCCGGTGGTGGGCGTGCTCTCCGGCCTCGGCGTCACCAAGGACCCGGCCGAGCAGCACATCCTGCGGACGATCGACGCGATCCGCAGCCAGTCCTGACCGATTCGATCAGCAGGGCGAGCAGCCGCCTCTGGCGTCGCGTACCGGGTGGCCGCTGCGCTGCATGAGGCCGAAGGCCGCCGCGAGGCCGGCGGCCAGCGCCTCGGCCTCCCGCGAGCCGTCCACGTCCACGACGGGCAGGCCGGTCTCGCGGGCCTGGCGGCGAACCTCGGCGTCCCACAGCTCGTCCCGCGCCACCCGCACGGCCAGCGCCGCAGCCGGGTCCACGTCCCCCCAGGTGGCGCGGGCCCGGCCAGGGTCGGCGTAGCGGGCCTCGAGCACCCTGCGCCGGAACCCGGGCGCCGGCAGCAGGAACACCGCCTGCTCCGGCCGCACCAGCAGCGGCGCCAGCTCGCGGGGCAGCGGGCGGAAGTCGTCCACCAGCACCGGCCGGTCGGCCGGCAGCGCCAGCAGGTCCTCGGCCACGAACCCGAACGTCTCGCCGTGCAGGCTCGGCATCGCGCGGAACACCTCTTCCGGCGCGCGGCCGGCGTACCGCTCCTCGACGGGTGTCCGCAGCAGGGCGCACATGTACGGGTGCCGCTCGGGCGTGCAGCGTGCCGCGTACCCGGCCTCGGCGCGGTCGCCGTCGTAGACGGTCAGCCCGTGGCGCTCGGCCAGGATCCGGGCGACCGTGCTCTTCCCGGCCCCGGTCCCGCCCGCGATCCACCGGACGTGCGCCAGCTCGGCAACTCCCACGACGCCCCCTCACGACCGCCCCCTTTATGACGCTGCCCGCCCCACCCTCTCACGATCTCCCTTGGACGTCGCGGGTCAAGATCGGGCGTAGCATGGGCGGCACCGAACAACGGTTCGCATATCCGAGGAAGGCAGCGAGACCAGACCGATGGCCCAGGACCTGGGGACGTTCGCCCGTTACACCAAAGGCGCCCGCATCGTCGTCGTCAAGTCGCAGGAGGAGGCTCGTGCCACGGGGCACGGCCAGATCGAGCCCGGCCACCTGGTGCTGGGCCTGCTGCACCAGCCCGACCTGCTCGGCGCCACCACCATGGCCGCGCTCGGCGCGCCGGCCGAGACGGTCAGGCGCGTCATCACGGCGGCGCTCGGCACGGGTCCGGGCAGCAGCGAGCAATTCCTTGCGTACGCGCCTCAGACCGCGAAGGCCCTCGACCTGGCCGCCCAGACGGCGCAGCGCCTCGGCCACGACTGGATCGGCGCCGAGCACCTCCTGCTCGGCGTCCTGTCCCTGGACGACGTCGTCACGGTGGGCGTGCTCTCCGGCCTCGGCGTCACGAGGGCGGCGGCCGAACAGTACATTGTGAGCAGGATCGACGCGATCCGCAACGGCGGCTGACCCCGCCCTGGCCCATGACGGAGGGGCCCGTGTTGTTCAGCAGGGCGATCGTCGAGGCGAGCAGCCGCGTCTATGCGGGTCTGCGCAGCGGTGACCTCGACTACGAGACGCTGCTCGACCTCGCGATCGTCCTGGACGACCACGGCGTGAGCACCCCCGCGGTCCGGGAGCTCCTGACGTCCGACCCCGCCGACCTGACCCGGGTGGCGGAGGCGGTCCTGCGCGAGACGTCGTTCGAGCCGACGTTCGAGCTCGAACCCGGCTGGTGGCGGGCTCTGGAAGACGCGCTCGCCATCGTGGAACGCGACGCCCGCGCCACCGGCGTCACCGGCCCGCTGCGGCTCGCCGTCCCCGAGTGGGACGAGAGCGGGCAGGCGTGGGTGGAGTTCCGCGGCGCCTTCCAGGGCAACGGCATGCCTCCCTCGACCGGCCGCGACCCCGGCCGTGCGCTCGCCGCCGTCGCCGATGCCGCCCAGGAGGTCATCGTGGAGATGATCTGGCGGGCCTGGCCGGTCTGCACCGAGCACGACCGCGGGCTGCGAGCCGCGATCCTGGGCGAGACACCGGTCTGGCTCTGCTCGGCCGCCGGCACGCACCGGGTCGCCGCGATCGGCGAACTCCCCGCGGCCACCTGAACGCCTGCGAGCCCGATACCTCTCGCCCAGCCTCGGGGCCGTAACCGCCGAACCTCTGCGGCAGAGCTACCCGTCGGACGCGCCACCGGACTGGTGGGGCCAGTTGCGGAGTACGGCGTCGAGCGCGTCGAGCGTCCGCTCCCATGACTCCTCGACCGAGCGCGGCGTGTGCCGGAACCCGCCCGACATCTCCAGGCTGACGTACCCGTGGAAGGTGCTGTGCAGCATCCGTACGGCGTCGGTCTGGGCCGGGTCGGGCAGGTCGTAGCCGCGCAGGATCGCCCGCGTCATCTCCGAGTGCCGCGCGGCCGCGCTGTCCACGGCCGTCTCGTAGTCGAGTTCGAGCTGCGCGGCGGCGTACCGGCCCGGATGCTTCTTGGCGTAGGCACGGTACGCGTTGGCGAACGCCACCAGCGCGTCCTTGCCCGACCGCCCGGCGAGGGCGGTGGCGGCCCGTTCTGCGAGCTCGGCCAGGGCCAGCTTGGCCACCCTGATCCGAAGATCCTGGATGTCCTTGACGTGTGAGTACAGGGCCGCCGGCTTCACGCCGAACGCGCGCGCGAGCGCCGAGATGGTGACGTTCTGAAAGCCGATCTCGTCGGCCAGCTCCGCCGCCGCCTGGGTGAGGCGTTCCGCGGTCACTCCCGCACGTGCCATGCGCTGCCTTTCATCCTCTTGCTACGCTATTTAATCAGTTGCTTACAACCTTTAAGAAGGACTAGCGTCCCCGCCCATGCGACCGCTCACCGAACACGACATCCGTACATCTTTCATCAACTGCTCCAAGGGTGAGGCCAAGCGGCTCGGCATCCCCAAGGATCTCGCCGACCTTCCGTGGGACGACCTCGACTTCCTCGGCTGGCGCGACCCGGGCGCGCCCGACCGCGCGTACCTCGTCGTCGATCGCGACGGCGCGCCCACCGGCGTCGCCCTGCGCGTGACGTCGGGGGCGTCGGCGTCGCGTACGTTCACCTCCCGGAGCATGTGCTCGTTCTGCCTCACCACGCACACGAGCGGCGGCGTCGCGCTGATGACCGCCCGCCGCACCGGCGAGGCCGGCCGCCAGGGCAACACCGTCGGCCAGTACGTCTGCACGGACCTCGCCTGCTCCCTCTACACCCGGGGCAGGAAGCAGGCGCCTGGCGACGGCGCGCTCATGGACGAGTCGCTGACCGTGGACGAGAAGATCGCCCGCGTGCGGGCCAACCTGGAGGCGTTCCTGGCGAAGGTGACCGCCTGATCAGCGGCACGCGCCCAGGAGTCCGGCGACGCTTTCGCCAGGCGCGGCCTCCTCGGTGTGCAGGACTGTCGTGGCGAGCGCCCTGGTGCCCGGTCGCGCACCCCCTTCATCCGGGGTGCCGGACACCTGCCCGACGCCGCCGACAGACACCGGCCCAGATCTTGACGCCCTCACGACGGCGTGGCCCTCGTCCGACTGGCCTCGTCCGGCGGGCGACGAGCCCGTTCGCGGTCGGAGTCAAGGTCTTCGACCAGCCGCGTGATCGCGTCGCTCATAAGGGCCTCCAGCCTGCTCGGTCACGGGGAACGGTCCTACGCCTCCGGGGCGTGGGCCGCGGCGATCAGCTCCATGAGGTCGGGGATGAGCTTGGGGCCCGCGGCGATGGTGGCCTGGGCGGTCATGGTGTGCGGGCTGCCGTCGAGGTCGATCACCGTCGCCCCTGCCTCCCGGGCGATGATGACGCCCGCCGCGGTGTCCCACGGGTTGTTGCTCAGCATGATCATGGCATCGACCCTGCCGTGCGCCACCCAGGTGAGGTCGATCGCGGCCGAGCCGAACATCCGTACCCGCTGGACACGAGCGGCGAGCTCTCGGGTCAGGGCGAGCCGCGGCCGGTTGCGCTCCTCGGCGTCCTCCCCCACGGCGTAGTCGCCGAACGCCACGATCGCATCCTGCAGCCCGCCGGCCTCGCTCACCCGGATCGCGGACCCGTTGGCGACCGCGCCGCCCCCTTCCGCCGCCGCGTACCGGAGGTCGAGGAACGGGAAGTCGATCACGCCGAGCGTGGGCACGTTCCGCTCGACCAGGCCCAGGGAGACGCCGCAGAGCGGGATGCCGTGCAGGAAGTTGGCCGTCCCGTCCACAGGGTCCAGCACCCACATCGGGCCGTCGCCCAGGCGCGTGCCGCCCTCCTCCTCACCGAGAAAGCCGATCTCGGGCGTCTCGCGGGTCAGGAACTCCCGTACGGCATGCTCGACGGCGTAGTCGACCTCCGTCGCCATGTCCCGGTCGCCCTTGGCCGTGACGGCGCCGGGCGCCTTCGTACGGACGATCTCACCGGCGATCGACACGGCGCGCTCAGCGATGGGGAGAAGGGTCTGGGCATCGATCGTCATACAGGCTCACTCCGCTTTGTGGTCAATGGTGGAGAACGTGCGGTGTTCTCCTTCGACGGCCACGGTAGGCGAAGCGGCATCGCGCGCCCGGTCCGGGGTGGCGGTTCCCAGGTCACGCTTCGACCTGGGCTGAAACGTCCCGGGTCGAAGATCGGGGACATGGCTCAGAGTCCCTCCAGGCTGCCGCTGACTCTGGCGCTGTGCAGCGGCTACTTCCTCGTCCTGCTCGACGTGACCGTCGTCAACGTCCCACTCCCCCAGATCGGCGTGGAGCTGCATGCGGGAAGCGGCGGGCTGGCGTGGACGGTGGACGCGTACGCGGTGCCCATGGCGGCGCTGCTGCTGGCCTCCGGGGCGATCGGTGACCTCGTCGGGCATCGCAGGGTCGTTCTGTTCGGTCTCGCCGGGTTCGGTGGGGCGTCCGTGCTGTGTGCTTCGGCGCCGGGCATCGGGGTGCTCGTGGCGGGCCGTGCGGTGCAGGGCGTTGCGGCGGCTCTCGTGCTGCCGGGCACGCTCGCGCTTCTCGTGGACAGCACCCCGGACGATGCCGCCCGCAACAGGCTCGTCGGGGCGTGGGCGGCGATCGGCGGGGCGGCGCTCCCGGCGGGTCCCGTCATCGGCGGGCTGCTGGTTCAGGTCGCCGGGTGGCGGGCGGTGTTCTGGCTGAGCGTTCCGGTCGTCGCGCTCGCGCTCGTCCCGGTCGTACGGCTGCCTCAAGCCCTGGCACGGCAGCGATCCGCGCGCGACGTGAACTGGGTAGGCGCGGCGCTGCTCGTGGCCGCGCTGGGCTGCTTCGTCACCGCGATCATCGAGGCTCCCGCCGTGCCGTGGGAGGCGGTGCTGTTCGGGGCGATCGCGGTCTGTGCGCTGCTCGGCTTCCTCGTGGTCGAACGCCGGGTGCCGCGGCCGCTGCTGCCGGTGCCGCGCGAGGCCCGGCGCCCGCTGGGGCTGGCGTGCCTGGTGGCCGGGCTCATGAACCTGTGCGCGCTCGGCGGATTGTTCGTGCTGACGCAGGTCTTCCAGACCGTGCACCGGCTGGATCCGCTGGCCGCGGGCATGCTGACGCTGCCCGCGATGCTGCCGCTTCCGCTTCTCGGAGCGCCGGCGGGGCGGCTCGCGACGCGCATCGGCGTGTGGCGTACGGCCGCCGTCGGCCTGCTCATCGCCGCCGCGGGAATGGCCGGGATCGCCGCCACCCTCACCACCGCCGGCCCCATCGTCGTGGCCCTCCTGCTCTGGGGCACCGGCATCGGCGTTCTCACCCCGGCGGTCGTCGCGGCGGCGCTGCGAGCCACCCCCGATGCGCCCGGCCTCGCCTCCGGCGCGAGCAACACCGCCCGGCAGACCGGCGGGGCGCTCGGCATCGCGGTGTTCGCCGCCGTCGCCGGGCCCGCGGCCGCGCCCGGCTTCATCGCGAACGCGACCGCGCTGTTCACCGGTGCGGCGGCGGCCTTCGTACTCACCGGCCTGCTCTGTCTCACCGGCGTACGAACCGTCACGCGAGATACGCCCTGGCCTGCAGGGTGAACAGCTCGTGGTAGAGACCGCCCGTGGCCAGCAGCTCTTCGTGGGTGCCGGCCTCGACGATGCCGCCGGAGGACATCACCACGATCAGATCCGCCATCCGTACGGTGGAGAAGCGATGCGAACGCGGCCGACTCCAGGTGGGTGATCCGCACCGGGCGGAGGAGAGCATCGGCGATACGCCCATGCGTCAGCGGTTCGAGATCGTAGACGATCCGCCGCGTCGTCAGCTCCGTGACCAGCGGCATGGCCCGGTCGAGGGCGAAGACGGCGATGAGCGCCCCGCACAGGACGAGGAACCCGCCGGACGACCCCTGCTCCACCGTCGGGGCGACCGCGCCGACCAGCTCACCGATCAGCAGCGTGAGCGCCAGACCGGCCGCGACCTGCGCGGCCACCGCGAGCAGCAGGAACGGCGTGGACCCGCTGTGGCGGAGCGCGTAGCGCAACAGCTGCGTCACGAGATCGCATGAGACCACGGACGGGTACCGTCCGCCCATCGAATAAAACCCAGCGCTTGACGCGCGCGGGCGCCGTTGGGCGATCATGGCACGTGCCTCGCGTCCTCTCGACACCGCCCGTCATTCCTCCCGGCACTCTGTCCCGCTCCCCGCAGCCCGTGCTGGCCGCATCCGGGGGCCTGCTGCTGCGCCCCTGGGAACGGACGGACGCGGCGGCGTTCCTGGCCGCGTACCAGGACGAGGAGATCAGGCGCTGGCACACACGCCGTCCATCGACCCTCGACCAGGTCCTGGAGTGGTTCGACACCTACCGCCAGGAGTGGCTGCGAGAGCAGGGCGGCTCCTGGGCGATCACCGGCGACGGCGGCGAGGTGCTCGGCCGGATCGCGCTGCGCGACATCGACTTCGACGACGGCGTGGCGGAGGTCTCGTACTGGGTGCTTCCTTCAGCCCGGGACGCCGGCGTTGCCACCCGCGCTCTCACAGCGCTGACCGCGTGGGCTCTCGGCGAGATCGGCTTCCACCGGCTGGAGCTGGAGCACTCGACGCGCAACACGGCATCCTGCAGGGTCGCCACGAAGTGCGGCTACCTTCTGGAGGGAACGAAGCGGAGCGCCGCCGTCCACGACGACGGCCGGCACGACCTGCACCTGCACGCCCGCGTCAAGCTCGAATGATGAGCGACCAGTATTTCCCCGTTCCGCAGGCCGCGTCGAGAACCTCACCCGTTCTGGTGCTCAAACGCTCTTCCACGCAGGCGCGGTGGGCAGGGTCGATGGCGGCGCCCCACTTGTCGTCGTAAACGGGCGAATGGAGCTCGTCGAATCGCCGCCGGCAGAAAGGCTCCGATGACACGCCCGCATGAACCGGCGAGAAAAACCCCGGCTCAGCGCATGAAAAGGCAGAACGGGTGTCCGGCGGGATCGAAGTAAACCCGCACATGTTCCTGGGGCTGGTGGCCCGCGAGCGTCGCCCCTGCCGCGACCGCATGCGCTCCGGCGGCGTCCAGATCGTCCACCTCGATGTCCAGGTGCATCATCATCTGCTGATCCCCGGGCCCGGCGGGCCAGGCCGGCCTGACATGATGCGGTTCGGTCTGGAACGACAGCCCGGCCCCTCCACCGGGCGGGCGCAGCATCACCCAGTCGGGCTCGTCGTGCGTCACCGTCCAGCCGAGCAGCCGCTGGTAGAAGGCCGCCAGCGCGCGGGCGTCCGGCGCACCCAGCACCGTCGCCGACAATGCCATCCGCGGTGATTCGTCGTCCACGCTCTCTCCCTGCACCGGACCGTACGGGAAGCAAGGCGTACCCGGCCCGGCCCCCGCACACCCTTGAACCTACCGAAATACGAGTGTGGACACAGCCGCAGTCATCATCCTCCTGGGACGACGACGGCGACCGCATGACACACATCGTCGAAATCCAGGACAACGGCCACGGCGGCGCTTTCTGGGACACCCGCTGCTGGTGAACGCTGCGGCGAGGCGCCGGAAAGTGGCACGGAACAACCACCGGGCACGGCAGGACCACGACCCGGCACCGCTGGCGGCCTACGCACCGCTCCCGAGGGGAGAACCTCCCGGCTTTTCCGCAGGCCCTTGACGGGTGACCTGCGATGGCAACCTCAGCGTTCCAGCAGGCCGTATCCGACTCCGCCTCGATGCGCTGCCTGCCGTTACCTGCTCCCGCTCAGAGAGCTTCCACTCATTCGCGTTCCCCGCCGCCACCGCGAGTTCCCGTCAGCCATGCCGTACGGAAAGCCGACAAGTTGATCACCGAGGCGATCGACGAGCGCCTCGTCGCGCGCGAACAGGCATGGTACGGCTACGAGAACGACCCGCCTGGCGTGCTCGTCCCCGCCAGTGATCACCAGCCTCTGATAGCAGGACGATCAGTCCGCCATCGTCCCGCCCGAAGAGACGCGGGCCGATCGATCTCTGCCGCCGGCTGCCCGAGAAGCACATCACGCCGTATCTCGCATGACCGGCGGTTCCGATCGCTGATGCTGCCGGCGACCGTCGCCAATCTGCGGTTGGGTGAGGTGACCGCCCTTCGCCGTAGTGACCTCGACCTGGACGCCGGGACCGTGCGTGTTCGGGCGGCTTACGTCGAACGCTCCACCGGGGGGTTGTTTCTCGGGCCGCCCCAGTCCAGGACCGGCGGCGGACCGTGGGCCTCCCGCAAACGATCGTCCCCACGCTGCGCGAGCACCTTGCTACTCACGTGCAGGACGATCCGGGGGCACTCCTGTTCCTGGCGCCAAGGGCGGCCCGCTGCGGCGCAGCGGCTTCAACACCCGTACGCGCTGGGTGGACGTGGTCAAGGAGATGGGCTTGCCCGGTCTCCATCTCATGATCTTCGCCACACAGGGAACATGATCGCGGCGGACTCGGGCGCGGGCCTCAAGGACCTCATGGCACGGATGGGGCACGACAACGTCCGGGCCGCGATGATCTATCAGCACGCCGTACGGGGAGCCGACAAGCTGATCACCGAGGCGATCGACAAGCGCCTAAAGGGCCACGAACGGGCACGGGACGGCGGCGAGAACGACCCGCCTGGCGTCCTCGTCCCCACCGGATGATCGCCAGCCCTAATGGCACGCTAATGGCACGCGGAGATCAACAAGCCCGGACAAGATGAAAGCCCAGGTGCCGGAGTCACCGGCCCACCTGGGCTTTCATGCTGAGAGCGGGTGACGGGAATCGAACCCGCGCTGTCAGCTTGGGAAGCTGATGTTCTGCCATTGAACTACACCCGCGTACGACCGAAGGTCGCGCCCCTACTCTAGCGGAAACTTGGGCCACAACAGCAATCCCCGAGCCCGGACTTCCATCCTGGACCGGTAAGTTGCTCACCGTGCTGCTATCTGACCGTGACATCCTGGCGGAGATCGAGGCCGGGCGGTTGTCGCTGGATCCGTTCGATCCGGAGATGCTACAGCCGTCGAGCATCGATGTCCGGCTTGACCGTTTCTTCCGGGTGTTCGAGAACCATCGCTATCCGCACATCGATCCTTCGGTCGAGCAGCCGGATCTGACGCGGATGGTGGAACCCAAGGGGGACGAGCCGTTCATCCTCCATCCCGGGGAGTTCGTGCTCGCCTCCACGTATGAGGTTGTCACGCTGCCGGACGACCTGGCGTCGCGGCTGGAGGGGAAGAGTTCGCTGGGCCGGCTGGGGTTGCTGACGCATTCGACGGCGGGGTTCATCGATCCGGGGTTCAGCGGGCATGTGACGCTGGAGCTGTCGAACGTGGCGACGTTGCCGATCAAGTTGTGGCCGGGCATGAAGATCGGGCAGTTGTGCGTGTTCCGGCTGAGCTCGCCGGCGGAGTATCCGTACGGATCGAGCAAGTACGGATCCCGCTACCAGGGCCAGCGGGGCCCGACCCCATCACGGTCATTCCAGAACTTTCACCGCACCAAGATCTGAACTTAGGTGAACAACAGATGAACATCTAAGGAACAGGTAGGTGAACGGGACGGGTCGAGCGGCCATCATGAAGGCGTTCTGAGCGGTTGCCACGCCGGTCCGAGCTGCACGAATGCCCCCACAACCAGCGGCTTCGCCGGTGTCGGCATACGAACAGCGGGTAGCCATTAGGCGAAGGGGACATGAAGTTCGCATTTCGCCTGGTAAGCCATACTCTTCCACGGACCATCCCCGCACATCTGGAGAACGACGTGCGCCTGCGTCTCACGCCACGTGAGGACAGCTACTACGACCTGTTCGCCGACTCGGCGAACAACCTGGTCACGGCATCCCGTCTGCTGGTGGAGATCATCAGCGATGGCTCGGACAGGGAGGCCCTGGCCGAGAAGATGCGCGCCTGCGAGCACGCCGGTGACGAACGCACCCACGCGATCATGAACCGGCTCAACGAGAGCTTCATCACTCCGTTCGACCGCGAGGACATCTACCGGCTGGCCTCGAACCTCGACGACGTGATGGACGCCATGGAAGCGGCCTCCGACCTCATCGTGCTGTACCAGCTCGACCACCTCCCCAAGGACGTCGTACGCCAGGTCGAGGTGCTGGAGCGGGCGGCCGAGCTGACGGCGGAGGCCATGCCGCGCCTGCGCTCGATGAAGAACCTCAACGAGTACTGGATCGAGGTCAACCGCCTGGAGAACCAGGGTGACCAGGTCTACCGGAGGTTGCTGGCCAAGCTGTTCAGCGGCGAGTACGACGCCCTGACCGTGATGAAGATGAAGGAGGTCGTCGACGCCTTGGAGGAGGCCGCCGACGCCTTCGAGCACGTGGCCAACACCGTCGAGTCGATCGCGGTCAAGGAAAGCTAGGCCCGGCAGTGGACCTTACGCTTGGCCTCGTCATCGGCGTGGTCGTCATCGCGTTGGCCTTCGACTACACCAACGGCTTCCACGACGCGGCTAACGCGATCGCGACCTCCGTCTCGACCCGGGCCCTGACCCCCAGGGCCGCGCTGTTCATGGCGGCGGCGATGAACTTCATCGGCGCCCACCTCGGCACTCAGGTGGCCCAGACCGTCGGCAAGGGCATCATCGACGCGCCCGACGGCTCACACGGCCTGGTCATCGTGACGGCCGCGCTGATAGGCGCGATCGTCTGGAACCTCATCACCTGGTATTTCGGCCTGCCGTCCTCCTCCAGTCACGCCCTCATCGGCGGTTTGGTGGGCTCGGCGCTGGCCTCCAGCAGCGTCGTGCACTGGGACGGCGTCGTCGAGAAGGTCGTCATCCCGATGGTGCTGTCGCCGGTGATCGGGTTCACCCTGGCCGCCGCGATCATGATCGCAATCTACTGGATCTTCCGCAACAGCCAGCCCGGGAAGACCAACCGGGGCTTCCGGTACGCGCAGACCGTCTCGGCCGCGGCGATGGCGCTGGGCCACGGCCTGCAGGACGCGCAGAAGACCATGGGCGTCATCTTCCTGGCGCTCACGGTCGGCGGGTTCGCCCAGCCGACGGATCCGATCCCGCAGTGGGTCATCCTCGCCGCCGCGGGGGCGATCTCGCTGGGCACGTACGCGGGCGGCTGGCGCATCATGCGGACGCTGGGACGGCGCATCATCGCGCTGGACCCGCCGCAGGGGTTCGCGGCGGAGTCGGCGGCGGCGACCGTCCTGTACGGGGCCGCCATCGGGTTCGGCGCGCCCATCTCCACCACCCACACCATCACTACGGCGATCATGGGCGTGGGCGCCACCAAGCGGCTCAGCGCCGTGCGGTGGGGCGTCGCGGGCAACATCGTGACCGCGTGGGTCCTCACCATCCCGGCCGCGGCCATCGTGGCGTCCCTGTCCTACCTCGTCCTCCACGCCGTCGTGGAAGGCTGATCCCCCGCAGCGCCCCCGTACGTCACTGCGGGGGCGCGTACATCACGTCCACGTCGTACCGGGTGAATCCCAGCCCCTGATACAGCCGGACAGCCGCCGTGTTGGCCTCGTCCACGTACAGCATCGCCTGGCCGATGCCGCGCGAGCGCAGGTGGTCGAGCCCGGCGAGGGTGAGCGCCTTGCCGAGACCGGTGCCCTGCTGTGAGGGGTCGACGCCGACGACGTAGACCTCCCCCAGCGCCTCGTCGGAGGCGCCGTGCACCTTCGTCCAGTGGAAGCCGACGACGCGGTCACCCCGTACGGCGAGGAAGAAGCCGGAAGGGTCGAACCAGGGCTCCTGCTCGCGCCGCAGCAGGTCGTCCATCGTCCACGCGCCCTGCTCGGGGTGGTGGGCGAAGGCGGCGGCGTTGACCTTGAGCCACGCCTCCTCGTCCTGCCCGGGGACGAACGTACGCAGGCTCACCCCTTCGGGCAGCCGGACGGCGGGCAGCGGCTCGGCCAGGGGGCGGCGCATCTGCCAGAGCGAGCGGACGCGTTCGAGCCCGAAGCGGGCGGCGAGCGCGGCCACCCCGGCATGGTCGCCGTGCGCCCACAGGCGGGGCCGGCCGCCGGCCGCGTCGATGACGGCGCGCAGCAGCCGGGCGCCGTGGCCCTCGCGGCGGTGTGCGGGGTGGACGACCAGCTCGGCGCTCGGGCCCTCGTCGCCGGGATCGACGTGGGCGTATCCGGCGAGCTCGTCGCCGGCGTAGAGCAGGAGGAGACTGGCCCCGGGTTCGCCGCCGTAGCGGAGCTGGAGCATGGCCTGCTCGTTGAGCGGGCGGACGCCGTCGGCCTCCGCCGCCGCCTCCACTACGCCGAGCACGTCGGTGATTTCCTGGTCAGAGAGCCGTTGCCGGTTTTCCACGCGCACGTTCACAGAACGAACTCTAGGCGTCCGACTGGCAAATAACGCCATCCGCCACCCCGGCAAATCGTTACCTTTGCGACATTGGTCGCATAGCCAACCGCCGTAACGTCTTGGGCCATGACGTCTGGTTCTCTCCTCCGGCTGGCACTCGCCGGAGCGCTCGCCTCGGGCGCGGTGCTCACCGCCGCGATCCCGGCGAACGCCGGCAAGGCGCCCAGGACGGTCCCCGTCCGCCTCCTGGCGCTGAACGACTTCCACGGCAACCTCGAACCCCCGTCCGGCTCCTCAGGGCGCATGGTGGACGAGCAGGGCAACACGGTCGAGGCCGGCGGCGCGGCCTACATCGCCACCCACATGAAGGCCCTGCGCGACAAGAACACGATCGCCGTCGCCCAGGGCGACCTCATCGGGGCGACGCCGCTGATCTCGGCGGCTTACCACGACGAGCCGTCGGTCGAGTTCATGGGCAAACTCGGGCTCAAGGTGGCCGCGGTCGGCAACCACGAGTTCGACGAGGGCTACCAGGAGCTGCGCCGCATCATGAAGGGCGGCTGCCACCCGGTGGACGGCTGCTCGCCCGCGGGCAAGTGGAAGGGCGCCTCGTACGACTACGTCGGCGCGAACGTGCTGTTCAAGAACCGGAACGAGAAGACCGACGCGCTGGCCGCGCTCGGCGGCGGGAACAGCCCCAAGATCAAGAAGCTGCTGTCCGACTGGGGCGTGCCCGCGCTGCCGCCGGTCAGCATCAAGATCATGAACGGCGTGCCGATCGGCTTCATCGGCCTCGTCACGCAGACCACCCCGAACATCGTCACCACCGAGGGCATCAAGGACCTCAAGTTCGTGGACGAGGTCAAGGCCGCGAACGTCGCCTCCAAGCTGCTCAAACTGGTCGGCGTGAAGGCCCAGGTCGTGCTGGTGCACGAGGGCGACCAGGTGGAGGCGGACCAGTCGCCGGACGCGTGCAGCGCGGTCCCCGGCGCGGGCAACCGCATCGCCACCCAGGTGGACCCCGAGATCGACATCGTGCTGAGCGGCCACTCCCACCAGGCGTACGTGTGCAAGGTGAAGGACCCGGCGGGCAGGGACCGGCTCTTCTCGCAGGGCGGCTCGTTCGGGCGGGTCATCACGCAGGTGGACATGAAGGTGGACGTGCGGACGCGCGACATCGACCGCGCCTCCGTCGTGGCCGACAACCACGTGGTGACGCGTACGGTGACGCCGGACCCGGAGATCTCGGCGTTCGTGCAGACGTGGAAGGACCGCGTGGCCCCGGTCGCGAACCGCGCGGTCGGCACGATCAGCGCCGACATCCCGAACACCGCCGCGCCGTCCGGTGAGACGCCGCTCGGCAACCTCATCGCCGACGCCCAGCTCGCCGCCACCAAGGAGGGCGGCAACGCGCAGATCGCGCTGATGAATCCGGGCGGTGTGCGGGCGCCGCTGTCGTACGCGAGCTCGGAGGCCGGCGAGGGCGACGGTGTGGTGACGTACGGCGAGGCGTTCACCGTGCAGCCGTTCAACAACCTCATGCAGGTCGTCACGCTGACCGGCGCCCAGCTCAAGACGATCCTTGAGCAGCAGTTCACCGGCGGGCCCAACAACCAGGCGTTCACCAAGATCCTGCAGCCGTCGTCGAACTTCACCTACACCTACAGCCAGAGCGCCCCGTGGGGCTCGAAGGTGTCGGACATGAAGATCGACGGCCAGCCGGTGACGGACACGCAGACGATCCGGGTCGCCGCGAACAACTTCCTCGTGGGCGGCGGCGACGCGTTCCTCGGCTTCACCGAGGGCACGGACCTGTGGAGCGGGCCGCTGGACATCGACGCCTTCGTCGACTACCTCGGCCAGAACAACCCGATCGCGCCTCCGGCCACCGACCGCATCACGGTGGTGCCCTAGCGGCGCTCAGCACGGGCCCGTCCGCAAATCGGCGCGGGCCCGCCTCACCTCAGCGCGGGCCCGCCTCGCGGGGCGGGCCCGCGTGCAGGGGCAGGACGGCGACGAGCCGCGCCCCTGGACGGTGGTCGGCGGCGGTCAGCGAGCCGCCGTGCGCCACGGCGATCTCCCTGGACAGCGGCAGGCCGAGCCCGCTGCCGCCGCTGTCCTTGGCCCGCGCGCTCTCCAGCCGGGTGAACCGCTCGAAGACCCGCTCCCTGTCCTGCGGCGGGATGCCGTCGCCGTCGTCGGTCACGGTCACCACCACCTCGTTCCCGCGTACGGCCACGGTCAGGTCGATGCGGGTGGCGGCGTGCCTGGTGGCGTTGTCGAGCAGGTTGGTCAGCAGGCGGTCGAGCTGCACCGGCGAGCCGAACACCGGGGCGGGGCCGTCGAGCCGCAGGTGCACGGGCACCCTGGCGCCCTCGCGGCGGCGTACCTGCTCCTCGGCGAGCCCGCACATGTCCACCACGCACCGCCGCGTGACCGCGCCCGCGTCGAGCTTGGCCAGCATGAGCAGCTCGTCGATGATGCAGGTCAGCCGGTCGGCGGCGGCCAGGGCACGGGCGGAGGTGACCGCCCAGTCGGTCTCGGCGGGGTAGCTGCAGGCCACCTCCAGGTGCGCGCGCAGCGCGGAGATGGGGCTGCGCAGCTCGTGGGAGGCGTCGGCGACGAAGCGGCGCTGGGTCTCGGCCGAGCGTTCGAGCCGGTCGAGCGTGCGGTTGGTGGTGATCGCCAGCCCGGCGATCTCATCAAGACCGTCCGGTACGGTCACCCGCCGGCTCAGGTCCTGCCCGGTGATCTCGGCCAGCTCGGCGCGGATGCGTTCGATCGGGCGCAGCGCGGACCTGGCGGCGCTCCAGGTGACCCACCCGGCGGCGGGCAGCACGAGCGGCAGGGCCAGGGCCGCCCACAGCAGCGCCCGGCGCTCGTCGGCAGGCGAGCCGGGAACGGCGGCGAGCGTCAGCATGGCCCCTGCGGCGAAGACGGCGGCCGCGACCAGCGTCGCCACCGTGGTCAGCCGCGCCCTGATCGAGCGCGGCAGCAGCCGCACCGAGAACGCGCCCATCCGGATCGAGCGCGGAACCAGCGGCACCAGCCGAACCGCCATCCCATCCCACCCCTCCACGTTCACTGTCAGTGACTTTACCCTCCGTTGACGTTAGCCCTAACCTGGCGTCTCATCTGCGTGGATGAGGAGATCCGGGCAGCGCCGACGAATACCGTCAGTGAGCGCGGTGGGTGCCGATCAGGTCGAGCAGCGCGGCGAGCAGCGCGATGCCGACCGACGACGCCACGACGATCAGGCCGTGGCGGAACGCGATGGCCCAGCCGTCGCCGAGCGAGCCGAAGAAGGTGGAGCCCGCCGCCGCGATGCCGATGGCCGAGCCGAGCCGCTGCCCGGTCTGCAGCACTCCCGCGGCGCTGCCGCCGCCCGCCACCGGCACCTCCGAGAGCGTGATGGCCTGGTTGGGTGAGATGGTCAGGCCGCTGCCCAGGCCGGCGAGCAGCAGCGGCAGCGCGGTCGCGAGGCCGGTGTGCCGCCCGGGGACGAGCGTGACGGCGACCATCGTGGCGAGCAGCCCGGCGAGCACCATGCACAGCCCGACGGCCACCACCCGCCGTCCCTTGTGGGAGACGAGGTAACCGCCGAGCACGGCGGCCGATGCCGAGCCCAGCGCGAACGGCGTGATCGCAAGGCCGGCCAGCAGCGGGCTGTAACCGTGTCCCGCCTGGAGGTAGAGGGTGAAGATGAAGAAGATGCCGGTGAACCCGGCGAAGTAGAACAGCGCGATGGCCGTGCCCAGCCGGTACGACCGCTTGCGGAAGAGCGACAGGTCCACCAGCGGCTCGCGGGGGTAGCGGCGTTCCCAGGCCACGAACGCGGCGAGCAGGGCCAGCGCGGTAACGACGAGCAGCCACGTGGTGGGCCCCTCCCACCGGTGCCGCTGGATGGCGGGCACCAGCAGCCCCGCGACGCCGAGCCCGAGCAGCAGCACGCCGACCGGGTCCATGCTCTCGCGCCGGCGACGGACGACCTCGGGGCGCGGCAGCACCCGCCAGGCCAGCGGCAGTAGCGCGATCCCGATCGGCACGTTGACCAGGAACACCCACCGCCAGCCCAGCTCGGGCCCGAAGGCCGTCACCAGCGCGCCGCCGATGAGCGGTCCCGCGGCCGTGGAGACGCCGATGGTGGCCCCGAGCGCGCCGAAGGCCCGGCCCCGTCCCGCGCCCTGGAACATCTGCTGGATCAGCCCGGACACCTGCGGGTTCAGCAGACCGGCCGCGAGGCCCTGGACGAGCCTCGCCACGATGAGCACGGGCATCTGCCAGGCGAGCCCGCAGCACGCGCTGGAGATCGTGAACAGCGCGACGCCCCACAGGAAGACCGTGCGGCGGCTCTTCGCGTCGCCGAGCCGTCCCGCCGGGATGAGGAGCAGGCCGAAGGTGAGCGCGTAGCCGGAGACCGTCCACTGCAGCGCGTCGTCACCGGCGTGCAGGGCCTGGCGAATCGACGGCAGCGCCACGTTGACGATGCTCACGTCGAGCCCCGTCATGAACGCGGAGGTCAGGCATACGGCAAGGGCGCGCCGTCGCACGTCGGAGCCGAACGCGCCGATCACCCCCTCCGCCGGACCGAGCTGAATGATTCCCCGAAGAATGGGAGATATCGCTCAACAGGATTTATCTTTGCCCATACCACCTCCCGACGAGTACCGTCCGATCATGAGCACGATGGCGGTCGAGCAGAACGGCATCAACGCCGTTCCCGAGAACGAGCGGCGCGGCCGGCCGCGCGACCTGTTCTGGCCCTGGGCGGGCTCGAACCTGTCGCTGTTCGGAGTGGCGTTCGGCGTCTACATCGTGGGGCTGCAGCTCGGCGTGGTGCCCGCGATCATTACCGGCGCGGTGGGGTACGTGCTGTCGTTCCTGCTGGTCGGGCTGGTCGCGGTGGGCGGGGCGCGCTCCGGCGTGCCGACGATGACGCTCGGGCGGGCGCCGTTCGGCTACCACGGCAACAAGCTGCCCACCCTGTTCTCCTACATCTCGAACGTCGGCTGGGAGATCGTGCTGGTCACGCTCTCCGCGCAGAGCGGCGCGGAGATCATCGGCCGCCTCGCGCCCGGCGTCTCCACCACGACCACCACCGCCGCCTGCTTCGCCGTCGCCGCCCTCGCGGTGATCGCGGTCGGCGTGTACGGCCACGCGATGATCATGGTGGTGCAACGCCACCTCACGTACGTGTTCGTCGTGCTCACCGTCGTCTACATGGTGCTCATGGCCCCCAACCTCGGCGTCTCGCTGGAGACCACGGCGGGCCCAGGCGGCTGGGCCGGCGGCGTCATCTTCGCCATGACGCTGCTCGGCCTCGGCTGGGTCAACTGCGGCGCCGACTACTCCCGCTACCTGCCCGCCACCTCGTCCGCGCGCGCGGTGACCCTGTGGACGACGCTCGGCGGCGCGCTGCCGCCGATGGTGCTGCTGGTGTTCGGCGTGCTACTGGCCGGCGGAGACCCGAAGCTGGCCGAGGAGGCGGGGGCCAACCCGGTGGCGGCGCTCGCGGCGGCGCTGCCGACCTGGTTCCTGCTGCCGTACCTGCTGACCGCGATCGGCGGCTTCCTGGCCGGCGCGATCATGGACATCTACTCGTCCGGGCTGTCGATGCTGGCGCTCGGCGTGCCCATCAGGCGGCACTGGGCGGTGCTCATCGACGGGCTGCTCATGGTGCTCGGCGGCTACTACCTGCTGTTCGTCTCCACCAGCTTCCTGGCCACCTTCCAGGCGTTCCTCGCCATCGTGGGCGTCGTGATGGCCTCGTGGGCGGCGATCTTCCTGGTCGACATGTGGCGGCTGCGCGGCGGCGGCCGTTCGTACGACGAGCGGCTGCTGCGGGCCGGCGCGCCCGCGCTCAACCGGGCGGGGCTGCTGTCGCTGATCGTCGCGTCCTTCGTGGGGATCGGGCTGATCACCTCGGCAGACCCGTACATCGCGAACGTCGTCGGGTTCCTCATGAGCGACGAGCTGGAGGGCGGCACGTTCGGCTCGGCGAACATCGGGGTCGTGATCGCGCTGGTGCTGGCCGGGATCCTGTACTTCGCGCTCTCCTCGGTGCCTCGTCTGCGCACTCACGTACGGAACTGAGCCAGGAGTTACGCTGAGTGCGTGAATGTTGACATTCCGTACCGTCTGCTGAGCTGGGCGGTGCACGCGACGGGGCTCGGCGTGCTGGCGGTCGCCGTGGCCGGCACCTGGCAGGAGGACCGGCCGGCGGTCGCGTCCGGAGGGGTGCTGCTCGGCCTGCTGTACGCCGTCGCGCCCGCGGCCCCCGGCCCCGGCAGGGCGGCGTGGCTGGGGCTGGTGACCGCGGGGTGGGCGGTGCTCGCCTGGGCGGCGCCCGCGTTCGTGTGGCTGGCGTTTCCGCTGCTGTTCGCGTACCTGCACGCGCTGCCGCTGTGGGCGGCCATGTTCGGCGTGTCGGTGCTGACCTCCGCGGCGATCCTGGCCGCCGCCTGGCACGCCGGCGAGCTGACGCTGCCACTGCTGGTCGGGCCGTGGGTGGCGGCGGCCTTTGTGACGCTGCTCGCGCTCGCCTGCAAGGCGCTCCGCGCCGAGCTGAGCGAGCGCGAGGCCGGGCTCGGCGAGCGTTAGGCCGATGGCTGGGCCGAACGGGCGTTAGGCCGATGGCGGGACCGGCCGCAACGTCAGGCCGTCACGATGGCGAAGTCCGGCACCGGATGGTCGAGCACGGCGACCAGCCGGCGCAGCGCGTTGATGTCGCCCTCACGCTCGACGCCCTCCACGCCCTTGCCCGACAGCAGGCCGATGAGCTGGGCGCGGGTCAGCCGCAGGGTCAGGTCGGCCGCGTCGTCGTCGCGCGGGTCGGGCTGCTGGACGAGCACGCCGTTCGACAGCGTCGTACGGTGCCGCAGCCCCAGGTCGGTCAGGTGCCAGTCGATGGTCAGCCGCTCGTTCCACGCGCGCGGACCGTCCACCCTGATGGCGATCGAGTCGAAGATCTGCTCCAAGGTGAGCGCGGCGAAGAAGTCGGGCGACGGCCGGTCCGGCCCGGCGGGGACGATGCCGTCGGCCAGCTCCAGCGCGCCCATGAGGTAGCAGTTGCGCCAGGTGGCGTTCTCCGCGCCGTGGCCGAGCCGCGTGTAGACCTCGGCGAGCAGGTCGCGGGCCTCCTTGTTGCCCTCGTCGGCGAAGACCGCGTGGTTGAGGAGCTGGGCGGCGAAGCGCAGGTCGTTCTCGTCGATGTAGCGGCGGGCGAAGGCGACCACGGCCGCGCCGCCGCCCAGGCACTCGACGTACCGGATCGCGCTCTCCTTCGGCGGGTGCTCCCACAGGTGGGCCGGGTTACCGTCGAACCAGCCGAGATAGCGCTGGTAGACGGCTTTGACGTTGTGGCTGACGCTGCCGTAGAAGCCGTGCGTGTGCCAGGACTGCTCCAGCTCGGGCGGCAGCTGCATGACCTCGGCGATCTCGGCCGCCGTCAGGCCCTTGTTCATCAGGCGCAGGGTCTGGTCGTGCAGGTAGGCGTACATGTCGCGCTGCTGGGCGAGGAAGCGCTCGATGCGCTCGCGGCCCCAGGTCGGCCAGTGGTGCGAGGCGAAGGCCACGTCGGTGTCGTCGAGGAAGAGCGCGATGGCCTCGGTGAGGTAGCGGGCCCAGGCGCGCGCGTCGCGGACGATCGCGCCGCGCAGCGGCAGGATGTTGTGCTGGTTGTGGGTGGAGTTCTCGGCCAGGCACAGCGCGCGGTGGCCGGGGAAGTGCACGTTCATCTCGGCGGGGGCCTCGGCGCCCGGCGTGAGCTGGAAGACCATTCGTACGCCGTCCACGACCTCCTCCTGGCCGGTACGCGTGATCTCCAGCGTCGGCGGGATGAGCGACATCGTGCCGGTCGAGACCGTCATGCCGAGGCCGGAGCCGATCTGACCCTCCGGGGAGCGGGGCAGGGCGGGGCCGTACATGTAGACGGCGCGGCGGGCCATGGCGGGGCCCGCGTAGACGTTCTCGGTGACCGCGTGCTCCATGAACCCCGCCGGGGCGAGGATCGGCACGCCGCCGCTCGTGACCCCGCGCACGCCGCCGAAGTGGTCCACGTGGGCGTGGGTGTAGACGACGCCGGTGACCGGGCGATCGCCCCGGTGGGCGCGGTACAGCTTGAGCGCGGCGGCGGCGCACTCGGTGGACAGCAACGGGTCGATGACGACGACGCCGCGCTCGCCCTCGGCCAGCGTCATGTTCGACAGGTCGAGACCGCGTACCTGGTAGATGCCTTCTGTGACCTCGTACAGGCCCTGGCGGGAGCAGAGTTCGCCCTGCCGCCACAGGCCGGGATGGGCGGTGCTCGGGCAGTCTCCCTGGAGGAAACCGTAGGAGTCGTTGTCCCACACGACGTCGCCGTCCACGGATTTGATGACGCCGGGGGTGAGTGCGGCGATGAAGCCCCGGTCGGCATCCTCGAAGTCACCACGGTCGTGAAATGGAAGGTCTGCCATGGAAAGCCGAATGCCCAATGAATCAGACATATAGCTCAATAGATGGACTAAAGAGGATGAACCTCCGGCAAGCCGGGATGTGATTGGCTGGTTCGCGTGGAAGCCTGTGTTTTCGATCTCGACGGTGTGCTGGTGGACTCCGAGCCGGTGTGGGAGGAGGTGCGGCGGGCGTACGTCGCAGGCCACGGCGGCACCTGGCAGTCCGACACGCAGACCAGGCTCATGGGCATGAGCACCGGCGAGTGGGCGGCCTACCTGCACGAGCTGGGCGTCCAGCAGACCCCCGACGAGATCGCGCGCGGCGTGATCGACGAGATGGCCGCCCGCTACCGCGACGGCGTGCCGCTCATGCCGAAGGCCGTCGAGACCGTCCGCCGCCTGTCGGAGACGGTCACGCTGGGCCTGGCCAGCTCGTCGCCGCGGCGGCTGATCGACGTCGTGCTCGACACTGCCGGGCTGAAGGAGTGCTTCGCGGCCACCGTCTCCACGGAGGAGGTCGAGCGGGGCAAGCCCGCCCCCGACGGCTACCTGGAGGCGGCGCGGCGGCTGGGCGCCGACCCGCGTGGCTGCGTGGCGGTCGAGGACTCCAGCAACGGGCTGCGCTCGGCGTACGCGGCCGGCATGCACGTGATCGCCGTCCCGCACCCCCGCTACCCGCCCGCCCCAGACGCGCTCGCCCTCGCCTGGCGCGTCCTCCCCTCCCTCGACGCCCTCACTCCCGAACTGCTGCGCTGACCCGTGCGTGGCTCGGCACCCTCACCCCCACTACTGCGCCGACCCACGCCTGCACCCGACACCCCACCCCCCAACTGCTACGCCGACCCATGCCTGCGCCCAACGCCCTCACCCCTCAACTGCTGCGGCGCTGACCCGTGCGCGCGCTCGACGCGGGGCGGATAGGGTGATCGGCATGGTCGTCCGGCTGATCGGGGCCAACCCCGGCCTCACCCTGTCCCTCGGCGGCGAGCGGGTCGCCTTCGCATCCGTGTGGCGGGTCGACTGGTCAGAGCGCGGCAAGGGGAACGCCCTGGTGCTGTGGCACCGCGGCACGACCAGGGTCGTCGCGGAGGACCTTGAGCTGGGTGCGTGGCTGGCGGGCGACTTCACCCGGCACTTCCCCGAGGTGCGCGGCCTGGCCTGGCCAGCGCCCGAGCTCACCGAGGCGCCCGTCGACATGGAGCTCGACCTGGACAAGGGGCTGCGGGCCACGGCCGCCGACGTGACGGTCGAGATCCCCGGGCCGCCCCGCGAGCGGCGGGCCGTACGCGTGCCGGAGTTCGACCTCGGCGGCCGTCCCCATCTGCTCACCAACGTGTTCATGCCGTGCGAGACCGGCACCGTGACCATCGGCGGCACGCCGGTCGCCGCCGACTCGGCCACCGCGTTCCTGGCCGACGCCGAGGTGTGGAGCGCCTGACCGGGGCCGACGGCTCGCCCCGCGCGGGGGCGGTGCCGGGGAATGTCACAGCCGGTGGCTACGATCTGTGAAACGTGCGAGACATCACGGTCTTCAGTGGCAGTGCTCACCCCGAGTTGGCCGAGGAGATATGCGCCCACCTGGGCACTCCGCTCCACCCGGTCCGGATCAACCGCTTCGCCAACGACGTCCTCGAAGTCCAGCTCCAGGCCAACTGCCGCGAGCGCGACGTGTTCCTCATCCAGCCGCTCGTCCCACCGGTGCAGGAGCACCTCGTGGAGCTGCTGCTCATGCTCGACGCCGCCCGTGGCGCCTCCGCCGCGCGGACGACCGTGGTGCTCCCTCACTATGCGTACGCACGCAGTGACAAGAAGGATGCGCCGCGCATCTCGATCGGCGCCCGCCTGGTCGCGGACCTGATGGTGGCCGCGGGCGCGAGCAGGGTGCTCGCGATGACCCTGCACTCGCCGCAGGTGCACGGTTTCTTCAGCGTGCCCGTCGACCACCTTCACGCGCTGCGCGAGCTGGCCGCGCACTTCCGCCGCTACGACCTGTCCGACACCGTCGTCGTCTCCCCCGACCTGGGCAACGCCAAGGAGGCCGCGCAGTTCGCGCGTCTGCTCGGCACCGGCGTCGCCATGGGCGCCAAGCAGCGCTTCCCCGACGACCGCGTGGTGATCAGCTCGGTGATCGGCGACGTGGCCGGCAAAGACGTGATCATTCTCGACGACGAGATCGCCAAGGGCAGCACGGTCATCGAGCTGCTCGACCGGCTGCGCGAGCAGAAGGTCAGATCCGTACGCGTGGCCTGCACCCACGGCCTGTTCGCCGACGGCGCGATCGAGCGGCTCAGCGCGCTGCCCGAGGTCGAGGAGATCGTCTGCACCAACACCGTGCCCCCGCCCGCCAAGGCCGGCGACAAGCTGACCGTCCTGTCGATCGCACCCGCACTGGCCGAAGCCATGCGCCGCATCCACGACGGCGAGTCGGTCAGCGCACTCTTCGGCACATCCTGATGACCTGCCCCGCCACCCTGCGCCCCTGGTGCGAGGCGATGACAGGTCAGCGGTCGGCTCCGGCCTTCGACAGGTCTCCGACGGAGTCGGCGTAGTAGGCCGAGCCGGCCACGTGGAACGCGATCTGCCGGAACGTCCAGCCCTCACCGGGCGAGCGGTCGAGCTGGTCCGGAGTGAGCGCGGTCAGCCGGTCGGCCCAGATCCGGCCGAGCCGGGTGAGCCGGCACCTGGCCTCGTTCAGGTCTTCGTCGGTGAAAGGCGCCAGATCAGCAGGAGTCGTGCTGGCCGACGCATGCCAGTGATCAAGGATCGTGGGGTTGCCGGCCAGCCGTGCCTCCACCTCAGCGAGGTGATCGATGAGGTGGTCGGTGACCCGGCGGATCGCCTTGTGCGGGGTGTAGACCCGCTCATCGACGCGCACCGGGCGACCGTCCCACAGTGTCCAGGTCGCCGCCAGGTCGAGTACGTGGTCGATCATCGACGTGACGACCAGCGCCGGTTCGCGATCATCGGTCATCGGAATCTCATCGGACATCCACAGCCTCCGGCTCAGTGCGTTGCACCGGGCAGGGCGCACGCACCGACCCCGGCCCGGTGGAGCCCGGGAACGGCCCCGGACCGGAATCTAGGCTTCAGACATCTCGATGGCCGTCGAAGCATGAATGCCCGCCCATGCGTCGCAGCGCGAGCTCGGCGGCCCGGTAGAGCTTCTCTCGGCCGCGCGCCCGCCCCATGCGTCGCAGCGCGGGCCGCGGCGATGCACGGGGGCGACGTCGCGAAGGGCGCCATGCGCAAGCACCGCACGCCACCGCACGCCACCGCACGCCGCAGAAAGCCACCGCACGCCGCAGGAAGCCGCCGCACGCCGCTGAAGTCCACCTCTACGAGCGGTGAGCGGACCGGCGCGCCGTTCAGTACATCTTGATGACCTGCCCCGTCACTCTGCGCCCCTGGTGCGAGGCCAGGAACGTGATCACCTCGGCCACGTCGTCCGGCTGCGCCACCTCGGGCAGCACGCCGTTGGCGGCCTGGGCGATCGCGACCTTCTCATTGATCCAGCCGGTGTCGGTGACGGGCGGGTGGACCATGTTGGCCGTGATGCCGTGGCGGCCCAGCTCGCGCGCGGCCGACATGGTGTAGTTCTCCTGGGCGGCCTTCGCCGCGCCGTAGCTGACCTCGGTGGGGAAGCCGTCGGGGCCGCCCGAGGTGAGGCCGATGATGCGGCCCCAGGTCGCGCCGCGCTCCAGGTGGCGGCGGGAGAACTCCGAGATCAGCAGCGCGGGCGCGCGTACGTCGATGGCGAACAGCCGCTCGTAGGTCTCGGCGTCCACGCGGCGCAGCGAGCGGCCGAAGGAGTCGCGCTCGGCGGCGGCGAAGGTGTCGCTGAGCCAGCCGCTGGCGTTGTTGACCAGGATCTCCACCGGGCCGAACGCCTTCTCGGCCGCGTCGAACAGCCTCTTGGGCGTCTCGGGGTCGGCGAGGTCGGCCTCCAGCGCCTCGGCCGTGCCGCCCGCCTCACGGATGCGGGCCACCACGCCGGAGGCGTCGCCGGCGCGTGCCTGGTCGTAGGCCGCGGGGTAGACCGGATCGTTGAGCGGCGGCAGCCGTTTGTACGTCAGGAAGACCGCGACGCCCTCCGCCGCCAGCGCGCGGGCGATCGCCGCCCCGATGCCGTGATTGGCGCCGGTGATCAGCGCGACCTTTCCAGACAGCCGGGTATCGATCATAGTTGCCATCATGGACGCAGCGACGGAACGCCTGCTAAAGGTTTTTCTCGAGGGTGTCGAGCCGGCCGTTCCCCTGGTCGCGCTCTGGGCCCACGGCTCGCTCGCGGCCGGCGACTACCAGCCGGGACACAGCGACCTCGACCTGGTCGCGGTCCTCGACGCCACCCCGACCATGGATCACTGGCGGCGGATCAAGGCGGTGCATCGGCGGTTACGCCTGCCGCTTGCGGAGCGGCTGCACTGCTCGTACATGGCCAGGCAGGAGCTCGACGACCTCAGCGCCGAGCACATCACGTGGGCGCACCAGCGCATCTTCCGCCGCCCGGTGACGGCGGTGACGCGGCGCGAGCTGCACGAGGGCGGCAAGGTCCTGTACGGCCCGCCGCCGGCCGAGGTGCTGCCGCCGGTGTCGGACGAGGAGCTGGCCCGTTTCATCCGCTCCGACCTGCGCGACTTCTGGCTCGTCAGGGCGCAGGGGCGGCGGCGCTGGCTGCAGGACGTATGGGTGGACCTCGGCATGGTGACGGTCGCCCGGGCCACGGTCACCCTGCGGGACGGCCGGCTCATCACCAAGCGAGAGGCCCTTGAGGTGCTGCACGAGATGGGTGCGCCCGGCGTGCTGATCGCCGACATCCGCGCCCGCCGCTACGGCACCGAGCGGCCGGTGCTCAGCCGGTACAGGAGAGGCCGGCTGGCCCGCGCGTTCGTCAGGTCGGCCATCGGCCGCGCACTGGCCTGACCCGGGGATGTCATCGGGCGGGATGGCAACGTGACGGGCGGTTGTTAGTGGTGTGTGTCAACGCTGCAACCACCTGAATCCGGGAGAGAGCGACCTATGGGCGAGACCAGGCAGTCCTACCTGCTGGCGGCGGAGTCGGCGGTGAGGCTCCTCGGCCACCCGGCCGTGGCGGCGTCATGGGACAAGCCGAGCGCGCTGGTGGAGTTCAGCGTCGCGGGGCTCGCAGGACACCTCGCGCACCAGCTCGTCAGGGTCGGCGAGGCGCTGTCACCGAACGGCCCCGTCCAAGAGCCGATCTCGCTCCTCGAGCACTACATGCGTTCGCCGTGGGTCCAGGCGGGGCTCGATCACGAGAGCAACCTGAGCATCCGCAGGGGCGGCGAGGCCGCGGCCGCCGCCGGGCCCGCCCTGCTGCTCGAACGGAGCCAGGCGCTGCTCGACATGCAGCGCGCCGCGCTGGCCTCCGAGCCGGCCGACCGGGTCGTGATCACCCCGGCCGGCTGGTCGCTGAAGCTCGACGATTTTCTGCTGACCCGGCTCGTGGAGCTGGTCGTCCACTGCGACGACCTGGCCGCGAGCGTCGGCGTGGACACGCCCGCGCTGCCGTCGTCGGTGATCGACCCGGTGGTCGAGCTGCTGGCCAGGCTGGCCGTCCACCGCCACGGCCCCACGGCCGTCATCCGCGCGCTGAGCCGCGCCGAGCGCGCTCCAGCCACCATCAGCGCCTTCTGACCCGGGTACGGCGTCACCGGCTCTTCTGCGGCTTCGTACGGGAGTGGTCGGTGACCTCCGGATAGTCCTCGACCGGGGTACGCCTGCCCAGCAGGTGCCGGTCCACGAACGCCGTCAGGTGCGCCCGGGTGATCTCCCATGCCCGGGCGCCGTCGAGCGGTTGTGCGGGAAGACCCAGGGGCTTCCTGAGCACCGCGTAGTCCACGAACGCCGACGCCCTGCGGCCCCAGCCCACGCTCGGCGACCTCGACCGGCTGCTCGACCAGTCCAGGGCCCTCGGCATCGCGGTCACCAGGCGCGAGGAGGGCGAGCCGAGGCCGGTGCACGAGACGGTCGAGCGCGCCGCGTACCGGGTGATCCAGGAGGCGCTCACCAACGTGCACAAGCACGCGGCCGGGGCCGGCGCCGACGTGCTGATCCGCTACGGCGAGGACGAGCTGCGCGTGGAGGTCCGCAACGAGGCTCCCCGAACGTCAGGCGCGAACGGCGGCAAGGGCCGCCCCCCGAACCCGCCCAAGCTGATCATGCTGACCACGTTCGATCTGGACGAGTACGTGCACGAGGCGCTGCGCCTCGGCGCCGTCGGGTTCCTGCTGAAGGACACCCCGCCGCGCGAGCTGGCCGCCGCCGTGCGCACGGTGGCGGCCGGTCAGGCGATGCTCGCGCCCTCGGTCACCAAGCACCTCATCGCCTCCTACGCACGCCGGACCCCCTCCCGGGCCGAGATCGCCCGCAGGCGGCTCGCCGCGCTGACCGGCCGGGAGGAGGACGTGATCAGGGCGCTGCCCGCGGCCTGTCCGACGCGGAGATCGGCCGCGAGCTGCGCCTGAGCGAGGCCACGGTGAAGGCGCACGTCCGCAGCGTGCTGGCCAAGCTGGGCCTGGCCGACCGCGTGCAGGCCGCCATCCTGGTGCACGACGCCGACCTCACATGAAGACCGGCGCCGAGCCCTCAGGTGAGGTCCGGCGCCGGCGTCGGAAGACCGTCTTCGGCCCGATGGCGGGCCGGCCGGGCGGATCAGGTGACCGTCTCGGCGTAGTGGCAGGCCGCCTGGGCGTCCGGCACGGCGGGCAGGATGTCCAGGAGCTGGGTACGGCAGCGCTCGGCCACCCCGGCCTCGGCCGCCTTGCCCGACGCCAGCACATGGCAGCGGGCGTGGAAGCGGCAGCCCGCGGGGATGCGGGTCGGGTCGGGCGGCTCGCCGGTCAGCACGATCCGCTCGGGCGACTCGGGCAGCACCGACAGCAGCGCCTGCGTGTACGGGTGGCGCGGCGCGGTCAGCACCTGCTCGACGGGCCCCGACTCGACGATCCTGCCGAGGTACATCACGGCCACCCGGTCGGCGATGTTCCAGGCCAGGCCGAGGTCGTGGGTGACGACCAGGGCCGACAGGCCCAGCTCCTCGCGCAGCCTGAGCAGCAGCGCGAGGATCTCGCCGCGTACGGAGGCGTCCAGGGAGGCCACCGGCTCGTCGGCGACGAGCACCTTCGGGTTCAGCGCCAGCGCGCCCGCGATGACGACGCGCTGCCGCTGGCCGCCGGAGAGCTCGTGCGGGTAGCGCTGGAAGAAGCGCTCGGGCGGCCGCAGCCCGGCCCTGGACAGGGCGGTGGCCACGATGTCGCGCTCGTCGGGCAGGCCGTGGATGCGCGGGCCCTCCGCGACCGCCTCGTACACGGTGTGGCGGGGGTTGAGCGAGCCGGTCGGGTCCTGCAGGACGAGCTGCACCTGCCTGCGGTAGGCGCGCAGCGCCTTGGTGGCGTAGGCGAGGCTCGCGCCGTCGTAGCGGACCTCGCCCGAGGTGGGGCGTTCGAGGCCGAGCAGGGTGCGGGCGAGCGTGGTCTTGCCGCAGCCGGACTCGCCGACGAGCGCGACGATCTCGCCCTGCCCGATGGCCAGGTTCACGCCGTCCACGGCGCGGGCCTTGCGGCCCCTGGAGGCGAACTCCACGTGCAGGTCACGGGCCTCCAGCAGGGTGGCGCCCGTGGTGCCGGTCTGTTCGGTGGCGGTGCTCGTCTCGGTCATGAGCCGACCTCCTCCTCGGCCCGGGCGTGCACGCACGCCGCCGTACGTCCTGGACCGGCCGGCCACAACCGCACGTCGAGCTCGGCGCACGTGTCGCGCGCGACCGGGCAGCGCGGGTGGAAGGCGCAGCCGCTCGGCAGGTCCATCGGGTCGGGCGGGTCGCCGCCCAGGCCCTTGGGCGCCATGCGCGAGACCGGGTCGCCGACGGTCGGGAAAGCCGCCGCCAGCGCCCGGCTGTAGGGGTGCTTGGCGTCGTGGAACACCTCATGGGACGGGCCGTGTTCGACGACGCGGCCCGCGTACATGACCGCGAGCTGGTCGCACACGTCGGCGAGCACCGACAGGTCGTGCGAGATCATGATCAGCGAGATGCCGCGCTCGGCCACCAGGTCCTTGATCAGGCTGAGTACCTGGGCCTGCACCATCACGTCGAGCGCGGTGGTCGGCTCGTCGGCGATGATCAGGCGCGGCGAGCAGGCCAGCGCCATCGCGATCATGACGCGCTGCCGCTGGCCGCCCGACAGCTCGTGCGGGTAGCTGCGGGCCCGCCAGGCGGGCAGGCCCACCGCGTCGAGCAGCTCGGCGACGCGTTCGCGGGCGGCGTCGGGCTTGGCCAGGTTGTGCACGAGCAGCGGCTCGGCGATCTGGTCGCCGATCCTGCGTACGGGGTTGAGCCCGTGCTGCGCGCCCTGGAAGACGATGGACGCCTCCGCCCAGCGCACGGCGCGCATGCGCCCCCACTTCATGGTGAGGACGTCCTCGCCGTCGAGCAGGATGCGGCCGCCGATCTTCGCGTCCTTGGGCAGCAGCCGCAGCAGCGCCATGGCCAGCGTCGACTTGCCGGACCCCGACTCGCCGGCGACGCCGAGCGCCGCACCGGCCTCGAGCTTCAGCGACACCCCGCGTACGGCGGGCACCTCGCCCGAGGCGATGCGGTAGGTCACGGAGACGTCGTCGAGTTCGAGCAGGCTCATGCGGCCCTCCTCAGCCTCGGGTTGAGCACGGCCTCCAGGGCCCTTCCGACCAGCGTGAACGCCATGACCACGATGAGGATGGCGAGGCCGGGGATGAGGATGTACCACCAGGCGCCCTGGGTGGCGGCGCCCCAGTCGTAGGAGGCACGGAGCATGGTGCCCCAGGAGGTGCGGTTGGAGCTGACGCCGAGGAAGGCCAGCGTGGACTCGGTGACGATGGCGCTGGCCACCTCCAGGGTGGTGCTGGCCAGCAGCAGCGGCGCCACGTTCGGCAGCACGTGCCGGGTGGTGATGTGCCAGTGTCCGGCGCCGAGCGCCTTGGAGCGCTCGATGTACGGCCTGGCCTCGACGGCGAGCGTCTGCGCCCGGATGAGCCGGGCGGTGGACGGCCAGGTGGTGATGCCGATCGCGGCGATGATCGTGAACGTGCTGCCGCCGAGGATGGCGGCGAGGACGAGCGCGGTCACCAGCGAGGGCAGCACCAGGAACCAGTCGGTGACGCGCATGAGCGCGGCGCCGACCCAGCCGCGGAAGTGGCCCGCGGTGATGCCGACGACCAGGCCGATCACGATGCTGAGCAGCGCGGCGAGGAACCCGATGAACAGCGAGGTGCGCGAGCCCCACCAGACCATGAGCAGGATGGACCGGCCTGACTCGTCGGTGCCGAACGGCTCGGACAGGCTCGGCGCGGCCCACCGCTGCCCGGTGTTCTGGATGACGCTGGTGACCGACTCGTCGATGAACCAGGGCGCGATGAGCGCGAGCACGACCGCGATCGCGAGGACGGCCAGCCCGGCGACGCCGCCGCGGTGCGTGCGGAACCCGGCCCAGAAGCGGATCAGCGCCTGCTTCCTGCGGGCCGTGGCGACAGCCGTCATGCGGACCTCACCCTCGGGTCGAGCACGTGGTAGACCACGTCGGCCAGCGTGTTCATGACGATGACCGCGACGGTGATCAGCATGAACGTTCCCTGCATGAGCGTGAAGTCGGGCACCCTGACCGCCTCGTAGAACAGCTGTCCGAGCCCCGGCCAGGTGTAGATGGTCTCCACGGTGACGGCGCCGCCGACGACGAAGCCGATGCGCATGAACACCAGCGTGACCGTGGGCAGCAGCGCGTTGGGCACGGCGTGCTTGCGGCGCACGTCGTCGTCGCGCAGGCCCTTGGCCCTGGCCACGGTGACGTAGTCCTGGCCGACCTCCTCAAGGAGCGAGGAGCGCATGATCAGCAGGTACTGGGCGTACACCACGGCGACCAGCGTCAGGCAGGGCAGCACCATGTGGGAGGCGACGTCCAGCACGTACGCGAACCCGTCGGGCGCGTCCACGCTCTCGATGCCGCGGAACGGGAACAGCCCGGGGATCGGCCCGATGCCGACGCCGAAGACCATCATCAGCAGCAGCCCGAGCCAGAACGTCGGCACCGACCACAGCAGCAGCGACAGGCCGGTGGAGAAGCGGTCGAAGCCGCTGCCGTGCCGCCAGCCCGCTCTGGTGCCCTGCCAGACGCCCAGGCTGACCGCGATGACCAGGCCGGTCCCCGCGAGCAGCAGCGTCGGGCCGATGCGCTCGCCGATGAGGTCGATGACCGGCCGCTTGTACTCGTAGGAGGTGCCGAGGTCGAGCCTGAGCGTGTCGCCCACGAACTGGAAGAACTGGTCGATGAGCGGCTTGTCGAGGCCGAGCCTGCGGCGTTCGAGGTCGAGCTGGGCCGGGGTCATGTTCCGGCCCTGGGCCAGGTTGCGTACGGGGTCGCCGGGGAGCAGCCGGAACACGAAGAAGGTTCCGACGATCACCATGGCGATACTGAACAGCGCCCCACCGGCCTTGGCCAGCGCGTACTGCAGCGTGCCGCGGCGGGTGGGGCGCTCGTCACCAGGGCCCGCCGCCTGGGCGGCGGGCTCTGCTGCTTCGAGCGGTGTCGTCATTCGCGTTCGTCAGCGGTGCTCTTGCGCCGCCTGCTCAGGAGGAAGCCCGCCAGGGCGATGACCACCACACCGCCCACGACTCCCACGATGACGCCGGTGTTGGAGCCGCCTTCGGCGCTCGAACCGGACGCCGCGGCCTCCTTGGCCTCCACGGTGTAGAACGGCCAGTAGCTGCTGCCGCCGTAGAGGATGCCGTTGTCCTCGGGGATCGGGGTGATGCTGGCGATCCGGTCCTTGCGGTAACCCTCAAGGTCGTTGGTGTAGTAGATCGCGATGATCGGGGCGTCGGTGTAGAGACGCTCCTGCATCTTCTTGATGATCTCGGCGCGCTTGGCCCGGTCGAGCTCCTTCTGCTGCTCCTTGTAGAGCTTCTCGAAGGTCTCGTCGCAGTAGAAGGACTCGGTGCCGCCGCCCTCACCGGTCGGGCTGGGCCGCCGGCTGCACAGGTGGGTGGCGAGGACCTCCTCGGGGTCGGGGTTGACCGACCAGCCGCTGATCGCGATGTCGAACAGGCCGGTGACGCCGGTCTCCTCGGTGAACTTGCTGGAGTCGAGCTTCTTGGTGGTCAGCGAGATGCCGATCTCCTTGAAGAAGCCCGTCAGGTACTCGGCGAGCTTGTCCTCGATCGGGGTGTCGGTGTGGATGCTGAAGCGGAACTCCAGCTTGCGCTTGCCGTCGGGCATCGTACGGATGCCGTCGGGGCCCTTCTTGTAGCCCGCGTCGTCGAGGATCTGGTTGGCCTTGGCCGGGTCGTAGGTGACCTTGGTGTCGCCGGTGGCCTCCCAGAAGAAGTCCTGGTACATCGGCGGGACGATCGAGCCGTCGGCGGGCTTGGCCAGGCCGTTCTGCACCTCGTCGACCAGCTTCTGCTTGTCGATGGCGTAGTGGAGCGCCTGGCGGACCTTCTGGTCCTTCAGCGCCGGGTGGCCGTCACCGACGGGCTTGCCGTCGCTGGTGGTGGCGCCGTGGTTGATCTGCAGGTACGCCGAGCGGCGGCCCTGCTGGTTCCAGGCGACGATGTTCGGGTCGTTCTGGATGGCCTCGAACTCCGGCGGGGACATCCGGCCGAGCAGGTCGATGTCGCCGTTCTTCAGGCCCGCGATGGCGGCCTGCGGGTTGTCGTAGAAGATGACCTGCAGCTCGTCGATCTTGGGCTTGCCGCGCCAGTAGTTCGGGTTGGCCTGCAGCTTGACGTACTGGTCCTTCTTGTGCTCGACCGCGAAGTACGGGCCGCTGCTGACCGTCGGGTACACCTCGGCGTCGTAGTTGGCCATGTCGGTGACCTTCTCCCAGACATGCTTGGGCATGATCGGGACCGGGTTGTCCAGCATGCTGGCCTGCGGCGCCTTGAGCTTGATGATCAGGTCCTGGCCGTTGGCGGTGACGCTCTCGAAGTTCTCCACCGCCGGACCGTTGGCGGTCTTGGCGGCGTCGTCGGTCATCATCTTGTTGAACGTCCAGGCGGCGTCCTCGGCCGTGATCGGCTGGCCGTCGGACCACTTCGCCTGGCGGATCTTGAACGTCCAGGTGAGCCCGTCCTCGGACGTGCTCCACGACTCGGCCAGGTCAGGGCTCGGCGCGAGCGTCTTGGAGTCGGGGACCGTGAGGAACCCGTACATCCAGCGGTGGATCGACGTCGAGATCAGACGGACCGCGAGGAATGGGTTCATCGAGTCCATCGACTGCGTCGCGCCGACGCGTATGATCTTCTTCCCCGCCGCGGGCTCCTGTGCGAGGGCAGCCGTCGTGCCCTGACCGGCCACTAATAGCGCGACGCCCAGCGCTGCCAGGCGTGCGAACCATTTCCTCATACGTGCCTCACCTTCAGGCGGGGGGTTCTCTGTGTAGAAGAAGGCACACCATATGGAGACCGCATGTCAACGAGTGACGGAAAATTGTTTCATCTTCGTTTCCAACAGCGGTGTAAATTTTCAGTGGTCCTGGCAGCGCCGTGAGCTGGCGTCACGTCTCCGCGGGCGCCATCGACCGCCGGGCGAGCCGGGCGAACCGCTCGGCGTCGGGAGTGCCGGGCTCGGCGGTGTAGACGATGATCCGGAGATCGCTGCCGGCCACGCTGAGAATGTCGCAGTCGAGCGTCATCGACCCCACCTCGGGATGGTCGAACGTCTTGCGCCCGCCCACCTGGCGGTCGACCGTGCCCGAGTCCCACAGCTCGGCGAAGCGCGGGCTGCCCGCCCGCAGCTCGGCGATCAGCTCCTTCAGCGCGCGGTCGGCGGGGTAGCGGCCCGCCGTGGTGCGCAGGTCGCCGGCCAGCGCCTCTTCGAAGTCGGCCTGCTCTTCGGGCGAGCGCCTGACCAGGGTGGAGCCCGTGCCCATGAAGACGCGCCACACGGCGTTGCGCTCGCGCCCGCGCCACTGCGCCGCATCGGGGACGAGTGCGGTGTACAGGGGGTTGGCCAGCAGCAGCGTCCAGGCCGCGTCGTGGACGGCGACAGCGGCGCCGTCGAGCCGGTCGATCATCCGCAGCACGCTGGGCGGGATCCTGACGGGCACCATGTCGGGCCCGGGCGGGGCGAGGCCCGCGGACTCGTACAGGTAGGCGCGCTCCTCGTCCGACAGGTGCAGCGCCCGCGCCAGCGCCTCGACGATCTGCGGCGAGGGGTTGGTGGCGTGGCCCTGCTCCAGGCGGACGACATAATCGACGGAGATGCCCGCGAGCGTCGCGAGCTCCTCGCGGCGCAACCCCGCGGTGCGGCGGTGACCTGTCGCGGGCAGCCCCACCGCCTCCGGTCGTATCCGCTCCCGCCAGCGGCGCACCGCCTGCCCGAACTCCTTCGCCATGGTGTCCAGTCTGCCCCTTCCTGGTACCGCGAGTCCCAGGAAAATGAGGGCTCTGGCTGCTCAGGAGCCGCGGACGCAGACTGTGAACATGACAACGACACTGATCACAGGAGCCAACAAGGGTCTCGGTTACGAGACCGCCCGCCGCCTCATCGAGGCCGGCCACACCGTCTACGTCGGCGCCAGGAATGCCGAGCGGGGCCGCCAGGCCGCCGAGCGGCTCGGCGCCCGGTTCGTGCAGATCGACGTGACCGACGACGACTCCGTCGCCAAGGCCGCCGCCGCCATCGAGGCCGACGGCGGGCTCGACGTGCTCGTCAACAACGCGGGCGTCGAGGAGCGCAAGCCGGACGCCGGCATCTACACGGCGGCCGAGGTGACCGGCGACCTGATGTACCAGACGTTCAACACCAACGTCTTCGGCGTCGTGCGCGTGCTGCACCACTTCGTGCCGCTGCTGCGCCGCTCGCAGGCCCCCGTCGTGGTGAACGTCAGCAGCGGCCTGGCCTCGCTGACCACCGTCACCACCCCGGGGACGCCGGTGTACGACTACCCCGGCGTGGCGTACCCGGCGTCGAAGGCCGCGGTCAACATGATCACGGTTCAGTTCGCCAAGGCGTTCCCCGAGATGCGGATCAACGCGGTCGAGCCCGGCTACACCAAGACCGACCTCAACCACAACACCGGCATCCAGACCGTCGAGGAGGGCGCCGAGATCATCGTGCGGATGGCGCAGGTGGGCCCCGACGGCCCGACCGGCGGCTACTTCAGCGCCAAGGGCCCACTGCCCTGGTGACCCTCGGGTCAGCCGCAGGCGCAGGCGCCACCACCGCAGCACCCGCCGGCCATCGGCAGCAGCTCGACGGGCGCGGCCCTGCCCACCAGCTCGTAGCCGGCCTCCGTCACGGCGGCGCCGATCAGCGCGTCGTCGACGGGGGCCTGGCTGGTGACGGTCACCGCGCCCGAGGCGACGTCGACCTCGACCGCGCTCACCCCGGCGATGGCGCTCACCTCCTCGGTCACGGCACTGGCACAATGACCGCAGGTCATGCCCTTGACCTGGTACGTGGCCACGGTCATGCGAACACTCCTTCCTCATCGGCTCCAATGACGGCACTCTATACCCCCTAGGGGTAAAGACGCATACATGGGTCCCCCACGGAAAGAGGGGTGGAAACACGCCGCACAAGGGGGTTCTCATGCTGGACGGCAAGACCATCGCCTTTCTGGTGGCACCCGAGGGAGTCGAGCAGGTGGAGCTCACCGAGCCGTGGAAGGCGGTCAAACAGGCCGGCGGCACACCCAGGCTGGTCTCCACCTCCCCCGGCCGGATCCAGGCGTTCAACCACCTGGACAAGGCCGACCACTTCGCCGTCGACGACACCGTCACGGACGCCGACCCGGCCGCGTACGACGGCCTGGTGCTGCCCGGCGGCGTCGCCAACCCGGACTTCCTGCGCATGTCGTCCGACGCCGTGGGCTTCGTCCGGGCCTTCTTCGAGGCGGGCAAGCCGGTGGCGGCCATCTGTCACGCGCCGTGGACGCTGATCGAGGCCGACGTCGTACGCGGGCGCACGCTCACCTCGTGGCCGAGCCTGCGAACCGACCTGCGCAACGCCGGGGCGACCTGGGTGGACAAGGAGGTCGTGGTCGACACCGAGGGCCCCGGTCCGCTGGTGACCAGCCGCAAGCCGGACGACCTCAAAGCGTTCTGCCAGACCGTCACCGACGTGCTCGGCGAGGGCTGACGCCTTCCGGGGTGGCCTTTCCCGTACGAGAGGGCCACCCCCGGGCGAGGTCGAAACGAGCTCGTAACGCCTTGTCCCCTGGGGAGAAATGGTCTAGACGTAGACCATAAGGAGCGTCCTCCGCCCCCCAGGGAGACCTCAATGACAACAGAAGAGGATTCCAGGCGGCTGGCCGAGCTCGGCTACAAGCAGGAGCTGGCACGCACCTGGAGCGGTTTCTCGAACTTCGCGATCTCCTTCTCAATCATCTCGATCCTGGCCGGCTGCTTCACGACCTTCGGACAAGCCTGGAACAACGGCGGCCCCATCGCCATCTCCTGGGGCTGGCCGCTGATCTCCCTGTTCATCCTCATCATCGGCTTGTGCATGTCGGAGCTGGTCTCGGCGTACCCCACGGCGGGCGGCATCTACTGGTGGGCCGCCAAGCTGGGCGGGCCGATCCACGGCTGGTTCACCGGCTGGCTCAACCTCATCGGCCTCATCGCGGTCACCGCGTCGGTGGACTACGGCTGCGCCACGTTCCTCAACATCACGCTCAACCGGCTGACCGGCGGCGCGTGGGAGGGCACTCTCCCCCAGGCGTTCCTGCTGTTCGTGATCGTCCTGGCGCTGCACGCGCTGATCAACATCTTCAGCCACAAGCTGATCTCGCTGCTGCAGAACATCTCCGTCTGGTGGCACGTGGCCGGCGCCGCGATCGTCGTCGCCATCCTCGTCTTCGCGCCCGGCGAGCACCAGTCGGCGGGCTTCGTCTTCTTCGGCACCAACAACACCTCGGGCTTCGGCTCCGGCTCCGACGGCCTGACCTTCTGGCTGTACGTGCTGCCGCTCGGCTTCCTGCTCACCCAGTACACGATCACCGGGTTCGACGCCTGCGCCCACGTGTCGGAGGAGACGCAGGGCGCGGCCAGGACCGCCGCGCGCGGCCTGTGGCAGTCGATCTTCTACTCGGCGATCGGCGGCTGGATCCTGCTGCTCGCGTTCCTGTTCGCCGCCACCGACGTGGACAAGCTGAACGCCCAGTCCGGGTTCGTCGGCGCCATCTTCGAGACCGCGCTGTCGTCCCCGCTGGCCACCGCGATCTTCGCGATCTCCACCATCGGGCAGTTCTTCTGCGGGATGAGCTGCGTGACCTCGATGTCGCGCATGACGTACGCGTTCGCCCGCGACGGCGCCGTGCCCGGCTGGCGGCTGTGGTCGAAGGTGGACCGCAACCGCACCCCGGTCAACGCCATCGTGGCCGGCTGCACCGTCGCCGCCCTCATCACGCTGCCCGCGCTCTACGCACCTCCCGGGCTGACCACGCCCGTCGCGTTCTACGCCGTCGTCTCGATCGCGGTCATCGGCCTCTACCTGGCCTTCCTCATCCCGATCTGGCTGCGGCTGCGCATGGGTGAGGCGTTCCAGCCGGGGCCGTGGACGCTGGGCCGCGCGTACAAGCCGCTGTGCTGGATCGCCTGCGTCGAGATCGTGATCGTGTCGGTCTACTTCATCATGCCGTTCTCGCCCGAAGGGGTGCCTGGCAACCCCGAGTTCACCTGGACCTCGGTCAACTACGCGCCCGTCGCGGTGGGCATCGTGCTCATCGGGATCGCGCTGTGGTGGGCGCTGTCGGCCCGGCACTGGTTCACCGGGCCGCGCCGCACGGTGGACGAGAACCTCGTGTCCTGACACGGAAACGCCCGGGGGCCTCGCGGGACCCCCGGGCGTTGCTGTCGGATGCGGCTCAGCCGGCCCAGCTCAGCCGATCCGTCGGCCACAGGCGCGTGTCCGCCTGGCGCTTGAGCACGTTCTCCTCAGGCGTGCCCACCGCGCAGCGGGTGCCGTGCGGCGGCACCTTCAGCGAGATCAGGTACTCGTCGAAGATGTCCGTCTGGCACTTGTCCTTGCCGTAGATGCGGTGGCCCCACCCCTCGTACGTCAGCAGCACCGCCTTCGGGCCGAGCTGGCGGGCCGCGTTGGCCGACCAGATCCACGGCGTGGCGGGGTCGTGCAGCGAGTTGCCGAGCAGCAGCGGCGCGTCACCCGTGTACCGCAGCTCGTGCGGCGGGTTGGTCGTCTTGTAGTTCATGCAGATCGGCAGGTCGTCGATCGGGTACGGGTGGTACCGCGTGTCGGGCGCCAGCGCGTTGGAGACCTTCATCAGCGCGGCGTACTCGGCGTAGTTGCGCACCCGGAGGTCGTAGTCCTGGCACAGGATCGTGGTCGGCAGCTCGGCCACGTCGCCCTCCACCGGCCCCCGGCCGGGCAGCGGCGGCACCCAGTCGGGCTCGGGCCCGCCGTTCAGCCAGTTGATGGTCTGGCTGAGCGTCACCCAGTCGGGCCCCTCGTTGCCCAGCGCGGCGTTGTAGATGACCTGCAGCTCCGTCATCTTCGTGCCGGTGCTCGGGTAGATCAGCTCGCCCCGCTGAGCCTTCTCCCGCAGGTTCTTCCAGATCGCCCGGATGTCCTGGCCGTGCAGGACGCAGCTCGGCTCCTGCTCGCACCAGCCGACGAACTGGTCGAAGGCGTCCTCGACGGCGACGGCCTCCGTCGCCAGGAAGCCCGCCACGTCGAGGCTGTGGTCCATGTTGCTGTCCAGCCCCAGCGCGCGGACGCGGTCAGGGAACAGCTCGGCGTACATCTGGCCGATCAGCGTGCCGTAGGAGATGCCGTAGTAGGTGAGCTTCTCCTCGCCGAGCGCCTCGCGCAGGGCGTCCATGTCGCGGGCGACGTCCGTGGAGTCGACGTGGTCGTACAGCGGGCCGGTGCGCTCACGGCAGTCCTGGTGCAGGCGCTTGGTGAAGGCGTCCCACGCCTCGAATTCGGCCTGGCTCTTGATGACCGTGTGCGGCATCTGGTTGTAGACCGACGCCGAGCAGATCACCGGGTGGCTGCGGCCCACGCCCCGGGGGTCGAAGCCGACGATGTCGAAGTGGCGCTGGAGCTCCTCGGTGTAGGAGCCGGGGGCGCCGTACACGGCCTCGACGCCCGAGCCGCCGGGGCCGCCGGGGTTGATGACCAGCGAGCCGATCCTGGCGTCGGGGTCGGTGGCCTTGCGGCGGGCGACCGCGATGTCGACGGTCGGGCCGTCCGGCTGCGACCAGTCGATGGGCACGGTCAGCGTGCCGCACTCGGCAGACGGCTCCTCCTCGCACGGAGCCCAGGTGATGGTGCGCGCCGGCTGCGTCACCTCGGCACTGGCGGCCGGGACGGGCGACAGCGTCGCCACCGCCACTAAGGCGGCGGCGAGCAGGGTGAACCTTCTTCGCACGATGCTCCAATCTTCGATCGATCCCCCGTTGGGGCGTGCGACGAAGATGGATCATCGCGTATTTGGCGTTATGTGCGCGACGAAATTACCGAAGTTCCCTACTTCGTAATGACTTATCGCGTCAAGAGGCTTCGAATGCCTCCGCCACCACCTTGCGGACCTCGTCCATGTCCGCGCTGCCCATCTCGCGCTTGAGCGAGGTCATGTCGACGTCGGGCATCCCGCACGCGACCGCCCAGCTCCACGGCGTCAGGTCGCCGTCGACGTTGAGCGCGAACCCGTGGCTGGTGACGCCCCGGCTCTGGCGCATGCCGATCGAGATGATCTTGCGTCCGGTCTCCACCGTCCACACGCCGGTCAGCAGCTCGGAGCCCGGCGGCGTGTCGCGGCGCTCGGCCGGCAGCCCCAGCTTGCCCAGCGCCTCCACCAGCCGGAGCTCCACCTCGCGAACGTAGTCGACGATGCCCTCGCCCTCGTCCAGCTTGACGATGAGGTAGCCGACGAGCTGGCCGGGCCCGTGATAGGTGAGCTGGCCGCCGCGACCGGTCTCGACCACGGGGATGCCGTGGGAAGGGTCGGGCAGGTGCTCGGCCGGGGTGCGTCGCCCGATCGTGTAGACGGAGGGATGGCTCAGCAGCCAGAGCGTGTCCGGCCGCTCCTCCCGTTGGCGCTGCCCGACGAGGTTGGTCATGCGCTCCATAGCCTGGTCGTATTCGACGAGCTCATCCTGGATGAGCGTCAGCGGCCTTGCCCTCATGTTTCTGAGGATATGCCCGGCCCTTGACTGGCGACGCCGCAGGTAGGCCCGCTTTTACCCGCTGTGGGCCGCCACCCACTCGTCCACCAGCTCGCAGAGCCGGTCCAGCGCCTCTTCCACCCGCTCGCGCTCGCCCGTGGTGAGGAAGTCGATCTGCAGCCCGGTGTACGCCGAGTTCGCCAGCGTCGAGATCCGCGTCGCCTCCGGCTCCGGCACGCCGCGATCGCGCAGCAGCCCGGCCACGAACTCCGACCGGTCGGCCAGCAGCCTCGGCACGTGCCCGCGCAGCTTGCCTGCCGCCGCGAGCCCTTCGATCTCGTGGATGAGCCGGGCGATCGGCACGTTCTCCTCGCGGGACTGCCAGTCCCACGTACGGCGGATGATCGTGCCCACGCTCTCGGAGCCCGACCAGCCCGGCAGACCGCGCAGCCAGGCGCGGTGGCGCTCGTCGAGGCGCTCCATGGTGGCCGACAGCAGCTCTTCCTTGTCGGCGAAGTGGTGGGTGAGCACGCGGGTGGACTTGCCCAGGTGCTGGGCCAGCGGGCGCATGGACAGCGTCGAGAGGCCGTGGTCGGCCAGGTAGTCGATGATCTGGTCGAGCAGCTCGCCGCGGCGGTGCGGATCGGCGGTCCTGGCCATGGCTGTTTTCCCTTTGACGCCATTGAGGTGACGACTGTTACCCTACCGGGGAAACGACTGTTACCTTTATTTCAGGGGATACCCATGTCCATCGACGTACGCCGGCGTGCCCGCCTGCCCGCCTGGCTGCTCGCGCTGACCTTCACCACCTTCACATTCGCCACCGACGACTACGTGATCGCCGGGGTGCTGCCCGCGCTCTCCGCCGACCTCGGAGTCAGCGAGGCCATGGGCGGGCAGCTCGTCACGGCCTTCTCGCTGGCGTTCGCGCTGGCCGCACCCGTGGCCTCGGTGGTGACCGCCACCTGGTCGAGGCGGGCGCTGCTGGCCTGCGCGCTGGGGTTGTTCGTCGCGGCCAACGCGGCCGCCGCCTTCACCGGTTCGTACGCGGTGCTGCTCGGCCTGCGCGTGCTGGCCGCCGTGGCCGCCGCCGCCGTCGTCCCCGCCGCGTACGCCATCGCCACCTCCGCGGCCCCCGAGGGGCGGCAGGGGAGCTACCTGGCGCTGGTGATGGGCGGGCTGACCGGTTCGCTGACGTTCGGCGTGCCGCTCGGCACGTGGGTGGGCGGCGCCTTCGGCTGGCAGGCCACGTTCGGGCTGGGCGCGGCGCTGGGGCTCGTCGCGCTGGCGACGGTCATGATCACGCTGCCCGGCCTGCCGCCGCAGCCCGCCATGCCGATCAGGGAGCGTCTCGCCCCGCTGGCCCGGCCCCAGGTGCTGCTCGGTCTGCTTGGGATCGTCGCGATCGTGCTGGGCAGCATGATGGTGCTGAGCTATCTCGCCCCGTTCCTGCGCGACCTGGCCGGCGCCGGGCCGGTGGAGCTGGGCTGGGTGTTCGTGCTCGCCGGTCTCGCCGGGCTCGCCGGCGGCCAGCTCGGCGGCAGGGCGGCCGACCGGTGGGGCGTGAGCCGGGCGATGACCGCGGGCGTGGCCGCGTTCGCGGCGGTGATGGCCGCCCTCACCTTCTGCCAGATCCTGCGGCCGGTCCCGCTGCTCGCCCTGCTGCCGCTGCTGCTGCTCTGGGCGGGCGCGTCGTGGTGGATCCCGCCGCCCGCGCAGGCCCGCATGATCGCCCTCGCCGGCCCGGCGGCGCCGCAGGCGCTCGCGCTCAACAGCAGCGCCGTCTACGTGGGCGTGTCGTGCGGTGCCGCGCTCGGCGGGCTCGTGCTGGAGACGTACGGCAGCGGCTGGTTGCCGGCCGCCGCGGTCTGCGTGGAACTGGTCGCGCTCGCGCTCTTCCGCGCGACGGACCGTGGGCGCGCCGGCGCTATGCCGCCCGGTAACCCTTCGGCTCCTCAGGGATGAGGATCCACATGGCGACGTAGACGACCCAGAGCGGGCCGGGGATGAGCGACAGCAACAGCCAGAGAATGCGGACGAGCGTCGGCGGCAGGCCCAGCTTGTCGGCGATGCCGCCGCAGACGCCGGCCAGGATCCTGTGCTCTCGTGAGCGGTACATGCTGTGTTCCTTCGTTGTGGTGTGTCGTCCTACGTGAGAAACGGATGGCAACGCGGATCAGATCCTCTCAGGACCCTGAGAAAACCCTGATAGGGTCAGCCACTTCTGTGCCATGCCCAGATGACGGCTGGTCAGACCCTCCGCCGGGTCCACATGAACAAGGAGGAAATTCTCCAGACCCTGATGGACCCTGAGGTACTCCTCGTCCTCCGCCCACACCTGATCGTCGAACCAGACGAACGGCCGCCGGCCGACGTACCCCGCCACATGCGGCGTCTTGAACATCTCCCCGTGCTCGCTCGGCGCGCCGGGGCTCATCGGGATCACCGGGAGCGTGGGCAGCCCGATGCGCGGCGCGATCCAGTCGTTGGCGTGGTGCTCCCACGTGGTGGCCCAGACCAGCTCGGACCCGGTGTTCAGGGCCAGCTCCAGCAGGCGGCGGCCGTGGGCCGGGTTGAGGTGCACGGTGTAGACCTCGGCGCCGATCGTGCACCGGTAGCGCCGGTAACCGGCGGCGGGCGGGCCCATGGGGTTCAGCACGCCGTCCACGTCGAGCAGCAGCAGCGGCTTCACGGCGCCGCTCCGGCCCTGTGCTGCTGGGGGCTGACCCCGCGTACGCGCTTGAAAGCCGCGCTGAGCGCGAACGGGCTGCCGTACCCGACCTTCCTGGCCACCGAGCCGATCGTCGCGCCGGGCTCGCGCAGCAGGTCGGCGGCCAGCGCCAGCCGCCAGTCGGTGAGGAACGCCATCGGCGGCTCGCCCACCAGCTCGGTGAAGCGCCGCGCCAGCGAGGCCCGCGACACGCCCACCTCGGCGGCCAGCGAGGCGACCGTCCACGGGCGGGCCGGGTCGTTGTGCAGCAGGCGCATGGCCTTGCCGACGACGGGGTCGCTCATCGCGCGGTACCACCCCGGCGCCTCGTTCGCGGCGAAGTGGGCTCGCAGCACCGCGATGAGCAGCAGGTCGAGCAGCCGGTCGAGGACGGCCTCCTGGCCCGGCTCGTCCTTGACGATCTCAGCGCTCATCAGCGTGGTGAGCGGGCCGCCCGGCTGCACGATCAGCCGGGGCAGCGCGTCGAGCAGCCGCCTGCTGACCTCGCCCTCCATCGTGTAGGTGCCGGTGAGCAGCACGGTCTCGCCGTCGCGGTCGTTGCCCCACGTGCGCACGCCGAGGTCCATGGACTGGTAGAGGGACTCACCGTCGACGGTGGTGCAGCGCTGGCCGGGGTGGATGACGATCTGCGGCGCCGTCGCCGGGTCGTCGGCCACCGTGTACGGCTCAGGCCCCCGTACGACCGCCACCTGCCCGGCCTGGACGCGTACGGGCTCGGCGTCGTCGAACGTGATCCACGACTCGCCCCGCACCTGCGTGACCACCGACAGCGGAGCCTCGTCCTGGATGCGCAGCGACCACGGCGGGTCGAGGATCGAGCGCAGGAGGAAGGCGCCGCGAGCTCTGGGGCCGTCGAGCAGCGCCGCGAGCTGATCCATGAGTCAGACGATGGCACAAGCGTTTGTGCCTGCTCAACCAAGGGGACGACGGTCGGCATGGCGGCCCTGCCCGCGGCTTTCGGCGGGGCTGTGAGGGCCGGACCGCTGATGACGCGCGGGACCGCGAGAAGCCGGGCCGCCGGTGAAGCGCGAGACGGTGAGGGGCCGGGCCTGCCCCGAGACGCGGGGCGACGACCGGGCCCGGCCGAGGCGAACATATGGCCAATTCTTCGTGAACAGCGCGTATCACCCCCGCTGCGACGTGCGATCCCAGCAGGTCAGGGCCTCGCGAGAGCGATCGCGCGGCCCCCGATTCCGCTAGCCTCACCCTCACACTCGCAGCGTCCACGGAAGGTGTCGTCGTGATCGGCTGGCTAGAAGCGGTGGTTCTGGGGCTGGTCCAGGGGCTCACGGAGTTCCTGCCGATCTCCTCCAGCGCCCACGTCCGCGTGGTCTCCGCTTTCGCCCAGTGGCCTGACCCGGGGGCGGCGTTCACGGCGGTCATCCAGCTCGGCACGGAGGCGGCCGTGCTCATCTACTTCCGCCAGGAGATCTGGGAGATCATCTCCACCTGGACGCGTTCGCTGTTCGTCAAAGACCTGCGCGGGCACTGGGCGGCCCGCATGGGCTGGTACGTCATCGCCGGCACCATCCCCATCGCCGTGCTCGGCCTGACGCTCAAGGACCAGATCGAGACCACGTTCCGGGACCTGCGGCTGGTCGGCACCACGCTCATCGTCTTCGCGATCATCCTGTGGTTCGCCGACCACACCGCGCGCAACAAGCTGACGCTGGAGAAGCACCTCAACGTCACCCACGCGGTCATCTACGGCTTCGCCCAGTCGCTCGCCCTGGTCCCCGGCGTCTCGCGCTCCGGCGGCACCGTGACCGCCGGTCTGCTGCTCGACTACCGCCGCGAGGACGCGGCGAAATACTCGTTCCTGCTGGCCATCCCCGCCGTGCTGGCCTCGGGGGCGCTTGAGCTGACCGAGATCGGCGAGGGCCCGGCCCCCGACTGGGGGCCGACCATCCTGGCCACGCTCATCTCGTTCGGCGTCGGCTACGCGGCGGTCGCCTGGTTCCTGCGCTACATCAGCACCCACCGCTTCACCGGCTTCGTGATCTACCGCATCGTGCTCGGCTTCTTCGTCATCCTGGCCGTCACGCTGGGATGGATTCCCGCTCAGGGCTGAGCGCCGGACGGTAGGTGGCCAGCGTGAACACCAGCGCGACCACGCCGATGGCGACCGCCAGCACGACCACGCCGATCCGCCCGTACGCCTCCAGCGCCACGCCGCCGGCCAGTCCCGCCACCACCAGCCCGAGGTACTGCGCCGACGCCAGCAGGCCGAGGCCGATCGAGACGTTGCCCGGCACCGCCGCGACCGTCCTGAACTGCTGGGCGGGCGCCACCATCCAGCCGCTCGCGCCCCACAGGAAGCCCCACACGAGGGCGACGGGCAGTGCGAGGTTCGCGACGGGGATCAGGGCCATGAACACCAGGACGGCGGTCATGCCCGTGAAGACCATGCGGCGCGGGCCGTAGGCGTCGGTGAGCCGCCCGCCGAGCATGTTGCCCGCGACGCCGCCCAGCCCCCACGCCCACAGCACCGCGGGCAGCGGCAGGTCGAGCAGCGAGCCGATGTAGGTGTAGGCGGTGAACCCGGTGGCGAACACCAGGAGCTGCGTCACCAGCACCGCCACGACCCGCCGGTCGCGCAGCGGCTGCAACCGCTCGCTCAGCCGTCTCGACGCCGCGATCCGCACGTCGGGCACCAGCGCCGCCACGCCGATGAGGCCGAGCACGCCGAGCCCGGCGACCGCCCACAGCGTGGCCCGCCAGCTCACCGCGTCGCCCAGCCACGTGCCGAGCGGCACGCCCAGGGCGGACGACACGGTCAGCCCGCCCATCACCAGCGCAAGCGCGCGGCCGCGCCGCTCAGGGGAGCTGAGCGCGCTGGCGACGGCCGACGAGGTCGGCGTGAACATCGCCGCGCCCGCCGCGGCCACCACCCTGGTCAGCAGGACCAGCGGGTACGTCGGGGCCAGCGCGGCCAGCGCGCTGCCCGCCGTGAAGACCGCCATGGCCAGCAGCAGGAGCGTCCGGCGCGACATGTTCGCGGTGAGGGCGGCCAGCACGGGGGACAGCACGGCGTACGCGAGGGCGAAGACCGTCATGAGCTGCCCTGCCGCCGATCGGGACACCCCGAGGTCGGCGGAAATGGACGCGAGCAGACCGGCGGTGACGAACATGCCGGTCCCGATGGCGAAGTTTCCGGCGGCCAGTGCATAGAGCCGCGAACGCATAGGGCCTCCCCGTACGAAAGTTGGATGCCCATCAAACTGACCTATAGTTGGATTGTTGTCAAACCATGCGACGGAGGTAGGGTTTTCCCATGCGCCTGCTTCCTCAGCCCGCCACGGAGAACATCCAGCTCACCGAGGTGCTGCGGGCGCTCAGCGACCCCGTACGTCTGGAGATCGCCGCCCGCCTGGCCGTCGCCGGACGCATGAGCTGCACCGTCGCCGGAGAGTCCCTCGGGGTGCACAAGTCGACCGCCTCGCACCACTTCCGCACGCTGCGCGAGGCCGGGGTGATCAGCACGGAGCGCGACGGTCGGCAGAAGGTCATGAGCCTGCGCTGGGACGACCTGGAGGCCCGCTTCCCCGGCCTCCTCCCCGCCATCCTCACCGCCGCCTCACTGGAAACCCGCGCCGCCGCCTCCGCCGACTCCGGACCTCGCGAACCCGCCAACTCCGCCAACTCCGCCGACTCGGGACCGCGCGAACCCGCCGCCTCCGCCCAGTCCGGATTGCGCGAACCCGCCGCCTTCCGCTGACGAGCCACCGCACATGCCCGAGCACAACCCGCACACGCCCACTTCCAGCGAGACCATGAGGGACCTGCCGATCAACAGCGTGCTGCCCGAGCTGCTGAGCGTGCTCGACCGGCACGGCAGCGCGGTGCTGACCGCACCGCCCGGCACCGGTAAGACCACGGTGGTGCCGCTGGCGCTGGCGGAAGCGGGCCTGCGGGTCGTGGTGGCCGAGCCGCGCAGGCTCGCCGTACGCGCCGCCGCCCGCCGCATGGGCGTGAGCTACACGATCAGGGGCGAACGCCACAAAGGCGCCAACCCCATGGTCGAGGTCGTCACCACCGGTGTCCTGCTCCAGCGCCTCCAGCGGGACCAGGAGCTGGCCGGCGTGGACGCGGTCGTCCTCGACGAGTGTCACGAACGCCACCTCGACGCCGACACCGCGCTCGCGTTCCTCCTCGACGTACGCGACACGCTCCGGCCCGACCTGCGGCTGCTGGCGACGTCCGCGACCGCCGACGCCGAGCCGTGGGCGCGGCTGATCGGCGGCCCCGTCGTCGCGGCCACCGGCGCCGCCCACCCCGTGGAGACGATCTGGGCCCCGCCGCCGCGCCCGGTCGCCCCGCCGCACGGCCTGCGCGTCGATCCCGCGCTGCTCGCCCACGTGGCCTCCGTGGTCCGCAGGGCGCTTGCGGAACGCGACGGCGACGTGCTGTGCTTCCTGCCCGGCGTGGCCGAGATCGCCAAGGTGGCCGGGATGCTGGCGGGCGACGCGGAGCAGGTGCTTCAGGTGCACGGCCAGGCGCCCGCCCACGTCCAGGACGCCGTCCTGTCCCCGGGCACCGGCCGCCGGGTGGTGCTGGCCACGTCGGTGGCCGAGTCGAGCCTGACCGTCCCCGGGGTGCGCGTGGTAGTGGACTCCGGGCTGGCCCGCGAACCCCGTACGGACCATGCTCGCGGCCTCGGCTCGCTGACCACGGTCAGGGTCTCGAAGGCGGCGGCCACCCAGCGAGCTGGACGCGCCGGCCGCGAGGCCCCCGGCACCGTCTACCGCTGCTGGAGCGAGGCCGACCACGCCCGTCTCGCCGACCACCCGCGCCCCGAGATCGCCCTCGCCGACCTCACCGGCTTCGCGCTCCAGGCCGCCTGCTGGGGCGACCCCGACGCTTCGGGCCTCGCCCTCCTCGACCCGCCACCGCCCGCCGCGATGTCCGCCGCCGCCCAGGTCCTCCACTCCCTCGGCGCCCTCGAACCCGCAACCCCCACCACCGGCTCCTGCAACGGCGAGCCCCCGGCCGGCGGGTCCGCCGCCGACGCGCAGTCCGACGCGTCCGGCCCTGACGCGCAGACGAGGGGGACAGCCCCAGCCCCGCGGTCGGGCGGGGCAGTGCCTGGGAAGGCCGCTTTGCGGGTGACCGAGCGGGGGCGGCGGATGGCGTTGGCCGGGGTGCATCCTCGGCTGGCCCGCGTTCTGCTCGATCTCGGCCCCGACGCCGCCGAAGTGGTGGCCCTGCTCTCGGAGCAGCTTCCCCGCGACGCCTCTGACGACCTGGTGGACGTCTGGCGGGCGGCCCGGCGCGGCGGCACCGGCTTCGCCGCCCGCTGGCGTCAGGAGGCCCGCCGCCTCCACCGCACCGCCGCCGAGGCCCAGCACGCTGTCCCCCAGACCGGCGGGGGCTCCGGCGACCGGACCGGTCACGAGGCCAAGGGCCGGCCCGAGGACGAGGTGGCCGGGCTGGCGGTGGCGCTGGCGTTCCCTGAGCGGGTGGCGCGGCGGAGGGGCGGCGGGTACCTCATGGTGTCGGGGACGCAGGCGCAGCTCCCCGAAGGCTCAAGGCTGCAGAGCGCGGAGTGGCTGGCGATCGCGGTGGCCGACCGCCCGACCGGCTCGGCGTCGGCGCGCATCAGGCAGGCCGTGGCGATCGACGAGACCATCGCCCGCCTGGCCGTGGGCACGACGGTCGAGGACGAGGTCACCTGGCGCGTCCCGCCGGGCGAGCGGCGCGGCGACGTGTCGGCCCGCCGGGTGGAGCGGATGGGCGCGATCGAGCTGTCCGCCGCTCCACTCCAGGACGCCGACGTACGCGAGGCCATCCTGTACGGCCTGCGCACCGAAGACGTTCTCACCTGGACAAAAGCCGCCAAAGACCTCAGAGACCGCCTGACCTTCTGCCACCGGGCGATCGGCGCCCCCTGGCCACCGACCGGCTCCATGCAGGACCTCATCGACCTGGCCGACCAGTGGCTGGAGCCGGAGCTGTCCCGCGCCCGCCGCCGCGACGACCTGGAGCGCATCGACGTGGCCGGCGCGCTCGAACGCCTGATCCCGTGGAGCGAGCGCCTGGACCAGGTCGCCCCCGAACGCATCGAGGTGCCCAGCGGTTCGAAGATCCGCGTGGACTACTCGGGCGAGCAGCCGGTGCTGGCGGTGAAGCTGCAGGAGCTGTTCGGCTGGCAGGAGACGCCGCGGATCGCGGGCGTGCCGGTGCTCGTGCACCTGCTCTCCCCCGCGGGTCGCCCGCTGGCGGTGACGGCGGACCTGGCGTCGTTCTGGCGCGAGGGGTATCGGCACGTACGTGCGGAAATGCGCGGCCGATACCCTAAGCACCCGTGGCCGGAAGACCCCCTCACAGCCCAGCCGACGCGCCGTACGAAGTGATCGCGGCGGTCCGCGACAACGCCGCCTGGTGCGATCTGATGTGCCGGGCGCACGGCAGGCCCGGCACGTTCACGGAAAGGGCGTGGACCAACCCCGCGCGCACGCCGCTCTACTACCCCGACGCGGTCACGCTCTCCCCGCTCGCCACGGCCGCCGACGTGCTGCCGCACATCGACGCCGGGTCCGGCGCGTCGGTCAAGGACAGCTTCGCCACGCTCGACCTGCCGGGCTTCGAGGTGCTGTTCGAGGCCCAGTGGATCCATCGGGCCGCGCCCGAGCCGGCCGAAACGTCCTGGCAGGTGGTCGAGGACGCCGCCACGCTCGCCGCCTGGGCGGCCGCCTGCGGCCTGCCCGACCTGTTCCCTCCGGCCCTCCTGACGCCCGCTGCGACCGACGCTGCGACCGGCGCTGAGACCGGCTCCGGGACCGGCTCCGGGACTGGTGCTGCGACCGGCTCCGGGACGACGACCACCATCGTGTACGGCCGCACCGGCGGCGCCATCACCGAGGGCGCGGTGCTCACCTCGACCGGCGACGTCGTCGGCGTCTCCAACGTGTTCGGCCCCGCCTCGGCCTGGGCGGGCGTGACGGCCATGGCCGCCCGCCTCTTCCCCGGCCGCCCGCTGGTCGGCTACGAGAGCGACCCCTCAGACGCCCTCGCCCACGGCTTCACCACGACGGGCCCTCTCCGCATCCTCCTCAAGCCCTGAGGCCGACCGGCCGACCCGGCCGCCTCACGCCCGTGGCAGCGGGCCGGCGTAGCGCGGCGGCTCAGGGCAGAAGGTCGTCGAGGGTCGGGTCGGTGAGGACGTCGTACCGTTCGCCGCCCACCCCCACGTCCTTGAACCCGCTGGACGTGGCGATGCACACCACGGGCCCGTCGAAGTCGCGCCGCAGCCGCCGCCGTCCGGCCAGCCCGGCGGCGCCGGACAGCTCCTGCCACAGCCCGGCCCGCGCCAGGTCGCGCTGGGCCTTGCGCAGGTCCTCGTCGGTGACGAGCACGGCCTCGCCGCCGCTGTCGCGTACGGCCACCACGCCCCGGTGCCCGCCGACCGGACACGCCACCCCGTACGCGTCGGTGGGCCCGATCTCGACGATGGCGGCGGGCAGCCCGGCAGCCAGCGCCTTGGCGTGCGGCCCGCCCGCGGCGGTCTCGCAGGAGAACATGCGCGGCGTCCGGTCCGTCACCCCGAGCAGCCGCAGCTCGGCGAAGCCCTTCCACACGCCGTACAGCAGCTCGGCGTAGCCGGTGGGCGAGAAGACGGCCGCGGGCACGGTGCCGAGCTGCAGGAACAGCTCGTACGCGATGGTCTTGTAGCCCTCGGGCCCGAACGGGTGCCCGGTGTGCGTCACGGTCTGGTTGCTGACGGGGTGGTAGCCGAGCTCGTCCACCACCTGCCGCAGCAGCGGCCAGCGCTTGTCGACGGGCACGGAGACGACTTTGGCGCCGTACGACCGCACGAACTCCTGCACGGCGGGCGGCGCGTCGCCGGTCAGCACGATGGCGGGCAGCCCGGCTCTGGCGGCGTAGGCGGCGGCGGACGCGCCGTGGTTGCCGGAGGAGGCGACGACCACGCCGGGCGCGCCGCAGGCGACGGCGGCGCTGACGGTGACCCGGTTGAGCCGGTCTTTGTGCGACCAGGTGGGGTTGCGTGATTCGTCCTTGATGTAGACGTCACCGAACTCGATCAGCGGCGTGCCGCCCTCGCCCAGGGTGGGCGCGTCGAGCGGCGGCAGCAGCGGCGACCAGCGTGCGATGTCCGGGCCCGGCTGCTGTTCGAAGAGGGTCCTGTCCACCTTCGCGTAGTCGTAGTCGACCTCCACCGGGTAGGCCAGCTCGGCGGTGCTGGTCTTGGGGCACCCGCGGGTAAGCGGCGGGAAGAGCGGGAATTCGGCGGAGGGGTCGCCCAGGGAGCGCTGGCGGAGGGCAAGCGAAGGTCCGTTCACGGGCAAGGACCCTACCGAGCCTCGCAACGATCAGTGAAAAGCTGCACACTCTAGTCATGGTGTGGGCAGGAAGGTCCGCCACCGAGATCGCGGCGGCCGTCAGAAACGGTGACGTCAAGGCCACGACCGTGGTGGAGGAGCACCTCCACGTCATTTCGGCGCGCGACCCCGGCATCGGGGCGTTCCGGCTGGTCAGGGAGCAGGCCGTGGACGAGGCGCGCGCCCTGCAGAAGCGCCGGGACCTGGCCGGGCTGCCGCTGGCGGGCGTGCCGGTGGCGGTCAAGGACAACCTGGAGGTGGCGGGCGAGGCCACGCGAAACGGCTCGACGGCGACGCCCGACGCCCCCGCCCCGCACGATCACGAGACGGTGGCGCGGCTGCGCGCGGCGGGCGCGCTGATCGTCGGGCTGACGAACCTGCCGGAGCTGGGGCTGGTGGCGCTGGGCGACAGCGCGTACGGCGTCGTCCGCAACCCCTGGAACCCCGCGCGCACGGCGGGCGGCTCGTCGTCCGGCAGCGCGGCGGCGGTGTCGGCCGGCATGGTGCCGATCGCGCTCGGCAACGACGGCATGGGCTCCTTACGCATCCCCGCGGCCTGCTGCGGCGTGCTGGCGATCAAGCCGGGCCACGGCCTGGTGCCGCCGCCCGCGAACGACTGGGACCGCCTGACCGAGAACGGCCCGCTGGCCAGGACCGCAGCCGACCTGGCGCTCGCGCTGTCCGTGCTGGCCGGCGACCCGGCGCTCGCCGAGTCGTGGCGCTCCGGCCGCCGCGTCGAGCCGCCGCCGCGCATGCTGCGCTCGGTCTGGGCGGACGACGACGCGGTGTGGGAGCCGCAGCCGCCGCCGGACAGCCCGGAGCCGTTCGATCTGCGGGTGGCGTACGCGCCGCAGCCGCTGCCGCCGGGGATGCGGGTGGACGGCGAGTTCAAGGCCGCGGTACGCGCCGCCGCCGAGACGTTGCGGGTGGCCGGGCACACGGTGGTCGAGCACGAGCGGTCGCTGCCGTTCTGGCTGGGCCCTTCGACGATCGCGACCTGGCTGGTCAGGGCCGCCGAGTCGGCCGAGGGCCTGGACCGGCACCGGCTCGAACCGCGTACGAGGGCGCTGGCCAGGGCGGGCCGGGTGCTGGCCGCGCTCAAGCTGGACGGCGTCAAGGGGCGGGAGCGCTGGAGCGGCTACGGCGCCGACCAGTGGTTCGGCCGCGCGGACGCGCTCATCACACCCGCGCTGGCCTCGATCCCGCCCAAGGCCGACCGCTGGGGCGAGCGCGGCTTCCTGCGCAACGCCGTCACCAACGTCACCTACGCGCCCGCGGCGGGGCCGTGGAACATGTGCGGCTGGCCCGCCGTCGCCGTGCCGCTCGCCACCCACTCCAGCGGGCTGCCGGTCGCCGTACAGATCGTCGCCCCGCCGGGCGGCGAGCCACACCTGCTGGGGCTGGCCGCCCAGCTCCAGGCCGCGCACCCGCCGCTGCGCCCGCCGGGCTACGCGTTCTGACCGCGCATTTCGACCGGGCGTTTTGACCGGGCGTTTTGACCGGGTGCTTAGGACACCTCAGATGCCGATGGGGTGCCAGACGGTCTTGGTCTCCAGGAACCTGGTCATCCGCCCGATCCCCGGGTCGGCCGTCCAGTCCTCCTGCACCGGCCGCGCGACCCGCTTGAGGTTTTCGGCCGCCGCCTGCTCGGCGCTCAGCGCCAGATCGGCGTCGGTGACCCCGGTGAGGTCGATGCCGTTGACGTCCATGTGGGCCGCCAGCGGCGGGACCAGCTCGGCGCGCCGCCCGGTGAGGATGTTGACCACGCCGCCGGGCAGGTCGGAGGTGGCCAGCACCTCGGCCAGGGTGATCGCGGGCAGCGGCGCGGGCTCGGAGGCCACGACGACGCAGGTGTTGCCGGTGACGATCACCGGCGCGATCACCGACACCAGCCCGAGCAGCGGATCGTCGGGCGCGACCACGGCGACCACACCGGTCGGCTCGGGCGTGGACAGGTTGAAGTACGGCCCGGCGACCGGGTTGGCACCGCCGTGCACGGAGGCGATCTTGTCGGACCAGCCCGCGTACCAGACCAGCCGGTCGATGGCGGCGTCGACCTGGTCGAGCGCTCCCCTGCGCGCGCCGCCCAGCTCGTCGGCGAACTGCGCGCGCCGCCCCTCCAGCATCTCGGCGACGCGGTAGAGGATCTGCCCCCTGTTGTACGCGGTCGCCCCCGACCAGCCGGGGAACGCCTTGCGCGCGGCCACGACGGCGTCGCGGGCGTCCTTGCGCGAGGCCAGCGACGCGTTGGCGAGGAACTCTCCCTTGGCCGAGGTCACCGGGTAGGACCTCCCACTCTCGGAGCGCGGGAAGGCCCCGCCGATGTACAGCTTGTAGGTCTTTCTGACGGACAACCTACTCATCGCCGCGACCCCTCCACGTGGACTCCTGCGACATCTGGACGGGCACGAAGACCTGGCCGCACCTGCTGACGCCGCAGCGGTGGGCGTACCAGCCGGTGCGCACGGGACGCCCGGCCCTGGCGTAGGCGTGCCCCCTGGTGGCCTGCGCGCGCAGCTTCCTGCGGCGGGACCTGCGGTGCTCACACGTCAAGGTAGGCCTCCAGCCCGTGGCGCCCGCCCTCGCGGCCGTAGCCCGACTCCTTGTAGCCGCCGAAGGGCGAGGTGGGGTCGAACCTGTTGAACGTGTTGGCCCACACCACGCCGGCGCGCAGCCGGTCGGCCAGCCAGAGGATGCGCGAGCCCTTCTCGGTCCACACGCCGGCCGACAACCCGTACGGGGTGTTGTTGGCCTTCTCGACCGCCTCGGCCGGGGTGCGGAAGGTCAGCACGGACAGCACCGGGCCGAAGATCTCCTCCCTGGCGATGCTGTGGGACTGCGCGACGCCGGTGAAGACCGTGGGCGGGAACCAGTAGCCGCGGTCGGGCAGCTCGCAGGCGGGCGACCAGCGCTCGGCGCCCTCGGCCTCGCCCAGGTCGCTGAGCCTGCGGATCTTGGCGAGCTGGTCGGCGGAGTTGATCGCGCCGATGTCGGTGTTCTTGTCGAGCGGGTCGCCGAGCCGCAGCGTGCCGAGCCGGCGCTTGAGCGCGGCCAGCAGCTCGTCCTGGATCGACTCCTGCACCAGCAGCCGGGACCCGGCGCAGCAGACGTGGCCCTGGTTGAAGAAGATGCCGTTGACGATGCCCTCGACGGCCTGGTCGATGGCGGCGTCGTCGAAGACGATGTTGGCGGCCTTGCCGCCCAGCTCCAGCGTGAGCTTCTTGCCGGTGCCCGCGACGGTGCGCGCGATGATCCGGCCGACCTCGGTGGAGCCGGTGAAGGCGACCTTGTCGACGTCGGGGTGGGCGACCACGGCGGCGCCGGTCTCGCCCGCGCCGGTGACGATGTTCACCACACCGGGCGGCAGGTCGGCCTGGCGGCAGATGTCGGCGAACGCCAGCGCCGTCAGCGGCGTGGTCTCGGCCGGCTTGAGCACGACCGTGTTGCCGCAGGCCAGCGCCGGGGCGATCTTCCAGGCCAGCATGAGCAGCGGGAAGTTCCAGGGGATGACCTGGCCGGCCACGCCGAGCGGCTTGGGCGCGGGGCCGAACCCGGCGTACTCCAGCTTGTCGGCCCAGCCCGCGTAGTAGAAGAAGTGCGCCGCGACCAGCGGCAGGTCCACGTCGCGCGACTCGCGGATGGGCTTGCCGTTGTCGAGCGTCTCCAGCACGGCCAGCTCCCTGGCCCGCTCCTGGATGATCCGCGCGATGCGGAAGAGGTATTTGGCCCGCTCGGTGCCGGGCAGTGCGCTCCAGACGCCGAACGCCTTGCGCGCCGCCTGCACGGCGCGGTCGACGTCGTCGGAGGTGGCGGTGGCGACCTCCGCGAGCGTCTCCTCGGTGGCGGGATTGACGGTCTTGAACGAGGGGCCCGAGCCGTCGACGAACTCACCGTTGATGAACAGCCCGTAGGAGGACTTCAGGTCAACGATGTCGCGCGACTCGGGTGCCGGTGCGTATTCGAACATCGTCTAGTCCAGGGTGAAGTAGTCGGGGCCCGCGTAACGGCCGGTGGCCAGCTTCTCGCGCTGCATGAGCAGGTCGTTGAGCAGCGAGGAGGCGCCGATCCTGAACCAGTCGGGGGTCAGCCAGTCGTCTCCGGCGGTCTCGTTGACCAGCACCAGGTTTTTGATCGCGTCCTTCGCCGTACGGATGCCGCCCGCCGGCTTCACGCCCACCTGGCGGCCGGTCGCGTCGCGGAAGTCGCGTACGGCCTCCAGCATGATGAGCGTCACCGGCGGCGTGGCGGCCGGCGACACCTTGCCCGTGGAGGTCTTGATGAAGTCGGCGCCGGCCAGCATCGCCAGCCAGGACGCCCGGCGCACGTTGTCGTAGGTGGACAGCTCGCCGGTCTCCAGGATCACCTTGAGGTGGGCGGTGCCGCAGGCCTCCTTCACCGCGGCGATCTGCTCGTAGACCTTCATGTACTGCCCGGACAGGAACGCGCCGCGGTCGATCACCATGTCGATCTCGTCGGCCCCCGCGGCGACGGCGAGCTTGGTGTCGCTCACCTTCACCTCCAGCGAGGAGCGCCCGCTGGGGAACGCGGTGGCGACGGAGGCGACCTTGACGCCGGTCCCCTTGAGCGCCTCGGCCGCGACGCCGACGAGGTCGGGGTAGACGCAGACGGCCGCGACGGAGGGCGCGTCGCCTCCGGGGCGGACGGCCTTGGTGCACAGCGCGCGCACCTTCCCGGCCGTGTCGGCCCCCTCGAGGGTGGTCAGGTCGACCATGGAGATGGCCAGGTCGATGGCCTGCGCCTTGGCCGTGGTCTTGATCGATCGGGTGCCGAGCATCGCCGCGCGCTGGTCGGCGCCGACCCGGTCGACGCCGGGCAGGCCGTGCAGGAATGCTCGCAGCGCCGCGTCGGACGAGGCGACGTCGGCAAGCGAGGTAGTCACAGTTGACACCTAGACAGCATCGCCGACCAGGGCCGCCACCTCCAAACCGGGCCGCCTCAGGCCGCGCGGGGCCTGGTCCTAGGTATGCCTGAGGCGGCGGGGCGGGCGACATAGGTATCCCGGGCGCTGCTAAGCGCCGGAGATAAGGCATCCACCCGATGTGGGGGGCCGGGCCTTAGGAGGAGTCTTGAACATGTCAGCGAAAAGCCCGACTTTCAGGAGATTCTCCATGCATCCCGAGATCGAGTTCGAGCTCATGAAGAGCCACGCGAACGAGCTGCGCAGGGCCGCCGACGACCACCGGTGGGTACGCGAGGCCGAGCGCCACAACAAGGCCGAGCGCCGCTCGGTCTTCGGCCGCCGCCGCTCGTCATGACCGCCGCACGAGAGCCCGGCCGCCCCCTCCCACGCGGCCGGGCCTTCGTCCCCATTTGAGGACATCCGTCCTCTTCCCGAGGACATGCCCGATACCCGACTAAAGACGTCGAAAACACCGGATGTGGCGTGACATGCTGGACGACATGCGGGGACGATCGGTCAGTCCCGTCTTCGTCGGGCGGGAAGAGGAGCTGGCAACTCTTTCTGAAAGCCTCGACGACGCAAGGAAAGGCACGGTGACCGCCGTCCTGCTCGGCGGCGAGGCCGGGGTCGGCAAGACCCGGCTCGTGCACCGCTTCGCCGAGCAGTGCGCCGCCGACGGTGCCCACGTGCTCTTCGGCGGCTGCGTCGAGCTGTCGACCGAGGGCCTTGCGTACGCGCCGTTCACCGCCGCGCTGCGCCAGCTCGTCAGGGAGCACGGGCCCGCCGCCGTGACCGGGCTGCTGCCCGACGGCGCCGAACGCGACCTCGCCCGCCTGCTGCCCGAGTTCGGCGAGCCCAGCGGCGACGGCGAGACCGAGACCGGCCGGGCCCGGCTGTTCGAGCAGTTCCTCACCCTCCTCGAACGCCTCGCGGAGAACCGCCCCACGGTCCTCGTCATCGAGGACATCCACTGGGCCGACCGGTCCAGCCGCGACCTCATCGCGTTCCTCAGCCGCAACCTGCACACCACGCAGGTGCTGATGGTGATGACCTACCGCTCCGACGACCTGCACCGCCAGCATCCGCTCAGGCCCGTGCTGGCCGAGCTGGGCCGCGTCCAGGGCGTGCTCCGCCTGGAACTGCCCCGCCTGTCGAGGGACGAGGTCGCCCAGCAGATGACCGCCATCCTCGGCGCCACCCCCGACTACGCCAGGATCGAGAACGTCTACGAGCGCAGCGAGGGCATCCCGCTGTTCGTCGAGGCCCTGCTGGAGAACGGCGAGTGCTCGTTCCCCGACTCCATGCAGGACCTCATCCTCGCCTCCGTCGAACGCCTGCCCGAGGAGACCCAGCGGGTGCTGCGCGTCGCCGCCGCCGGCGGCAACCGGGTCGGCCACGCGCTGCTCGCCGCCGTCAGCGGGCTGTCGGACGTCGAGCTCGAGGCCGCGCTGCGCCCCGCCATCGCGCGCAACGTGCTGCAGATCGCCGACGGCCGCGCCTACGCCTTCCGCCACTCGCTCATCCGCGAGGCCGTGCACGACGAGCTGCTGCCCGGCGAGCACCAGCGGCTGCACGCCAGGTACGCCGAGGAGATCTCCAAGGACCGCACGCTGGTGCCGCCCGGCAGGGCCGCGGTCGAGCTGGCACACCACTGGTACGGCGCCCGCGACGACCGCTGGGCACTGCTGTCGGCCTGGGAGGCGGCGCAGGAGTCGTTCAAGACCTTCGCCTACACCGAGGCCGTGCCGCTGCTCGAACGCGTGCTCATGCTCTGGGACCGGGTGCCGGAGGCGGCCGAGCTGATCGGCGCCGACCACACCGCCGTGCTGGAGCGCGCCTCTGAGGCCGCCAACGCCGGCGGCGACGTGGACAGGGGCGTCAAGTTCGTCAAGGCCGCGCTCGCCGAGCTGGACGAGACCCGCGAGCCCGCCAGGGTGTCGCAGCTCATCGTGCGCAGGGCGGCGTTCAAGAACTCCAAGGGCCAGCTCGGCGTCATCGACGACCTCAGGCACGCGCTGCGGCTCGTCCCGGAGAACACCCCCGAATGGGCCGAGGTCGTCACCCCGCTCAGCCGCCAGCTCATGCTGCGCGGCGAGATCGAGGAGGCCGACCGGCTCCTCGCCGAGGGCCTGCGCTGGGTCAGGGAGCACGACGACCGCTGCCTCGAAGCCGAGCTGCTGATGAACCAGGCGCTCGGCCACTCGCTGCGCGGCCACCTGGCGGCCACGCTCGCACTCAACGAGCGGGCGCTGGCGATCGGGCACGAGGCGGGCAACGTCCGCGTCATCGCCCGCGCCCTCGGCAACAACATGGACACGCTCATCGACATGGGCCGCGCCGACGAGGCGCTGCGCCTGGGCGAAGAGGGCTGGCGCCTCACCAAGAAGTACGGGCGGACGCGCGGCAACGGCCTGTTCATCCTCAACAACCGCGCCGAGGCGCTGGAGTCGCTGGGCCGCTGGGACGAGGCCATCGAGACCGTCGAGACGGCGCTCAGCCTCGGCCCGGTGCTGCGCACCCGCTACGCCCTGCTGCGCGTCCGCGCCGACATCGCGCTGGCCAGGGGCGAGATGCAGCTCGTCGAGAGCCTGCTGTCGGAGATCGGGCTGTTCTCGGCGCGTACGGAGGAGTTCGTCCAGGACGTCATCAGCAACGCCCGCCTGCTCATCGGCTGGCACCTCACCCGGGGCGAACCCGCCGCCGCGCTGGCCGCCGCCGAGCGGATCCTCACCCAGCCCAAGCGGTCGAGCAAGGCCATGCTGAGCTGGCGGCTGCTGTCGCTGCTGCGCACGGTGTGCGACGCGGCCCAGGAGACCGAGCCCGAGCGGACGGCCGCCGTGCGCCGGCAGGCCGCCGAGGTGGCCGCGGAGCTGACCGTGGACGGGCCGGTCGTGGAGGCGTACCGGCTGTCGTACCTGGGGGACTTCGACGCCGCGGCGGACGCGTGGGAGCGGCTGCACCGCCCGCACAACCAGGCCAAGGCCCTGCTCAAGGCCGCCGCGGTGGCCGCGCGCGACGGCGACAGGGAGGGTGCGGCGACCCGGCTCAAGGCTGCGCTGCCGCTGGCCGAGGCGCTGCGCGCCACCCCGCTGGTGGAGGAGATCGAGACGCTGTGCCGCCGCGTGGGCGGCCTCGACCTGGCACAGGAGCCGTCGGACCTGCTGACGCCGCGCGAGCTGGAGGTGCTGCGCCTGGTCACGCAGGGCCGTACGAACCGGGACATCGCCGCCGAGCTGTTCATCTCGGCGAAGACGGTGAGCGTGCACGTGTCGAACATCCTCGCCAAGCTCGGCGTCACCACCAGGGGCGAGGCGGCCGCCGCTGCGCACCGCCTCTCCCTGCTGTCGTAGCCGTTCTAGAGGAGTGCCTCGCCGATCATCACCAGGCCGAAGATCGCGAACGCGGCGGCGGCGCCGTACTTGATGATCCGCTCGGGCAGGTGCTTGCCCAGCATCCGGCCGACCACGATGGCCAGGGCGTCGGCGGCGACCATGCCGACCGTCGAGCCGATCCACGTGCCCAGCCAGTCGTGCTTGGTGGCGAGCGTGATCGTGGCCAGCATCGTCTTGTCACCCAGCTCGCTGAGGAAGAACGCCACGGTCACCGCGATCAGGGCGTTTCTGGTGGTGCGGCGGGCCTTGCTCGCCTCCTCCTCGGTCAGCTCGTCGCCGCGCAGCGTCCACAGCGCGAAGCCGAGGAACGCGATCCCCGCCACGATCGAGATGGCCGTGGTGGGCAGCGCGGTGCCGATCAGCCCGCCCAGGGCGACACTGGCGAGGTGGACGGCGGTGGTGGCGATGGTGATGCCGGCCAGCACGGGCCAGATCTTGAACCGGGTGGCGAACGTCATGGCCATCAGCTGGCTCTTGTCGCCCAGCTCGGCGATGAAGATCGCACCGAGACTGATCCAGAACGCTTCCAAAGGGGGTCCCCTTCCGCGCGACCGGACCGGAAGCGCGGCACCCAGGGGATTTCGGGCACGACTTCGGCCCGGCAGCGCCTCGTCGAACATGGCTGCCAGGCCGAAGGTCTCGTCCGCCCGCTTGTGGCCCGCGTGACCGGGCGTCACAGGACGCCAGTGTGTCGATCACGCGATTGGGACTACTCCCCTTCGGTAACTCACCGACACCTTAACAGGCCGGCCGGCGTGGCTATTCCCCGAGGGCGCAGCCCACCATCACCGGCTCGTTGACCAGCGTGACCCCGAACTTCTCGCGCACGCCGTCACGCACCTCCCTGGCCAGCTCCAGCAGGTCGCGCGTGGTGGCGGCCGCGGCGGGGTTGGTGAGCGCGAGTGTGTGCTTGGTGGAGATGCGTACGGGGCCGCGCTCGTACCCCTTGGGGAAGCCCGCCTGCTCGATCAGCCACGCCGCCGGCACCTTGATCAGCCCGCCCGGTACCTCCCAGCGCGGATACCCGGGAGCCCTGACCTCCAGCTCCTGCGCCTGCTCGGCGGTGAGTATCGGGTTGGTGAAGAACGAGCCCGCGCTGCGCGTGTCGGGGTCGTCGGGGTCGAGCACCATGCCCTTGCCCCTGCGCAGCGCCAGAACGGCCTCACGGGCCTGCCCCAGCGGCACCCGGCCGCCCGCCTCGGTGCCGAGCCTGCGTGCCAGCTCCTCGTACGCGAGCGGCGCCGACAGCGCGGACACGTCGAGCGCGTACGTCACCGCGAGCACCACATAACGCCCCGGCTCCCGCTTGAAGACGCTGTCGCGGTAGGAGAACCCGCACTGCCGGGCCTCGAGGTCCACCACCTGCCGGGTGCGGCGGTCGTAGGCGCGCACGCACCGGATCGTGTGGGCGACCTCCTGGCCGTACGCCCCCACGTTCTGGATCGGCGTCGAGCCGACCTGACCCGGCACGCCCGACATGCACTCGATGCCCGCCCAGCCCTCGCTCACGGCGCGCGACACCAGCGCGTCCCAGTCCTCGCCCGCCTCGGCGGTCACGACCACCTGCTCGCCGTCGCGCGAGACCGTCACGCCCTCGGTGGCCACCTTGATGACCAGGCCATCGAAGCCCTCGTCGGCCACCACGAGGTTGCTGCCTCCGCCGAGCACCAGCGTGGGGGTCGAGGTCCGGTCCGCCTCCGCGACCAACGACACGAGCTGCTCCGCCGTGGTGGCCTCGGCGAAGTCGCGGGCGGGACCGCCCAGGCGCAGGGTGGTGTACGGCGCGAGCATCTCCATGACCGACAAGCTTATGAGGCGTGCAGCCCGCGCAGCACCTCCTCGTAGTTGCGGCGCGACTCCCGATCCGCGTAGTCGCCGGGCACGTCATGCGGGTGCAGCGGCAGCACCGGCGCGTGCCCATGGGGGACGACCAGGTCGCCCGGCAGTGCCAGGGAGAGCCGCAGGTCGGCGTGGCGGCCGTAGGCGGCGTCCGCGGGCAGCGCGGCCAGCGCCTGCGCCCTGCGTACGGCGATGATCCCGCCTGTGAGCGCCCGCACCTTGCCGGGGCCCGCCTCCACCCACGTTCGCCCGTCGGCGGACGGCTCCGCGCCCCGCCACCCGGCCGCGACCGCACCTTCGTTGACCGCCGCCACGAGCGGGGTCAGCGCGTCGCCGCGCAGCTCCAACCAGGTCTCCATGAGGACGTGCACCTCTGACTCGTCCAGGTGCAGCAGCTTGGCGCGGCTCTCGCCCCAGGTGGCCGTGCCGCCCCGCCAGTGCGGCGCCTCCCCTACATGCCAGACCGCGATCCGCTCCGGATGCCGCTCCGCCAGCTCCGCCAGCACGTCGCCGGCCCCGCTCACGTTGCCCAGGTCGATGGCCAGCACCCGGGCACCGGTGTGCTCGATCACCGACTCCACGCACCGCCTGACGTCCTCCGGCCAGCCGTCCACCAGCAGCCCGACGCACGCCGTCACGTCCCGCGTCTCCACGCGCTGCCGCTCGGTGTTCACGCCGAGGTCGTCCAGCCTGTTGGTGGCCAGCGTGGCGTCCCAGGTGCGCTGGGCGTGCAGCATGTCGTCGCCCGGGTCGCCGTGCTGGCCGGGGTCGCCGGAGAAGCCCAGCTCGGCGGCGGGGTTCATGCGGGCGTGGGCGCCGCGCGGGCGGGCTCCCGCCGTACCGATGCCGGACGCTCCCCTGGTGCCGGTGTGCTCACCGCCCGCCGTGTCGCGCCCGGTGCCGCTGACGCCCGCGACCTGCTCGATCCGTGCGGCCCTGAGATGGCCCGGCGGTTTTGCGTCGGTGACGGCGGAGACGGGGATCGATCGGACGGTGGGCCAGACGTGTCGCGCTGCTGTGGTCATAACCCAACCCGCTACCCAAGACCCACCCGCCCTATCACGCCCACCGAACCCCCGGCCGCCCTATGACGCCCACCGGACACCCACCCACCCCGTCACGCCCACCGGAACACCCGGCCGACCGGAAACGCTCTCCAGCCAGGAGCGCACCTGGCGAGGGGACGTCAGGGGTGGGGGACGAGGTCAGGAGAGCTGGACGACGGCCCTTGCCTTGGACAGCACCTTGGTGCCGCCCGCCATGGCGGTGAGCCCGATGACCACCCGCTTGTCGTCCAGCTTGTCCTCGATGACCCCACTGACAGTGATCGTCGCACCCCTGTCGTCGTCGGGCACGACCACCATCGACGAGAACCGCACCCCGAAGTCCACGACCGCACCGGGATCGCCCACCCAGTCGGTGACGAACCGCCCGGCCTGCGCCATCGTGTACATGCCGTGCGCGATCACGTCGGGCAGCCCGACCTTCTTGGCGAAGCGCTCGTTCCAGTGGATCTGGTTGAAGTCCCCGGACGCGCCCGCGTACATCACCAGGTCCAGCCGTCGCACCCGGTAGTCCACGGCCGGGATCTCCTGCCCGACCTCGACCTCGTCGTACTTCACCGTCGCGCCCATCTCAGCCCGCCCCTCCGCGCTCGATGATCGTGTTGTAGGTGACGCAGACCGGCTCGCCGTCCACCGTGCGCACGTCGCTCCTGACGGTCAGCAACTCGTTGCGCCCGGCGGTGCGGATGTCGGTGATGGTGGAGGTCATGACGAGCTCGTCGCCGGCGTGGATGGGGCGTACGTACTCGAAGCGCTGCTCGCCGTGGACGACCATGGCGAGGTTCAGCCCGAGGTCGGGATCGACCAGCGCCTCGCCGCCGCTCTGGAGGCTGAAGACGATGGGGAACGTGGGCGGCGCGATGACGTCGGGATAGCCGGCGGCCCTGGCGGCCTCGCGGTCGCGGTAGAGCGGGTTGTGGTCACCGATGGCGGCCGCGAACTCCTTGATCTTCACCCGGCTGACCTCGTACGGGGCACTGGGCGGGTACGTTCTGCCCACGAAGTCACGATTCAAGGCCATCGTTGCTCCCTCGGATGTCTCCGTACCGGCGTCGATGAGCGAGACGCTAACAGAACAACGTTCTGCTGTCCCTGCGATGAAACCCTTTTTGCCGAGCGGCCGAGACGCGCGGCGCAGGGCCCGGAAACGCAGGGACACAGGCCGATTGAGCGTACGCCAGAGACCTCGTTCACAAGGGCCGCAGCAACAAGAACCCATCGTCCAGGGAAGGGTCCACCGCCCGGACACACCGCACCAAACCCACAACAACCCACCCGCCACGCCCTGGGGCCCCGCACCGGCGCTCCGGCCGAACCGGCGCGCGGGGCGACGGACCGCCGGCAACGCACAACAGCCCAACGCCCTGCCAACAGGACACCGACCGAGAACGACGCCCGCCGACCGCGACGGGACACCCGCGAACAGCGGCGGCAGGACAACCGCCCAAACGCAACAAGCCGGCGCCCGCTATGGGACACCGGTTAGAACACAACGCACCGCCACCCGCAACGCGATGGTTCACACGGGACGGCCTGAGTCACGAGATGACCTAGAACACGGGACAGCCCGGAACACGGGGTGGCGGACGGCCTAGAACACGAGACGGCCCGAAGCACGGGACCACGGACGACCCAAGACACGAGACGACCC
>NZ_JBFATY010000004.1:0-471418 GCF_040678535.1 Nonomuraea sp. NPDC052634 | reverse complement strand
GTCCCGAAGCACGGGACCACGGACGACCCAAGACACGAGACGACCCGAAGCACGGGACCACGGACAGCCCAAGACACGAGACGACCCGAAGCACGGGACCACGGACGACCCAAGACACGAGACGACCCGAAGCACGGGACCACGGACAGCCCAAGACACGAGACGACCCGAAGCACGGGATGACAAATGGCCTAAGACACGACAAACCGGCGCCCTACAGCGGGACGCCGGCTGTGCGTTATTGGAGATATTGAGACAGAAGCCCTGCCCGGAGAACCTATCGGGTCTCGCGGTGCGCGCGGTGGGTGCGGCAGTTGGGGCAGTACTTCTTCAGCTCAAGCCGATCCGGGTCGTTGCGCCGGTTCTTCCGCGTGATGTAGTTGCGGTGCTTGCACTCCTGGCAGGCCAGCGTGATCTTCGGCCTAACGTCGGTGGCAGCCACTTGGGAGTGCCTTTCTACGTTCGGGACATGGACACGCCCATACCCAGGTCGGTGGACCTGGGCTTGAGCAGTAGCGGAGGCCGGACTTGAACCGGCGACACAACGATTATGAGCCGTTTGCTCTGCCTGACTGAGCTACTCCGCCTTTGAGCCGGAACAACCCGGCCCGTAGAGGATACCCGAAGCGGCGAGCACGTGAGTAACTCACCCGATCGGGTGGGGTGCTTCCAGTATGCCTCAGGAACCCCCGTCAACGAAAATCGTTAAGCGGCATCCCCCGGCCGCTCCACGCGAGGGTGATCAGCGTAGCAGTGCCCCCCGTTCACAGCGAACCCCACCAGCCACCCCACCCGTAGAACCCACCCGGCGGCTGCCCGTAAGCCCGCCCCAAGCGCCCGTCCGTAAGCCCGCCGCAGCGCGGCTCCTCAGCCCACCTCAGCGCCGCCGCGAACCCGCTCCGGCGCCTGCCGGCGAACCCGCCCCGCCGCTCGCCTGTGCCTGTCGCCGGACTTAACTGATCCGCTTGGCCGCCGTAGCCCACGCCCGCACTCGCCCATCGCCGTAGATCGCGCCCGACGTCGCACGCAGGTCCCGTGAGCGCGCCCAGTCTCGCCTACCGCCGTAGCTCTACGCGCGGCCCGTACACCGGGCCGTAGGACCGCTCCTAGCGCGCCCTCTCGGTCGATCACACGCCGTCGTGAGGCGTCCTCCGGGGCAACCCCTCGCGGGCCGCTCGGCCCGGATCGTCCCCTCGGCTGCGCGCCTGAGCCCGCCGCCCCCTGTGCATCGCTGACGGACACCCGTTGGGCGTCGCCAGTCCGCCCGAGCCCCACACACGCCCGCCCCCGCACGCCGGTCCCAGGCTCACGCCCAACCGCGCACGCCGGTCCCACACTCACGCCAACCACGCAACGCCACTCTCACGCCCGCGCCTAACCCCACACCGCCTCCAGCCCCCGCCCAACCGCACACGCCGGTCCCTCACTCACGTCAACCACGCAAACGCCACCCCCGCGCCCGCGCCTAACCCACACCGCCTCCGGCCGCGCCCCACCGCGCAGGCCGGTCCGTGGCTCGCGCCCAGCACATCGGCTCGCGCCCGCCCTCACTGTCCCTGGCTCATGCTCGGCCCCGCACCGTCGCGGGCTCGTGCCACCCCGGGCTCGTGCCGCCTCTGCATCGTCCCGAGCTCGTGCCGCCTCCGCACCGTCCCGAGCTCGTGCCGCCTCCGCACCGTCCCGAGCTCGTGCCGTCCTGGGCTCGTGCCGTCTCCGCACCGTCCCGAGCTCGTGCCCGGACCACGTTCGGCCGCCGTGAGTGCGTGTGCTCGGCTTCGGTGAGCCGCCGGGCTTTCGCGCCGGGCGTCACCGACCCGGCCAACCCGGCCCGCCTGTCGTCCGTGCCTGTCGCCGGGCTGTGCCGTACCGGCTCTCCGTCCGTGCCGTCGCCGGGTCGCGCCGGACCGGCTCGGCGGCCGAGATCCCGCTCCCGGCCTCGCCAGGCTGCGGCGAACCCCTGCCACGGCTGCGGGCCGTCCCCCGCTGCGGGCCGGTCCCCGGCCACGGCCGTTCCCGGCCACGGCCGTCGCCGCGCATCGCATCAAGCTTGGGTTCGCCCTGGCCCGGTCGGTCGTCCTGCACCCCGGCTCTACCCCGGCCGGGCGGTGCGGGCCTCAGCTTCGCTTCTTGAGGCCGCGTTTCTGGGACGAAGGACGGCCCGGGGCAAACGAAAAACGCCCGGCTCCGGGACCCGGAGCGGGCGTTGACTCGGTTTCGAGTGGAGCCCCCAAACGGAATCGAACCGTTGACCTTCTCCTTACCATGGAGACGCTCTGCCGACTGAGCTATAGGGGCCTGTCCGGCGCTGCGGACAGGTGTAACCATACACGGCACTCACCGATGATGCGAACTCGTTCGCGTCCTCTCGCCGGAGTCCGCCGCCGAAGCCCCGGTGACGGCCGCGGAACGGCGGGCGGGGAACTCGATGACCTCGCACAGATCGGCCAGATCGACCAGCGCGGCGACCTCGGCCACGGACGTGCAGTCGGCGACCACCCACCCGTTTCTGCGCACGCGAAGCACCTGGCGCCCCCCGCGTACGGCCCCGACGACCTCCCAGCCGTCGAGCCCGACCCAGCGCCTTGCCATAGGCCTGTCCATAGCGGCTCAGATTAGCCGTGGGGTCTCTCAATTTTCGTCGCGCACCACGCGTTACCGGCATACCGGATCGGCACGGAAGCGCTCAGTAGCGATAGAAGCCGGCGAAGTCCTTCTTGGCGGCGATGGAGTCGACGCGCACGACGGCCCCGGTCTCCGGGGCGTTCATCATCCGGTCGCCACCGAGATAGATGCCGACGTGGTGGGTCTTGATCCGCTTCTTACCGATCTTGCCGAAGAAGACCAGGTCACCGGGGCGGGGCTGCTTGACGCGACGCATCTTGCGTACGTGCGCGTCGGTGTTGCCGGGGCCCAGCACGTCGCGGCCGTACGCGAGCGCGTAGACCCAGCGGGTGAAGCCCGAGCAGTCGAGGCCGCGCGTCCTGGCGGCCGGGCAGGGCTTGATCGCGCCCCGGTAGCCCAGGCAGGTCCCCTTGGACGGCCCTGGGGTGGGTCCGTGGCCGCCGCCCCAGGAGTAGGGGATGCCGCGCTGCTCGATCTCGTACGCGATCCGCACGGTCAGCGGCGGCAGCGACAGGCCCTGGGGCATCGACGCCGTGGCGGTGAGCAGGAGCAGGGAAGCCGCCACGGCCACCCGCCGCCGCCTCATTCCGCCCCCCTAAAAGCCGATTTATCGGGCTTTAAGGGTAAGTTTCACCGATCCCACGGTCACGTACATCCCGACCGTGCCCTTCGCCTTCCGCGGCTTGGTCGTGAACGTGAACGTCGCCTTACGCCCCCGCGGCAGCTCACCGACCACGCACCGCACGGCGGTCCCGCTGAACTTGCAGCCCGGCGCCTTCACCACGCGCTGCCCGCCGAAGGCGCGCCCCGACAGCTTCACGTTCGTGACCGGGTGCGGCCCGGTGTTGGAGATCGTGACCGAGTACGACGTCCGCCCCTTGGCCCGGCCCGACACCCGCACCTCGGCCGGCGGGTTGGCCAGCTCCTTCAGCGCGGACTCCGAGCCGTTGAACGCGTTCTGGCCGCCCACCAGCGGCCCCTTCTCCGCCGACTGCCAGAACGTGTAATTCTTCCAGCTCTTCGGCAGCTCGCCGGGCTCGCTCCCCCAGCGCGCCAGCCAGAGCGGGTTGGCGGCGAACTTCTTGGAGTCGCCCGTGCACGTACGCCACCAGCTCGTAGTCGTGTAGATGATCGCCCGCCGCCCGGTGGCCTCGTAGTACTTCGCCGTGAAGTCCTTGATCCAGGCGACCATGTCCTGCACGGACAGGCCGTAACAGGTGTTCTTGCCGTTTCTCTCCTTGTACGGGTTGTCCTCCAAATCGAGAACACCCGGAAGCGTCAGCCCATCGCTTACCCAGTTACCGCCGTTCTGCAGGAAATAGTCGGCCTGCGCTCTCCCATCGGATTCGTGCGGTTGCGCGAAGTGATATGCGCCGCGGATGAGACCCGCAGCGGCGGCGCCGCCGTACTGGGAGTCGAAAAGCGGATTTCGATAGTTCGTACCCTCGGTGGCCTGCACGAACGCGAACTTTCCGCCACCGGCGGCCACGGCCGGCCAGTCGATTTCGCCCGTCCAGTTACTGACGTCCACACCGGGCACGCCGTCGGCCGCGTGGGCGACCCCGGTCATGCCGACCGACGCGATCGCCGCGAATAACAAGAGACGTTTCACGCCGGTGATCATTCCGGAGCCGTACACCATTTCGCAAGCTCGGAAATATCAACTTCTCGGGTGGTATCGACGCGGCGGACCGGCCCCAGTCCCAGCGGCCGCGCACCGGCCGCCCACTCCGCCCACCGCTCGTCGCCGACCTCGCCGTCATGGTGCACGGGATGCCGTACGCGGCTCTCGTACCGCTGCCTGGCCACCGTGAGCGGCACGTCGCACCAGACCTCGCGCACGCGCGGGCCCGGCTCGACGCCCGCCCGCCGCAGCCCCGCGAGCACGACCGGCCGCAGCGGCGCGAGCCAGGGGCTCTCCAGCACCGCGCCGGGCCCGGCGGTGGCGAGCAGCGTCCACATGCTCTCGCCGGCGGCCATGCCCAGGTGCCTGCTCCACGCGCGCGGCTCCACGCCGGCGGGGCGCGGGATCGTGTCGGCGAGCGCCTCCTTGATCGGGTCCTTGCCGAAGACCGGCCGGGCTGCTGTTCGACATGCGCCAGCCGCTGCTGTTCTTGTTCCTTTTCGGGTCGTTGCTGAGCGGGGCCGTCGGGTCGTCGTGGCAGTGGTTCGTGCCGGGCATCCTGGTGATGATGTGCCTGACCGGGCCGATGAGCGCCGGTTACACGCTGCTGGTCGAGCTGATCGGCGGCGCCATGGAACGCATGACGGTGACGCCGCTGAACCGCACCGCGCCGCTGGTCGGCAAGAGCGCGAAGGCTGTGCTCACGCTGGCCGTGCAGGCCGTGTTGATCGTCGCGCTGGCGCTGCCGCTCGGGTTCGAGCCGCACGCGGCCGGGGTGCCGGCCGGGCTGGCGCAGCTCGCGATCTTCGGGGTGGGGCTGGGTGCGCTGTCCTTCGTGCTGGCGATCACGTCGGTGCCGAGCGGCACGCTGTTCTACGTCGTCACCCAGTCGGTGCTGTTCCCGCTGCTGCTGCTCTCGGGGGTGCTGCTGCCGCTGGAGACCGCGCCGGGCTGGCTGCGGACGCTGGGGCAGATCAACCCGGTCACGTACATCGTGGACGCCCAGCGCGCGCTCTTCGCCGGCGACCTGGCCGCGCCCAGCGTGCTGTACGGCACCGCCGCCGCCTGCGCCGTCGCCGCGATCGGCCTCTACCTGGGCAACCGTGCCATGCGCCAGGGGCTGTGAGCCGTTTTGACAGCGTCGCGCGGCCGGGACCACAGTGAGCCGGTGACTTCCGTGCTGGCCACTTTGACCGTTCCATGGATCCCGGTCGCGCATCGGCTCGAGGTGATCGAGACCGCGAGCCTGCCGCCCGACGGGCGGGTGACGTCGGCGTTCGCGTTCGTCTCCGACGCGGACGGCCGCACGCTCATGACGTGCGTCGACCGCGAGGGGCGCGGCTGGGACATCCCCGGCGGTCACCTGGAGCCGGGCGAGGATCCCGTCGAGGCGGCGGCCAGGGAGCTGTACGAGGAGACCGGGCTGCGCCTGCCGCCGTCCGCCCTGTCGGTCTTCGCCTGGCAGCGCATCGAGCTGCTGGAGCCGCCGCCCGCCGGCTACCGCTATCCGGCGCTGGCGTACATGGTGATGTGCCGGGCCGCGCTGCCGGGGCCCGGCGTGTCCACCAGCCCGCCCGCCGGGTCGGAGAGCACGCGGGCGGCGTGGCTCACCAAGGACGAGATCGACCGCCTCTGCGGGCCCCAGACCTGGTCGATGCTGCTCTAGGCGGTGTTGCTTCAGGCGGTCCGCGCGCGCTCCAGGTCGGCGTCCGGCCGGTAGAGACGCTCGGGGATGGTGGCCAGCGTGGAGCGGTGGACCTGAGGTCCGAGGCCGTACAGGTGCTGGAAGCTCATGATGAGCGGCCGCCAGGCGTCCGGGTCGATGCGGTCGGCGGTGCCGGTCATGCGGATGTCCTCGTGCACCCAGACGCGCTGCACCCGCACCTCGAACGCGAGCACGCCGCCGTCATCGACGGGGTGGTGGCGCTCCAGCACGGCCTCCATGGCGACCGGGCATTCGGCCGCGCGGGGCGGCGCCACCGTCTCCGACTCGACCGGCGTGAGCCCGGCCCGGCCGAACTTGTCGCGGACGGTCCGGTAGCCCCGCCGCCGCTTGCCCTCCGGCACGGGGTCGGAGCCGGTGGTGAGCGCCAGCCGGTCCACCGCGCCCGCGAGCGCGTCCGACGGCAGGTTCAGCAGGCACTCGCGGGTCCGCAGCAGGTTCTCCGCCGTCTTGGCGCGCCGGCCCAGGCCGAGCACGTGCTCGCGCCACGCGCTGGCGGCGATCGGACCTCGCGTCAGGAGCCGCCGCAGAGGGTCAGCCGCAGAACGTCTTGACGGCGATGCCCATGACCTCCTCCGTCGTCGGGTTGCGGGTCGAGGGGTTGAGCGCCATGGTGAGCGACTTGCCGGAGTCCGAGCGGAACGCGAACGTCAGGTAGCCGATCAGCTCGCCGCTGTGCCCCCACACGGTGCCGCACGGCAGCCGGTACGCCTGCAGCCCGAGCCCGTAGCCGAACCCGGCCCCCGTCTCGACGGTCGTGCGCATGGCGCGCAGCGACTCGGCGCTGGTCAGCTTGCCGCCGAGCAGCGCCGCCAGGAACCGCTCCAGGTCGGCCGCGGTCGAGATCATCTCGCCGGCCGCCCAGTCGAGCGAGGGGTTCATGCGGGTCGCGTCCACCAGCGTGCCGTTCACCGGCTCGTACCCCTTGGCGTGCGGCGACGGCAGGCCCGCGCGGTCACCCGGCACCAGCGTGTGCCGCAGGCCCAGCGGGCGCAGGATGCGGCGCTCGATCTCCTTGCCGTACGGGCGTCCGGTCAGCTTCTCCACCAGCAGGCCGAGCACTACGTAGTTGGTGTTGGAGTAGTGCCACGTGCCGTCGTCCGGCAGCTTCTTCGCGAAGGCCACCTTCAGCAGCTCCTTCGGCTTGTACGAGCGGAACCTGGCCGCGCCGCGCCACCGGTTGGTGGAGTAGCCGGGCTCGCTCATGTAGTCGTACAGGTGGCTCGTGTGGTCGAGCAGCGCGCGGACGGTGATCTTCTTCCCGCCGGGCACCAGGCCGGGCAGGTGGTCGTCGATGGGGTCGTCCAGGCGCACCTTGCCCTCGTCCACGAGCTGGAGCACCACGGTGGCCACGAAGGTCTTGGTCACGCTGCCGATCCGGAAATGGCCGTTCGGCGACACCTTGCCGCCGCGCCGCAGGTCGCGCACGCCTGCGGCGCCCGTCCAGGTCTTGCCGCCGGCCGTGACGCGGGCCAGCGCGGCCGTCGCGCCCTTGCCCTCGACGATCTTCTCCAGGTCGGCGCCCACCCCCGGGCTCGCCGTCGCCACGGTCGCCGCCACCAGCACGTTCATCAGCGTCTGCATCATGGGCCCCAACGCTAGGGACGGCCGGCTTGCGGCAGAATGCGGTGCGCCGTCCACTTCCCCTGCGGAAAACCGCAGGACGTGCCGCCGTCAGGGGCTGGCGCGGCCGCCCCCGCTGACGGATGCTTCGGGCATGGGTGACTCACTGCTCTCGTACGCGTCCGGCGTCTCCGACGTGCCCCTGCTGGGCGAGACGATCGGGGCGAACCTGGAACGCACGGTGGCCCGGCATCCCGATAGGGAGGCGCTGGTGGAGATGGCCACCGGGCGGCGGTGGACGTACGCGGAGTTCGACGCCGCCGTGAACGAGGTGGCGCTCGGCCTGCTGGCGCGCGGCATCGCCAAGGGCGACCGGGTCGGCATCTGGGCGCCGAACTGCGCCGAGTGGGTGCTCACGCAGTACGCCACCGCCAAGATCGGCGCCATCCTGGTCAACGTCAACCCGGCGTACCGCGGCCACGAGCTGGACTACGTGGTCCGCCAGTCCGGCCTGCGGCTGATGATCAGCGCCGTTTCCCACAAGAGCAGCGACTACCGGGCGATGCTGGCCGAGATCGGGTTCGAGCCGGTGGTGTTCATCGGCGAACCCGGCTGGGACGAGCTGGTGGAGACGGGCCGCCGCGCCGATCCGGCCGCCCTGCGCGAGCGCGCCGCCACGCTGTCGTTCGACGACCCGATCAACATCCAGTACACCTCGGGCACGACCGGCTTCCCCAAGGGCGCGACGCTGTCGCACCACAACATCCTCAACAACGGCTACTTCGTCGGCGAGGGCGTCGGCTACACCGAGGCCGACCGGGTGTGCCTGCCGGTGCCGCTCTACCACTGCTTCGGCATGGTCATGGGCAACCTGGGCGCCACCTCGCACGGCGCCTGCGTGGTGCTGCCCTCCGCCGGCTTCGACCCGGAGGCGACGCTGCGGGCGGTGCAGGACGAGCGGTGCACCCTCCCTGTACGGCGTGCCGACCATGTTCATCGCCGAGCTGGGCCACCCGCGCTTCGCCGAGTACGACCTGTCGTCGCTGCGCACCGGCATCATGGCGGGCTCGCCGTGCCCGGTCGAGGTGATGAAGCGCCGGACAAGACCACCGAGGCCATCGACTCCGCCCGCTGGATGCACACCGGCGACCTCGCCACCATGGACGAGGAGGGCTACGTCAACATCGTCGGCCGCATCAAGGACATGGTGATCCGCGGCGGCGAGAACATCTACCCGCGCGAGGTCGAGGAGTACCTCTACACGCATCCGGACATCGAGGACGTCCAGGTGATCGGGGTGCCGGACGACAAGTACGGCGAGGAGCTGATGGCCTGAATCGTGCTGCGCCCCGGCGCGCCGCCGCTCACCGCCGAGGCGGTCAGGGAGTACTGCGCCGGGCGGCTCGCGCACTTCAAGATCCCCCGGTACGTGCACCTCGTGGACTCCTTCCCGATGACCGTCACCGGGAAGATCCGCAAGGTGGAGATGCGGGAGCAGGCGGTGAAGCTCCTCGGCCTGAACGACGGCCACGATTCTCGCTGACCCTCGGCCCGCCCGGACGCCCCGCCCCGCCGCTCCCGCCGGGCCCTGCCCGCTTCCGCCGGCACGTCCCCCCTCGCTTCCACCGGACCCGCCCCCGCTCGCCGGGCCGGTTTCCGTCCGGCGCTCTCAGGCGGCGGTGTCCGTGTCGGGGGCGTAGCTGGTGAGGACGACGCCCGACGGCCAGACCTCAGACCTGATCAGCTTGAGCGGGTGCGTCGGCGTGTCCTCGAACAGCCGCTGCCCCCGCCCGACCACGATCGGGTGGACGAGCAGATGCAGCTCGTCCAGCAGGCCGTTGGCGAGCAGCCACCGCACGGTCGTCGCCGACCCCGACATCTGCAGGTCGCCCTCGGTCTGCTCCTTGAGCTCGCGCAGCCGGGCGGCGACGTCGCCGGAGATGATCGTCGTGCCTGCCCAGTCGGCCTTCTCCAGGGAGTTGGAGACGACGTACTTGCGCGCCGAGTTGAAAATCTCGGCGATCTCCTTGTCGGTGTCGGTGGTCGTCCAGTAGCTCGACCACTCGTCGTACAGCTTGCGGCCCATCAGGAACCCGGCCGCACTCTCCATCCCGGCCTGCACGAACGCGCCCATCTCATCGCTCCAGTACGGGAAGTGCCACTGGTCCGGCGACTCGACCACGCCGTCCACCGAGATGAAGAAGCTCGACACGATCTTGCCCATGGTTACGCCTCACTTCTGGTCAATGGGAATCCGTCGGTCACGACGTACGAGGAGGCTAGGCGCTCCCGACCTGCCCGGTCTTGTACAGAAACGACAGCATCGAGAGCCCCAGGTTCTCACGCGTGCGGACGGCACTTGACAGGAGTCCACCTCTTATGGCTTGATCAACTCGAACACAAGTTCGATTCATGCGAAGGGATTCCATGCGTTCCTCATCGTCGCGATTAATCCGGCTCGCCGCCCTGCCCTGCCTGGTCGCGGCCGTCGTGCTCGGGCTGCTCGCGCCGGCCGCCACGGCGGCCGCGAAGGCCAAGTCCACGATCAGATGGACGCTCCCCGCGAGCCCCACCGCGCTCGACGCCTTCACGCTGACCGGCCGCCTCAACCTGCCGGGCCTGGAGACGACCGGCCCGCGCCAGATCGTTATCTCGCGGGGGCTGCCCGGCGGCGAGCAGACGCCGATCGCCGAAGTCACCACCGCCGACGACGGCACGTTCAGCGTCACCGACGCGCCGCCGGTCGGCGGCTTCCTCTTCTACAGCGCGCGCTGGGCCGGGGACGACCTCTTCTTCGGTAGCGCGCGGACGATCGAGGTGCCGGTCTACCACCGCCGATCGGGATTCGTCTTCTCCGGCCCCGCCCAGGCCGTCGCCGGGCAGCCGTTCGAGATCTCCGTACGGCTAGACGGCTCGGGCCACGTGCCCACGTCGAACCCCACGGTGTGGGTGTACCGCGCCATCGACGACCTGCCGGTGACCTCACTCGGGACCGTGACGGTGGCGGACGACGGGACGTTCGCCATCACGGACACGCCCGAGATCGCCGGGCAGTACTCGTACCGGCTCAAATGGGGCGGAGACGCGACCTTCTCCGCCGCGATCGGCTCGCACGCGGTGACCGTGACGGAGCCGGCGGGCTGACCTCCGGCCGGGGCGGAACCGCCGTCACCACGACCACCGCGCTCGTGCGCGGTGGTCGTGCATGTGCCGGGGGCGCGGGTGGTGACTAAGCGCATAGTCACCTCGTAGACTGCTCGTACGAGAACACTCGCGGCAGGGCCACCCGACCAGGTGGCCGGCGGGCACCGCGGGCGGCATCGATACCACGCACTCGGAGGGGGGCGAGGGTCGCGGATGGCCCGACGGCAGGCCCGATTCACCGCGCAGGACTTGGCCGACGATCCCCGGCTGCGCGACCACTCTCCCGAGCTGTGGCGGCCGGACCTCGGGGAGGTGCAGCGCGGCCTGCTGTCGTCGGCGGTGCGCTGCTTCGCCGCCAACGGCTTCCACGCCACGACCACCCGCGACATCGCCGAGTGCGTGGGCCTCAGCCCGGCCGCGCTCTACGTGCACTTCCCGTCGAAGGAGCTGGTGCTCTTCGAGGTGATCAGGGCGGGGCACGAGCGGGTGCTCGAGCACATCACGGACCCGGCGATCATGGAGATCGAGGGTTCGGCCGAGCGGCTGCGGGCGATCGTGTCGGCGTACACGGTGTGGCATGCCCGCCACCACGTGACGGCGCGGGTGTGCCAGATGGAGCTGAACCACCTGACGCCCGAGCACTACGGCGAGATCGTGGAGCTGCGCCACCAGACCAACGGCTACTTCAGGGGCGCGGTGGCGCGCGGCGTGGCGGACGGATCGTTCGCGAAGGTGGACGTCAAGCGGGTCACGCGGGCGATGCTGTCGCTGACCATCGACCTCGTGCGCTGGTACCGGCTCGACGGGCCCGACTCGCCTGAGCAGCTCGGCGAGTTCTATGCCGACCTCGCGCTCAAGCTGCTCGCCCCCGAAGGCTGAAGCCGCCCAGCGCCGAACGCCGCCCCGTCCCAGGGCGCTGAGGCCGCCGGACGCCGAGGCCGGATCACCTCGTATCGCGAATAGTCCGGACACCGGTTGACAAGCGGCCGTTCACGGACTGACTATGCGCTTAGTAACCTGGCGGACTCCGATCAACCCCCTGCCCGTCGTGCTCTGGAGGCCCCATTGCATGCCCTGTCGCAGGACCTGACCATCCCTTCGAGCAGACGAACCGCCGACCGGCATGCGTGACCATGCCGTGCCCCCGCCCCGGTCCGCGTCTCAAGCCGCACCCCGACCAGCGGCGCGGATCACGTCAGGGCCGACCCACCGCACCTGGACGGACGCACCGATGACCGTGCACACCCCCCTCGCATCGTGCAACGTCTTCCTCGACCTACTGGCCAGGGAGGCCGCGCCGGTCGAGTTCGAGGAGCCGGTGGCCTCGGCCCGCGCCGCGGGCGCGGACCCCGAGACGCTGGCGCAACTGGAGGCGGCCAAGCTGACGGCGCTGCGGGTGAGCGCCGGCATGCGCAGGCAGGCGCGCCGCGAGGCCGAGCTGACCGCGCTGTTCGACCTGGCCGGCGACCTGGCCGGGCTGCGCGACCTGGACGCGATCCTGGAGGCGATCGTGCGCCGCGCCAGGCGGCTGCTGAGCGCCGACATCGCGTACGTGTCGCTGAACGACGACCAGCGCGGCGAGACCCGCATCCGCATGACGGACGGCTCGATCTCGGCGGCGTTCCGCCGGCTGCGGATCCCGCTGGGCGACGGGCTCGGCGGGCTGGTGGCGCAGACGGCGATGCCGTACAGCACCGATCACTATCTGCGCGACCCGCAGTTCCGGCACCACGCGCACATCGACGCGGCGGTGGCCGAGGAGGCGCTGGTGGCGATCCTGGGCGTGCCGATGCGGGTGGGCAGCCGGGTGATCGGCGTGCTGTACGCGGCCAACCGCACCGAGCGGCCGTTCGCGCCCGAGCAGGCGGTGCTGCTGGGCTCGCTGGCGGCGCACGCGGCGCTGGCCATCGACAACGCGCGGCTGCTGGCGGAGACCAGGGCCACGGTGGAGGAGCTGAACGCGGTCAACGCCCGGCTCAAGGCGCGCGGCGCGGCGATCGAGCGGGCGGCGCAGGCGCACGACCGGATGACGGCGCTGGTCGTCAAGGGCGGTGACGCGGCGGACGTGGCGGCGGTGGTCACGGAGGTGCTGGGCGGCACCCTGTACGTGCTGGACCCGGCCGGCCGCTGCCTGGCGACGTCGGGCGATCCGGACGGCACGCCGCTGCCGGAGGACGAGCTGGCCGCCGTCACCGGCGCGGCGCAGCCGAGGGGCGGTACGACGCGGCACGGCGACCTGTGGGTCACCCCGATCTCGACGCCCGGCGAGGCGCTGGGCACGCTGGTGCTGCGCAGCGGGGCGGAGCTGGACGACGCCGACCGGCGCATCCTGGAGCGCGCCGCGCTGGTGACCGCGCTGCTGATGCTGCTGCGCAGGAGCCCGGCGGAGGCGCAGGCGCGGGCACAGGGCGAGCTGCTCGACGACCTGCTGGACGGCAAGGCGGCAGGCGCCGCCGGTGACAGGGCGGCGCTTGAGGCGCGGATGCGCCGCGCGGGCCTGGAGCGGAACGTGCCGTACGTGGTGCTGTCGGCCCGCTGCGCCTCGTCTCGGTCTCGCGGGCGCGCCGCGTTCTGGGCGGCCTCGTACGCGGCGGCGGCCCGCGGGCTGGCGGCGGCGCGCGGCGAGGAGGTCGTGCTGCTGCTGCCCGGCGACGCGCCTGGCGAGATCGCGCGCCGGGTCGCCAAGGAGCTGGGCGCGGCGCTGGCGGCTCCGGTGACGGTCGGCGGCGCGGGCCCGGTGCGCGAGCTGTCCGGAGTGCCCGCCGCGCACCGGGAGGCCAGGCGCTGCGCGGACACGCTGCTCGCGCTCGACCGTATGGACGACGGGGCCGACGCCGGTGAGCTGGGCTTCGTCGGCCTGCTGATCGGCGCGCACCGCGACGCCCGCGGCTTCCTGGAGGCGACGCTCGGTCCGGTGCTGGACTACGACGCGCGGCGCGGCACGTCGCTGGTCAGGACGCTGGAGACGTACTTCGGCTGCAGGTGCGCGCTGTCGCGGACGGCCGAGCGGCTGCACGTCCACATCAACACCGTTCACCAGCGGCTGCATCGGGTGAGCCGCCTGCTGGGCGAGGACTGGCAGGAGCCGGAGCGGGCTCTGGAGATCCAGCTCGCGCTCCGCCTGCACCGGCTGCGGAGCTGACCCGCGCGGCGATGAGGTGGCGGGCGGTCCCCCAGATGCCGCGCCGGAACAACAGCACGATCACGATGAAGATGGTGCCGGTGACGATGCCGATGCCCTCGAAGCCGGAGGTGGCGAGGAAGTCCTGGAGCTGGACGACGATGGCCGCGCCGATGGCCCCGCCCCACAGCGTGCCGATGCCGCCGAGGATGACCATCATCACGACCTGCCCTGAGGTGGTCCAGTAGAGGCCGTCGAGCGAGGCGAAGCCGTGCCCGATGGCGAAGACGCCGCCCGCCACGCCGGACAGCGCCGCCGACAGCACGAACGCGAGCAGCCGGTAGCGCTCGACGGGGTAGCCGAGCGCGCGGGCGCGCGAGGGGTTGTCCCTGATGGAGACCAGCACCCGGCCGAACGGCGAGCGTACGATCCGCCAGGCGGCCGCGAGGCCGGCCAGCACGAACGGCAGGCCCGCGTAGTAGAAGGAGAACGGGTCGTACAGGTCGAGGCCGAACAGCTCGCGCGGGATGCCCTGCAGGCCGTTCTCGCCGCCGGTGACGTCGCGCCACTGGTTGGCCAGGAAGTACAGCATCTGGGCGAAGGCCAGGGTGACCATGGCGAAGTAGATGCCGGTCAGGCGTACCGACAGATAGCCGATCGGGAGCGCGAGCAGCGCCGCGAAGGCCGCGCCGCCGAGGATCGCCACCGGAAAGGGCAGCCCGCCGTGCAGCACGAGCAGCCCCGTGCAGTACGCTGACCCGCCCCAGAACGCGGCGTGCCCGAACGACAGCAGCCCGGTGAAGCCGAGCAGCAGATCCACGGCCGCGGCGAACAGCGCCCAGCAGGCGATGTCCAGCGCGACCGGCGGGTAGATCAGCCACGGCAGGACGAGCGCGGCGACGAGCCCGAGCGCCAGGAGCACGATCCCGCCCCGGTCCGAGCGGGCCAGCCTGGACATGATCACCGGTACGCCTCCTCGCGTCCGAACAGCCCGGCGGGCCGCCACAGCAGCACGGCGGCCATGAGGATGAAGACGAGGATCTGGGAGAGCGCGGGCACGTACAGGTTGCCCAGCGCCGACACCAGCCCTACGGCGAACCCGGCGGCGACCGAGCCGAACACCGAGCCGAGCCCGCCGATCACGACGACGGCGAAGACCGTGATGATGAGGTCGGCGCCCATGAGCGGGTTGACCGCGCGCATGGGTGCGGCCAGCACCCCGGCGAACGCGGCCAGCGCGATGCCGAAGCCGAAGACCGGCGTCACCCAGCGGCCGACGTCGATGCCGAGCGCCCTGGTCAGCTCGGGCCGCTCGGTAGCGGCCCTGACGATCATCCCGACGCGGGTCCTGGTGAGCACCACCCACACGACGAGGCACATCAGGACCGAGACGCCGAGCACGAACACCTGGTAGGCCGGGTAGGTGAACAGCCCCAGGTCGACGGTGCCCTCCAGGGCGGGCGGCCGGGGGTAGGGCTGGGAGTTGACGCCGTACTCGCGGCGTACGAGGTCCTGGAGGATGAGCGCGAGCCCGAACGTGAACAGGAAGTTGTAGAGCGGGTCGAGCGGCGCGAGCCGCCGGATGAACAGCCGTTCCAGCACCGCGCCGGCCACGCCGAGCAGCAGCGGCACCAGCGCGAGCGCCACCCAGAAGGTCAGCCCGAACGAGTCGAGCGCGATGAACGCGCCGAACGCGCCGAGCATGTAGAACGCGCCGTGCGCGAGGTTGACCACGCCGAGCATGCCGAAGATGACGGCGAGGCCGAGGGCGAGCAGGGCGTAGAACGACCCGCCCACCAGCCCGTTGAACGCCTGCTGGAGCACGCCGGCCGCCTACAGCTTGCAGGCCGGGTCGGGCTGCGGCTGGAACGCCTCCGCGGCCGGGATGGTCTTGAGCACCTTCTCGTAGTCGTACGGCTCCTTGACCTCGCTCGCCGCTTTGACCTCGGTCAGGTACGCGTCGTGCAGCAGCAGGTGGTCCTGGGCGCGGATGGTGCCGTTGCGGACGAACACGTCCTCCATGGAGTGGCCTTCGAGCTGCGCGACCACCTTGTCGGAGTTGTCGGTGCCGGCGCGCTGCACGGCCTCCAGGTACTGCAGGGCGGCCGAGTAGTTGGCGGCCATGTTGGAGGTGGGCCGCTTGCCGGTCTTGGCCTGGAACTTGTCGGCCCAGGCGCGGGTCTTGTCGTCGTAGGTCCAGGTCCACATGGTGGTGTAGCGGGTGCCGGCCAGGGCGTCGGGGCCGAGCGAGTGGATGTCGCTCATGGACAGCAGGCCGAGCGCGAGCTGCACGCCCTTGTCGCGCAGCTTGTACTCGTTGTACTGCTTGACGAGGTTGATCAGATCGCCGCCGGCGTGCATGGTGCCGAGGACCTGCGGCTTCGGGTCGAGTTCTGGGGCTTTGAGCAGGAACGTGGAGAAGTTGTCGTTGGGGAACGGCGTCGGGTCGGCCTGCACGACGGTGCCGCCGGCGGCCTGGATGGCGGAGCCGAACGTCTTGTTCATGTCCTGCCCGAAGGCGTAGTCGGGGTAGACGATGTACCAGTTCTCGCCGCCGTCCTTGGTCACCTCGCTGCCGGTGCCGTGGGCCAGCATGTAGCTGTTGTAGCCGTAGTGGAAGGTGTACTTGTTGCACGCCTTGCCCTCCAGCTCGGTGCTGGCGGCGCCGACGTCGATGAAGACCTTCCGCTTGTTCTTGGCGACGGTGGCGACGGCGAGCGCGGCCGACGAGGTGGGCACGTCGAGGATGACGTCGGCGTGCTCGCGGTCGTAGAGCTCCTGTGCCTTGGAGTTGGCGATCTCGGGCTTGTTCTGGTGGTCGGCGGCCACCACCTCGACCTTCTTGGCCACGGCCTGGTCGCCGTACTTGGCGCGGTAGTCGTCCACCGCCATCTTGACGGCCTCGACCGTGCTGCGGCCCGAGGTGTCGGCGTAGATGCCCGACTGGTCGTTCAGCACGGCGAGCACCACCCCGCCGTCGCTGATCGCGCCGCCGCCACCGCCGGGCCCGCCCCCGCAGCCGGCCAGCACCAGCGTCGCGGCGGCCAGCCCGCCGCTCCAGCCCGTGATTTTCATGTGCGGCATCTCCCGTTCTGTCTCGCTCAGGGGTGGCGGGTCGTCAGATTCCGAGGTATTCGAGGAGCTGGTGCTCGCGTTCGCGTACCTGGTCGCGGTCGAGCGCTTCGACGATCCGCCCTTCCGCGAGCAGGTAGTGGCGGTCGGCGACGGACGCGGCGAAGTGCACGTTCTGCTCGACCAGCAGCACCGTGGTGCCCGCCGCCCGCACCTCGCGCAGGATCTCGCCGATGCGCTGCACGAACAGTGGCGACAGGCCCTCGGTCGGCTCGTCGCAGAGCAGCAGCCTGGCGCCGGTGCGCAGCACCCGGGCGAGCACGAGCATCTGCTGCTCGCCGCCCGACAGCGTGGTGCCGGGCGCGCGGCGGCGCTCCTTCAGGTGCGGGAACGTCTCGTAGATCCGATCGAGCGGCCAGGGCCTGGGGCCGCCCCTTTTCACCTTGGCACTGCCCTTGACCAAGGGGGCGAGCAGCAGGTTCTCCTCCACCGACAGGGTCGCGTAGATGCCGCGGTCGTCGGGGACGTAGCCGAGGCCGCGCCGGGCCCTGAGGTGCGCGGGCAGCGCGGTGATGTCCTCGCCGTCCAGCGTGATCGTGCCGGACGTCCTGCCGTACGTGCCGTGCAGGCCCATCAGGCAGCGCAGCAGCGTGGTCTTGCCCGCGCCGTTGCGGCCGACCAGGGTGACGATCTCGCCCTCGTCCACGCGCAGCGACGCCTCGCGCAGCGCCTGCGCCTCGCCGTACCAGGCGGACAGCCCGTCAACGCGCAGCATCGGAGTCTCCGAGGTAGGCGGTGATGACGCGGGGGTCGTGGCGGATCTCGGCGTACGCCCCTTCGACCAGCACCTTGCCGTGCTGCAGCACGGTCACCCGGTCGGCGAGGCTGGCGACCACGTTCATGTTGTGCTCCACCATGACGACGGTGCGGCCGGCGCGGATCGTGCGGATGAGCTCGATGGTGCGGTCCACGTCCTCGACGCCCATGCCGGCGGTGGGCTCGTCGAGCAGCAGCACCTTGGGGTCCATGGCGAGCGCGAGCGCGAGCTCCAGGGCTCTTTTGCGGCCGTACGACAGCGAGCCGGCCGGGACGCCGGCGTGACCGGCGAGCCCGACCCGGTCCAGCAGCTCGGCGGCGGGAGCGGCGAAGCGGGCCAGCGCGCGGTCCGAGCGCCAGAACCGCCAGCCGAGCCCGGTCGGGCCGGCCAGCGCCAGCTCCACGTGCTGCTGCGGGGTGAGGTCGGGGAACAGGCTGGTGATCTGGAACGAGCGGGCCACACCGAGCCGGCTGATCGCCTCGGGGCTGCGGCCGACCAGCTCCCTGTGCCCGTCGATGACGACGCTGCCCGCGGTCGGCTTGAGGAAGCCGGTGAGCAGGTTGAACAGGGTGGTCTTGCCGGCGCCGTTGGGCCCCACCAGGGCGTGCACGCTGCCCTCTGCCACGTCGAGGTCCACGCCGTCCACCGCGCGGAAGCCGCGGAACTCCCTGACCAGGCCGCGCGCCCGCAGGACGGGGACGGCGGGCGGGCTCTCCGCCTGCGCCGCGGAACCCGTGGGGCCTGCTTCCATGCGCCCTCCTCACGCGTCACAACGCGACTGCGGACACCGTGAACGCTAGGTCGCGCCCGCGACGGCGGACCAGGTGAGACACCCACACATTCGGACCGCCCGCCTTGCGGTGACCCACACCGTTTCGCGGCTTCCACGGCCTTAAGCGGCTTTCGGGGCGTCCGATCCGGCTCTCATCGGGGTCACCGGTGGACATCACCTCCACAGGTCGCCGCCGAACAGTGGTGACGACGTACGTCGCCGCGCCGGGAACGCTGGATCAGCATGGCGTCCGTCCGACCGATGGGAGCCGCACATGCCTTCGTCCCCGCGTCCGTCATTTCGCCTGATCTCCCGCAGATCCGCCGCGCTTTCGGCGCTCCTCGCGGCGGTGGTGGCGATCCCCCTGACGCCGGCGGCCTCCGCCGCCTCCGCCGCCTCTGCCTCCGCTGCGGACGCCCGTTGCGCCGGGATGCACCGGCTCCGCGTGCCCGGCGCGCAGCACCAGGTCGCCGCCTGCCTGGACGACCTGACCACGGCGGGCACGGTCGCCTCAGGCCACACCGACCCCGCCGACTGGCAGGGCCTGCACGCGGCGGCCACCCGCAACCCGAGCGGCGTGCCCGGCATCCAGATCGACGGCTACTTCCACGACACCTCCACCTTCAACCCCACCCACGGCTGGAACCACGACGCCCAGTTCGTCATCCGGCTGCCCGAGAAGTGGAACGGCGGGCTGGTCGTCGCGGGCGCGCCGGGCAACCGCCGCCAGTACGCCAACGACTTCACGATCTCGGACTACGTGCTGGCCAAGGGCTACGCCTACGCCTCCACCGACAAGGGCAACGTGGACGCCGGCTTCTACCACGACGGCAAGCGGCCGGGAGACGCCATCCTGGAGTGGTACCGCAGGATGACCGAGGTGACCGTCGCCGCCAAGGCCACCGTGGCCCGCCGCTACGGCAGGCAGCCGCGCAGGACGTACGCGATGGGCATCTCCAACGGCGGCCAGCTCGTCCGCTGGGCGCTGGAGAACCACCCCGAGCTGTACGACGGCGGCGTGGACTCCGAGGGCACCTACTGGCCGCCGGGCAAGCGGCGCAACGCGCTGACGTACCTGCCGGTGGCGCTGCGCGAGTACCCCAAGTACCGGGCCGGCGGCGACGAGCGGGCCCACGCGGCGATGCTGAAGGCGGGCTTCGCCCCCGGCTCGGAGTTCCTGTGGGAGTTCAACTACACCGTCCTGTGGGACGGCACCCAGCGCCGCTACCGCGAGGAGGTGGACCCGGGCTTCGACGGCGACCTCGACGCGGGCATCCCGTACTGCGCGAGCGGCACCCCCGGCTGCGACGCCGACTACGACTACTTCGCCAGGCCGAAGAGCGTGCACGACGCGGTGACGCGGGCCTCGCACTCAGGACGCATCGGCAAGCCGCTGCTCACCGTGCAGGGCACGCTCGACACGCTGCTGCCGATCGAGGTGCACGGCGACGCGTACGCCGACGCGGTGCGGGGGCAGGGTCGTGGCGCTCTGCACCGCTACTACCGCATCGAGGGCGCCTCCCACCTCGACCTGGAGTACGACATGTTCCCCGACCGCATGCGGCCGCTGCTGCCGTGCATGCGGAGCGCGTTCGAGGCCCTGGAGCGCTGGGTGGACGGGCACCGGCAGCCGCCGCGCAGCGCCACCATCCCCCGCCAGACCACCGGCGACGTGGTCAACACCTGCTCGCTCAGCCGACCGTCAACTTGACGGTCCCGTGCCGACATGGCCTGCTCGACCACGGACACCGGGCTCCCGCCGGTCGGTGGCGTCGGCAGCCACAGCCGCGCCTTGCGGTGATCGACGAGCAGGAGCCGCCCGTCCGGGGCGGGCTGCCGCGCCAGCCGGTCCCGGTGGCCTTCCGTCACGATGCTTACCTCCGCGCCAGGCCGAACAGGCGGTCGAGCTGGTCGGGGTCGATCTCCCCGGCCCGCAGGGCGGCGGTCAGCCGTTTGGTGAGGAAGTCCTCCAGCGCGCCGGGCAGGGTGAGACCGGCCGCGGCGAGCGCGGGGTCGGTGAGCGCGGCGGTGTAGTACGCGGTCCACGCCAGCGAGTCGAGGCGGCTCTGCTCGTCGGACGGCACGATCGTGGCCGGCACGGCGGTGATCCAGGCGCCGACGTCGGCCCCGCTGGTGAGCGGGCGGCGCTGGATCGTGCGGCCCGGCTCGCCGATCGGGTCCACGGCGAGGACCGGGCGGGTGCGGGCCGGCGGCGCGATGGCGTAGTACCTGTCGCGGGCGGAGCCGCTGGTGAAGGCGGACGGCTGGTCGGGCACGCGACCCCCTTGGTTTGAATACAGTCGCATCCAAACCCCCTGCGGCCGCCTCCGCGCGGCCGAGTAGAGTCGGCCACGTGGATCTTGACGACACCGCCTCCCGGCTCGGGGTCCCACTCGCGGACGTCGAGCGCGTGCACCGTCTCGCCGCCGACCTCCCATCGGCGCCGCTGCCCGACAAGGCAGACGCGCCCGCGATCCTCGAACGCCTCGCCGTACGTCCCGACGACGCCGCCGAAATCATGGAGGGCTGGCCCGACCCCGGCTCCCCGCTGTGGACCCCGGAGCTGCGCTGGCTGCTCGACCGCTCGATCGCCCTGGTGCGCGCCGACCTCGGCGGCTACGGCTGGCTCGTGCCCGGCCCCGAGCTGCCCCGAGATCGCGGGCCCGCCTGGCGGCACCTGTACGTCTACGCCTACCTCGCCCTGGTCGGCGTCGTCCTCGACTACCACCGCGACCACGGCGTCCCCGAGCAGGTGTCCTGGACGACACTCGCCGACCTGGGCCGCAACCTCGCCATCGACCGGCGCATGAACCGCGAGGGCTGGCCGGTCATGCAGGCATGGCTGACCCTCCACGTACGCGGCGGCATCTACGAGCTCGGCCGGTTGCAGTTCCACCGCGGCGACGGCGCCATCAACCTGCACATCCCCGAGTCGGGGCCGCTGACGCCCGAGGCGGTCGCCGCCTCGCTCGACGAGGCCCGGGCGTTCTTCCCGCGCCACTTCCCGGACGAGCACTACACGTCCTTCACCTGCGGCTCGTGGCTGCTCGACCCGCAGCTACGCGAGTACCTTCCCGAGGACTCCAACATCGTGCGGTTCCAGAGCATGTTCGAGCTGGAGCCGTACAAGGAGCCCGAGGGGCTGGACGCCGACGTGGAGGTGCTGCGGTTCGTGTTCCGCACGCTGAGCACGCCGCTCGACCAGTTGCCGCGCCGCACGGCGCTGCAGCGCGCCGTCATCGACCACCTCAAGGCCGGCCGCCACTGGCAGTGGCGCACCGGCGGCTTCCCGATCTAAGAACGGGGCGCGTTCACGAGCGATCCGAGTTTGCGGTCGATTGAGGCCATCAAGTGGCCGCACCCCTGGAGAGCATGCGTGCATCCCTTCATCAGGGCCGGCCCTTCCGTCGAAGGGCCGGCCCGTCGCGTGGAAAGGACGCACCATGACCGCGATGCCCGACGTGCCGGCCGGCGCGAACACCGTGAACCCGTTCATCATCACCGACGACGCCGCCACCGTGATCGACTTCATCGTCGACGTGTTCGGGGCGAAGGACGTACCCGAGGCCCGCACGCTCGACACGGACGGGCTCATCCTGCACTCCGAGCTCCGCCTGGGCGACTCGCTGCTGATGGTGGCCGACCGCAAGCCCGGCTGGCCGTTCACGCCGGCGTTCACCCGCGTGTACGCAGACGACGTCGAGGCCACCCTGGCCAGGGCGCAGGCGCGGGGAGCGCGCATCGTGACCCGCCCGACCGGCTTCTTCGGCGAGACGCTCTCCCGCTTCCAGGACCCCTCGGGGAACCTGTGGTGGGTGTACCGCCACGACCCGTCGGCCGCCGCCACCTCCTCCGGCTGGTCCGATGAGTCCGGCGGGGAGGGCTCGTGGTCCGAGGAGCCCGGCGACGGCGGCGGCGCGGAGGACTGGTCGAGCTTCAGCACGCCGGAGCTGGAGTACATCCACCAGACGCTGATCGACACCATGAGCTCACTCCGCGATCCCAAGACCCGCTAGGCGCGCCCGGAGTAGGGTGCAAGTGCCGAAGATCGGCCGATTCGCCTAAGAGGAGGACATCATGAACATCGGACTCCCCGAGCTGATCATGATGCTGGTGTGGTGGGTCATTCCGGGGGTGATCGGCCTCATCCTCGTCTACTGGACGGTCAGGATGGCGATCAGGCACGAGCGGCGCGCGATGCAGCGCGAGGTGGCGCAGCAGCCGCCACTGGATCGCCGCATGTAGCCGGGCGTACCCTCCTCTCGAGGAGGATCACGTGCCCACGCCAGTCGCCCGGTTCACGGCGGAGAGCCTGCCCGTCGAGGTGTACGCCGGCGAAGCGGACCTCGGAGCCGCCGCAGCGGAGCGCGCCGCCGCGACGATCCGGGACGCGGTGGACCGGCGCGGCGCCGCCCGCGTCGTCTTCGCCACGGGCAACTCCCAGTACGCGTTCACCGACGCGCTGCGCGAACAGAAGATCCCCTGGGACCGGGTGACGGTCTTCCACATGGACGAGTACGTCGGCATCGCCGCCGATCACCCGGCCTCGTTCCGGCGCTGGATCAAGGAGCGCATCGCGGCCCCGTTCGCGCCCGCCGCCGTCCACTACATCGACGGCGACGCCGCCGGCCCCGAGGCCGAGTGCGCCCGCTACGAGGCCGAGCTGCGCGCGCTCCCGCTCGACCTGGTCTGCATGGGCGTCGGCGAGAACGGCCACCTCGCCTTCAACGAGCCCCATCAGGCGCGCTTCGACGACGACCGCTGGGCCCGGGTGATCACGCTGGACCTGCGTTCTCGCGAGCAGCAGGTCGGCGAGGGCCACTTCGCCACCGTCGATGAGGTGCCCGCCACCGCGATCTCGCTCACCGTCCCGGCGCTGCTGGCCGCCGGCGCGGTGCAGGTGTGCGTACCCGAGCGGCGCAAGGCCGCGGCGATCGCCGCCACGCTCAACGACCCGGTCTCACCCGCCTGCCCCGCCACGATCCTGCGCCGCACCCCGCACGCCACGCTCTTGCTCGACACGGACTCCGCCGGCGCGATCGACCTGCCGCGGATCGACCTGCCGCGGATCGACCTGCCGCGGATCGACCTGCCACGGTGATCCTCACCGGCGGACGGGTGCCGCTGCCCGAAGGCGTACGCGACGGCGATGACGTCTCCGCCACCGAGGTGTCGTCCATCCGCCGCACCCTGCACGCGCTCACCGAGCCCGAGGAGGTCCTCCGGCAGGTCGCCGACCCCGAGGTCCGGGTGATCACACTGACGATCACCGAGAAGGCGTACGAGTCCACCGCGCCGGAGAGCCCGATCGGCCTGCTGGCCGCCGGACTGTCGCGCCGGGCGGCCGCCGGCGCCGGCCCGGTCGCGGTGGTGAGCTGCGACAACCTGCTGTCCAACGGCGCCCGGCTGCGCGGGCCGTGTTGCGGGCGGGGGCGCGGTTCGTCGCGGACGTGTAGCCTACGAGCGGGCCAAGCCGCCGCCCACGGCGTACGGGAGGCCCTGGCCCGCGCGTGATCGCCGCGCGAAACGTAGGCTCGGCGGTCATGACGAGAATCGCGCGATACGGAAAGTTCGTCGCCCACGACGGGCGGGCCCAGGAACTGGCCGAGATTCTGCTCGACGCCGCCGCCAAGCTCGACGCCGACCCCGGATGCGAGCTGTACCTGATCAACCGGCAGGCCGACGCGGCCGACGTCATCTGGGTGACGGAGATCTGGCGCAGCGAGGCCGACCTCAAGGCCTCGCTGCGGCAGGTGTCCGGCAGCCCGGAGGCCGCCGCGGCGATGCGGCTCGTCCGCTCGGCCGAGATGATCGAGCTGGACCTCCTGGGCGGCTCCGGCCTCCCCGCCGCAGGCCCTGCCACTCCCTGACCGCCGCAGCGCCTGAGCCGCCGTTGTCACCGCGCTCCTCCGTGTGATCGACCTCACACGCGTCCGGGCTCACGCTCGGCGCCGGGCCTCCCGTCCGTGACGGTGTTAGCGCCCGCACAAGGGAGGACGAGATGGCATCCACGAATCAGACGATCGTCGTGCTCGGTGGCGGATACACCGGCGTCATGTGTGCGATACGGCTGGCCAGGCGCACTCGCCGTACCGGCGCCCGGGTGGTGCTGGTCAATCCGACGGATCGGTTCACCGAGCGGCTGCGGTTGCATCAGCTCGCCACCGGGCAGGAGCCGGCCGACCATCGCATCCCGGCGCTGCTGCGCGGCACCGAGGTCGAGTTCGTACGCGGCCGGGCGGTCCACATCGCTCCCGACGAGCGCGAGGTGCGCATAGCGGACGGAGAAGGCGAGCGGACGCTGGGCTACGACTACCTGGTGTACGCGATCGGCGGCGTCACCGACACCAGCGTGCCGGGGGTGGACGGGCACGCGTACACGCTGGACACCGCCGAAACGGCGAGCAGGTTCGCCGAGCGGCTGGCCGAGCTGGACCGACGGGGCGGCGGCACGGTCGCGGTCGCCGGTTCCGGGCTGACCGGCGTCGAGTCGGCGGCCGAGATCGCGGAGAGCCACCCGAAGCTCCAGGTGGTGCTGCTCGGACGCGACGAGCCGGGCTCCATGATGGGGCCGAAGGCGCGGGGCTACCTGCGGCAGGCGCTGGACCGGCTCGGCGTGCAGGTGCGTACCGGGGTCAAGGTGACGAAGGCGCTGCCGGAGGCGGTGGAGCTGGACGGCGGCGAGCTGCTGCCGGTGGACGCGCTGCTGTGGACCGCCGGTGTGGTGGGCGCGCCGCTGGCGCGCGAGTCCGGCCTGGAGGTGGACGACAGGGGCCGGGTGGTGGTGGACGCGACCCTCGCCTCGGTCTCGCACCCGTCGGTGTACGCCGTCGGCGACGCCGCCGCGGTCCGCCAGTCGTGGGGCGAGCTGCACGGCACCTGCCAGAGCGGCATCCCCACGGCCGTGCACGCCGCCGACGCCATCGCCCGCAGGCTGCGCGGCAGGAAGCCGGGGGTGTTCCGGTTCGGGTACGTTCATCAGCCCACCAGCCTGGGCCGCCGCGACGCGGTCATCCAGTTCACCCGCCCGGACGACTCGCCGGGCCGGTGGTACCTGACGGGACGGCTGGCGGTGGCGTACAAGGAGGCGGTGACGAGCAGCCCCGCCAAGATCTACCGCCTGTCGCGCCGGCTCACCATCCCGGCGCGGACGATGTCGCGTACGGGCGGGCGGGCCAACCGGCCGGTCGGGTACCGGGGCCGCTGACGAACGTGAAGGGCGCGCACAGCCCCACCGGCGACCATGCGCGGGCGCCTTGCCGCCCCTTCGCGCCTACAGCGCCATCCAGTCGTATTGAGGTGTCCGCTTTTCGTCGACCACGCCGTCGCGCACCTCCCAGCTCAGCGTCTGCCCCCGCTCCTTCGAGATCATGAAGAGGCCCATTGGCCGGTGCTCCCCTGCCGAGGACAGTTCCGCGAGCTGTTCGACCTTCTCCCGGACCTTAAAGAGCAGGCCCTCCCTGACGTCGGCCCCGTAGAACAGAAAGGTCGTCCAGTTGACCTGCCTCGTCGGCCAGAACCAGCCGCCGGCGTAGAAGTCGTTGGGCGGAGATCGCAGGGATGACGGTCTCGGTCTGGCCGCCTGTCAGCTTCCAGGGACCAGCCCGCCGAGCTTGTCCGGGTTGCTGATGAGGTGGATCGTGTGCACGGCCCCGCCGACCAGGTGGAGGGTGACCGCGGCGACCGGGGTCGTGCCCGAGTAGATGACGATGCCGGGCCCGCCGTTGACGTCCACGATCTCCGAACGCGGGTCGGGCGGCATGCGGCCCGCGAACGTCACCAGCGCACGCGCCACCAGCTCCAGGCCCACGATGGCCTTGCGCGGCGCGGGCGCCTTGCCGCCGCCGTCGCTGACCAGCGTCACCTCGGGCGCGAGCACGGCCATGAGCCCGGCCAGGTCGCCGCCCGCCGCCGCGGCGATGAACCGCTGGGTCACCTCGACCATCCTGGCCCGGTCGGTGTCGTATTTGACGCGCCGCTGCTCGACGTGCTCGCGGGCGCGGCGGGCGGTCTGGCGTACGGACGCCTCGCTGCGCCCGACCATCTCGGCGATCTCCGTGTACGGGTACCCGAACGCCTCGTGCAGCACGAACACCGCCCGCTCCAGCGGCGACAGCGATTCCAGCAGCACCAGCACGGCCGTCGAGACGGTGTCGTCGAAGGCGACCTTCTCGGAGACGTCGGGCGTGGTGAGCACGGGCTCGGGCAGCCAGGGCCCGACGTACTCCTCACGCCTGGCCTGGGCGCTGCGCAGCCGGTCGATCGCCACGCGGGTCACCACCCGCACGAGGTACGCCTCGGGGTCGGCCACCTCGCCTGGGTCCACGGCCGACCAGCGCAGCCAGGCGTCCTGTACGACGTCCTCGGCGTCGCCGACCCGGCCCAGCATGCGGTAGGCGATCGCGAACAGCCGGCCGCGATGCTCACCGAAGACCCGGCCCGCCTCGGACAGGTCGGCCTCCGTCACCTCAGACGCCTCCGCTCACCAGAGCCGGACATGTCGATCGACCTCTCCTGCCGCCTGCGCGATCGGAGCCCGATGCTAGTCCATGCGCACGTCACGAGCGCACCAAGCCCGGGTGCGTATCTCAGCCAAGGTAAGAGCTGCGTATCACGACGCGAACTTCTGGGTCACGCACTGCGATCTTCGGCGGGTCGGGTGGGGTGCGAAGATCCCTCCCCATACCCTGACCAGGCAGCATCGCCGGGTGTGGCCGGAAGGTCTCGGGGGCGGCCGCGTAGCGGGCGGTGCACGCGGTCATTTCCCCCTGGCCGGACCTCTTCACGATCCCCCGGGGGACAGACCACTCAGTGGTCATTCGGTTGGAGGATGCTTGAACGCGCCGTACACCGATTTCATACCGCTCCTAGTATTGGCCGTCGTCGTGGCGGCCTTCCTCACCCGCAAATCCCGCCAGAAGACCTGGCCGATCAGGGTGCTCCTGGTCACCGCGGCCGCGCTGTGGATGGCCGTGGCCGGCGGGTCGATGTGGATGATGAGCGAGGCCATCGCCCAGCGATTGCCCGAAGTCCAGCAACCGACCCGGCATCCGTGCGCGGGGAAGAAGTGGAGGACGTTCGACGTCTCGCTGATCAACCTGCCGCTGTTCCTCAACCGGTTCGGCGACGTGGTGCCCGAGGGACGCATGTACGTCCTCGACAAGAACATCGACGAGGTGCGCCGGACGTACACGCAGGCGGCGAACCCGATGCAGGGCGGGCTGCGCGATCTCATCGAGCCGCTGGTCCTGCGGGCGAACCAGGGCGACTGCATCAAGGTGAACTTCACCAACCGGCTCAACGAGCCGGCGCCGCCGCTGAACAAGGAGATCCGCAACAACGCGATCTTCACGCTGCCGGGCGAGCGGCTGCTGCCTCCCGGCACGGTGACGCCGAAGCCGCGTGAGTTCGCCCCGGCGCTGAGCGTGCCGGAGATCGACTTCGACCCGGCCAAGGCCCCGAACGCCTCGATGCACTTCGACGGCCTCGACTACGACGTCAAGCGCGCGGACGGCACCGTGGTGGGCAACAACCCGGACTCCACGGCGCGTCCCGGCGAGACGATCACGTACCGGCTGCACGCCGCCATCCAGGGTGAGTTCCAGTTCAAGGACGGCGCCGACTGGACCTCGGTGTCGACCCGCCCGATCGACCGCAACGGCGACGTACGCTTCATCGGCTCGCACGCGTTCGGCGCGTTCGGCGCGTTCATCATCGAGGAGCCTGGGGCGACCTGGGTGGACTCGCGCACCGGCGAGCCGCTGGAGTCCGGCACGCAGGCCGTCATCATCCGGCGGCAGGGCAAGGACTTCCGCGAGCACGTGCTGTTCATGCACGACGAGGTGCAGGCGGAGCCCGGCATCCTCACGCGGTTCTGCCGCGACGACGAGGAGGAGGGTGACACGCAGCCGTCCGAGGGCAGGTCGTGCATCGAGCCCAACAGGCAGCAGCTCAGGCTGCTGACCGCGGGCACGCTGCCCGGTCTCGGCGGTGGCGACGCCGACGCGCTGGTGCAGGGCAAGATCCCGGTCACGGTCGAGTGGTTCGCCTTCAACTACCGCTCCGAGCCCGGCTTCAACCGCGAGGAGGTCGGCTGCCCGGCCGCCAGGCGCGAGGAGCAGGGGTTCGACGCCGAGCGCTGCATCGGTGAGGAGACCTCGCTCTCCTCGTGGACGTTCGGCGACCCCGGCGGCGGCGACCTGGTGATCGGCAACTACCGCGGCGAGCCGACGCAGGTCCGGCTGCTGGCACCCGGCGAGGAGGAGACCCACACCTTCCACTGGCACGTCAACCGCTGGATGTTCGACCCGAACGACGAGGGCGGCATCGACAACATCAGCGATCCCGCCAACGTGACGAGGAAGACCAACCTCCTCGATGTGCAGGCGGTCTCGCCGGGCGCCCACTACCCGCTCATCATCCAGGGCGGCGCGGGGTCGGCGAGCTCCGGCAAGCCGGCGTCGTTCGGCGACATCATCTTCCACTGCCACCTGTATCCGCACTTCGCGGACGGCATGTGGGGGCTCAACCGCACGCTGGAGACGCTGTCGGACGGTACGCGCAGGCAGCCGGACGGCACGCCCACGCTGCGGCTGTTCCCATTGCCCGACCACGACTACCAGCCCAATGTCCCTGGCGTGAACCCGCCACCGGAGCCGACGCCGGAACGGCCGGGCTTCCCGTTCTTCATTCCTGGCGTTTTCGGCTTCAAGGCGCCCAAGCCGCCGCTCGGAGTCGCCTCGCGGACGGAGGACGGCGTCTTCCCGCCGACCCCGCTTGAGCGGGCGGCGGCCGACCCGGGCGGGCTCAAGCCGGGCGCGTTCTTCCAGGACCCGTGCCCTGTGGGCATAGGGGTGAACAAGGTCTACAAGCTCTCGGCCATCCAGCTCAGGCAGGTGTACAACCCCAAGCTGAAATGGACGATCCCACAATCACGGATCTACGTCCTGAATCGCGACAAACGGGCGGTGCTGAACGGTAAGAAACCCGAGCCGTTCGCGCCCATCCTCAACGTGGGCGACTGCGTGGAATACCGGCTGACCAACGAGTTGCCCAGAATATTCGGCGGCAACGTCTTCGACAGGAAGCAGGAGACCAACGAGGTCGGCATTCACCAGCACAAGGTGCACTTCGACGTGCTGACCTCCGACGGCACCGCCAACGGGTGGAACTACGACCAGGGCGCCGACCCCGGTGACACGATCATCTACCGGACCTTCGTGCAGGAGAACACGAAGACGAACTCGTTCCACGATCACTTCTTCCCGAACGTGCATCAGAAGAACGGGCTCTTCGGCGGCTCGACCATCCACCCGGCGGGCTGCGTGCCCGATGTGCCGGGCGCCAGGACCCGCGCGGTCGTGGGCACGATCTTCGACGTGCACTGCGAGCCGACCGTCGACTACAACGGCATGCCGACGGACGGCGTCGACTACCGCAACGTCGCGCTGTTCATCGAGGACCACGTCCCGCTGTTCCAGCCGAACGACCCGCGCAGGCGGGACGACGACAAGTTCGAGACCCCGGACGGGGTGCCGATCTTCCCTGCCAAGTTCCCGTCGAGCCACGACGACCAAGGCGGCATGGGGATCAACTACCGGCTCGAACCGTTCGAGGCCCGCAGAAACCGGGATCCGTCACTGCTGTTCAACTCCAAGGTGCACGGTGATCCGTTCACACCGCTGATCAAGGCGTACCGCGGCGATCCGGTGAAGATCCGGCTCTTCCAGCTCTCGCAAGAGGAGTCACACGGATTCAACCTCGACCATTTCCGATGGCGGCGCGAACCACAAGATCCCGGATCGAACGTCATCAGCGCCCAGCACATCAGCATGCTCGAATACTTCGATCTCGATCTGTCGCAAGATCCGCCACCACCGCCGACACCCGATCTGGAGGTGGACGACTACGTCTACGCCTACGCGGGCGCGGACGACTGGTTCCTCGGCGACTGGGGACTGTTCCGCCTGTTCTCGTGCTCCAACCCGCGCAACGGCAAGGCGCCGATTCCAGAACTTCCGGACTTCCCGCGCGACACCTGTACGCATGACAAGCACCATCGCCACACCGAGCTGGCGATCGACGAGGACGAGGCCCGCGCCGGAATGTTCGGGTCCGGCGCCAGTGCGGGAGCCGGCACCAGTGCGGGAGCCGGTGCAGGCGTGGGCGCCGGTGCAGGCGTGGGCGCCGGTGCAGGCGTGGGGGCCGGCAGGCTGCAGAGCCGCCCGGTGACGCCGTGCCGGACCGGCCAGAACCGCACGTTCAACGTCATCGCCATGAACAGGGACATCGTCTACAACAAGAACGGCGATCACGATCCGAACGGCCTCATGTACGCGCTCGCGGAGGACGAGCGGGCGATACGCGAAGGGAGGAAACAGCCAGAACCCCTCGTGATCAGGGCGAACGCCGGTGACTGCGTGACGGTGAACCTCACCAACAAGCTCGACCCACGCAAGATGCGGCCGCATTGCCATGAGGCGATCGAGCCGGGACAGCTCGGCTTCAGGGAGAACGTGCTGCGCTTCCCGCAGTGCCTGCAGATCCCGCCCAGGAACGAGCAGAACGTTCCCGGCTTCAGGCCGTTCCCGGTGAGCTCCAAGGTATCGATCAGCGCGCAGCTCATCCCAGGGAAGCCGCCCAAATCGGTGGGGCCAGGAAAGACCATCCAGTACCACTGGAACCTGCCCAGGGACCTGACCGGCATGGCGATCCTGCGCGACTTCGCCGACGTGCAGAACCACCTGCACCACGGCCTCTACGGTGCGCTGATCATCGAGGAGCCCGGATCCGAGTACCTCGACCCGAAGACCGGCCGGCCGCTCGCCAGCGGCACCAGCGCCGTGATCACGCATCCCGAGAAGCCGGACTTCCGGGAGAACATCGTGCTGATGAACAGCGACCTTTCGCTGTTCCGCAGGAACGGCCAGCCCGTGCCGGACAACCTCGACCTCGTGCTCCAGCCGAGCAGGCAGGCCGACGACCCGGAGGATCAAGGAGAGTTCTCGATCAACTACACCAACGAGCCCTGGGTCTGGCGCTACCTCAGGAACCAGGACATCACGAAGATCTTCAGCTCGCGGGTGCACGGCGACCCGGCGACGCCGATCTTCGAGGCGTACGCCGGTGACCGGACGGTCTTCCGAGTCGGACAGGCCGTGGGCGACCCGCGCTCCACGAGCTTCGCCCTGCACGGCCACGTCTGGCGCCGGTCGCCCAACGATCCGGAGTCGGAGATCACGGCCTCGCAAGGGAAGTTCAACCCGGGCAGCGTCTACAACGTCGTACCCGGCGTGGTGGGCGACTTCTACGTCGACCCGAGCAGCACCGGCGGTGCCGGCGGGTTCCGCCACCGTCCTGGCGACTACCTGTACCGCTCCGGCGTGCTGGTCCGCCATCTCAACCAAGGTCAGTGGGGCATCTTCCGGGTGCACGGCAAGCTCCGGCCGGACCTGATGCCGCTGCCCGACGGGCCGATGGGCGACAGGTTCCGCGCGCCGGGACAGGATGAGCGGGCGCCCGTACTGGACGAGCGTGTGCCCGTCCGGGACGAGCGCACGCCCCTACTGGACGAGCGCGAGCCCGTCCGGGATGGGGACGAGCGTCCCATCGAGTCGCCGGTGCCGTACGCGTGGTTCGGCGCGGCCGGCCAGAGCGGGCGGTCCAGCCACGGAAGGCGGTCGCGATGAGCCTGCTCAGCAAGCTCAGGCCGGCCCAGACCGACCGGCAGCCCGCCGGGGTGCCGCAGGTTCCCGGCCCGCGCCGGGCTCCGGGCCGGGACAGGAAGGCGCGTAAGCCCGAGGGGCTGACGCCGTTCCGGCAGGGCCTGGTGATCGGTGGATGCGTCGGGATGACGCTCGCCCTGAGCATCGGGGTGATCGGCTTCCTCATCACGCGGCCGACCATCCCGGCTCCGGCGGCCGGCGGTCATGCGGCCGGCGCTCACCCGTCTCACCAGACGCCCGGCCCGGCGAGCGGCGGGCATCCGCAGGCGGCGATCGACATCACCGCCGAGCACGTCGGCAACCTCCAGGTACGGATCATGGCCCGGGTGAGCGCGCCCGGCAGCTACGACCCGATCACCAGAGCGGAGGTCGTCGCCTATACCGACATGGTGTCCATGCCGATGTCGCATCGGCAGGGTCCCATCGTGATGACCGAGGTGCCGGGGCAGCGCGGGACGTACCAGGCGGTCGCGCAGGTGGCGATGGTCGGTGAGTACAACATCACCGTCGAGACGCGCCGGCCGATGGCGTCCAAGGCCGACAAGCGGCTGGAGGTCAAGGAGGTGAGCAAGGGCTAGGGCCCGCACGCCAGACGACGCCGTGGCCGGTTCCGCGAGGAGCCGGCCACGGCACTTTTATGCCGGTACGTTTCCACGGCTTTGTGCCTGTACGTTTCCACGGCCTGCGCGCCTTCGCGACCGAGCGCGCCTTCGCGGCCAAGGGCGGCTCTGCGGCCCTCACGTCGTCTCGGCCTGGACGCCTTTGCCGAGCGCGCCTTCGCGGCCCTCACGTCGTCTCGGCCTGGACGCCTTTGCCGAGCGCGCCTTCGCGGCCCTGGCGTCGTCTCGGTCTGGACGCCCTTCTTGGCCGGGGCGTCTTCTTTCCGAGTGCGGAGCCCCGTGGCCCGGGTCAGCGCAGGGTGACGGAGGTGACGCGCCAGGGCGCGCCGCTCCCCCGCCGCTGCAGGCTGACGAACGCGGTCATGACGAGCGGCCGCCCGCGCCAGCCGTCCGCGCCGATGGGGGTGACGGTGAGCTGCCACTGCCGGTCGGCGTGGGTCGCGGTGTCGGGCGGGCGCGTGTCGCTGCCCTCGGTCAGCGTCGGGCGGGTGCGCGCGCGGTGGGCGGCCCACGTGGTCCAGGCGGCGTCCGTACCGGGCTGCGGGCCGTCCCTGAGCTCGGCGAGGTATTCCGGGCTCAGCCATCCGGCGGCGCGCAGCGCGGCGTCCCGCTGGTCCCGGTCGACGGTGGTGTCGACGGTCCACATGGTCGTCAGTACGGCGGTGCCGACGGCGTCCGCGTCGCGCTGGTCGATGGATCCCGGCTTGGGGGTGGGCAGGGGCGAGGCGGTGGTCGCAGGCGTGGCCGAGGGCCGCGCGGGCGTCCCGTCCGGTGCCGGCCCATCGGTCGAAGGAGCGGAGGGTGCGGGCCCGAACATCACGGCCCCGCCGGACGGCTGCCCCGGCGCCACCGGTTCGGCCCCTGCCGGTGGGCGGCCGGAACCCGCCGGTCCCGGCGTGGCGGTCCCGGTCTCCCCAGATGCCGCGCCCTGACCCGCCGTCGCCGCCGTGCCTCCACCCGCGGTCGGCACCGCGCCCCCACCAACCGTCGCCGCCGCACCTCCATCCGTCATCGGCGCCGCGCCCGCACCCGCCGTCGGCGCCGCACCCCCATCTGGCGCCGGGGTCCCGGATGTCACGGATTCGGCGGGCGACGGGCCCATGGCGGAGCACCCCGCGAGCGCGACGACGGTGACGGCGCAGCCCGCGAGCGTGAGGGCGGTGGCGAGGGTCGCCGGGGGTCGTGGGCTCATGCGTACCTCCGGATGGTCCAGGCGGCCGAGGAGAAGCGGGTCAGCGGGGAGATGCGGACGACGTCGCCGGTCTGTGGCGCGTGGACGACCTGGCCGCGTCCGATGTAGATGACGATGTGGCTGATGCCGCGCCCGTCGCGGTGGTCGATGCCGATGACGTCGCCGGGCAGCAGCCGGTCGCGGGGCACCGGGGTGCCGTACTCCGTCACCTGGGTGGCGGCGAGGTGCGGGAGCTGGACGCGTCCGCCCGAGGCGGCCCAGACGGCGTGCAGCACGAGGCCGCTGCAGTCGAAGCCGACGACGTCCGCCGCCCTGCCGATGCCGGGGGTGGGGCCGCTGGGGCCGCCGCCGCCCCAGGCGTACGGGGTGCCGAGCCAGCGCAGCGCGGTGGCCACCACGGCGCCGCCGAAGCTGGTGGCGCCGAACGCCGTGACCGACGTGTCGGTGTAGTGGGCGACGCGGGCGAGGACGCGGCGTACGTACTCCTGAGTCTCCGGGTACGGCGGGACGCCCTTGTGCCGCTCCACCGCGCCGGGCCCGGCGTTGTACGCGGCGAGCATGTTGGACGTCGTGTCCCCGGGCAACCGGGCGAGCCTGCGGGCCAGGGAACAGTCGTAGCGCGCCATGGCCATGATCGCGTCTTCGGGGTCGTCGGGGCTGGTGACGCCATCGCCGTCGGCGTCCCGGCCGTAGCTCGCCCAGGTGGCGGGCATGAACTGGGCCATGCCCTGCGCCCCCACGCTGGAGCGCGCCTTGGGCCGCCAGCCGCTCTCGGCCTCCACCTGCGCGGCGATGAGCGGCGGGCTGACGTGCGGGCACATCTGCCCCGCCCGGCTGAGCCACGCCTGGTAGGCGGCCGGGGCGCTGCCGGGACGGAGGGAGATCACCGGCCCCGCCCCAGGCGGCCGGCCGCTCACCAGCAGCACCAGTCCGATCACAAGAGCCAGAAATGTGGCCGTCGCCACCATGACCAGCTTTCCACCCTTATTCATGACGAACGCGCCCCAACGCCTCTCTTGTCGCCGCCATTTACCTTTGTCGAAGCCGGGATCATCGATACTCGTTCGCCGCCCGCGGCCATTGCGGGAACCGCACCGAGAAAGGTGTCGTTAGTGGCCGCGCGCGATTCCGCACAGTAAGGTTTTACCTGGTCAACGGCCGATGCTGCGAGATATTCGGATGGCGTCAGCCGCACAAATATCTGTTCCCGAGAAATAAGGCGGTCCTTGTCATTTCCTTTACCGGAAGATGCCCCGGCGCATTGTCACGGGGCCGGCGATCTACTCAGCGACTGATCACACCGGAGGACCCACATGACGCGTTTGCTGGCTGATGTGCTCGTGCTCGCCGGCGTCCCCGACCCTGGCATGGGGACGCCGCCGCCCGGTTCGGAGAAGCTGCTGACCGCGCTGGGCTGGGCGACGTGGATCGTCACGGGATTGTGCGTGGCCGGGGTGATGGGCGTGGCCGCCCGCATGGCGCTGATCCATCACCGTGGCGAGGGCGGCAGGCACGCGATCGGGCTGGCCTGGGTGATGGCCGCCTGCGTGCTGCTCGGTTCGGCCTCCGGCCTGGTGAGCGCCCTGCTGTCATGACGTCGACCAGCCGGCGATCCGCCGAGCCGCCCGATCTGTCCGCCCCGCCGCCTCCGAGCGAGCCGGCCGCGCCACGGACCTCGCGCGGCACGGCATTCTGGGCGGCCGCCGTCTTCGTCGCGCTGACGGCGGCGCTGGCCGTGGCGGTGCTCGTACGCACTGAACGGCATCCCGCCGCCGACCGGCCGCCGCCCCGCGCGCCCGTTCCGTCACCGCCGCCGGCTCCGGCGGCCGCACCACCGACACCCTCCCTGCCTTCAACGCCCTCAACACCCCAGATGTCCTCCACCCCGTCCTCGCCGCAGTCCGCCGCAGGGTCTGGCCGGTGCCCCGCCACGCCCGGGACGGCCTCCCAGGAGCTGCCCGAGCAGCCGCCCGCCGACGTCACGTGGACGGTCTTCCACGGCGTCGCCGAGCCCGTCTCACGCGAGCACGGCCCGCACCGCGAGGAGGCCGACGTGCACCGCTGCTACGCCCACACGCCGACCGGCGCGCTGATCGCCGCCTGGCAGATCGCCACCCGGTTCGTCCTCGCCGACGACTGGCGCGGCGTCGTCGAGTCGCAGGTGCTGCCGGGTCCCGGCAGGGACGCCTACGTGGCCCAGCGCCGGCAGGTGCGCACCGGGCTCGACACCGGCGGCAAGGGCCAGCTCGCCGCGTACGCGATCGCCTCGTACACGCCCGAGGTGGCCACCGTCCAGCTCGTCTCCCGCTTCGCCGCCACCGGGCGGCTCCAGGTGAGCACCGTCACCGTGGTGTGGAGCGACGGCGACTGGCGGCTGCGGCTGCAGCCCGACGGGTCGGTCAGCCCGAGCGTGCAGGCGGTGACCTCGCTGGCGGGGTTCGTGCCGTGGAGCGGGGTGTGATGAGGACCGTACGAATGCTGTCACCAGAACCCGAGACGAGCCTGTGCGACCTGCCCGGATCCGACGTGGTCTGCGCGGGCACCGGCGGCGCCGCCGACGGCGCGGCGGGCGGCGGGGTGATCCACGAGCTGGCCGATGCGCTGCAGGAGGCCCAGGTCAAGGTCCTGAGCATGATGGCCGAGTTCTCGGGGAGCAGCGCCGCCGCGCCCGTGCTGTCCGACAGCGTCGGCCCCGTGGCCTGGCTGCAGGAGCGTACGCACTGGTACGTCGGCCTGCTCGCGGTGCTCGGCCTGGTCATCGCCGCCGGGCGGCTGGCACTGCGGCGGCGGGCCGAGCCGGCGATGCGGGCCACGGCGGGCCTGCTCACGCTCGCGGTGGTCACCGGCTGCGGCACGGCGGCGATGTCGCTGCTGGTCGAGGCCGGTGACGCCTACTCCGGCTGGATCATCGGCCAGGCCCTGGACAGCGCCGGCCTCGGCTACGACTTCGGCACCGCGATCACCCGGCTGGCCGGTCTGCAGAGCGTGACACTGCCTCCCGGGCTGATGATCGTGCTGGCGTTGGCCTCGATCGTCTCCTGCATCCTGCAGATCATGCTCATGCTGGCGCGCGTCGCGCTGCTCGGCCTGCTGGTCGGGATGCTGCCGATGGCGGCGGCGCTGAGCGGCACCGAGGCGGGGCGCGCCTGGCTGACCCGCATCGCCGTCTGGGCGCTCGCGTTCGCGCTGTACAAGCCCGCCGCGGCGACCGTCTACAGCTACGCCTTCCTCGCGATGGGCACCCCGTCGTCGGAGCTCGCGCAGATGTCCGGCCTGGTGGTGATCATTCTGGCGGTCGCGGCGCTGCCGGCGCTGATGCGGCTGCTCGCCCCGGTGGTCGGCGCGGTCAGCCGAGGCGGCGGCGATACCGTTCCCGCCATGGCGTACGCGGGCGTCGCCACGGGCGCCCGCATCCTGCCCGCGCTCGGGAGGAACCACGCCGCCGTCCCCGGGATGGACGCGGGCAGGACGGTGCGCCCGGCGGGGCCGACGGGCGCGCGGCCCACGACCGACCCCCGCGACTCTCGAGGCAAGGCCCCGAGCGCCCCGACGATCAGGAAGGCGGCCGCCGCCACCGCGGGCGGCACACCCCTACGAGAAGGAGAACCGGATGGCGACCGCTGACTCCGAGCGCACCTACGGCAACTGGCGCCGCCCGGCCAGCCCGGGGATCGGCGAGCTCGGCCTGCTGGGCACCCTGCTGCTGCTCGGCGGCCTGGTGGCCTGCGTCATCACCATGATGGTCTCGTTGCGGGCCGCGCTGGTCCTCGCGGCCGTGCTCGCGTTCGTGCTGGCGCCGATGCTGCTGCTGCGCGACCGGCACGGGCGTACCGGGCTGCAGATCGCCGTCGCCCGCCTGTCGTGGCTGCGCGGCCGCAGCAGCGGGCGGCACCTGTACCGGTCGGGGCCGCTCGGCCTCACCCACCGTGGCGCCTTCCAGCTTCCCGGCCTGGCCGCGGCCTCGCACGTCCTGGACGCCAAGGACTCTCGCGGCCGGGACTTCGGCCTGATCGTGGTGCCGGCGACGGGGCATTACACGGCGGTGTTCGAGGCGTCCGTCGAGGGGGCCGCGCTGGTCGACGGCGACCAGGTGGACACCTGGGTGGCGCACTGGGGGCAGTGGCTGGCGGGCCTGGCGTACGAGCCGTCGCTCGTGGCCGCCACCGTCACCGTCGAGACCGCGCCCGACCTCGGCACCCGCCTGCGGCGCGAGGTGGCCGACAACCTCTCGCCCGACGCCCCCGACCTGGCGGCGGCCGTGCTGAACGACGTCGTACGGACCTATCCCGCCGGTTCCGCGCAGGTCTCCACCCGGATCGCCGTCACGTACGCGGCCAACCCGCGCGGCGGCGGCCGGCCCCGTACCACCGAGGCCATGACCCGCGAGATCGCCACCCGCCTGCCCGGACTGACCGCCGGGCTCAGCATGGCGGGCGCGGGCGCCTGCCGTCCCATGACCAGCGCCGAGATCGCGGAGGCGATCAGGATCGCGTACGACCCCGCGAGCCACCGGCTGCTGGAGGCGGCCAGGTCGGGAGGCGAGCCGGTCGCCCAGCCCTGGGACCAGATCGGCCCGGCCGCCGCCCAGGAGTCCTGGGACCACTATCGGCACGACTCCGGCATCTCGGTCACCTGGGCGATGAGCGAGGCCCCCAGGGGCGAGGTGCTCGCCCCGGTGCTCACCGACCTGCTCGCCCCGCACCGCGACGTCGCGCGCAAGCGGGTCTCGCTGCTGTACCGGCCGTACGATCCGGGTAGCGCCGCCCGCCTCGTCGAGCGCGACCGCAAGGACGCCCGCTTCCGTATCGGCGGCGTCAACGCGGCCGCCCGCGACACCGTGGCCGTGGCCGCCGCCGACCAGAGCGCCCGCGAGGAGGCCAAGGGCGCGGGCCTGGTGCGCTTCGCGATGCTCGTCACCGCCACCGTCCCGCGTTTCGAGGACCTGCCGGCGGCCGTCGCCGCGATCGACACGCTCGCCCCATCCGCGCGGATCCGGCTGCGCCGCATGTACGGCGCCCAGGCCGCCGCGTTCGCCGCCGCGCTGCCGCTCGGCCTGGTACTGCCCGACCACCTGCGGATTCCCGCGTTCGTCAGGGAGACCATGTGACCGCCCCCGTCCCGGGAGGGAGCTGACCATGCCTCGGAGGACTTCCGCGTCACCGCCGCCCGTCCGGCGTCCTGGCGCGCGCGGGTACGCAGGGCGCGGCGGCGGCCGCGTGCCGTACGTCGAGGCTCCGCCCGAGTGGCGCGGCACCACCGTGCAGGTGTGCGGGCTGTGGCCGTTCGGGGTCGGGTCCAGCACGCCCGCGATCGGCGTGCCGCTCGGGCGCGAGCTGACCGGCGGCGCGACGCTGTGCTGCGACCCGATCTCCTGGTTCGCCCGCGCCGGGCTCATCCACAACCCGTCGGAGCTGGTGCTCGGCAAGCCGGGGCTGGGCAAGTCCACCTTGGTACGCCGCCAGATCGTCGGCCTGGCCGGCTACGGCGTGATCCCCCTGGTGCTCGGCGACCTGAAGCCCGACTACACCGACCTCATCGCCGCGATGGGCGGGCAGATCATCAAGCTCGGGCGCGGGCTCGGCGCGCTCAACGTCCTGGACCCCGGCGAGATCGGCGCCGCCGCCGCGCGGCTGTCCGGCCTCGACCGCGAACGGCTGCTCGCCGACGCGCACGGCCGCCGGCTCAACACCGTCTCGGCCCTCATCACGATCGTGCGCGGCCGTCCCGTCGCCGACACCGAACGCACCATCCTGTCGGCGGCGCTGCGGGTGCTGGACGAGCGCCACCCGGGTGTGCCCATCCTGCCCGACCTGATCCACGTCATCGACGTCGGCCCCGACCCGGTGCGCGCGGTCACCCTGGCGCGCGGCAGCGAGGAACGCTACCGGCAGGTCGTCGATCCCCTGCACGCGTCCCTGCTCGGGCTGCTTGACGGGCCGCTCGGCGACGCGTTCGCCCGTGACACCACCACCCCGATCCGGCTGGACACCCCCGCCGGTGCCTGCATCGACATCTCCGGCATCGACGAGGCCGATCAGGAGCTGCAGGCGGCCGTGCTGCTGGCCTGCTGGTCGGAGGGGTTCGGCGCGATCGAGGCCGCGCACGCCCTGGCCGACGCCGGCCTCGCCCCGCAGCGGCGCTTCTGGGTGGTGCTCGACGAGCTGTGGCGGGTGCTGCGGGCCGGGCGCGGCCTCGTCGACCGCGTCGACGCGCTCACCCGCCTGAACCGGCAGCGCGGCGTCGGCCAGGCGATGATCACCCACACGATGAGCGACCTGCTGGCCCTGTCGGAGGAGGCCGACCGCCTCAAGGCCCGGGGCTTCGCCGAACGCGCCGGCATGATCATCTGTGGTGGGCTGCCCGAGGCGGAGATGGCCGCGCTCACCCAGGTCGTCCGCATGTCCGCCGCCGAGCAGCGCATGATCGTCGACTGGTCCACCCCGCCGAGCTGGGACAGCGCCCGCGACCGCGACGGCGAGCCGCCCGGCCGCGGGAAGTTCCTGGTCAAGGTGGGCGGCCGGCCCGGCATCCCGGTCCACATCGACCTCACCGCCGCCGAGCTCGCCGTCGACCGCACCAACAAGCGCTGGGCCCTGCCCGAGCCGCGACCCCCCAGGGACGCCTGAGCCCTGATGATCGTCTACCCTTCCGAGGATGGCGGATCTGGCGCTGCCCGATGCCCTGGCCGAAGTGGCCGGGATCGGCTTCGAGTGGGAGTGGGACGAGGAGGCCGACGAGGCCCGCGGCATCGACTTCGAGCCGTACGACCGGTTCGAGGCGCCCGAGCGTACGGCGTGGTGGCTGCGCCTGTGGACCGGGAACCCGGAGGTGGACGGCCGGGAGTTCCGCTTCTTCGGCACGACCGGGGGTGGCGGCTACGCCGGTTTCTGGCTCGTCCGGCCGGGCGCGGCCGTCTCCGAGCAGCCCGTCGTGTACCTCGGCTCCGAGGGCGAGCGCGGCGTGATCGCCCGCGACCTCGGGGACCTGCTCTGGCTCTTCGCCGCCGGCCTGGGCCCCGCCGAAGCCTTCGGCGACCCCGGCTGCGCCGCCGAGCCGAACGAGGGTTTCCGCGCGATCGCCGAACGCCACGCGCCGGGTGGCCGCCGCTCACCGGCGGAGATCGTGGAGGCCGCCCGCGCGGAGTTCCCGCACTTCCCGGACGTCATCGACGCGATGTGCCGCTGACGCGCCCGATCAGGCGAGACGTCGTGCGAGGCCCACAGCTCGGCGAACTCCGCACTCCCCTCCAGCAGCTCCGCCACCAGCTCCTCCACCTCGGCGACCCCTGGATAGCGCGCGGCGGCGGCCCGCAACCACCGGGCCACCTCCCGCCCGAACGCCACCCGATCCTCCTCCATCAGGACAGGCAGCCGGGTCTCACCTTCGCGCGGACCGAGAAAGGCGTACCGGACGAGGTTGCGATCACGCCGCGACAACGCGGAGAAATCGATGAGCAGAGCCGCCGCAAGGTCGTTCCAGGCGATCCCCTCGTAGGTCGCCGACAGCACGAGCATGGCGGCCTGCGGCAGGCGTTCCAGCAGCTCGAAAACGCTACGGTGCACGTCGCGGCACGGTCCGGGCGGCGGTCCCGGCGGCGCACGCGCCCTCCGGAGCCTCGGCGGACGCCGGGACGGCGGCTGCACCGGCGACCAGCAGGCCGGCGGCGACGGCGAGGGGGAATCTCATCGGTGCTCCTTCAACGGGTTGGTGTCCGCCCAGCGGCTGTCCCTGATCGCGGTGTACGTCAGGAGCCCGCTGTCCGCGGCGGATCGGACTTCGAGGGAAAGGGGCCTGCCGGAAGCCGGGTCGATCACCAGCCGGGTCCTGGTGGCCCCCCGGTAGTCCGGCGGCGCGAACTCGCCGGAGTCGTACTCGACCGCCTGCCCGGCCCGGCCCAGCACGTCGGTCGTCACCCCTACCGTCCCCGTGGCAGCTCTCGTCAAAGCCCGCACCACAACGTTCAGCTCTTCCCGGGCCACCCACCCCGACGGCATGACCGGCACCTGGAACAGCTCGCCACGAACCCGCCGCCCAGCCGGCCACGCCGACCAGACGATCAGTAACGTCACCGCGACAAGGCCGGCGATCAACGCCCACCGATACGCCGTAACCCCGTCGGGCAGATGATCACTGACCACATTGACCGGTGAGCACCACCAGCGTCCCGATCACCGCACCCGCAGCGCGCCGTCTCCGACGAGCCACAACCCACCTCGACGCCATGGCGGCCCCCGCACCGCTTCCGACCCGATCAGCGCTCACCGTACTCGGCACGTCTCAATCCGCGCGACGTGGATTCGATCATGCAGCGGCATGATGCGTCTCCGTCGCCCCACTTCACGCTCTGGCGACGGCGCTCCTCTCCCGGAGGGATCACCCCACCGATCACCTCTCGTCAGCTCGCTTGCTGCCGGCCGTGTAGAGGCATCGGCCCCGGCGAACCTCCGGTGGCGATGCTGCCCGATCGTGTGCCCGTTCCGGTGCCCGTCAGACCTGGGCGCCCACGACCTCCAGCAGGCGCAGCCGCTCGGCCGTCTCACTGCCCTCCGCCGCCGTGAAGGCCATGATCCGCAGATCGGTGCCGAGCGCCGCGAGGATGTCGCAGTCGAGGGTGAGTTCGCCGACGCTCGCGTGCCGGACCGTCTTGGTCAAGGGCTCGTGCACACCCACCACGCCGGAGTCCCACAGCGCCGCGAAGTCCTCGCTCCGGGCACGGAGCTCATCGATCAGTGCGGCCAGTCCGGCGTCCTTCGGATAGCGAGCCGACGCCGCCTTCAAGTCGGATACGAACGCGGCGCGGTGACCCGTCTCCCTGCTCACCGCCTGGGGGTATCCGGCGGGCGGCTCCACGAAGGACCACCACACCGCGTTCCTCCCGAAGCCGCGCTGCGCGGGCGGGTTGCCGAACAGCGCGGCCCACAGCCGGTTCCACGTGATGAGGTTCCATGCGGCGTCGTACACGCTCAGCGGGGTGCCGGTCAGCCGATCCAGCAGGCGCTGGACGCCTGCCGGCACATGGTCGGAGATCTGCCCGGGGCCCGGCACCGCCTGACCGGCGAGCACGAAGAGGTGCTCACGTTCCGCCATCGTCAGCCGCAACGCCCGAGCCAGCGCGGACAGCACCTGCGGGGACGGGTTCGTCGACCTGCCCTGTTCGAGCCGCACGATGTAGTCGACGGACAGGCCGGCGAGCTGGGCGAGCTCCTCACGCCGCAGGCCGGGCGCGCGGCGTCCTCCGTCGTCCGGCAGGCCGACCTCGGCCGGTTTCGTACGATCCCGCCAGGCGTGCAACGCCCTGCCGAGATCCGTGGATCCGGTCATCTCCCCAGTATGGGCATTCGGCCCTGTCCCGTCGTGGTACTGCGGGTCCACTGGCTGTGGCGGGCACTGGCTGATGCCCGCGGGTCCGCGGAAGGTGGACGCACCGGCCGACGGGCGGTGGCCGGCGGGGACCCACTCGCCGGTCGGGACCGAAGGAGCACGTTCATGAAGTATCGCAACCTCGGGCGTACCGGGATCAAGGTCAGCCCGTACGGACTGGGCACGCTGATGTTCGCCAGCCAGATGGGCAACGACCCGGACGAGTCGGTCCGGATCATCCACAAGGCGATCGACGCCGGGATCAACCTCATCGACACCGCCGACCGCTACGCCGACTCCGAGGACATCGTCGGAAAGGCACTCAAGGGCCGCCGTGACGAGGTCGTCCTGGCCACCAAGGTCGGCCTGCCCATGGGCGAGGGCGTCAACCAGCAGGGCGCCTCCCGCCGCTGGATCACCGCCGCCGTCGAGAACTCCCTGCGCCGCCTCGGCACCGACCACATCGACGTCTACCAGCTCCAGCGGCCCGACCCGGACACCGACCTGGAGGAGACGCTCTCCGTTCTGACCGACCTCGTCAGGGCAGGCAAGGTACGCGTGATCGGCTCCTCGACGACGCCCGCCTCGATGATCGTGCAGGCCCAGTGGGCCGCCGAACGCGCCGGGCTGCAGCGGTTCCGCACCGAGCAGCCGCCGTACTCGCTCCTGAACCGCGGCATCGAGCGGGAGGTCCTGCCGCTGGCGCAGGAGTACGGCATGGGCGTCATGGTGTGGGGTCCGTTCGGCCAGGGCCTGCTCACCGGCCGGGTGCGCAAGGGCGGCGGGAACGACCTCAAACGCGTCCGGTTCTCCCGCCACCTGTCCGACGAACGCCGCATCGACGTCGTCGAACAGCTCATCCCGCTCGCCGAGGAGGCCGGCCTGCCCATGACCCACCTGGCCATGGCGTTCACCATCGCCCACCCGGGCGTCACCGCCGCGCTCCTCGGCCCGCGCACCATGGAACACCTCGACGACCTGCTGGCCGGGGCCGACGTCGAGCTGTCCGACGACATCCTCGACCGGATCGACAAGATCGTCCCACCGGGCACCGACGTCACCGCGCTCGACCAGGAGTACAAGCCGCCGGCGCTGCTCGACCCCACCCTCCGCCGCCGCCCCGCCGGGCTCCGCTCGGCGGCCTGAGCGCTCGAAGGCCTGCCCTGGGGGTGGTCCGGCCCTGGCACACGGCAAGCCGGCGTACGAGGCAAGGCTCAGCACGACCCGCTCACCGCTCAGGAACGGCAGCGTGAGTTGAGCGGAACGCACTGACCCCGACCGACGCCTTCGCGACCGCCATCAATTTCGCGGATCGCGGGCACGGGGCTCGAAGCCATCGATCGAGGACTGCGATGTCTTCGTTGGTGAGTCCTCGAAACGGCTCCACGTGGTGAAGGAGTGCCCGGCCGCTGTGGTGCGTGGAGACCCAGGTGCGATCGGCGTCGGTGATCTCGTCGTCGACCCAGGCGAACGAGCGTCCGGCCGCCCATGTCACCAGGGTGCGGGTCTTCCAGCAGAGCCCGAACCATCGGTCTTCGCGCTCGTGCTCGCCGGATGTCTCCGGCCAGGTCACGACCGGCAGGCGTGGCAGTCCGATTCGGGGTGCTATCTCGGCGTTCGCCTCCTCTTCCCAGGTGGTGGCCCAGACGAGATCGCAGGGCAGCGCCGCCAGCCTTCCCGGCCGGCGCGCCAGCGTCGGCCCGCTCAGCGACCTTCGATTCGACCACTCAGGCAGGGTACGTCCCCGAGCCGATCCACAGGCTCTGATCATCGCTCCCGGTCGTCGAGCGACCGAACGGGGCGGGGCAGCGTGGTGAGCATGCCGACGAGGGCGTCGAGTGCCCAGTCCCGCCACCGCGCATGGCTCCAGCCGCGGTCGCGGACCAGCAGGTTGTACGTCTCGGGGGACAGGACGGTCAGCGCGACGTCGGCCGCGAGCTCGCTGGTGAGCCCGTCGCGCAGGGGCGTCTTGCGGGCGAGCGCTTCGGCGAAGACCCGGAGTACGGTGAGGCGTTGCCGGAGGTTCGTGGACCAGACCGCGGCGAGGTCGGGATCGGCGGTGGCGGCACTGCGTACGACGTCCAGGAGGGTGGCCGCACGGAGGTAGATGTCCCCGGCGCCGGCCACCTGGCGGCGGAGCTGCCCGAGCGGGTCCGGATCGGCGATCGCCTCCCGCGCCCAAGAGCGTTCGAGGGTGGGCACGGGCTCGTCGTCGCCCGCGACGGCCACATCCAGGGCCGCGGTGAGAATGGCCCGCTTGGTGCTGAAGGCGTAGTAGACGGTCTGCTCGCCCACGCCTGCCTTGGCCGCGATGGCGTTGATGCTCGTGCCGGCGTAGCCGGTCGTGGTGAACAGTTCGGTGGCCGCCGCCAGGATGCGGGCGCGCGTCGCCCTGGCCCGTGCGGCCCTGCCGTCGCCTTTCCTCGCCGTACGGATGCCGCTGTCGTGTCGTGGTGCCGTGCTCACGACTTGACTATAGCGTCACTACAAAAACATTCTTGTAGCGTGACTACGAAAAGATCGGTCCTCATCCTCGGCGGGTACGGCGCGGTCGGCCGCGAGGCCGCCCTGGCCCTGGCGGAACGCCCTGGCACGAAGGTGATCGTCGCCGGACGCAATCCGGCTCAGGCCCGGCCCATCCCCGGTGTGACATCGGTACGCGTGGACGCCGCCGACCCCGCCGATCTGGCCGCATCGCTGAATGGCGTCACGACGGTGCTCATGTGCGCCGAGACCGGCAACGCGTCGGTCGCCCGCACCTGCCTGGAACGCGGCATCGGCTATGTCGACGTGTCGGCCTCGCCTGACGTGCTGGCCGCGATCGAGGAACTGGACGATCTCGCCACGGCGCGCGGCGCGACCGCCGCCCTGAGCGTCGGGCTCGTACCCGGCGTCTCCAACCTGCTGGCCCGCGTGGTCGCCGAGCGCTCGCCCGGCAACGGCCTCGACATCGGCGTGCTGCTCGGCTCGGGAGAGCGGCACGGCTCGGCGGCGATCGCCTGGACCCTGGACGGGCTCGGCACGCTCGACGGCTTTTGGACGATGACCTTCCCCGAGCCGTACGGCGCGCGCACCGTCCACCGCTTCCCCTTCTCCGACCAGTACACGCTGCCCCGGACGATCGCCGTGCCGTCCGCCCGCACGGGCCTGTGCCTTGACTCCCGCCTCTTCACCACGATGCTCGCCGCCGCCCGCCGCCCCGCGATCGCCGGGCTACTGCGCCGCCCCCGCGTACGACACCTGCTGCTCAAGACCCTGGAGAAGGTCCACCTCGGCAGCGACGGTTTCGCCGTGACGGTCACTGCCGGCACCGCGCGGGCGTCCTTCAGCGGGCGCTCACAGAGCCGCGCGACCGGCCGCGCCGCCGCCCTGCTCGTCCGCCACCTGCCGCAGGCGAAGGCCGGCGTGCACCACATCGAGCACCTGGTGGACCCGATCACCTTCCTGACCGAGCTGGCCGCCGAAGGTTTCGCCCTCGACATCGACGGCCGGCGCCATGGAGAGTAAGGCCGCCGGTAGGACCCCCACGCCCTCGAACTCAGAACCCACGGATCAAGGCCGGCGGACATCACGTCACCGCGCACCGACGGGCACAGCGTCGCCGCAGGGCAATCAGGCCCCGTCCGCCGAGTGCTCCCCACGCACGTGGGGATCTCACGAGCCCTCTCGTGGGGCCCACGCGTAGTCCCCGGCGTCAAGCGCTCGGCCCGCAACCGGTGCTGATGCGGCGCCTCGGCTACGACTCCTACCTGGCGCAGGGCGGCGACTGGGGCGGCGTGGTGGCCACCCGCATGGGGAAGCAGCGCCCCGACGGCCTGCGCGCCGTCCACCTCAACTTCCCCGAGTTCCTCGCCCTGCCGCCGGCCGGCGACGAGCCGACCCGGGAAAGAGGCCGCGGCCCTGGCCCAGGGCGAGACGTGCGCCCATGTCCACTCCGGCTACCACCTGCTGCAGCGCACCCGGCCGCAGACCATCGGCTACGCCCTGACCGACTCCCCGGCGGGTCAGGCCGCCTGGATCTACGAGAAGTTCCTCGATTGGGCCGCCCCCGGCGCCTTCACCCTGGACGAGAGGCCGTACGCGGCGGCAAAGAGCCGCGACAGTATGTCCGACGCCCTCGCAACAGCCCTCCCGGCCCTGACAAGAGACAAGCCCGGACGCCCGGACCCAGCACTCCTCCGCAAGGCCCTACGCCACTACGTCCTGCTCCCCGAGGCCAAACGCCCGGATATGCCCGCCGACATCGCACGGGCCGTCCGCTGGCTGGAGACCGCATCGCTCACCATGCAGGATCTCAACGACACCAAGGCGGTCCGCCCGGCCCTGGACGCCCTCGCGCTCCGCCTCGACGGCAAGCAGGCCGGCGCCAACACGATCCGGCGCAAGCGCGCCGTCCTGCACCACCTCTTCGAGTACGCCGTCGAGCTGGAAGAGCTGCCGTCCAACCCGCTGCACCGCATCAAGTGGAAGGTCCCCAAGACGACCGAGACCGTGGATCCGCGGGTCGTGGTCAACCCCCGCCAAGCCCGGGAACTCCTGATCGCGCTCACCTACGTGGGCAAGCGCCAGCGCAACGGCAAGGGCCGGGGCCGGCGGCTGATGGCCATGTTCGCCTGCATGTACTTCGCCGCGCTCCGCCCCGCCGAAGCGGTCGGTCTCCGCGAGCAAGACTGCCACCTCCCAGCCGAGGGCTGGGGTCACATCACGCTCGACAGCTCCCGCCCCGAGGTCAACCGCCGCTGGACCGACACCGGCGACACCCACGAGCTACGCGGCCTCAAACACCGGGGCCAAGACGACGTCCGCCGCATCCCCATCCCTCCAGAACTGGTGAAGATCCTCCGGCAACACATCGAGGAATTCGGCGTGGCCCCGGACGGGCGGCTGTTCCGCAGCGAACGCGGCGGCGTGGTCGCCTCGACGGCCTACACCGAGGTCTGGCAGGAAGCCCGCACCCTCGCCCTCACACCCGCCCAAGTCGCCTCGCCGCTCGCCCGGCGACCGTATGACCTTCGCCACGCTGCCGTCTCGCTCTGGCTCAACGGCGGTGTCCCGGCCCCGGAAGTCGCCGCCCGCGCCGGCCACGGGGTGGACGTGCTGCTGCGGGTCTATGCCAAGTGCATCGACGGCCAGGAGGAGATCGTGAACCAGCGGATCGCGGACGTCCTCACCGCATGAGATCACGATCCGAACTCGAAAGGCCCCGGCTCCCCCGGGGCCTTTCGCCGTTCCCGGGGCCTCGCCATCCCGCGAAGCCCCCGCAACACGGGCCTCGACCTGGGGGAACGCCCCTCAGCTCCATCCCGCGTATATCCCGCGACCACCGACAACGGGCCGCTCAGGGCTGCCTCTGGCTGCATACCCCGGAAATGCAGAAGAGGCCCCGTAGGGCCTCTGAGCTGCACTTACTGCTGGTGGCAGGTGCAAGGTTCGAACTTGCGTAGGCTGAGCCGACGGTTTTACAGACCGCTCCCTTTGGCCACTCGGGCAACCTGCCTTGCCATCCGCTCTCGCGGCGACAGAAAGAAGGATAGCGGACTTCGGAGGTGTACGTGACACCGGTTTGTCCCGGAGCCGGATCTAATCTGATCTAGGCGGCCCCGACGCCGCCCCGGACTGCGACCGAGCGCTCCCCGGACGCCCCCGCGCGGCGCCCCGAACGGCCCAGGCGGTGCTCCCGGACGCCCCCGCGCGGGGTGCCACGAGCGCCCCAAAGCCGGGGGCCCAGATGCGCCCCGCAAGAGTCTCAGGCGGCCATGCCCCGGAAGCCCGGCCGGCCCGATGTGGGAAGCCCAGACAGCGGCCCCGAGCCAACGAGGCGCGAAGGGGAGGTCTCGGGCGTACGGGAAGGGTCGCCGTACGACGTGACCAAGGGGGCGCGAACCTGCACGGCGGGCCGATGCTGGCTAGGCTCGTGCGCTGGGTCCGTACGTTCGAACGGCCGGGCCGGTTTCACCGCAGCTGAGAGGATGGGTGCTTTGGCCGATTCATCTTTCGACATCGTTAGCAAGATCGACCGGCAGGAGGTCGACAACGCGCTCAACCAGACGGTCAAGGAGCTGGGGCACCGCTTCGACTTCAAGGGGACCGGGGCGAGCATCAGCTGGTCCGGGCAGAACAACATCGAGCTCAAGGCCAACAGTGAAGAGCGCGTCAACGCGGCGTACGACGTGTTCAAGGAGAAGGTGATCAAGCGCGGGCTGTCGCTGAAGATCCTGGACGCGGGTGAGCCGAAGCTGTCCGGCAAGGAGTACCGCCTGCTGGTGAGCCTCAAGGAGGGCATCGACCAGGAGCACGCTAAGAAGATCTCCAAGATGATCCGTGACGAGGGTCCGAAGGGGGTCAAGGCGCAGATCCAGGGCGACGAGCTGCGGGTCAGCTCCAAGAAGAAGGACGACCTGCAGCAGGTCATCGCCATGCTCAAGGGCAAGGACCTGGACATCGCCCTGCAGTTCGTGAACTACCGCTAGCCGGTCCGCGGGCATGCTGCGCCGGCTCGTACGATCGCGGAGAGCGTATTCGGGGCATGCGGCGACCCATCGCGCCGTGTGCCCCGAGCCGCCTCATAACGATCCGGTAAGCGGTGCGTATGCTCCATAGGCGTGGCGAAAATTCCCCTGCGCCGGTTCACGGCCCGCGTGCTGCCCATCGACGAGAATGACCGCGTTCTCCTCCTGCACGGTCTCGATCCGGCCCAGCCGGACAGGCGGTTCTGGTTCACCATCGGCGGGGCGCGCGAGGACGGTGAGACGCTCCAGGAGGCGGCGGCGCGCGAGCTGTACGAGGAGATCGGCGTCAGGGCGCGGCCCGAGGAGTTCACGGGGCCGCACGCCGAGGCGCTGGTCGAGTTCGAGTGGGGCGATTACGCCTTCACCCAGGATCAGGCGTTCTTCGCGATCCGGCTGGGCGGGCAGGCGGCGGTGTCGTTCGATCACATGGAGCAGATCGAGAAGGACACGACGCTCGGGCACCGCTGGTGGAGCGCCGAGGAGCTGGACGCCACCGACGAGACCGTCTACCCCGAGGACCTCGCGGTGATCCTGCGGAAGATCACCACGGGTCCGTAGAGGCGTCAGCGGCGGTAGCCCGCCATCCGCTCGAGGCGGGCCACCCGCTCGGAGGTGGGCGGGTGGGTGGAGAACAGGCGGCCGAAGCCGGAGCCGCTGAACGGGTTCGCGATCATCATGTGCGAGGCCGAGGTCAGGCGGCTGTTCTCGGGAAGCGGAAGCCGGCGCGCGCCCATCTCGATCTTGCGGAGGGCCGAGGCCAGCGCGAGCGGGTCGCCGGTGAGCCGGGCGCCCGATTCGTCCGCTTGGTACTCCCGCGTACGGGAGATCGCCATCTGCACCATGGTGGCCGCCACCGGCCCCAGCACCATCATCAGCAGCGCGCCGACGAAGCCCGGCCCCTCGTCGTCGTCCGAGCCGCCGAAGAACACCGACACGTAGCTGAGCCAGGTGATCATCGTGGCGAGCGCGCCGGCCACCGAGGAGATCAGGATGTCGCGGTTGTAGACGTGGGACAGCTCGTGTCCGATCACGCCGCGCAGCTCGTCTTCGTTCAGCAGCTGGGTCAGCCCGTACGTGACGCACACGGCCGCCTTGCGCGGGTTTCTGCCGGTCGCGAACGCGTTGGGCTGCACCGTCGGCGAGATGTACAGCCGCGGCATGGGCTGGCGGGCCTGCGTGGACAGCTCGCGGACGATCCGGTAGAGGGTGGGCTGCTCGACCTCGCTGACCGGCCTGGCGCGCATCGCCGACAGGGCGATGCGGTCGGAGAAGAAGTACGCCACGCCGTTGCTCGCCAGGGCGAGCACGAGCGCGATCCGCACACCGGTGCCGCCGCCCAACCACGCGCCCACCGCGAGAATCAGCGCCGACAGACCGCCGAGCAACACGGCGGTGCGCAGACCGTTGTGGTGCAAGGTCCCCCCCTTCGTGGTCCGGGTTCCACCACGTCCAACGTCGATGGCCCGGCTCTTCGTTCCCCAATGTGCTCACGTGGAGGCGCAGCGCGACGCGCCGGGGTCTCAGGCCAGGGCCGATGTTTCAGGCCGGGGGCGGGTTTCACGAGCCAGGACCGAAGGCTCAGGTCAGGGAGGCCATGTCGAGGACGAGCTGCGGCGCGAGTGAGAACAGCACGGCCGCCACCACGGCCACGCCCATGGCGTACCAGGCGGTGGCGGGCGGCGAGAGCGGCGCCCGGCTGCCGGGTGCGAACAGGCGGGCGGTCCAGACGGCGTAGTAGTAGAGGCCGATCACGGTGTTGACGGCCATGACGAGCGCCAGCCAGCCGGCGCCGCCCGCGACGATCTCGCGGAAGACGAACACCTTCGCGAACAGCCCGGCCAGCCCCGGCGGCAGGCCGGCCAGGCAGATCAGGCAGAACGCCAGCGCCAGCCCGGCCGCGGGGCGCCGGAACACCAGGCCGCGGTAGTCGTCGAGCTCGGTCTTGGAGACGAGCATGACGACGGTGAACGCGCCGAGGTTCATGGCGGCGTAGATGACGAGGTACGCGATGGACGAGCGCACCGCGGCCGTGCCCGTGACCGCGAGCGGCGCCAGGATGTAGCCGGACTGCGCGACCGAGGACCACGCGAGCAGTCGTACGACGGAGTGCTGGCGCATCGCGAGCAGGTTGCCCGCGGTCATGGTGAGCGCGGCCACGATGCCGACGATCGGCGCCCACGTGGCCGCCTGCCCGCCGAGCGCGGCGACCAGGACCAGGATCAAACCGGCGAAACCGGACGCCTTCGAGATGACCGAGAGCAGCGCGGCGACCGGGATGGGCGCGCCCTGGTAGACGTCGGCCGCCCATGAGTGGAACGGCACCGCGGCGATTTTGAACGCGAACCCGGCGACCACCAGCACCACGCCGACCGTGACGACCGCGGGCAGGCCCTCAGGGGCCCCAGGAGCCGCCACCTGGCCACTGAACACTCCGGACAGGCGGGACAGGTAGACCGTGCCCGAGATGCCGTACAGGAGCGACACGCCGAACAGCATGATCGCGGTTGAGACCACCGAGACCACGAACAGCTTCACCGCCGCCTCCGACGCGCGGCCGTCGTAGCGTTTGAGCGCGGTGAGGGCGAAGACCGGGAGGGAGACCAGTTCGAGCGCGACCACGAGCATGATCAGGTCGCGGGAGGCGGGCAGGGTGACGGCGCCGACGATGGTGCACAGCAGGAGGAAGTACCACTCGCCGACGGGGATGCCGCCGCCGGTCAGCTCGGTCATCGACATCAGGACGACCACCGCGGCGGCCACCAGCACCAGCCCGGCGAAGACCAGCGTGAACCCGTCGGCCACGAACGAGCACGTCGCCGCCGTGCCACCGAGCCGCTGCGGCACGCAGAACGTCGACCTCGAGCCCGTTCCCGCCGCCTGAGCGACCACGAACCCGGCCGCGACCGCGATCCCCGCCAGCGCGAGCACCCCGCTGAGCACCGGGCGGGCCGGCAGGAACGCGTCGAGCAGCAGCACCAGGGCCGCCGACAGGGCGAGCACCAGCGGGGGCGCGATCACGAAGTAGTCGATCTGCTGGATCATGACAGTGCTCCCAGCAGCGCCTGCACGGGGGGTGTGGTCAGGGAGAGCAGCAGGCCCGGCCAGAGGCCGAACAGCAGGGTCAGGACCACCAGCGGGGTCCAGGCCAGCCACTCGTTGGGCTTGACGTCGATCGTCGCGCCGGGCGGAAGCGCGGCGTCCGTACGTCCTGCCACGCCGGTCGTCGCATCAGGCGGAAGCGCGTCCGTACGCTCCGCGACGCCGGTCGTCGAACCAGGCGAAAGCGCGGCATCCGCACGCTCCGCCACGTCGGTCGTCGCACCCGGCGAAAGCCCGGCATCCGTACGCTCCGCGACGGCGATCGCCGCGCCGCCGCCCGAGCCGGTCACCGCGCCGGCCCCCGTGTCAGTCGCCGCGTCAGTCGCCGTGTCAGCCGCCGGGCCGGTCTCCGCCTCGTCCGCCGCACGCGGCCGTCCGTGGGTGACGCGCGACAGCATGACCAGGAAGTACGCGGCCGTCAGGACCGCGCCCAGTCCCCCGATCACCATGTACGTGAGGAACAGCCCGCGCGGCAGCGCGTCAGCGGGCTGGAACGCCCCGAGCAGGGCCAGCATCTCGCCCCAGAACCCGGCCAGCCCCGGCAGTCCCAGCGAGGCGATCGCCGCGAACGTCAGCAGCGAGCCCAGCCTGGGCAGCCGCGCCAGCAGGCCGCCGCCCAGGGCAGGCATGTCGGCGGTGTGGTGGCGTTCCTTGATCGCGCCTGCCAGGAAGAACAGCAGGCCGGTGATGAGGCCGTGAGCGACGTTCGCGAAGAGCGCGCCGTTGGTGCCGACCGGGGTGAGCGTGGCGAAGCCGAGCAGGACGAAGCCCATGTGGCCGATCGACGAGTACGCGATCATGCGTTTCAGGTCGCGCTGGGCCAGGCAGGCGAGGGCGCCGTACACGATGCCGACCACCGCGAATGCCCCCAGCCACGGGGCCGCCGCCTCCGCGCCCTCGGGCAGGACGGGGATGGCGATCCGGGCGAAACCGTACGTGCCCATCTTCAGCAGCACGCCCGCGAGCAGCACCGACCCGACGGTGGGCGCCTCGGTGTGTGCGTCGGGCAGCCACGTGTGCAGCGGCCACATCGGCGTCTTGACCGCCAAGCCCGCCCCGATCGCCACGAACGCCAGGATCTGTACGGACCTCGACATCCCGGCCCCGTGGGAGGCGTTGAGCGCCACGATGTCCAGCGTGCCCGCCTGCGCCCACACCAGCAGCAGGCCGAGCAGCATGACGACCGAGCCGAGCAGCGTGTAGAGGATGAACTTGACCGACGCCGCCCTGCGTCCGTCCCCGCCCCAGATGCCGATCAGGAAGTACATCGGGATGAGGACGATCTCGAAGAAGACGAAGAACAGCAGCAGGTCGAGCGCCAGGAACGTGCCGATCATGCCGACTTCGAGCACGAGCAGCGTGAACACCAGCGCCCGCGGCCTGGCGTTCATGAACTCGCGTGCGGTGCCGCGTCCCCAGCACAGGTAGACGAAGCACAGGAACGTCAGCAACGCCGTCAGCGTGATCAGCGGCAGCGAGATGCCGTCGACGCCGAGGTGGAACCGCATCCCCAGCCCTGGCACCCACGGCAGGTCCAGCTCGTACTGGATCGCGGCCGGGCGTCCGTAGTCGAAGGCCGCCACGAGCACGAGGCTCGCGGCCAGCGTGACGGCCGACAGGATCAGTCCGTACGGGCGGAGCACGGGGTGCAGGGCGCGCGGCGCGATCAGGAGCATCAGGGCCCCCAGCAGGGGCACGGCAAGGAGGACGACCGGGATCCACGCCATCATGTGAACACCACCGCCCCCACTGCGATCAACAGGACCCCGGCCAGGAGGCCGCTCACGTAGAGCTGGACGTTGCCGTTCTGGGCCAGGCGCAGCACCCCTGACAGGCCGCGGGCGGCCCTGCCTGAGCCGCGTACCGCGCCGTCCACGACCGTGTCGTCCGTCCTGACCACCCCTGTGGACAGGGCCAGGATCGGGCGGACGAACAGGGCCGCGTACGCGGTGCCGACGTAGAACGCGCGCTCGCACGGCGCCCGCAGCGGCCCGAGGAGGCGGGCCGGGTCGGCGAGGGGGTCGCTGCGCCAGAACGCGTAGACGACGCCCGCGCCCAGCACCGCGAGCACCACGCTGACGGCGGCCACGCCGAGCTCGACGTGCAGGTCGCCCGCGAACCCCAGCATCAGGGCGGGCACGGCCAGGACCGCGACGGGGACGAGCATCGTGCGCGGGGCTTCTCGGGCGTCCACGACATGGGCGGTGCCGGGCTCCGGCTCCTTGAGCGCCACGGCTCTCGGTTCGCCGAAGAACGTGCGCAGCCAGGCTCTGGTGGCGTACGCGCCGGTGACGGCCACGGTCGCGAGCGCGCACCCGTACAGGAGAAGCGCCGCAGCGTCGGTGAGGCTCTGGCCGGACAGAGCGTCGTCCATCGCGGACAGCAGGCCGTCCTTGCTGAAGAAGCCGCTGGCCGGCGGGAGGCCCATCAGGGCGGCGAACCCGATCGTCATCGCCACGAACGTCACCGGCAGCTCCCTGCGCAGGCCGCCCATCCGCGTCATCAGGTTGGAGCCGACGTGGTGGATCACCACGCCCGCGCATAGGAACAGCAGCGCCTTGAACGCGCCGTGCGTCAGCAGGTGGAAGACGGCCGCGGTGTCGGAGCCTGCCGCGAGCCCGCCGGCCATGTAGGCGAGCTGGCTGACCGTGGAGTAGGCGAGGACGCGCTTGAGGTCGTCCTGGGCGAGCGCGGCCAGCGCGGCCCCCAGCATGCCGAGCGCCGCGATGACGGCGAGCACGTCGAGCGTGGGCCGCGCGGCCACGAACGCCGGGAACAGCCTGGCCACGATGAAGATGCCGGCCGCGACCATCGTGGCGGCGTGGATCAGCGCGCTGATCGGGGTCGGGCCCGCCATGGCGTCCGGCAGCCACGTGTGCAGCGGCACCTGGGCGCTCTTTCCCGCGACGCCCGCCAGCAGCAGCATCGTGGCCGTCACGAGCGTCGCCGCGGACATCTCGGGCACCTTCGCCAGGACGTCCGCGATGCGGAAGCTGCCCGCCCCCATGCCCAGCACGAAGATGCCGAACAGGAAGCCGACGTCGCCCAGGCGGGTCACGAGGAAGGCCTTCACCGCGGCGCGCGAATTGCCGCGATCCTCCCACCAGTGGCCGATGAGAAGGTATGAGCAGAGGCCCATGATCTCCCAGCCCACGTAGAGGACGAGGAGGTCGCCCGCGTACACGACGAGGAGCATCGCGCTGGTGAACAGGCTGACGAAGGCGCTGTAGGAGGGGTAGCGCGAGTCGTCTTTGAGGTAGCCGACCGAGTAGACCTGTACGGCCAGCGCCACGAGCGTCACCAGGACGCCTAGGACGGCGGAGAGCGCGTCGGCCTGGAGGGTCAGGGAGATCGGGACGCCGCCGGTGATGATCGTGCCGTAGGTCTGGCCTGTGGGTGGGGGGTGCTGGGCCCCCGTGAAGTAGGAGAAGCCCGGCGTCCACGCCAGCCAGACGGCCAGCACGGCTGAGGCTGCGGTGGGGACGACGGCGATCCACGCCGCCCTGCGGGAGCCAGCGGTACCGGCAGTGCCGGCGCGGGAGCCAGCGGTAGCGGCAGTGCCGGCAGCGGTTGTGCCGTCGGTACCGGCAGTGTCGGCTGCGTCAGCCGCGCGAGCGGCGCCTGTGGTGCCCGCCGGTGGCCTGCCGGGACGCCAGCGGGAGAGCAGCAGACCGGCCGCCGCGGCGACGAACGGCAGAAGCACGGCCAGCAACGGGAAGTTCGTCATCAATCACCACCGCCTCGGTTGACGCGGTGCTCGCACTCCTCCGGGAGGTGCTCGGCAGGCTGATCCGCCTGCAGGCCGCGCTCCGCAGGACGATCCGGCTGCAGGCCGTACTCAGCAGGACCATCCGGCTGCAGGCCGCGCTCCGCAGGACCATCCGGCTGCGGGGCGCGCTCCGCAGGATGATCCGGTTGCGGGCCCGAGGCGGGTCCAAGCCGTGCAGCGGCAACGCCCGGCTCAGAAGCAGGTTCGGTCTCCGGCTGCCCAGGGGCAACGTCGGCCTCCGGAGCGGGCGCCGCCTCGGGGGCCGAAGAAGCGTCCGGCTCCGAACCCGTCGCAGCATCGGGTCGCCTAGAAGCGACGTCCGACGCCGAAGCCGACGCGAACTCTGGTCGCACAGAAGGGCCGCCGACCGACTGAGTGGGCGTTTCTACGGGGGCGAGGACCGCCGTCTCGGTGGGCGTTCCTGCGAGGTCGAGGGCCGCCGGCTCGGTAGGCGTGCCGGTGGGGTCGGGGGCGGGTTCGGTGAGGGCGCGGAGGTGGTCGATGTCGATGGTCTGGCGGTTGCGGTAGAGCGCCAGGACGATCGCCAGGCCCAGCCCCACCTCGGCGGCGGCGATGACGATGACGAAGAGGGTGAGCACCTGCCCGCTGTGCAGACGGTCGCCCAGCCACACGTCGAACGCCACCAGGTTGAGGTTGACCGCGTTCAGCATCAGCTCGACCGACATCAGCACGAGGATCGTGTTGCGCCGCGCGAGCACGCCGTAGACGCCGATGGAGAACAGGAGCGCGGAGACGACGGCCGGATAGACGATGTGCACTACTGCCCCCCGGTCTGGTCGGGAGAGGTGCCGCCGACAGTACGGTCGTCCGACGACGGCTCCGCCGTCTGATCAGGCGGTGCGGCGGCTACGGGCTCACCTGGAGGCGGCGTGCTCTGCGGGTTGAGGCGCGCCGTGCCGGAGTCGCCGCCGTCCGGTTGCTCACCCGGTGTGCCGCCCGAGGCGGGTGCGGGGCCGCGGATGTCGGTGCGGGATAGGACGATGGCGCCGATCAGGGCGGCCAGCAACAACACTGACAGTGCCTCGAAGGGCAGGACCCACGTGGCGAAGATGCTGGCGCCGAGCTCTCCTGCGGCGCCGGGGCCCGGGGTGAGGGGTGTGTAGGCCGTACGGAAACCATCGATCACGACCGTGACGAGGATCGCCGCGGTCGCCACCGCCACCACGGCGGCGACCACTTTGTTGCCGCTGTCGAGGTCGGCTGAGCGGCCGATGGGCGCCCGGGTGAGCATGAGGCCGAACAGCAGCAGCACGATGATCGCGCCCACGTAGATGAGCACCTGGACCCAGGCCACGAACTCGGCCGTCAGCACGAGGTAGCCTCCGGCGAGCGCACCGAAGCAGACCACGAGCCAGAGGGCCGCGTGGACGATTTGCTTGGTCATGACGACGAGCAGCGCCGATCCAACCGCTACCGCTCCCAGCAGCAAGAAGACGATCTCTTGCCCGGTGGGTGACAGGTAGGAGGGCACCGCCTCGGTCACGACTCCTCCTCGGACTCCCTCGGCTCGTCAGGACCGAGCCGCCCTGGGGGCCTGATGGACCGTGGATCGGCCATCCTGCGCCGGCGGCGGCTCGCGGCAGAAGTCTGCCCTGGCTGATCGGGCTTCGGCGGCGGCTCGCCCTCGGCTGTGGACAACTTGCCTGGAGGTGGGTCGCCTGTGGATGAAGCCCCGTCTCGGTCTTGCGTTACGGGCTTGTCTTGGGTTGTGAGGTTGTCGCCTTGAGCTGTGTCGTTGCCTGGAACTGCGTCGTTGTCGCGACTTGTGGAGTTGTCGCGGGCCGTGTCGTTGTCTCGGGGTTGTGCCTCGTCTCGTGCTTCTCGTGCCTCGTCCGAACGACCGTCGCCGGCCTCAGCGCCATCTGAGCGCACGTTGCCGGAGCCCGCGTCACCGGAGCCCGCGTCACCGGAGCGCGCGTTGCCAGGGCGGGTGTCGCCGGAACGCACGTCGCCAGACCCGGCATCACCGGAGCGGGCGTCGCCAGAACCTGCGTCGCCGGAACGCACCTCGCCAGAGCCCATGTCACCGGGGCGGGCGTCGCCGGGCTGGAGGGCCTGCCCTGGGTAGGTGGGACCTCCCTTCGCCTCTTCGGCGGGCGCCTGGGACTGAGTGGCCGGGGTGACGGTAGGAGTGTCCGGGGTCGGCAGGGAACCCGGAGGGCGGATTCCCCGTACGTTCGTCATCACGCGGCGAGCACGGCCACCCGGGCGGGACGGCCTGGTCGTGGGGCCCGGCTCGGCCGACGGAGTGCCCTGGGCGGTTCCGGACGCCGACGTGGCTCCCCCACCCACGCCGGACGCCGACGTGGCTCCCCCACCCACGCCGGACGGCGGCGTGGCTTCTCCACCCACGCCGGACGGCGGCGTGGCTTCCCCGCCCGCGCCGGACGGTGCTCTGGTGTCCGCAGCGGCGCCGGACGACCGTGTCCCGCCTTGATCAGCAGCGGACGGCGGCGTCATCCCCCCGCCGGCGGATGACGACGGCGTGGTTCCCCTGCTAGCGCCGGGCGGTGGCACCGCTCCACTCTCGGTGCCAGGCGTCGACACAGCCCTCTGCTGGGTTCCAGGCGTCGCCTCGGCTCCCTGGCCTGTGCCGGGAGTTGCCTCGGCTGCCTGGACCGTGCCGGACGGCGGCTTGGTTCCCTGGTCCGTGGCAGGAGCCGAGGCGGCCGCCTGGCCCGTACCGGAAGCACCCTGTGACCGGGCCGCGGGCTGGTCGGCGGCGGGGCGGGGGCGAGGGGTACGAGCGGGGCGGCGGGCGGCCGTCAGCTCCTTGGGCGGTTCCGCGCCCGGATCGTGGGCGGGCGGCGGAGGGACGGTCTGCACCCAGGCGCCCAGTTGCTCCTTCTCGTGAAGGAGGTCACGGATGTCGCCTTCCGCGTACTCGAACTCCGGCGACCAGAAGAGCGCGTCGAACGGGCAAACCTCGATGCAGATGCCGCAGTACATGCACAGCGAGAAGTCGATCGCGAAGCGGTCGAGGACGTTGCGCTGCCTGGGGCGGCCGCCCTCGGGGGCCGGGATCGTCTCCTTGTGCGAATCGATATAGATGCACCAGTCGGGGCACTCTCGGGCACAGAGCATGCAGGAGGTGCAATTCTCCTCGACCAGTGCGATGACCCCGCGGCTCCGGGGCGGCAGGGCGGGCTTGACCTCGGGATATTGCTGCGTAACCGACTTACGCAGCATGTGGCGAAGGGTGATCGACAACCCCTTCACCAGTCCCACTCCCGGCATCCGCCCCATGTTCAACATCATGGCGCACTTGGGGGCGGACGTGAATGAGGGAGTCGGTTGTCCCCAGGTTTTCCACAGCTATCCACAGACTGAGGGCTAGTTATCCACAGACTGTGTGCATGCCCGGAATGAACCGATCGCAGGGCGATAGTCTCTCGGCCATGCAGCACAGCGATCCGATCCGGCCGAGTGGCCTGCGATGGGCGGCCGCCGTTGTGTGGGCCTGCCTGCCGTTGGTCACCTGCGGCGTCGCGACCCCGGTCACGATGGGGATCGCGGCCATCTGGCTGCGCAACGTCTGGCATGGGGTCGCTGCCTGCGTCTATGCGGTCGGCATCGGGTCGTTCGTTCTGACCGCGCTCACGTACGAGTACGAGCTCGCTCCTACGGAGCTGTCGATGCTCGTCACCCTCGGACTGGTGATCAGCTGGATCGGCGGGACCATCCACTCGGGGATCCTGGTGCCGTCCATGGTCAAGGCGCGGCTGGGCCCCGCCCCGATGGTCCATGCGCCGCTGCCGCCCGCCGACGTACGGCATCGCCCTGCCGAGATGCGTCACACTCCTCCAGCCGAGTTGCGGCACACCCCTCCCGCCGACATGCGGCACACCCCTCCCGACGTGCGGCAACGCATAACCGCGCCCTCCCAGCGGCGGCCGCCTGAGCAGCCGGAGTGGATCGGGCATTACCGCGTGCTGCGGCAGCTCGGGCGCGGCGGTCAAGGGGCCGTCTACCTCGCCATGGCGCCCAACGGGACGCAGGTCGCGGTGAAGGTGCTGCACGATCTGGTGGACGAGGTGGCGCGGGCGCGGTTCGCGCGGGAGGTCGAGTCGGCGCGGCGGGTGGCCACGTTTTCCACAGCCCGGGTACTCGACGTGAACATCGGGGGGCAGCACGCGTACATCGTCAGCGAGTACGTGGACGGACCGTCGCTGGAGCAGCTCGTCAGGACGCACGGTCCCCGGGACGAGGACAGCCTGACGCGGCTGGCTTTATCCACAGCCGGGGCGCTGGCGGCCATCCACAAGGCCGGGGTCGTTCACCGGGACTTCAAGCCGAGCAACGTGCTGATCGGGAACGACGGGCCGCGGGTGATCGACTTCGGCATCTCGCGGGCGCTCGACCAGGTGACGATGACGTCGGGGAAGATGGTGGGCACTCCGCCGTACATGTCGCCCGAGCAGCTCAAGGGCGAGCCTGTGGGGCCGCCGTCCGACGTGTTCAGCTGGGCGGTGACGATGGTGTTCGCGGCGACCGGGCGGCCGGCGTTCGGGGAGGACACGGTGCCTGCCGTGTTCAACCGGGTGCTCAATCACGAGCCCGATTTGTCGGCGGTGCCGCCCTCCTTACGCGGCATCGTTGGCGCCTGCCTCAGTAAGCAGCCTGCGGATCGTCCGTCTGCTTCGGATGTGATGTTGTCGATTGTGCGCTGAGCTTCGGGGGTCAGCGGCCCTCGCCGGAGCTCAGGCGGTCGTTGTTCGTCGGGGTCTCGGTGGCCGGGGTCTCGGTGGCCGGGGTCTCGGTGGCCGCGGGTCACGATCACCGCGGGTCACGATCACCGCGGGTCACGATCACCGCGGGTCACGATGGCCGCGGGTCACGATGGCCGGGGGACGCAGGTAGCACGCGGATGGCGTCAGGTGAGGACCTTGACGAGGCCGGTGAGGGCGAGCTGGACGAGGGCCAGGGGGACGAGGACGGCCCAGGCGAGCTTCTGGAGCTGGTCTTCGCGGAACCGGGGGAAGGTGACGCGGAGCCAGATGACGACGAAGGACAGGAAGAAGACCTTGGCCAGCGTCCAGATCCAGCCGGGCAGGAACGGGCCGTGCCAGCCGCCGAGGAACAGCACGGTGGTCAGGAACGACAGTACGACGATGCCGACGTACTCGGTGAGCATGAAGAGCGCGAAGCGCATGCCGGTGTACTCGGTCATCGGGCCCATGATGATCTCGGACTCGGCGATCGGCATGTCGAACGGCGGTCGGCGCAGCTCGGCCAGGCCCGCGAGGAAGAAGACGACGCCGCCGATCGCCTGCCAGGGCAGCCACCACCACTGCCAGGCCTCGACGATCCCGGGGAGTGACAGGGTGCCCGCCGCCATGGCGACCGAGGAGGCGGCAAGAACGAGGGGCAGCTCGTACGACATGAGCTGGGCGGCGGAACGCATGCCGCCGAGCACCGAGTATTTGTTGGCCGACGCCCAGCCGGCCATGATCGAGCCGAGCACGCCGACGCCCATGACGGCGAGGACGAAGAACAGGCCGAGGTCGAGGTCGACGGCCACGAGGCCGCGGTCGAGCGGGATCGCGATCAGGACGACGAGGTACGGGACGAGCGCCACGCCTGGGGCGATCATGAAGATGCGGCGGTCGGCCGCGGCCGGGATGACATCCTCCTTCTGGGCGAACTTCACGCCGTCGGCGATGAGCTGCGCCCAGCCGTGGAAGCGTCCCGCGTACATGGGGCCGAGCCTCGACTGCATGTGAGCCATGACCTTGTGCTCCGTCTGACCGACGATCAACGGCAGCACCAGGAACACGACGAGGATGACGACGAAGCTCAGCACCACGTCAAGCATCAGGAGGCCCCCAGTCGGCTGGAACTCCGGGCGGAAGGGTCTTGCGGCGGCTCGGGGCGCCGTGTCCTGATTCGCCGGGCTCCTTGGCGCCGGGCCAGGGCTTGGCCACGCGGGCGGCGAGAATGAAATCCTTGCGCAGCGGGTGGCCTTCGAAGCCGTCGGGCAGCAGCAGCGGGACGAGGTTGGGATGCCCGTCGAAGATCACGCCGAACATCTCGTACGTCTCGCGCTCGTGCCAGTTCGCGCCCCGGTAGATGGGCACGGCGGTGGGGAGGTGCGGGTTGTCGCGCGGTACGCGGGTGCGCAGGAGCAGCCTGCTGCCGGCGCTCGGGCTGTAGACGTGGGCCACGACCGCGAACGCCTCCGGTGGCTCGTCGACGCCGGTCAGCCAGTCGAAGAAGGCGTAGTCGAGGGTGTCGCGGACGAATCGGAGGAGATTCGTCCAGTCGGACGGCTCCACGTCCACCGTGGTGTCGCCGTAGGACTCCGTGACCTGGGCGCGGTCGCCGAAATGGTCCGCCAGCCGGGCGGCGTGGTCGGCGTTCACGCCTGCTCCCGGCCCGCGGGCGGCTCGTCCGCGTGGGGGCGCGACCAGACGTAGCGGTCGGTGAGCTTCTCGCCGGCGATCTTCTCCTGGAGCTTGGTGATGCCGTACAGCAGGGCCTCGGGGCGCGGCGGGCAGCCGGGGACGTAGACGTCGACGGGGATGATCTGGTCGACGCCGTTCGTGACGCAGTAGGAGTCCCAGTACGGGCCGCCGCTGTTGGAGCAGGCGCCGAACGAGATGACGTACTTGGGGTCGGGCATCTGCTCGTAGAGGCGCTTGACCGCCGGGGCCATCTTGTCGGTGACCGTGCCCGAGACGATCATCAGGTCGGCCTGGCGCGGGCCGTTCGCGAACGGGATCACGCCGAACCGGATGAAGTCGTGGCGGCTGGTGGACGCCGCGATGAACTCGATGGCGCAGCAGGCCAGCCCGAAGTTGAACACCCACAGCGAATAGCGGCGGCCCCAGTTGAGGATGAAGCGCATCGGCTTGGGTGCCAATCGCGAGACCGGGCCCACTGTGGGCATCGGGAGGTCCGTTGCTGCCATACGGCCATTCTTGCGCGGATCAGGATGCAGGCAAAGAAAGGTGTGCGGGGGGTGGTGCGGCCGAGTCTCGTGGGGGTCAAGTTCTCTCCACGAAGTGCGCGGGGTTCCGGCGGCGGCCCAAGCGTCTCAGACATCGCCGAAGTCTCAGCGTCGCAACGTCGCAGGCGCTTGGCGTCTCGCGTTTCAGCGTCGCAGGGGTCTCGCGGTCGCAGGCGTGGTGCGACTTGGACTCTGGCGGCATCTCGGGCGTCCCGGATCGCAGGCGTGGTGCGCTTGGGCGCGCTGGGGTGGCGCGCGGGCGACCTCTTGCAGGGTCTCAGGGCTGTGGGAGTGCGCTGGATGCCTGGGGCGAGGTCCTGATAAGGCACCGGGGGTCGGACGCCGGTGCGCAGCGCAAGCGGGGGTGGCGCAGCGCAAGCAGGGCGCGAAACGCAGACGGGGCGCGCGCAACGCGGGCAGGACACACAGCGCGGGCGAGGCGCACCACGCGGGCGAGGCGCGTAACGCGGGCAGACCGCACAGCGCGGGTGGGGTGGGGTGGGGGTGTGGGAGCGGTGAGAGGGGGTGAGCGAAGCGCGGGTGGGGAGGCGGGCGGCAAAGTGCGGGTGAGGGTGGGGGCCAACCCTCTTGTGGGAATCGCGGGGCGGGTTACGATCCGGGCATGGACGGCTACTTCGGCTCCTACGTGCTCGTGGCCGCGTTGCTCGTCATCGGTGTCGCGATCGTCGCCGGCGCGCTGCTCGCCAACCGTCTGCTCCGTCCGTCCCGGCCGACGCCGGACAAGCTGACCACCTACGAGTGCGGCGTGGACCCCGTGGGCGAGGGGTGGGCGCAGTCGCAGATCCGCTACTACGTTTTCACGTACCTGTACGTGGTCTTCGCCGTGGACGCCGTCTTCCTCTTCCCGTGGGCCACGGTGTTCGACGCCCCCGGTTACGGGCTGACGACGCTCGTGGAGATGTTCGTCTTCCTGGGGTTCATCGCCCTCGGCATTCTGTACGCGTGGCGGAAACGGGTCCTGACCTGGACATAGGTCCCTCAAGCCGTTCGAGGCGGTTACCCAGCGCGGTCAAAGTGTCCGGACTGATCACACAAAATCAGGGTAAATCGTAAGATCGCGCCCATACCCTGACATCCATGCATAAATCGCGATTCTGCGCCGGAATCGCTCTGCTGGCACTCTCCGCCTCGGGTTGCGGTCTCGCCGCCGCCTCCAACGGCAAGGACATCGTGGTCCCGGCAGAGCCGACGATGATCGACTTCGTCGATCCCGCCACCGTCGTCGGCCTGTCCACCGCTACCGTCACCGACGGCGACTCGGCGGCCGGCAGGTATGTGCACATCAAGTACCCGGTGCTGGCCGGCGCCTCCGCGCTGAACCGGACGCTGAAGGCTCGCGCCGAGCGGCAGCTCAAGGAGTTCAGGCGCGCGACCGGCGGCGACGCCCCCATCCTGCCGAAGCCGGAGCTGAACGTGGACTGGCAGCTCGCCGCCGCCTCCCCCGACGCGGTGGGCGTCCGGCTGCGGACCGGCGAATTCTTGGGTACGAGCTGGGGCAACTCCACCCGTACGTACTGGTTCGACCCGCACACCGGCAAGGCCGCCGGCTCGACCGGGCTGCTGTCGGGACGGCCCGCGCTGGAACGGCTGGCGGCGCTGGTCAAGGAGGCGCTCGCGGACCGCGGCGCGCAGGTGGAGCGCAACCGGGTGACGGCCGACCCCGATCTGTTCGACTCGATGGCGTTCAACAGGAACGGCGACCTGGTGGTCGAATTCGACGACTGCGAGGTCGGCAGGTGCTCGCTCGGCCGGGTGGCGGTGGCGATCCCGGCACAGCAGGTGGCGCCGCTGCTGTCGGAGCTGGGTCGGCATGCGCAGCAGGCGGTACGTGATGCGGCCAGGCGGTCGGCGGCCCCTGAGGTTCCGTCGTTCACGCCTACGAGCAGCCCCGACGCGGTGAGCACCCGGGCGAGCGGCGTGGACTGCCGCGTGCGCAAATGCGTGGCGCTGACCTTCGACGACGGCCCGGGACCGTACACGGGCCGGCTGCTGAACACGCTGGCCGAGCACCGGGCGCGGGCCACGTTCTTCACGCTCGGCGGAAGCGTGTCCACAGAGCCCGCGCTGATCCGGCGGATGAGCATGGAGGGCCATCTGGTCGGCAACCACAGCTGGTCGCACAAGGACCTGTCGAAACAGCCGAGCAGCAAGGTCGCCGACTCGCTGGGGAAGACCTCGGACGCGGTGTCGGAGGTGATCGGGCAGCGGCCGGCGCTGGTGCGGCCGCCGTACGGGGCGGTGAGCCCTCAGGTGCGCGATGTCGCACGTCAGATGGGGTGCGCGGTGGTCACCTGGGACGTGGACTCCAAGGACGAGTCCACAAGGGATGCCTCCGAAATAGCGGACCGGGTCGTGCACGCGGCCCATCCAGGTGCGATCATTCTCATGCACGACATTCATCGGGAAACCGTGGATGCGGTTCCGGACATCCTCAAAAGGTTGCGCGGGAACGGTTACACCTTCGTCACCGTTCCAGAGCTGTACGGCCCTGTGGGGATGCAGGCCGGCCGCATGTACAGGTCAGGGAACGAGCTGCCGGGTAAGCAGCCCCTGACGTAGCGCATCTGTTGGGGGGACGTATAGTTGGCGCTCGTGACCCGAACCGTCCTGTTCGCCCGCCTGCATGTAGACCTCTGCAGGCTGGCCGCCGGGCTGTGTCGTCGCTCTCTCACCTCGCCCTGACTGACTCCGACCGCGTTTACCCGCTTCAGGTGGCATGCAAACGCGTCACCTTCCGAGGATCTAGCATGGAAACAGAGAACGCGCCTAAGGCAACCGCGCAGTGGCGCGTCGAGGAGGACTGAGCTGTGACGAAGCAGGTCCAGCAACTCGACCGCGTGATCATCAGATTCGCCGGCGACTCCGGCGACGGAATGCAGCTCACCGGCGACCGCTTCACCGCGGGCACGGCTGAGTTCGGCAACGACTTGTCGACTCTGCCCAATTTCCCCGCCGAGATCCGCGCCCCCGCAGGCACCTTGCCGGGCGTGTCGAGCTTCCAGCTGCACTTCGCCGACCACGACATCCTCACGCCGGGCGACGCGCCGAACGTGCTGGTGGCCATGAACCCGGCCGCGCTCAAGGCCAACCTGGGCGACCTGCCCAAGGGCGCGGACATCATCGCCAACACCGACGAGTTCACCAAGCGCAACCTCCAGAAGGTCGGCTACGACTCCAACCCGCTTGAGGACGACTCGCTCAGCGAGTGGCGGGTGCACGCGGTGCCGCTGACCTCGCTCACGGTCAAGGCCCTCGAAGACTTCGACCTGTCGAAGAAGGACGCCGAGCGGTCGAAGAACATGTTCGCGCTCGGCCTGCTGTCGTGGCTCTACCACCGGCCGACCGAGCACACCATCAAGTTCCTCGAGCAGAAGTTCGCGAAGAAGCCCGAGATCGCCAAGGCCAACATCGCGGCCTTCCAGGCGGGCTGGAACTACGGCGAGACGACCGAGTCGTTCTCGGTCTCGTACGAGGTGCGTCCTGCCCGGCTGGCGCCGGGCGTCTACCGCAACATCTCCGGCAACCAGGCGCTCGCCTACGGCCTGATCGCCGCGAGCGTGCAGTCGAAGCTGCCGCTGTTCCTCGGCTCCTACCCGATCACCCCGGCCAGCGACATCCTGCACGAGCTGTCCAAGCACAAGCGGTTCGGCGTCCGCACGTTCCAGGCGGAGGACGAGATCGCGGGTGTCGGCGCGGCGCTCGGGGCCGCGTTCGGCGGCGCGCTCGGCGTGACGACCACGAGCGGTCCCGGTGTGGCGCTGAAGGCCGAGACGATCGGCCTCGCGGTCACCACCGAGCTGCCGCTGATCATCGTGGACGTGCAGCGGGCCGGGCCGAGCACCGGCATGCCGACCAAGACCGAGCAGACCGACCTGCTGATGGCGATGTTCGGCCGCAACGGCGAGTCGCCGGTGCCGGTCGTGGCGCCGATGTCGCCGAGCGACTGCTTCGACGCGGCGCTGGAGGCGGCCAGGATCGCGATCAAGTACCGTACGCCGGTCATGTTGCTCTCCGACGGTTACCTCGCCAACGGCTCTGAGCCGTGGCGGCTGCCCGAGGTGTCGGAGCTGCCGGACATCTCGCAGCCGTTCACCACCGAGCCCAACGGCGAGGACGGCAAGTTCCTGCCGTTCAAGCGCGACCCCGAGACGCTGGCCCGCCCGTGGGCGATCCCCGGCACGGCCGGGCTCGAGCACCGCATCGGCGGCATCGAGAAGGCCGACGGCACCGGCAACATCTCCTACGACCCCGACAACCACGACCTGATGGTGCGCACCCGCGCCGCCAAGGTGGCCGGGATCGACGTGCCCGACCTGGTCGTCGACGACCCCGACGGCGAGGCGAAGGTGCTGGTCGTCGGGTGGGGCTCGACGTACGGGCCGATCGCCGCGGCCGTGCGCCGCATCAGGAGGAGCGGCGGCAAGGTCGCCCAGGCCCACCTGCGCCACCTCAACCCGCTGCCCGCCAACACCGGCGAGGTGCTCAAGCGCTACGACAAGGTGCTGCTGCCGGAGATCAACCTGGGCCAGCTCGCGCTGCTGCTGCGGGCGAAGTTCCTCGTCGACGTGATCAGCTACAACCGTGTGCGCGGGCTCCCCTTCAAGGCCGAGGAGCTGGCCGGAGTCATCCAGGACGTGATCGACAGTGACTGAGCTGGTGAACGGGAAGGGCCTGTCGCTCGTCCCCAAGACCGACGTGAAGCAGAGCCTGAAGGACTTCAAGTCCGACCAGGAGGTGCGCTGGTGCCCGGGTTGCGGTGACTACGCGATCCTGGCGGCGGTGCAGAGCTTCCTGCCCGAGCTGGGGCTGAAGCGCGAGAACATCGTGTTCGTCTCCGGCATCGGCTGCTCGTCGCGGTTCCCGTACTACCTCAACACCTACGGCTTCCACTCCATCCACGGGCGGGCGCCGGCGATCGCGACCGGGCTCGCGGCCAGCAGGCCCGACCTGAGCGTGTGGGTGATCACGGGTGACGGCGACGCGCTGTCGATCGGCGGCAACCACCTGATCCACGCGCTGCGCCGCAACGTCAACCTGAACATCCTGCTGTTCAACAACCGGATCTACGGTCTGACGAAGGGCCAGTACTCCCCCACCTCCGAGCTCGGCAAGATCACCAAGTCGACGCCGATGGGCTCGCTGGACAAGCCGTTCAACCCGATCTCGCTGGCCATCGGCGCGGAGGCGTCGTTCGTGGCCCGCACCATCGACTCCGACCGCAAGCACCTGCAGTCGGTGCTGCGCGAGGCGACCGCGCACCGCGGCACGTCGCTGGTGGAGATCTACCAGAACTGCAACATCTTCAACGACAACGCCTTCGAGCCGCTCAAGGACCCCGAGGTCCGCGACGACATCACGCTGCGGCTGGAGCACGGTCAGCCGATCGTGAGCGCCAGCAAGGCCGTGGTGCGCGGCGCGTCCGGCGGCATCGAGGTCGTGCCGCGCGACAGCGTCAGCGAGGACCAGATCCTCGTGCACGACGCGCACAACCCCGACCCGTCGGTGGCGTTCGCGCTCAGCAGGCTGGACGAGCCGGCGTTCGAGCACGTGCCGATCGGCATCTTCCGCAACGTCGACCGGCCGTCGTACGACTCGCTGATGGCCGACCAGCTTGAGGAGGCCGTGGCGCAGCAGGGCCCCGGCGACCTCGGCGACCTGCTCATGGGCGGGGACACCTGGCGCATCGCCTGACGCCTTCCCCCCGCGAGCGTCACGGACGCCGCCGCCCCGTGCGGGGCGGCGGCGTTCGCCGTTGTAGAGCGTCCGTGATGCCGGCCCACCCGCGGTGACAGGGCGTCCCTCATTACGGCGCGTCCGTCGTAACGGCGCAGGAGCGGGTCCGGATACATCTGTGACCGGCAGGCAGGGGGAAGGGACGCCAATGACGTGGACGGGCAGACGGGCCCTGGTGACGGGGGCGTCGGGCTTCATCGGCGGGCACCTCGCCGCGCGCCTGGCCGCGCTGGGTGCCGAGGTGCACGGGGTGAGCAGGACCCAGCGGCCCGGCGGCGCGGAGGTGCGCCGCCACCAGGTGGACCTGCGCGACCAGGAGGCCACGGCCGAGCTGGTGCGCACGGTACGCCCGGACGTCGTGTTCCACCTGGCGAGCGAGGTGAACGGCGCGCGGGAGCCTGAGCTGGTGCCGCGCACGCTGGCGGGCAACCTGCAGACCACGGTGAACCTGCTGACCGCCGCCGTGCGCGCGGAGTGCCGGGTGGTGCTGGCGGGCTCGATCGAGGAGCCCAGGCCGGGCAACGAGCAGGCCGCGCCGCCGTCGCCGTACGCGATGGCCAAGCACGCCGCCTCCGGCTACGCCGACCTGTACCGGCGGCTGTGGGGGCTGCCGTGCACGGTGCTGCGCCCCTCCATGGTGTACGGGCCCGCGCAGCGCGACCAGACCAAGCTGGTGCCGTACGTGACACTGGCGCTGCTGCGCGGCGAGGAGCCCCGCCTGACCAGCGGCGCGAAGCTCGCCGACTGGGTGTACGTGGACGACGTGGTGGAGGCGTTCGTCGCCGCCGCGGACAGCGACCGGGCGATCGGGCGGTCCTTCGACGTCGGGACCGGGGTCACGACGTCCGTGCGCGAGGTGGTCGAGCAGCTCTACGAACTGGCGGGCAGCCCGGTCAAGCCGCGCTTCGGGGCGGTGGCGGACCGGCCGCTGGACATCACGCAGGTGGCCGACACCGGCCCTGCGCAAGAGCTGATCGGCTGGCGGGCCACCGTCGGCCTGACCGCCGGGCTGCGCCGCACGCTCGCCTGGTACGCCCAGCGCCTCGCCGACCAGGGCGTGACCAGGAAGCTCAACCAGGGCGTGACCAGGAAGCCCGACCAGGGCACGAGCAGAAACCCCGACCAGGGCGTGGCCAGGAGCCCCGATCAGGGCGTGATTCGGTAGACGTGGTAGGCGTGCTCGGTGGCGAAGGCGTCGGTGACGACGCCGTCGCGGATGGGCACGCTCCGGTTCTCGAACAGCACCTCGGCGCTGCCGGCGGAGGCGAGCGCGGCGGGCAGCCGCAGCCGGTAGGTGCCGGGCGAGCCCTGCTCTCCCACGGTGGCGAAGACGTAGTAGGAGCCGTCGTGCCGCTTGAGCATGGTGTCGAGCCTGGGCTCGAACGTGTGGGCGTACGACTGGGTGTTGAGCACCGGCGCCAGGGAGGTGATGCGCCGGTTCAGCTCGGTCACGGCGGCCCTGATGTCCTTGGTGCACGGCTCGCGCAGCACGTGCTGGCTGACGCAAGCCCCGCCGAAGCTGTGGTTGAAGTAGACGATGCCGCGCGCCTCGTGGACGAGGGCGTTCATGACGGCCCCGGCGATCTGGTCGGCGGTGATGGCGGTACGTCCGTTGGCGCCGGGCCAGCCGACCTCGACGAAGGCGTACACGGGCTGGCGGCGGCCGTCGAGCGCGTCGAGCCGGCGGGTCCTGTCGACGACCCGGCCGTAGTTGGCGGCCCTGGGGCAGCGGTCGCGGGGCAGCTTGAGCCAGGTCTCGGCCTCTGAGCAGATGTGGGCGTCGGTGTACCAGTAGATGTCGGTGGACAGCACGTCGGTGTAGCTGTTGACGAACGTGCTCGCCTCCTCGTCCGACTCCCACATGGCGACGCCCTTGCCGAAGTTGGCGTAGTGCAGGCGGCCGTCGCCCTTGGGCAGCTTGTCCTTGAGCGTGCGCATCACCGTGTAGCCGCAGGGCGGCTTCTCCGGCAGGCAGATCTGTCCCTCTCCGGCGAACTTCCCGCTCCACTTGCCGTCGCCGGGGCCCGCGAACATGTCGGGCTCGTCGGTGAGCAGCCAGCCGACCGTCTCGGGGCCCGCGCCGGGAAGGGGCTTGCTGGTCATGGCGTACATGCCGTGCTCGCGGATCAGCTTCATGTCGCTGTTGGCGGTCAGCTCGACGTACGTGTTGAGCCCGGCCTCCTTGTCGAGCCGGACGTCACGTTCCTCCAGGACGGACTCGAACCAGACCCCGATGGGGAAGAACGCGGGGTCCGTCCATCCCGCCTCCTTGGCCACGGGGAAGTCCGCGTAGTAGGCGGGGCCGCCCTCCCAGGGCACGCGCGGCAGATCGAAGCGCTCGGCCGTGGTGGCGGCTCCCCCTTGCGCGATGACCCAGGCCACGCCGACCACCAGCACCAGCGGGATGAGCAGTAACCACTTCGATAGCCTGCGCGAAGCCATGTCCCTCCAGCTACGGGGTGATCCGATAGACGTGGTAGGCGTGCTCGGTGGCGAAGGTCGCGGTGAAGCGGCCTTCCCTGTCGACCTCGATCGGGCGTCCAGTGAGATGGTCCACGATCCGGCCGCGCGGCGACAGGTTCGCCGGGACGGTGAGCGTGTGGTCGCCGGTGGCCGCGCCGCGCCCCGGCATGGCGAACAGGTAGTACGCGCCGTCGTGCTCCTTGAGCACGGTGTCCAGCTCGGGGGCGAAGTCGTAGGCGTACGAGGGGCTGTTGAGCACGGGCGCGAGCCGCTCGATCAGCGCGTTCAGCTCGGTCACCGCCTTCCTGACCTTCGCGCCGCAGGCGCTGCGCAGCAGGTCGTCGCTCTTGCAGCGCGGGCCTGGACCGTGCGGGTCGTAGACGATGCCGCGCGCGCCGTGGATGAGCGAGCTCATCACCGCGCCGCCGACCTGGCCGGGCGTGAGGCCGGCGAGCGAGATGACGGCGAAGACGGGCCTGCGCAGGCCGTCGCGGGCGTCCAGCTCGCGTACGCGGTCCACGGTCGCGCCGTAGTTAGCGGCCAGGCGGCACTGTCCGGCCGGTAGCTGCCGCCAGCGGGCGGCCTCGGCGCAGACGTTCTTGTCGGCGTACCAGTTGACGTCCACGCCGATGAGGTCGGCGTAGTCGTTGACGAACCTGCCGGCCTGCGGGTCGGTGGCCTGGTGGACGACGCCCTTGCCGAAGGTCGCGTAGACGGGGCCGTCGCGGCGGGGCAGCTTCGCGGCGCTCGCGCTCAGCACGCTGTAGCCGCAGTACGACAGCTCGGGGCGGCACGGCGCGCGGCCGGTCCTGCCGCTCCAGCGAGACTGCCCGATGCCCGCCCACTCGTCGGCCTTGGCGGGCAGCGTGGCGCCCACGGTCTCCGCGCCCGTGCCGGGCGGGCGCTCGGTGGTCAGCGCGGTCATCCCGGCCTTGCGCAGCAGGCGGGGGCGGCTGTCGGCGGTCAGCTCCAGGTACGTGTTCACGCCCATGGCCCGGTCGGCGGCGACCTGCCGGGCCGTGCGGGCCGAGGAGAACCACAGTCCGACGGGGAAGAACGACTCCCGCGTCCAGCCCGCCTCGGCCAGGCGCGGCCATGCCGCGTACGCGTCCGGGCCCTCCCCGGGCAGGGCGCGCAGCGTCATGGACGGCGCGGTCAGCGACGGCGGCGGGGGCTGTGCCGGGTGGTCGCGCAGCCAGACCCAGCCGCCCGCCGAGATCGCGGCGGCCGTCACCACCGAAGCCACCTTGGCCCACGTGCCTCGCCCCACCGCCGGTGTGCCCTGCCCGGCCGTCTTCGCGGGCTCGTCCCGGCTCATCCCGGCTCCCGTTCGGTCAGGGCCGCCAGTGCGGCGGCGCGGCCGGCCCAGGTCGCGCCCGCCAGCGAGGCGCGCAGTTCCTCCGCGGGCAGCGGCGGGCCGTCGGCCAGGCTCGTCTTGATGGCCGCGACGAACTCCTCCGGGGTGGCGGCCACCCTGACCCGGCCCGCGTAGTGGGCCAGCTCGTCGAACGGGGTGCTGACCACCGGCAGGCCGAGCGCCAGGAACTCCTTGAGCTTGATCGGGTTGGCGTGCCTGATCCAGTCGTTGGCCGGCCAGGGCATGATCGCGACGTCGAAGCCGGAGCCGTACGCGGGGATCTCCTGGTACGGCCGGAAGCCGAGCCAGTGCACGTTGGGGTGCTTGGTGAGCCGCCCGATGTCGCCGTTGGCGTCGCCGATGAGCACGATCGAGGTCTCCGGCAGCTCGACGGCGACCCGTTCGAGCAGCTCGAAGTCCACCACGAAGTCGTCGAGCGCGCCGAAGAAGCCGATGCGCGGTCCTGGGATGGCGCGCAGGTCGGCGGGCTGCCTCTCCTCGGGCACGGGGGTGAAGTGCGCAAGGTCCACGCCGTGGTCGAGGAAGTACGCGCGCTCGCCGGTCAGCGGGGCCTCCTCGCGCATGAGGGCGCGGCTGACGTAGACGATGTGGTCGGCACGTTCCAGCAGGGCGCGTTCGAGCGCCTCGATGGTGGGGCGGTCGGACTCGGGGAAGTCGGAGTGGCGGTCGGAGCGGTTGAAGATCAGGGCGCGGCGGGGCATGAGGCGCACGGCGTCCCAGGCGGTCGGGATCGTCACCATGATCACCGGGCGGCGCAGGCCGAGAAGGGCGCAGACCGCGCGCACCTGGGTCCTGACCAGCCAGGCGTTCAGCGCCCTGCCCCTGGGGCTGCGGTAGAAGGGCAGCGGCAGGGGCGACATGACCCATAGGCGCGGCTCGACCCTGCGGACGAGCTTGGCGACGCTGCGCAGCTTCCTGATGATGCGCCTGGCCACGTACGTGGTCTTGCCGGGCATCGGCATGCGCATGCCGATGCTGTTGACGATCAGGACCCGGCGCGAGCGGGCCAGGTGGCGCATGAGCTGGAAGTCGGAGTGCGCCCTGTTGTGGTACCACCAGTCCTGGCCGGAGAAGCAGACGTACGGCGGCGGCTCCCCCGCCGCCCGCGGCTCCCCGGAAGTCCCCAGGGAGCCGCCGGAAGCCCCCGGCGGGGTGGGCCAGGCGGGCATGCGGGCGAGCTCGCGCAGCGCCTGGCGGTGCCGGGCGCCACCGGTCCGGCCGCGGGCCACGGCGCGCAGCGCCTCGTTCAGCGCCACGGCCAGCCGCATGAGCGAAGCCCTGGCGGGTCCATGACGCTCGCGGTGCAGCCTGACCCGGTTGAGCGCGGACATCGTCCACAGCGGGCTCGACCGGTCCTGCTCGCCGCCGATGTGCACGGCCCGCGCGCGCGGCTCGTACGCCACCCGCAGCCCGTGATCGCGGGCCCGCAGCATGTACTCGGTCTCCTCGGAGTACAGGAAGTAGCGCTCGTCCAGCAGGCCGACGGTGTCCAGGCAGCGGCGGGAGATCAGCCAGGCCGCCCCGGTGGCCCAGTCGGGGTAGGCGGGCCGGTCGTACGCGCGGGGATCGACCACCAGCTCGCCGAGCGGCGCGTACCTGCCCGCACGCAACCCGCCGAGCAGCGCCTCGCCGAGCGCCCGCAGCACGGTGGGGCGGCGGCGCAGCGAGAGCTGGAGCCTGCCGTCGGGGTGGGTCAGCCGGGGCACCGCGATGCCGGCGCCGGGCTCGCGCAGCTTCTCGCGCAGCAGCCGCACCGAGCCGGGCGCGAGCCTGATGTCGGCGTTGAGCACGAGGACGTCGCAGCCGGGTGCCGCCTGGATGCCCGCGTTCACGCCGGCCGCGAACCCGCCGTTGCGGCCCGTACGGACCAGCTCGACGCCCGGCCCGGCGGCGAGCACCCTGGCCACGGTGTCGTCGCGCGAGTCGTTGTCCACCACGATCGTCCTGCTGGGGCCGGCGTCGCGCAGCGCGTCAGGCAGGCCGGCCAGGCAGTCCTCGATGACCTCGCCGCTGTTGTAGGTGACGATGACGACGGCAAGCGCGGGGTGGTCGATCGCGGGCACGCTCATCGGCGGTGGCCAATCTGTCGGGTGTCTAGGGGCGGCGGCCGGCGGTCAGGCGCCGCCATGCGGCGCCGGCCAGCAGGCCGAAGGCGAAGGGCAGGTCGTCGCGGAGGTACCGGCGTGCCAGGCGGCGCGGCTCCAGCGCGAGCCGGAACAGCCACTCGGCGCCCGCTCGCTGCAGGGCGCGCGGCGCCCGTTTGAAGCGTCCCGCCGCCATGGGGATGCCCGCGCCGCAGCCCAGGTACCAGGCGCGCGGCAGCTCGGGGCGGAGCACGGCGATGAGCCGTTCCTGCTTGGGGAAGCCGAGCCCGACCAGCACCAGGTCGGGGGCCGCCGCGCAGACCAGCTTGACGGTCCTGTCCACCTCGGCGGGGTCGCGCTCGAAGCCGAACGGCGGCGCGTACGCGCCCGCCACCACCAGGCCGGGGTATCGGGCGGCCAGCACCTCTCCTGCCCGCTCCGGCACGCCGGGCTCGCCGCCGACCAGGAAGACCGAGCGGCCTTCGCGCGCGGCGCACGCGGCGAGCGTGAAGACCAGGGACGCGCCGGTGACGCGGTCGGGCAGGCGGGCGCCGGCGATCCTGGCGGCCCACACGACCGGCATGCCGTCGGCCACCACCAGCTCCGCAGCGGCGACCAGCGCGGCCAGGTCGGGTGCGCGGGTGGCGGCTCTGACGATGTCCACGTTGGCGGTCACGATCGCGCCGCCCAGGCCGGCGCGCCAGGCGCGCGTGACGTGCTCGGCGACCTCGGCCTCGGTCATCGCCATGACCTCGATGGCCCCCACCCGGACTCGGGATGCTGGATCGTTCCTGTCAGAGGAGCGGTCCACGGGATTGTCCTCACCCCTCCTCGGGCTTGACGTGCCTGGCCGTCAGTCCTTCCTTTTTGTCATCGGGGCAGGGCTTTATCCGTTACGTGCCAAGGGTCAGGATTGCCACTATGAGAGTGGAGCGCGGCCCGCTGGCCGGGACACTGCTGTTCACCCCCACCCCGCACCGCGACGAGCGCGGATTCTTCACCAGGACCTTCGACGCCGCCATCGCCGAGGAGCATGGTCTCGACCCGGCCGCGTTCGTCCAGGACAGCCAGTCGCGTACGGTCGCGGGCGGCATCCGCGCCCTGCACGGCAGGAGCGGGCGTGGCGAGGCCAAGCTCGTCAGGTGCGCCCGCGGCGCGGTGTACGACGTGCTCGTGGACGCCCGCCCCGGCTCGCCGACGTTCGGGCGGCAGATGGCGGTCACGCTCGACGACAAGGACTTCGTCCACCTGTACGTGCCCCCGGGCCTGCTCCACGGCTACCAGGCGCTCACCGAGGCCGACGTCTGCTACCGCATCGACAGGGAGCACGACCCGTCCGAGGACATCTCGGTCCGCTACGACGACCCCGACCTCGCCATCGCCTGGCCGCTGCCGGTCACCGCGATCAGCGCGCGGGACCTGAACGCGGGCTCGTGGAAGGACGCGCTGCGGCGGCTGGGCCTCTAAAGCGCCGCCCCGGCTCGAACCCCGGCGGCTTGCGCGCCGGCGTCGCGGCGCACCATCCGCAGCAGCGCGCCCACCAGCCCGATCAGCAGGAAGGACAGCGAGTTGGCGGTGCTGAAGGAGTTGAGGTCGAACGTGGCACAGCCGAGCAGCGGCACCGCCAGCGCCGCCGCCAGCGTCAGCCCGAGATCCTTGGTACGCGCGTCCGCGCCGATCCGCCGTACCCGCAGCGCCGCCACCATGCCGACGACGAAGAGCCCGGCGAACCCGAGCAGCCCCCAGATGCCGCCCTGCACGGCGGTGAGCAGGTACTGGTTGTCGAAGACCGGGTGGTGCGGCGGGAACCAGGTGCCGTGGCCCCGCCCGAGCCAGGGATGCCGGAGGAACTCGGCGAGCGCGGTGCTGTAGTCGTTGGTACGCCAGCGCAGGCTCTCGTCGTTGTCCAGGTTGCCGAACAGCCCGATGATCGCCCCGAGCAGCCCGGGGACGAACAGCCGCAGCAGCACCAGGAAGCCGATCAACCCCGCGCCCGCCCGCAGCCGCCGCGACCTGTTCCACCCGGCGAGCAGGATGACCCCCGAGCCCGCCAGGCCGAGCACGGTCGAGCGGGAGGCCGAGAACGCCATACCGCCCGCGATCAGCGCGCACATCACCCACCAGCGCAGCGAGGGCGCGCGGCGCTCCCAGGCGTCGAACGCGTAGTGCAGCCCGAGCGGCAGCACCATCGCCGACACCACGCCGAACTCGATGGGGTGCGTGGCCGTCGAGGCGACCCTGTTGACGCCGTTGCGCTGCAGGATCGTCTCCTCGACCGAGCGCAGGCGGGAGCCGGGCATGTGCAGGTATTCGGTGAGGTCGAAGGTGAACAGGAACTGCAGCCCGCCGATCACGCCCATGATCGCGCCCGCGACGACGAGCGTCTTCAGCACCAGGTCGAGCCGGTCGCGCCCGGACACGCCGTCCACGGCGAGCAGCGCGATGCCGGCGACGCCGACCGTGATGACGAGGATGTGGTCCGACAGCGCCAGCTCGTGCGCGGGCAGGTAACCGGCCGTCGTGTACGCGTACGTCACCAGGAACGTGATCACGTAGAAGTAGATCGCGTACCTGACCATGCTGGGGCCCTTGGCGGCGCCGAGCGTGGTGGTGAGGTGGGCACAGCACCACCAGACGGCGGCCATCAGGCCGATGGCCTCGGCGTAGGTCAGGTCGAACGGCAGCCCGCCGATCACCTGCCGGGCGGGCACCAGCATGAGCACCACGACGAAGACGGCGCACAGCGTGGCGGCGTCCGAGCCGCGGCGCCCCGTGCTCGACGATGGCAGCCTGGCCACGCTCATCGCGGCAGCACCGCCTCCTCGGCCGCCGCGGCGGCCGCGCCGGCCTCCTGCGGCCGTTGTTCCTGACGCCGCCGCCGCAGCCCCTGCGCGATGCTCTCGGTGGCGTAGGAGGCGCCCAGGGCGGCCATGACGCCCAGCGCCAGCACGACCGCCGCGGCGCGCGTCTTGCCGCCCCGCTCGGGCTGGGGCTCGGTCGGCCCGATCATCGGGGTCAGGTTGATGAACGTCTCCGGCGGCGCACCCAGCAGGTGCTGGCGGCGGTCCAGCTCGGCCTTGGCCCGCTCGGCGACCCGTTCGACGATCCGCTTGGCGTCCTGCGGCGACGGGCTCGTGCCCTCGATCACCACGAACGGCGCGTTGATCAGCAACTCCGGGTTGGGATGGCCGTTGTGCACCTCGTACGTCGTCGGCGAGTCGGGGTGCACGCCGAGCTGGGCGGCCACCTCGGGGCTGCCCAGCACCTGCACCATGATCGAGGCCGTCATGTTCAGGCCGCCGTCGAAGTTCAGCAGCGGGTTGACCAGCGGGTTGGGGTGGTTGGGCTGCGGCATGCGGTAGGAGCCGCTGGTCGGCACCGTGAGCACCATGAGGGTGGTCGAGACGTACCGGGTGGGGACCGTGGTGTACATGCCGTACGCGGCGGTGATCGTCAGCAGCAGCGCCGACAAGGCCACGTACCAGCGGCGGACGAGGACGGAGATCGCCTGCCATAAATCCACGTCGTCCCCCTCACCCCTCTTTGAGGCAATCGACGGGAAAGCGGGGCGTGTTACCCGATGTCTGTAACGTGCCAAAGTCCTGCCTCGATACACCGGGGGCCGACAGAGGCATCCGCGAGAGGTGAGCCGTGGAAGAGTGCTGCGCGCCGTGGGGCCGCCCATGAGGACGCTGGCCGTCGTGACCCCCAGCTACGGCCCCGACGCCGGCCACTTCGGCGACCTGCACGACTCGGTGCTCCGCTTCACCCCGCCCGGCACCGTGCACCACGTGATCGTGCCGCGCCCCGACCTGCGGCTGTTCGCGCCGTACGCGGGGCCGCGCTGCCGGGTCTGGACGGTGGACGAGCTGCTGCCCAGGCGGTACGTCCAGGTGCCCCGCATGGGCATGTGGGTCAATGTGCGCCGGCCCTGGCCGCCGGTGCGCGGCTGGGTGATGCAGCAGATCGTCAAGATCGCGGCCAGCGCCGCCATGGACACCGACGTCGTGCTGGTCGCCGACTCCGACGTGGTGCTGCTCCGGCCGGTCACCGCCGCGCGGGCGCTGGTCGACGGCAGGGTGGCGCTGCACAGGCTGGAGGACGGCGTGCACGCGGCGATGCCCCGCCACCTGCTCTGGCATCGCGTCGCCCGCGACCTGCTGCGGCTTCCGCCGCCGCCGGGGCCGCCGCTGCCCGACTACATGAGCCCGCTGACCTTCTGGCAGCCCGCCACCGTGCGCAAGCTGCAGGACCGGCTCAGGGAGACCACCGGGCGGCACTGGATCGAGGCGTTCGGCTCGCGGCTGCACGTCTCCGAGTTCATGCTGTACGGCGTCTTCGTCGACGAGGTGCTGAGCGCCACCGACGGACGGCCGCCCTCCGACACCTCGATCTGCCACAAGACACCCGACGAGTCGCCGATGGACCTGCGCACCGCGCTGGACTTCGCCGGGCGGGTGGGGCCCGAGGCGATCGGCATGATGATCTCCTCCAAGTCGGGCACACCGCCCGAGGTGCGGCAGGCGGCCATCCGGCACGGCATGGAGGTCGCCGCCCGGACGTCCTGACCCGGCGTCAATCGCCTTCGCCGGACTTGTCGGCCGCCGTCTCGTTCGACGCGCCGACCAGATCCGCTCCGGTTCCCGAGGTGCTCGCGGGTGCCTGGCCGTTGGGCGAGGCGTCCGAGGTGAACGTCCCGCCGTCCACGGCCGGGGCGGTGCGGCGGCGGAAGAGGCCGCGCACCTGCACCGCGTACGCGCAGCCGAGGCCGGCGAGGATCGTGGCGAGCAGCGCGCCCACGGCGTACTGGATCTTCGCGGTGGGGTCGTATTTCGGTGGCAGCACCACGACGGTGCTGAGCGTGATGTACGTGCTGCGCGGCGCGCCGAGCGCGACCTGGTACGCGGTGAGCCGCTCGCGCAGCCGCCGGTGCGCCCGTTCCAGTACCTGCGTGGCGGTCGCCGGATCGTCGCTTTCGACCGCGACGTGCAGGAACGGCCCGAGCGTCACGACGCCGAGCAGGTCGGCGTTCGACCGCCCGTCGTCGATGACGATGGTGGTCGGGCCGTTCTCGGTGACGCCGAGGCGGCGCAGCTCGTCCTTGCCGTTGAGCGCGACGATGAGGATGCCGGCCACGGTGCGCAGCCCGTTGTTCTGCTGCAGCAGGGGGTTGGTCTGGCCGACCGGGCCGGCCGGGTCGAGCGAGAGGGTGCCGCCGCTCGGCGGCGGGGTGAGGATCAGCGACGACTCGGTGGCGTAGCGGGCAGGGGTGATCAGGTACGCCGCCACCGCGAGGACGAGACCGAGTGCGAGGATCGGCAGGGCGATGGCGCGCCGCCGGAGCAGCCCCAGCACATCGTTCCAAAAAGCCATGGTCACCTTCGCCCCCCAGCCTTCCTCGCCCGCCGCATGAGCGCGTACGCCGCCCCGGCTCCGATCAGCGCGCCGAGCGCCCCGCCGCCCGCCGCCGCCAGGATCCTGTCCCGGTAGACGGGCTCGGGCGGGGTGGCGGGCCGCACGTCGAGCAGGCCCATGTGGGTGATGGGCGGCGCGCCCAGCGACGTCTGCCAGTTCTTCAGCTCCGTCCGCACCTGGCCCTGTGCCTTGGCCATGACCTCCCGCACGGTGGCGGCGGACGGGCCCTCCACCTCGATGTGCAGGAACGGCCCGCTGGAGCCCACCTTCAGCAGGTCGGGGTCGGTGCGCCCGTCGTCCACGGTCACCTCGACCGGCCCGCCGTCGGTGACGCCCAGCGCCTTGGCCACCCGCTCGTTGCGCATCGACAGGATGACGATCCCCGCCGTGGTCCGCAGCGGGTCGCCGAACTGCAGCAGCGGGTTGGTCAGGCTCTGCTCGGCGGCGGGCCTGACCTCTTGGGTGCCGCCCGCGGTGGAGATGGTGACCACCATGGCCGCCGTGGACGCGTAACGGGCCGGCATGAGGAGGAACCCGGCGGCGGCGAACGCGAGCGCCGCCACGACGACGGGAGGACCGACGAGCTTGTTCCCGGCCAGACCGAGAAGAGTCGTCCAGAAGCGCACTTGGCCCGCCCGTCCGCGTTGTTCCGGTATATCGGATACATCGGGAAATCGTGCGTTCATGGCATTCGTTACGCAGCACTCGTTACGCGGGGCGCAGCAGGGACAGCACCTTACGGCCGCGCCGGGCGACCGTGCGGCGCTGTCTGCGCGCGTACATGCGCAGCACGGCCGCCCGCGCCGCGCGGCGCTGCGCGGCCGTCAGCCCCGGCACGTGCTCGGCGGAGCCCACCCACCGCAGCAGCTCGCGGAGCTGGAGGGTGTTGGACACGTGCGCCTGCCAGGACGGCACGCCGAGCCTGCGCGCCACCTTGGTGATGCGCTCGACGCGGGTGTTGCGGTGCGCCAGCACCTCGGGCACATGCCCCCAGGGACCGGCCAGCGCCAGCTTGGCCGCGAAGATCTCGTCCTCGTGCAGCATGTTCCTGCGCGGGATGCCGGTCGCGGGCCCGCGCCGCAGCAGCCCGTAGAGCGGGTCCATGAGCAGCGGGCTCTCGTTGAGCAGCCGCAGCCACTCGCGCAGCCGCTCCACCGGGTCGTCGGAGCCGAGGCCGGTGCCGTCGTAGGCGGCCATCCTGGTCACGCCGTCGGGGCCGGTGTAGGCGACCTGCGTGGTGACCAGCACCAGCCGCTCGTCCGCCGCGAAGGCCGCCATGGCGCGCGAGATGCAGGACGGGTCGAGCCGGTCGTCGTCGCCGATCCAGCGGACGAACGCGCCGCGGGAGATCCTGGCGGCGTGGATGAAGTTGCCGAGCAGGCCGACGTTGTGCGGGTGCCGGTGGTAGACGATCCTGGGGTCGCCCGCCGCGAGGTCCCTGCACACCTCCTCGGTGGCGTCGGTGGAGGCGTTGTCGGAGATGACCAGCTCGACGTTCCCGTAGTCCTGCGCGAGCACGGATTTCACGACCTGTTCCAGCCGTTCCGCGCCGTTGCGGACGGGCAGGGCGATCGACACCAGTTCAGCACCGGACATCTCAGAGCCGGACATAGGTCCTCCCTCGACGCGTCAGCCGGCCGAGCATCGCGCGCGGCATGGCCAGCAGGGCGAATACGACCAGTCCTGAGCCGCCCACGACGAGCAGCTCCGGCAGCGGGGGCCACGCGAAGGCGGCGGCGAGCGCGGTCAGGTACGCGCACGTCACCGCCGAGGCCAGCGCGGGCCGCAGCAGGCCGGGCAGCACGCCGCGCAGCCGTACGCCCTGCCGGCGCAGCAGCAGCGCGCCCAGCGGCAGCGCGACGAGGACGGCCACGGCGGCGTGCCCGATGGCCGCGCCCGTGATGCCGCCGAGGTGCGCCCCGATGATGAGGGCGGGCAGCAGCGCGAGCGCCCAGCCGAGGTTGAGCCAGACCGTGCTCCTGGTCGCGCCGGTCGAGATGAGGATGTCGGTGACCAGGTACGACGTGATCATCCTGACGACCATGAGCACGGACAGGAAGCTCAGCACGGGGGCCGCGGGAGCCCAGCGGGGCTCGTACAGGAACGTGATGAGGGGATGCGCGAGCGTGGCCATGACCAGCGCCACCGGCATCACGAACGACACCAGCAGCGGCACCGACCTGCGCACGCCCTCCGACAGCGAGTCCGGGTCCTCGGCCAGCCGCGAGAAGCCGGGCAGCGCGACGTAGCGCAGCGCCGTGCCGATCACCCCTGGCACCCAGCTCGACACGTTGAAGGCCAGCAGGTAGTAGCCGAGCTGCTGCTCGCCGAGCACCGCGCCCACGACGACGAAGCTGGAGTTCATCAGCACGGCCTCAAGGCCGAAGCCGAGCGCCGACGGCAGGCCGAAGCGCAGCAGGCGGGCGGCGATGGCCCGGTCGAAGCCGAACCGCCACGGCATCCTGGCCAGCCGGACGATGACGGCACCGGTCACGATCGCGCCGCCGAGCTGGCCCCAGGCGAAGCTGTAGGCGCCCGCGCCGGCCGCCGCCAGCGAGATCGCGACCGTGGCGTTGACCGCGAACCCGGCGAGGTTCGCGGCGGCGAGGCGGTCCTGGGCGAACTCGCGCATCAGCACCGCGCTGCGCACGGCGGTCACGGCCTCGACGAGGATGACGGCCGTGAGCAGCCGCACCACGCCGGTCGCCGGCTCGCTGCCGGCCAGCGCGGCGAAGTACGGCGCACCGGCCCAGAACAGCCCGTACAGGCCGGTGGCGAAGCAGAACGCGAGCACCGTGGCCGTGGGCGCGATCTCGGAGACCCGGCCGCGCCACTGGATGACGGCGGCCATGACGCCCGCGTCCTTGACGACCATGACGAACTGCGTGGCGGCCAGCGCGACCGCGTAGACGCCGAAGTCCTCGGTCGCCAGCAGCCTGGCCAGCACCAGGCTCATGACGAACGAGGCCGCCTTGGTGACCGTGTTGCCGAGCAGGCTCCAGCGCAGCCCGCTGCTCGCCTTGCGGCCGATGGACTCGACCCTGTCGCCGGTCACAGGGTCGCCGGTCACAGGGTCGCCGGTCACAGGGTCGTCAGTCACGGGGTCGTCGGTCACGGCGGGTCAGACCCGTTCCAGCCAGATCTCCCGCCAGAACGGTACGAACTCGCGCGGGCAGTTGAGGCTGTGCACGCCCGCGCAGACGACCCCCTCCAGCACGATGCACGGGTTCTTCATGGTCAGCATCTCGCCCGTCTTCTCGTCGATGCAGCGCTCGACCCTGGCCTGCACCCGCGCCGTCTTCCCGCAGTAGCGGGCCATCTCCTGCTCGAAGCCCATGCCGCGGTTGAGCAGGTCCTCGTTCAGCGTGGCGAGGATCTCCTCCTTGGACTTGACCCGCACCAGCTCCCCGGGTCGCAGGCCGAGGGTCTGCGTGGGCGTCCGCCCCTTCAGGCGGCCTTTGAGGAAGCCCCACGGCAGCCCCTCCTTGATCAGCAGCCATCGCGGCAGCACCCGCCTGGACAGGCGCTGGAGGCGGTTGAACAGCCCGATGGCGATGGCCTGCACGGTCCTGCCCAGGCCCACGTTGCCGGAGCGCACGTCGGTGACGTACTGGCGGGCGTTCGTGAACGGCAGGCAGGCCGGCGCGGCGCGCAGCAGCTCGGTCGCCTGGCAGGAGTAGCGCACGGTGCCGTCATCGGCGGGCGGCTTGCGGGTGTTCGCCTCCAGCAGCGGCAGCAGCCTGGCGTCCTGCGGCGCGGTCGTGGGCTCGTCCGTCACCGGCTTGAGCCATGCCTCCTTCCAGTAGAGGGAGCAGGCGGTCTGGCAGCCGCCGTGCGCCGAGCCGTCGCAGCGGGCGCCGGTCAGGTGCACGGCGCTGTCCATCTTGCGGAGCCCCGTACGGGTCTGGGTGTCGCACAGCTTGTGCGCCACCTTGTGCACGGTGAGGCGTTTGCCGCAGTAGGCCAGCATCTCGGGCATGAACGGCAGCCCGTCGAGCTCGCCCCGTTCGTCCAGCGTGGCCAGGATCTCGGCCTCGCTTCGCACTTCCACGAGGTCTCCGACCTTGTAGCGCATCACGCGGTCTCCTTGAGCAGTCCGGCCGCCAGCAGGGCGTCCGCCGCCGCACGCAGCGCGGCGAACGGCAGGTCCGAGCGCTCGGCGATGTCCAGCAGGCTCTTGCTCCCGTCGGACAGGTTGAGCACCCATAACATCGCGAGCTGCGCCTGTTTCGTGTCGCTGCGCCCGCCGAGCGAGTCGTAGAGCCCGCGCCGGCCGAGCTGCGGCTCGCCGTACGGGCTGAGGTTGAGGTAGGTACGGTCGCCCTCCAGCACCCCGGTGATGGCCTGGAGCGCGTCCAGGGTGTCCTCCAGGGCGGCCGGGGTGACGAAGTCCAGGTCGTCCCCCGAGGTGTGGTACTCGGGGTATTGGGCGTACGGGGTCCTGGTGAGGCTGCCGAACGGCAGGTCGAAGCCGGGCGAGCAGAACTGCCGCTCGTCGTAGCCGTACGGGGTGAACGGCAGCACCCGATGCGGCCGGCTCTTGAGCACGAGCGTCGCCGCCCGGTCGATCGCCGCGTCACCCCTCCTGCTCCGCTTGTAGGTGAGCCGCCCGGAGTCGCCCGCGCAGGCCAGCGTGAGCCCGTGCTTGATGCGCCCCACGCGCTCCCGGTTGCGGGCCAGCCACGTGATGGCGCCGATCGTGCCGGGTGCGAACAGGAACCGGTAGGTGTGGCGCGGCCGCTCCAGGCTCCTGGCCAGCGCCACGGCCACCGCGATTCCGGCGAGGTTGTCGTTGGCCAGTGACGGATGGCAGACGTGGCAGGAGATCATCACCTCGTCGCCGGTCTGCCCCGGCACGACGTGCTCGGCGTAGGTCAGGGACCCGTCGGCCAGCGTCGAGTCGATCACCACCTCGTACGGCCCGTCGCCCATGGCGTCGAGCGTGCGCTGACTGAGGCAGAAGCCCCACGTCCGCGCGTAGTACGAGGTCCGGTAGGGCACCAGGTCCGGCTGCTCGGGCAGCGTGTGCAGATGGGGGCGGAGCTCGTCCAGCGTCATGGTGGCCGAGACCGGCTCGCTGTAGCCCACGACGTGCAGGTTCGAGCGCCGGAAGTCCACCACGCGCCGCCCTGAGGCGTCCTTGATGTAGGCGTCGCGGATGTTCCACTCCTGCGGGATCGTCCAGTCGAGCACCTGGGTCCCGGTCGGCACCTCGTGCACGGTCAGCGGCAGGTGCTCGCCGATGACGCCGAGGGTCGCGCGGAGGCCGTCGCCGGTGATGCTCCTGCACAGCGGGTAGAGCCGCGCCACCAGCGCGTGCATCTCCGCGCCCGTCATCTGGCCGCTCATGACGGGCGCAGCTCCGCGTTCACGGTGCCCTCCGCCTGCCGGTCGGCCAGCCGGGCGAGCCGGGTGAAGCGCCGCTCGAACGCCTCCCTGGTCAGCCCGTGACGGCGGTAGGCGTCGATCAGCTCGATCGCGCCGTCCTTCACCGTCCGCCGCGCCTCGGCGGCCGGCAGCGCCGCGCGCAACCGGGAGAAGTCCACCCGGTACGAGCGCGGATCCGCGCCCGTCTCCCCCGTGATCGTCACCGAAGCTCCGGGCACCGCCTCGGCGACGGTGGCGGCGATCTCGGCCACGGTGACGTTGTTCTGCTCGCCGCCCACGTTGAACGCCCGCGCGTGCACGACCTCCCTGGGCGCGGTGAGCGCCGCGGCGAACGCCTCCGCGATGTCCAGCACGTGCACCAGCGGCCGCCACGGCGTGCCGTCGGAGAGCACCTTGATCTCGCCCGCCAGGTGGGCGTGCCCGACCAGGTTGTTGAGCACGATGTCCGCGCGCAGCCGGGGCGAGAAGCCGAAGGCGGTGGCGTTGCGCAGGAAGACCGGGGTGAAGTCGGCGTCGGCCAGCTTCACCAGCTCGTCCTCCACGCGCACCTTCGACTCGGCGTACGGGGTCAGCGGCCGCAGCGGCGCGTCCTCGGTCACCAGCTCGTCGCCGCCTGAGGCGCCGTAGACCGAGCAGGTGGAGGCGTACAGGAAGCGCCGCACCCCGGCGTCGCGCGCCAGCCGGGCCAGCCGCACCGACGCGTGGTGGTTGATGTCGTACGTCAGCTCCGGCGCGAGCGAGCCCAGCGGGTCGTTGGAGAGCGCGGCCAGGTGGATCACCGCGTCGAAGCCGCGCAGCGCCTCGGCCGGCACGTCGCGCAGATCGGCCGCCAGGCCCGGCGGGTCGGTCGGCGGCGGGCCGAGCACGCAGTCGGCGAACAGGCCCGAGTCGAGGCCGGTGACCTCGTGCCCGGCCGCGCTCAGCACGGGAGCCATGACGGTGCCCAGATAGCCCTGGTGCCCGGTCAGCAGTACACGCATGTCGGCCTAGCCTCCGAGGTCGAGGACGAGTTTGGAGCCGTGGAACGCCTCGGCGTAGCGCGCGCCGCACTCGATGCCGCGGATGCGGGCCAGGCCGAGGAACGCCTCCCGGTCGTACCAAAGGCGGTGCCGCTGCGAGGGGTAGTGGCGCTGGAGCAGGGAGACCTTCTCCTCGGCCACTTCGGGCCGCAGCGGCTGGTAGACGTTGGGACGTCCGAGGTCGCCGTCCCACTTGACGATCTCGTAGCCGAGCGTCAGATGGTCGCGGAACGCGGTGGGCACCAGCTCGGCCAGCCCGCGATGATCCTGGTGGGCGTCGTCGCGGCGGGGCGCGAGTATCAGGTCGGGCTCGGTGGCGGCGCGCAGCTCCTCCACCGCCTCCTTGGCCTCGTGCCAGTGCGCGGGCAGCCGCCCGTCGGGCAGCTTGAGCACGTTCAGCCGCAGATCCGCGCCGGGGCAGAAGGCCGCGAGCGCCGCGTGCTCCTCCTCCTCGCGCTCGGTGCCGCCACCGGAGAGCACCAGCGCGTCGACGCGCAGCCCCGGACGGGCGGCGCAGAGCGTGAGCAGCGTGCCGCCGGCGCCGATGGCGAGATCGTCGCAGTGCGCGCCCACCGCGACCAGCGAGCCCAGCCTGACCGGTACGAGTCCGATCATCGCTCCCACAGCGCCCACGGACGCTCACCCCGCGAGTAGGCGTCGTCCAGCTCGATGCGCTGGTTGACGGTGTCGGTCGGCCGCCAGTAGCCGCGATGCCGGTACGCGGTCAGCCGCCCGCGTTTGGCCAGTTCCACGCAGGCGTCGCCGACCAGGTCGCCGTTCTCGGGGATGTGGTCGAAGACCTCCTGGCGCAGCACGAAGTAGCCGCCGTTGACCCAGAGCGGCATCTCGCTGACCGGGCTGATGGCCCGCACGGCCCCGTCGTCGGCGACGTCCACGCAGTGGAAGGTGCCGGGCGGCGGCACCACCATCATCGACGCGCCCGCGTCCGCCTGCTTGAACCGGTCGATGATCTCCGGCAGCGGCGCGTCGGTGAGCACGTCGGCGTAGTTGGCCAGGAACATCTCCTCGCCCTCCAGATACGGCCGCACCCGGCGCAGCCGCTCCCCGATCGGCGAGCGCAGCCCGGTCTGCACGAAGGCGATGGACCAGTCGGAGGTGTCCTGCGAGAGCATCCTGACCTCGCCCTTGTGCAGGATGAAGTCGTTGGAGTCGGTCTCCTGGTAGTTGAGGAAGAAGTCCTTGATGTGCTGGGCGCCGTAGCCGAGGCAGAGCACGAAGTCGGTGTGCCCGAAGTGCGCGTAGTAGCGCATCACGTGCCAGATGAGCGGGCGGGGGCCGACGAGCTGCATCGGCTTGGGCACGTCTCCCGGCTGCCCGCTGCGCATGCGGGTGCCGTAACCGCCGCAAAAGAGCACGACCTTCATGGTGCGACCTCCAAGGACGGGATGGGGAAGACCAGCCGGCCGCCCCACTCGCGCACGTACGCGAGCTGCTCGGTCAGCTCGGCGCGCAGGTTCCAGGGCAGGACCAGCACGTAGTCGGGCCGGTCGGCGGCGATCCGCTCGGGCGGCAGGACGGGGATGCGGGTGCCCGGCGTGAACCTGCCGTGCTTATACGGGTTGCGGTCCACCGTGTACGGCAGCAGGTCGGGCCGGATCCCGCAGTGGTTGAGCAGCGTGTTGCCCTTGCCCGGCGCGCCGTAGCCGACCACGGTCTTGCCCTCGTCGGCCGCGTCGATGAGGAAGCGCAGCAGGTCGCGGCGGACCCTGGCCACCCGCTCGCCGAACCTCGCGTAGCCGCCGAGCTCCCGCAGCCCCGCGCTCTTCTCCATGTCGAGCACGTCGGCCACCCTGCGGCTGTGCCCGCTCACCGCCTCGGCGGGCCTGGCCCACAGGCGGATGGAGCCGCCGTGCGTCGGCAGCAGCTCGACATCGGCCAGGGCGAGCCCGCCCGACTCCAGCGCCCGCATGGCCGATGCGACCGTGTAGTACTGGAAGTGCTCGTGGTAGATCGTGTCGTACTGGTTCAGCTCCATGAGCGTGAGCAGGTGCTGCACCTCGATGGAGACCCAGCCGTCGTCGGCGACGAGCGCGCGCAGCCCCTTGGTGAAGCCGACGATGTCGGGGATGTGCGCGTAGACGTTGTTGGCGACGACGAGCCCGGCGGGCCCGTGCTCGGCCCTGATCGCCGCGCCGGTCTGCGGGTCCAGGAACGCCGTGAGCGTCGGCACGCCCTTCTCCCTGGCGGCGCGGCCCACGTTCTCCGACGGCTCGACGCCCAGGCAGCGCACGCCCCTGGCCACGACGTGCTGGAGCAGGTAGCCGTCGTTGCTCGCGACCTCCACGACGAAATCGGGGGCCAGCCGGTCGAGCGCGTCGTCGGTGAAGCGCCGCGCGTGCTCGACCCAGGAGGTCGAGTACGACGAGAAGTAGGCGTACTCGGTGAAGGTGTCCTCAGGCCGGATCAGCGGCGGGATCTGCGCCAGCCAGCAGCTCGTGCAGACGCGCAGGTGCAGCGGATAGGTGGGCTCGGGCTCGTCGAGCTGCTCGCGGGTGAGGAACAGCTCGCACGGCGGCGTGGCGCCGAGGTCGACCACGCTCGCGAGCTCGGTCGAGCCGCATAACCGGCAGCCTTTCACGGGCATCGACCCCGATCACGCATCATGAAATCTCCCCACTTCGGCCGTTGTGTGTGTCTGGCGCGGTCCAAAGCCGCGGCCGTCCGCCGTCCCCGTTCGCCCACCGGCAGACATTTCGCGGCGCTTGTCGTATTCGTTACAGAGCCTGGTCGGAACGTTCCCGTCATGTCATGATCCGCTTCATGGATCCCCTCGGCCTCGACGGCGCATGGCTGCACACTCCGAAGATCCACGGCGACCACCGCGGCGCGTTCCTGGAGTGGTTCAAACAGGACGCGCTCGACCGGCCCATGGACGTGGCGCAGGCCAACTGCTCGATCTCGGTCAGAGGCACGCTGCGCGGCGTGCACTTCAGCGACGTGCCGCCCGGCCAGGCCAAGTACGTGACCTGCGTGTCCGGCAGCGTGCTGGACGTCATCGTGGACGTCCGCACCGGCTCGCCCACCTTCGGCGAGCACGTCGCCGTCGAGCTGGACGACCGGCGGCGGCGTGCCGTCTATATCGCCGAGGGCCTGGGACACGCGTTCTTCGCGCTCAGCGAGTCGGCCACGGTCGTCTACCTGTGCTCCACTCCGTACGCGCCGCTGCGCGAGCACGGCGTGCACCCCCTCGACCCGGCCCTCGGCATCGGCTGGCCGTCCGGCGTCGAGCCCGTGCTGTCGGAGAAGGACGCGGCGGCGCCCACACTGGCGCAGGCTGCGGACCAAGGGCTACTGCCCTCCTACGCCGACTGCCTGGCTCACTACGCCTCCCCAGGCGGCCACCAGGTGGGGCCACGCGGCGGATAGGGCCGCGCGCCAGTCGCGCATCGGCACCGGCGGCCGCCAGGCGTCGCTTCCCAGCACGCTGTAGGCGGGGCGGCGGGCGGGCCGGGGGAAGTCGGCCGTGCTCACCGGCTCCACCATGCCGGGATCGGCGCCGACCAGCTCGAAGATCCGCCTGGCGTAGTCGTACCAGCTCGTCGTGCCCGCGTTCGTCACGTGGTAGATCCCCGGAGGCAACCGGCTGCCGCCGAGCAGGATCAGCCGCTCGGCCAGGTCCACGGTCCAGGTGGGCTGGCCGACCTGATCGTCCACCACCCGCACCGGCGTGCACTCGGCCGCCTTGATCGCCATCGTCCTGGCGAAGCTGCGCCCGTGCGCGCCGTACAGCCACTCGGTGCGCACCACGTAGTGGCCGTGGCCGAGCGCCGCCTGCTCGCCTGCCAGCTTGGCCCTGCCGTAGGCGTTGAGCGGGCGCGTCGGGGCGTCCTCCGCGTACGGCGTGCGCGCCGCGCCGTCGAAGACGTAGTCGGTCGACAGCTGTAACAGCCGCGCGCCCACCCGGGTGCAGGCCAGGGCCAGCCCGGTCACCGCCGTGCCGTTGACCGCCATGGCCCGCGCCTCGTCCCGCTCGGCGGCGTCCACGTCCGTCCACGCCGCGCAGTTGACCACCACGTCGGGACGGACCGCGCGCAGCGCGGCGGCGACCGCGCCCGCGTCGCACACGTCCAGCTCCGCCCTGGTGAACGCGTGCACCGACGCTCCCGGCACGGCCCGCAGCAGGCGCGTCAGGTCCCGGCCGAGCATGCCGCCCGCGCCGGTCACCAGCCACCTCATACCCCCGCCCACCAGCCGGGGTTGTCCTGATACCACCGCACGGTCTCCTTCAGCCCTTGCTCGAACGAGATCCTGGGCCGCCAGCCGAGCGCGCGCAGCTTGCGGTCGTCGAGTGAGTAGCGGCGGTCGTGGCCCTTGCGGTCGGCGACGTACTCGACCATGTCCCAGCCACGGCCGCAGGCTTCGAGCAGCCGGGCGGTCAGCTCCTTGTTGGTCAGCTCGGCGGTGCCCGCGATGTGGTAGACCTCGCCGGGCTCGCCCGCCTCGGCGACCAGGCGGATGCCGGCGCAGTGGTCCTCGACGTGGATCCAGTCGCGTACGTTGCCGCCGTCGCCGTAGAGCGGCACCTTCCTGCCGCGCAGCAGGTTGGTGATGAACAGCGGGATGATCTTCTCCGGGTACTGGCGGGGCCCGTAGTTGTTGCCGCAGCGGGTGATGGAGACGTTCAGGCCGTGAGTGATCGCGTACGCCTGGGCGATCATGTCGCCGCCGGCCTTCGACGCCGCGTACGGCGAGCGCGGCCGCACCGGCGCGGACTCGTCCCACGAGCCGATGTCGATCGAGCCGTACACCTCGTCCGTGGAGACCTGCACGACCTTGGGCACGCCCGCGTCCAGGCACGCCTGCAGCAGCGTCTGGGTGCCGAGCACGTTGGTGCGCACGAACTCCGCCGCGCCCTCGATCGAGCGGTCGACGTGGGACTCGGCGGCGAAGTTCACCACCAGGTCGTGGCCGGGGACGATCCGGCTCAGCAGCTCGGCGTCGCACACGTCGCCGTGCACGAAGCGGTGCGGCACCCCCTCCAGGTTGGCCCGGTTGCCCGCGTAGGTGAGCTTGTCGAGCACCGTCACGTCCGCGTCGCGCAGCCCGCGGACGAACTGGGACCCGATGAAGCCGGCCCCGCCCGTAACCAGAATGCGTTTCATGTACCGATCTGCACCTTGCTGTGATCGCCCAGCACGAGACGGTGGGCCTTGGGGGTACTGACTGAGGCGGTCACCTCGACGTGGTGGCCGATCAGGGAGGATTCGATCCTGCCCACCCCCGCGATGGAGGTGCCCCGCAGCACGATCGAGTAATCCAGCTCGCTGCCGGTGACCGTGCAGTCCGCGCCGACCGAGGTGAACGGGCCGATGTAGCTGTCGCGGATGCGGGTGCCCGCGCCGATGATCACCGGGCCGACCACGCGGGATCGCTCGACCACCGCGCCCTGCTCCACCACCACCCGGCCGACGATCTCGCTGACCGCGTCCACCGCGCCGTCCACGCGCCGGTCGAGCGACTCCAGCACCAGCCGGTTGACCTCCAGCATGTCGGTGACGTTGCCGGTGTCCTTCCAGTAGCCGGTGATGATCGACGCCTCGACGTCCAGGCCCGCCTCGATCAGCCACTGGATCGCGTCGGTGATCTCCAGCTCGCCCCGCCACGACGGCTTGAGCTCCGCGACCGCCTCGTGCACGGCCGGGCTGAACAGGTAGACGCCGACCAGGGCCAGGTCGCTCTTGGGCACCGCCGGCTTCTCCTCCAGGCCGATCACCTGGCCCCGCGCGTCCAGCTCGGCCACGCCGAACTGCCGGGGATCGCCGACCTTGGTCAGCATGATCTGCGCGGCCGGCCGCCGGGCCGCGAAGCGGGCCACCTGGTCCTTGATGCCGCCGACGATGAAGTTGTCGCCCAGGTACATGACGAAGTCCTCCTCGCCGAGGAAGTCGCGGGCGATCAGCACGCCGTGCGCGAGCCCGAGCGGGGCCTCCTGGCGCAGGTAGGTGACCTCGAGGCCGAACGCCGAGCCGTCGCCCACCGCGGCCTCGATCTCCGCGTGCGTGTCGCCCACCACCAGCCCGACCTCGCGGATGCCGGTCTCCGCAATCGCCTCCAGGCCGTAGAACAGCACCGGCTTGTTGGCGACCGGCACGAGCTGCTTGGCCGAGGTGTGGGTGATGGGCCGCAGGCGCGTGCCCGACCCTCCGGCGAGCACGAGTGCTTTCACGCTAGTACGCCCCTTCTCCACGGGTGACGACACCCCAGGTCTTCCACAAGATCTGCAGGTCGAGGATGAGCGACCAGTTCTCCACGTACCGCAGGTCGAGCCGTACGGACTCGTCCCAGGTCAGGTCGGAGCGGCCGCTGACCTGCCACAGGCCGGTCATGCCCGGCTTGACCACCAGGCGGCGGCGCACGTCGGTGCCGTAGGCGGCGACCTCTTCGAGCAGCGGCGGGCGCGGGCCGACCAGCGACATCTCGCCGCGGATGACGTTGAGGAGCTGCGGCAGCTCGTCGATGGAGTAGCGGCGCAGGTAGGCGCCTACCTTGGTGATGCGTGGATCGTTCCTTATCTTGAACAGCACGCCGTCGAACTCGTTGGCGTCGAGGAGTTCGGCCTTGCGCTGCTCGGCGTCGGCCACCATCGTACGGAACTTGTAGACCCTGAACTCCTTGCCGTCCTTGCCCACCCTGGTCTGGCGGAACAACGCGGGACCCGGGCTGGTGAGCCTGATCAGCACACCCACCGCCACCAGCGGCAGCGCCAGCACCACCAGGGCCGTGCCGGCCACCACCCGGTCGAAGACCGACTTCACGAACTGCCTGGCCCCGTTGAACTCCGGATGCTCCACGTGCAGCAGCGGCATGCCGGCCACCGGCGTGATGCTGATGCGCGGGCCCGCCACGTCGAGCAGCGCGGGCGCGACGAACAGGTCCGTCCTGTCGGCCTCCAGGCTCCACGCCAGCCTGCGCAGCGCCGCGCCGTCCAGCTCGGGACAGGCCAGCACGGCCACCGCGTCGGCCCGCGTACGGGCCACGACGTCCGCCACGTCGGCGAACGAGCCCAGCACCGGGATACCGTCGAGATCGACGTCCCGGTCATCGGACGGCAGGCAGGCGCCCACCACCTGCATGCCGTGATACGGCTGCCTGCGGAACTGCATGACCAGGTCGAGTATCGAGTCGCGGTGCCCGACCGCGATGACCTGGCGCATGTACTCGCCGACTTCCCTGCGCCGGTGCAGGTGCTTGCGCATCTTGTAGCGGTAGAACAGCGTCGCGAGCAGGCCCAGCGGCAGCATCGCCATGACGAAGCTGCGCGCGATGCTGGTCTGCGTCACGTACGCGCCGATGGCGACCGCGGCCATCAGGCCGACGCCGCCGTTGAAGACGGCTTTGAACTCCTCGGTACCCTCGCCGTTGGCCCGCCGGCGATACGCTCCGCCCAGGGCGAGCGCGGCCGGCCATGACAGGACGAGGCCGAGGCCGAAGGCGAACTCCACGACGGGGATGTACGCGCCGTTGAGCCAGCGGATTCCCAGCACGACACCACATGCGCACAGCGCGCATAAGGTGTCGCCGAGTAACAGGGTCCGTAAGTAGGCTCTTGTCCAAATACTGGATTTCCGGCCCGGCACGGCCCCAAGGAGCACGCCGACGGACCCCCTAGTCCCCACCCTCATCAGTACCACCCTGACAACTCCGGCACCGCAGTAACATGACGTCTTGCGACACATGGGTTGAGAAAGGCCCATGCCTTATCAAGGGCGGCGGCCCCCACTAAAGACTAAAGATCAGATACAAGCTGGGAAATACCGGTAAATGTCCACATTAGGACGCGAGTTATCGGTGGGCCGGGGTTGACGGAACGATCCAAAAGATGCAAAGCATGAACGCCACGCCATACACGGCGGATACCTGTCCGGTGACGCGTCGTCGTATGCGGGGGGCGGGGCGGACGGTGGGCCGGGCCGGTGGTGTCGGGGAATTGGCGGGCCGGACGAGCCGTGGTCCGAGACCGGGCAGCGCGTACGGCGGGCCTGGCTGGTCGAGGTCGGGCAGCGCGTTACGGCAGGCTGGGCTCAGTCGTATTCGAGGTCGGGCAGGGCGGACGGGGGGTCGGGGCTGCGCCAGACGACCACGACGCCGTCGTGGGGCGAGTCGGCCGCCACCTGGAGCCGGTCGACGTCGAAGTCCGGCAGATAGCGCAGGCGGGCGAGAAACGTGGCGTCGGTCGCGTCGCGCGGCACCACGCAGCCCTCGCCGTCGCGGTCGAGCAGGACGTAACGCACCTCTTCCCCCGGACCTGCGACGACACGGACCTCGACCACGTCCTCCCACGCGAGCGCCTCGACGCTCCCGTCCGCGTAGTGACGGGCGACGCCCTCTTCCGTGACGTACACGTAGGAGTCCGGCATCGAATTGCCGTGCATGGCCGCGATTCTTGCGACTTATGGCCGCTTCCCGCAAGGGTCCGTACTCAATGGTGCTGGTGAGAAACCTGCTCGTCGGCGCCCCAGGAATGGCTGAGGTGTTCGGCGACCACCTTGCGGGCGGCCGCCTCCGGACCCGCCGCGATCGCGTCGAGCAGCGCGCGGTGCTCGCTGACCAGCACGTCCCTGTCCTCGTACACCCGGCGCAGACGCACCAGCCCCAGTCTGGTCTCGGCGGCCAGGGCGGAGTAGAGGCGTACGAGCCGCGGGCTGCCGACGGCCTCGATGAGCGCCTGGTGCAGCGCCATGTGCTCGGCCACGACGGCCGCCCAGGGCGCGTCCGCGGGCAGCTCGGCCATGCGGTCGAGCGCCTCCTGGGCCGCCGTCACCCGGCGCCCCGACAGCGCCTGGGCCATCAGGTCTTCGAGCGGCCTGCGGACGTACATGAGGTCGTTCAGGTCCGAGATCGTCACCTCGGGGACATACGCGCTGCGGTTGCGCTCGCGTTTCAGCAGCCCCTCGTGGACCAGCACCGCCAGCGCCTCGCGCACGGTCGGCCTGGCCACCCCGTACGCCGCGGCGATCTCCTGCTCCGGCAGCGGCGTGCCCGGAGAGATCTCACCGGAGAGCACCCTTGCACGCAGGGCGTCGGCCAGCGCGTCGACGGTCGAGACTGGTCTGAGAGGCTGGTTCACGGCAGCGACTCTAGTGCCCTTTCGCGTTGCCTCTCCGGCAGAGCCACCACCACCAGCGCGATCGCCAGCGCCACGAGCCCGGCGATGGACACCGGACCGAGGCGTTCGTCCAGCACCACGACGCCCAGCAGCGCCGCCACCGCCGGCTCCGACAGTGCGAGCGTGGCGGCCGTGGCCACCGGCGTGGTGCGCAGGCCCCTGCCGTACAGGACGTAAGACAGCGCGGTCGTGCCGAGGCCCAGGTAGGCGACGGCGAGCAGGCCCTTCGGATCGGCCAGCCACGTCACGCCGTTCAGCAGCAGGACCGGAAGCATGATGACCGCGGCGCCGCCGAACAGCACGCCCATCACCGCGTCCGACTCGGCTCCCCTGCCGATGGCGCGGGACGCGCTGACCGCGTAGAACGCGTACAGCAGGCCGCCGAGCAGCGCGAACGCCACCCCCACCGCCGCCTGGCCGCCTTGCGCGCCGCCGTCGTCACCGCCGACGAGCAGGGCCGCGCAGCCACAGATCGCCGCGGTCGTCGCCAGTGCCCAGCGCGCGTTCGGCCGCTGCCGGTGCAGCAGCCACGACAGCAGCCCGGTGAAGACGGGACCGCTGCCGATCGCCACCACCGTACCGATCGCCACCCCGGTGCGGCTGACGGCGGCGAAGAAGCAGAGCTGGTACGCGGCCACGGCCACGGCGGCGAGCAGCAGCGACGGGCTCACCGCCCGCTTGAGCCGCGCCCCGGCCAGCAAGGCAAGGGCCGTGCCGCCGATGACCAGGCGGGCCGCGGCCAATGCGACGGAGTCGGCGGAGACGAGCAGGCCCGCCGTACCGGCCGTGCCCCAGAGCACGGCGGCGGCCACGACCGCGAGGGGTCCGTACTTCATACGGGCCAGTGTACTGTCTAATTGTCAGACAATCGCATCCAATAATCGGTCGATGAGCCGTCCGGCCGCCTGTGCCACCTCGCCCGCGTAGTCGTCGAGCACCGTCAGCGCGTCCTCGATCTCAGCGAAGGTCTCGGGCGGCAGCGTCATGAGGTCGTCCGCCTCGGCCGTCACACCGCCCTCCACCCGGAAGCCGCCGTCCGTGGCGGCGATGGACACATGGAAGGCGACCTCGCGCCCGTCGGGCAGAATGAACAGCGTGCCGACACGCGCGCCGGCCGGGGGCATGAGGTAGGAGAACGGGGCGCTGCGTACGAAGGGATGCCGTGATTCCGCGAGAATCCCGGCGGCCCGGCTGAGGGCCACCAGCAGGTTGGCCGCGGCCAGACTCTCGCCGTCCACAGCCAAAGCCTAGATCAGGCCGCACGCCCCGACCACCCGTCCTCCCACCCACCCCCGGTCAGCACACCACACCCCACGGCCTGCGGGGGAACCGACCACGCCCGGTCAGCACACCACACCCCACGGCCTGCGGCGAACCGACCACGCGCCGGCCCCTGTTCCGGCCGCGCCCTGCGCCCTGAAACCGGCTCGCCCACACTTCGTGGGGCCGGTCTGCCGCACGCCCCAAGGCCCGGCCCGCAGCCCCGCCCGCCCCGACACCGACCCGCCGTCCCGCAGACCCCCGACACCAGCCCGCCGCACGCTTCGTGGACCGACCCGCCGTCCCGCAGACCCCCGACACCAGCCCGCCGCACGCTTCGTGGACCGACCCGCCGCACGCCGGACCCGGGCCGCAGCCCCGCGCGCTCCCAGGCCGGGCATGCGCCCCCCGGCTCACACCGACGGGCGCCGCACAGGCCCTGGGCCTTGGCCGCCACACCTGCGACCAGCGGAGCCGAGCGCCGCAGTGGACCGGGGCGAGCGGCGCGCACAGACCGGCCGGTGCCGTACCGCAGCAGGGCCGGTCGGCGTCGCACGCAGTCGCCTAGCCGAGGGTTTCCCAGTCGGCGAAGGGGCCGTCCGGGTCCAGGGCGGTCTGCTCGCGGACGTGGAGCTTGCCGTCCACCCCGACAGCGAACAGCAGCACCGCACCGTTCTCGTCCAGGGTCGCCGCCGGGTAGTCGGTGATGAAGCCGCCGAGGTCGGTCCAGGTGCCGTAGGCGCCGTTCGGGCTCTGCTGCACCGCGACGCTCACCCCGGCGTCGGCGTTGCGGTGGAACATCAGCACGCGAGCGTCCGGGCCCGGCGGGGTCGTGATCAGTTCAGGCTCGCCTACGCCCGCGTGGCCGCCGATCACGACCGGAGCCGGCTCCCACGGGCCGCCGGGTGCGGACTGCCGGGTGACGACCAGCTCGGCGGTGCCCGCCTTGCGGTACGCCACCGCGATCCGCCCGTCCTGCGAGAGCGCCGCCGTCGGCGGGCTGGCCGGAACCTCGGACGGCAGCGTGTCGTCGAGCACGAACCCGCCGCCCGACTGGTGCCAGCGCAGGATGCGGGTCGCCGTACTGGCGAACAGCTCGATCCCGCCCTGCGGATCGGCGGCGACCGCCAGCCCGTCCTGGACGCCGCTCCCGGGCAGGTCCGTCCAGGAGCCCCACGTGGTCGAGCCGGCCGCCGTCTGGGCACGCGTGCTCACACCGCCCGCGCCGTTCCTGACGAAGATCCGCAGCCGCCCGTCACCGTCACGGGCGACCACGGGGGTGCCCATGTGGATGGGGTCGCCGGTGCCCGGGTTGCCGTGGTTCGCCCAGGTCGCGGCCCAGCCGCCGCCCGGCGCGGTCTGGCGCAGGGAGACCACGGTGTCGTCGGACATCCGCCGGGCGAAGATCTGCATCCGGCCGCCGGCGTCGAGCTCCACGCTGATCCCCTGCGCGAGCGGCCCACCGGCGTCGGCGAGCGCGGCCGGCCCCGTCCACTGCCCGAGCGCGTCCCGCGCGTACGCGTACGCCCGCCCGCTGCGCACCACGAACACGTGCGGCAGCCCGCTGCCGTCCCGCCCCGCCCAGGCCGTCCCACGGGCCCAGCGGTAGTACAGCCGCGACTCCCGGCCGTCCGGGTCGAACGGGTCGTAGGTGTTGTAGTGCTGGAGGATCGACAGCTTCTGCGCGATGGCGGGCGGCGCCAGGTTCACCGGGGCGTCGGTGATGTTGTAGTCGCGGTAGTGGAGCTGGATGAGCGGCACGCCGTACGCGGCCGCCGACTCCCTGGCGAACATGGTCGCGCCCACGTGGTCGGCGTGGCCGCGATGCTCGGGCATCGGGTCGAGCGCGCGCACCACGGTGGGCCGGTAGTGCCGCATCATCCCGGACAGCACGTTGATCACGTCCTGGGTGTCGTACGTGAACGACTGCGTGATCTGGCTGCCCTGCGGAATGATCGTGTGGTCCACGAAGTCGTCACCCCAGACGAACCAGCCGAGCTGGCCGTCGCGCAGGTTCATGAAGACGAGCTGGACCTGCGGGGCGTCCTTGAGCGTGAACCGCTCGACCTGGCGGCCAGAGAGGGTCCAGACGTCGCCCTCCCACTCCTCCTGGTCCTGCGGGTCGGCGTCCGGTACGCCGGCCATCCTCGCGTACGCGTCCTGAATGCCGCGCTGCCGGTTACGGGCCCGTTCGGCGTCGGTGTCGCCCAGCCCGGTGATCTGGCCGGCGGTGATGAACACGGTCACGCTCGGCATCCCGGCCTGGATGGAGTCGTGGACGTCGGGGTTCATGAACAGCAGGTCGTCGTCCTGGTGTGCCACGACCTGCATGAATCGTGCCTCCGGCGTGGTGGTCGCGGCATGTCCCGTCCCCGCCGCCGGTACGAACACCGCCAGTGCTCCGAGGACGGTCAGCAGCCGCCTGGATAACGCCGTGGCTTCTCGTACGCGCATCTTTCTCTCCCCCACCGCTGTCGAATCAGGTCTCGGTTACAGACCCGAAGCCGATGCTGATCAGTCCGTAATCGGCTGCCAAGAGAAAAGGGGATAACAACTGCGTAACTCGGCCTCGATGCGCGCCCCCGAAACGCCTTCGGAGACGCCGGGCAACAGGCCGTCACTATGTTTTCGGCTTCCCTTTTTACGCCTCCATCGCATCATTCGGCGGAAACGACAAGGGAAAATGCCCGCACTTAGCTTTTCACAGTAGCCGTACGTGATCAGTGAATCGCTCTGGCGAGAGTGAATACGGTCGTGGCGGCGAGGACGGCGCGTTCCACTGGCGCGGGCGAGCGGTTGACGTTTCCGACCGCACAGAGAAAGCGATTAGCGCCTGATATGCCGGCGTTCGCGAGCGGGCCGCGATCGCGCTCATCGACTTCCGCGAGTCAGCCGCCGGCCCGCGCGGCCGACGTGACGCTCACGACGGCCTCGGCCGATCCGCGTCGCCGCTCGATCAGGCGGCCGGGGCGCGCGCCTGCGCCCCGAGGGCCGGCGACGTGATCAGGGATATGCGTCGGTGGCGAGGCGGGCGTGGCGTTCGACGTCGTACCGCACGCCCTCGTAACAGAGCCGCCCCCGCTCGATGCCCTCGGCCAGGAACCCGGCCTTGACAGCGACCCGGCACGAGGCCGGATTGTTCGTACGGTGCCCCAGCTCCAGCCGGAACAGCCCGCGTTCCTCGAACGCCCACTTCGCGAGCAGCCTGGTGCCGGCCACCGCGATGCCGCGCCCTCTGGCCTCGGGCACGACCCAGTAGGACACCCAGCCGTTGCGGTGATCATCGATCCTGGTCACCGCCACGTTGCCGACGACCCGTTCTCCGCCGTCACCCTCCTCGATGATGGCGAAGGCGTGGCCGACACCCTCCCATGAGGCGATCCAGCCGCCGGCGTCCTTGAGCGTGACCACCGGCCACGGAGCCTGCGTCCGCATGTCGGGAGCTTGGAAGGCACGCAGCACGACGGGCGCGTCGTCCTCGCGCCACTCGCGCAGCCGGACGTTCAAGAGGGGCACAGTGTCGGACATTACCCGTATTGCACCCGTTGCCCGATCGGGTGGGTCGCCTCGAAGTCCTCCACGAGCTGCTTGGGCGCGGTCAGGCACCATGCCTCGACCACCAGCTCGAACAGCTCGTCGGCGTCGATCTTGTCGAGATGCACCACCACCCAGCCGAACCGCCCGGCGGTGAACTGCACCTCGAAGACCTCGGGCCGCTCGTTGACCAGCGCGATCTGCTCCTCGATGGTGGCCTTGAGCCCGACGGTCTCGGTGGCCTCCCACAAGTAGCCGAAGCCCTTGTCGCGCACCTTGATGCCGACCCACTCGCCCCCATGGCTCAAGCGCACCTCGGGCAGCTCGTCCAGCATCGCCAGGAACTCGTCCACGGTCACTCCCATGTCCGCCTGTGTACCAGACGGGTCCGACAGTTCCAGCCGCCTTGAGCGGTCGCTCAAAACGTGCCGCCCCGAGGTCTTGAGCGGTCGCTCAAATCGTCCTACGCTCATTTGAGCACTCGCTCAAACCCTTGCCTTGAGGACGTGCGCCATGCGCATCTACGTCGAGACCCTGATCAGCGCCGACATCGACCAGGTGTGGCGGACCACCCAGGACCTCCCCCTGCACCAGCGCTGGGACCTGCGCTTCGGCCACATCACCGCGCTGCCGTCCGGCCACATGCGCTACTCGACGCTGGGCATCAGCGGCACGGCCGTCGCCACGGGAGACCGCGACGCCCCCGACGGCACCCGTACGTCAGCGCTGCGCTTCGGCTCCACCCACCCGCTGTCCCCGATCCGCTCCGGCTCCGGCTACTGGCGCTACCTGCCCACGCCCGCCGGCATCCGCTTCCTCACCTTGTACGACTACCGCCCCCGCCTGCTGCCCCGCCGCCTGATGTGGTGGGCCACCGCCTGGTCGTTCGACCGGCTGCGCCTGTGGCTGGAGACCGGCCTCACCCCCGAGCGAGCGCTGCGGCGGGCGCTCGCCGAGGTCGCCGTACGCGTGGCCGCCGTCGTCGCGGCCGGCCTGGCCCTGCCCCTGTGGGCGGCGCTGACCGTGGCGGTCCTGGCGCTGCTGTGGCCGCCGCTCCCCGGCACCCCGGCCGCCCGCCGCTGCCTGCGCCACCGCCCCATCACAGAGCATCGCCCGATCACAGAGCACCGCCCCGTCGCAGAGCAACGCCGCACCTCAGCGCACCGCCCCGTCGCACAGCACCGATCCCGTCTGGAGGCACCATGCCCTCGATCTTCCAGCGCGCACTCGGCACTCGCTTCGACCGCCTCCACCCCCAGCTCCAGCGCCGCTTCGGCGTCGGACTCGACTCCGGAGAAGCGTGCATCGGCACCGGCGTGATGAACCGGGTCTGGAACGCGGGCCTCATCGTCCGCCCGTTCCTCGCCCTCGGCAGCCGCCGCAACATCCTCGCCACCGACACCGGCCGCGACGTGCCGTTCCGCATCGAGAACTACCCGTACGCCGACTCCTACGGCCGCGAGACCGTCACCTTCGTCCGCACGTTTCCCCGCAGCCGCTTCGACGCGACCATGATCTACGACGAGGAGCGCGGCGAGATCGTCGACTACCTGGGCACCCACCAGCACCTCGCCGTCCCGCTGGCGCTCTCGGTGGACGACCGCGGGGGCCTGATCATCCGCTCCGGCCCCCAGCGCCTGCTCGGACCGCTCGTGCTGCCCGTCCCCGCCGCCGCCACCGGCACCGCCGTGGTCACCGAGCACTACGACGACCAGGCCGAGCGGTTCAGGGTCGCGGTGACCGTGACGAACCCGCTGCTCGGCCGGATCTTCGGCTACTGGGGCAGCTTCACGGTCTCGTACGTGAACGTCGCGGAGCACGGCGTTCCCGCTACGGTGAGGCCCAGACGGGAGGAGGCCCGTCGCTGACCTGCACTCGGAGTGGAGCGGTGGCCGACACGCGTACGAAGCTGCTCGAAGCGGCGCTCGAGGTCCTGAGCACGTCCGGCATGTCCGGGGCGTCGGCGCGCACCATCGCCGCCGCGGCCGGCGTCAACCAGGCGCTGGTCTTCTACCATTTCGGCAGCGTCGACCAGCTCCTGTCCGCCGCCTGCGCCCACGGCTCGACCCGCCGCGTCGAGCGCTACCGCGAACGCTTCGCCGCCGTCACCACCCTGCGCGAGCTGCTCGACCTCGGCCGCGAGGTGCACGCCGAAGAGGCCGCCGAAGGCAACGTCGCCGCGCTCGCGCAGCTCCTCGCCGGCAGCCAGACCGACGAGAAGCTGGCACCCGCCGTGGTCGCCGGGCTCAACCTGTGGATCGGCGAGGTGGAGCAGACGCTCAGGCGGGTGCTGGCCGGCTCACCGCTCGCCGAGTTCGTGGACGTGGCGGGGCTCGCCAAGGCGACCGCGGCCGCGTTCGTGGGCCTGGAGCTGTACGACGGCGTCGACGGCGACGGCGCGGCGCAGGCGCTCAATGCCCTCGACCAGCTTGCGGGCCTGGTGACGGCCCTGGAGGACATGGGCCCCGTGGCGCGCCGCGCCGTACGCGCGAGGCTCACTCGTAGTATCGGGCCTCGATCACGTTCCCGTCGGGATCAGGGAAATAGATAGTCTCCGGCGCGATGCCGCGCGCGCCGAACGAGTTGGTGCCGGTGCCGGTGATCTCCACCTGGTGTTTCTTGAGACGCAATTTGAGGGCGTCGAAATCCTCTTTCCCGAACGCCAGGCAGAAATGGTTGACCGGGTGCCCGGCGCTGCCGTGGACCCCGGTGCCCTCGTCCACGCCGCGCATCGCCTCGAACGACATCAGGTCGAGGATGCAGTCGGGCGTGATCCGCACGCTCGGGAACGGTGCCTTCCCCTCACGGAACTCCTCGGCTCGCACCCCGGGCAGCCCGATCACCTGCTCGTAGAAATGGAGCGAGGCGAGCTGATCGGAGACCCAGCAGACGAGATGGTCAAGGCGTACGCGCATGAAAACACCTCCGCTTTCTTTCCAATATCCTTTCTTCTTTTCGCCGTGTCCACCTGCCGAGGTGGACGGCCTTCAGATCGAAAGCGGCGGTTCATTCCGCGTTGGGGTCCGATTTCGCATCCCGGGTAGGCGACCCGCGCCCGCGCCCTGCTCAGCCGTACTGCCGCTCCGCCTCCTCATAGGCGGGCAGGCGCGGCTTGTGCCACTTCAGCCAGCCCTCGTCGTTCTCCTTCTCCCACTCCGTGTCCTTGGGCCTGGTCTCCACCCACCGCACCATCCTGCGCATCTCGGCCAGGCTGGCGTCGTTCACCAGCAGTCCCGGCAGGTCCATGGTGATCCGCTTGGGCATGATCTCGTAGACCTGCATGAACCTGTTGTTCGGCTCTTCGAGGAAGTCACGGGTGCGGCTGTCGGGAGTGCCGCCGAAGTCCCAGAACTCGTCCCAGCCGCTGCGGTCCGGGTCCGCCACCCTGACGAAGTTCTCCCTGCACCAGGCGGCGATCTCCTCATACCATCGCGCCGCCGTGCCGAACCTGCCGCACAGGGCGGCCAGCGAGGTGATGTTCCCGTAGATCTGCCGTAGCGCGCCCTGCGCTTTCGCGGCGGCTTCGCCGTACCACGGGGCGTCGTTCAGGTCCTGCGCGCGCAGCCGGAACAGGTTCGCCATCTCGACGAGGGACTCGGCTCTTTCCTCGAACCGGACCGGGTCGATCCAGAGGTCGAGTTGGCCGAGGTCCTTCTTCAGCTTGTCCGCCGTCATGTCGTCGACGCCGTACGAGATCCCCTTCGGCAGTTCCAGAGACACGCTGACGTTGGGATAAAGGTCGCTCGGCTCCGCCAGGATGTCGGCAGGCGGGTCGCCTTTCAACCGGGACACGAGACGATCGTCCAGCCGGTCCAAGGGGATGTCGCCCAGCTTCGGGTTCTCCGCGAGGTCGTACCTGGTGGCGGCGCGCTCGATCAGCATCCCCGCCATGCCGATCTCGGTGTGCAGATCGCTCCAGAACTGGTTGACGTAGTAGTCGGCCATATTGAACAGGGTCGACAGCTCGCGGGGCAGAGCCCAATGCATCTCGGGCCAGCCCGGCTGGTCATGCCAGTAGGGCTGGCCGCGGAGAGCCAGGTCCGTGATGCGGCCGGCGACCGATTTGACGCCCTTGCGGTCGATGTGGAAGCCCTCCGCGTGACGCTCGTCCTCCAGGCCCGGCCAGGTGGGCGGCAGGCGCGGCTCGGTGTCCCAGGAAGACCATTGCTCGGAGGGGGTGGGATCTGGCTCGCGCATCTGAACTCCGATCTTGCTGGGGGTCGCAACACCCTATGGAGATCGTTAACAGACCCGCAACCGTCAATTCCCTCCGATGTGAGGTCACCTCGATGCCGCTCAGTCGCGGCCGACGCCTTTGAGCCAGCTCTCCACGACGAGGTCGGCGGCGCGCGGCGGGTCGAGGTCGGGCAAGCGGTGGGCGGCGATGTCGATCAGGCCGTCGAGCATCGCGCGTGCCCACTCCTGCGGCACGTCGCCGCGGATCAGCCCCTCGTCGGCGGCCCGCCGTACGAACCGGTCGAGCCGGGCGCTCTGCTCCTTCATGCGCGCGCTCGCCGCCTCGTTCGCGCGCATCATCCGCCGTACGTCCACCGGCCACTCCCTGCTGACCGGGATGATGCCCTCGACGTAGCGGTGCAGCGCCACCGCCACCGGCGCCTCCACCAGCCTGGCCTCGTCCAGGACCTGCTCGGAGCCGTCGAGCTTGGTCTGAAAGACGGCGGCGAGCAGCGCCTCCCGGGTCGGGAAGCGGCGGTAGACGGTCCTGCGATCGACCCCGGCCGCGGCGGCGATGGCGCTCATGCTCGTCGCGGGGTCCTCGGCCAGCAGGCGGGCGCCCGTAAGCAGAACGGCCCGCAGGTTACGCGCGGCGTCGGCTCTCATCACCCGCCCAGTTTAGACGCGATGTGACAGATGCCTCTTTGACAGACACACATCAGAGGCATATACAAACAAGAGACGCCACAGTTATGTGGCACTTACTGAAGCTAGACGCAGACGTAAGACGACAGGACGCACACGCGCCTCGAGATCGGCCGGCGCGCGATCACGCCCTACCGCCTCGCGACTCACGACGACCAAGGAACAACCACCATGACGATTTGGCTCATCACCGGCAGCTCGCGCGGGTTCGGGCGGGCGCTCGCCCAGGCCGCGCTCGACCGCGGCGACCACGTGCTCGCCACCGCCCGCGACCCGCGTCGCCTCGACGACCTCGTCCAGCGGTACGGCGACCGCGTCCGCACGTTCCCCCTCGACGTCACCGACGCCGAGGCCGCCCGCGCCGCCGTCCGTGAGGCCGTGACCGCGTTCGGCCGGCTCGACGTCGTCGCCAACAACGCCGGCTACGCCAACTCCTCGGCCATCGAGGAAACCCCGGACGACGACTTCCGCGCCCAGGTCGAGACCAACTTCTACGGCGTCGTCAACGTCACCAAGGCCGCACTCCCCGTCCTGCGCGCCCAGCGGTCCGGCCACTTCATCCAGTTCTCCTCGATCGGGGGCCGGGTGGGCGGCTCGCCGGGCCTGGCGGCGTACCAGTCGGCCAAGTTCGCGGTCGAAGGCTTCTCCGAGGTGCTGAACAACGAGGTCAAGCCGTTCGGCGTCAAGGTGACCATCGTGGAGCCTGGAGCGTTCCGTACGGACTGGGCCGGCTCCTCCATGCGCACCGTCACCCCCGGCCCCGACTACGAGCAGACCGTCGGCGCCATGGGATACCGCCGCGCCGGCTTCGACCGCTCCGCCCCCGGCGACCCCGCCCGCGCCGCCCGCATCCTCTGCGACATCGTCGACCTCGACGAGCCGCCCCTGCGCCTCCTCCTCGGCAAGGACGCCCTCGAAATCGCCGAGGAGTCCTCCCGCGAACGCGCCGAAGAGGCCACCCGCTGGTCCCACCTCACCCTCGCGGCCGCCTTCTCACCCGGCGAATGACCCGCCTGACCTGCTTGTCATAGGACTATCAGGGCCAGGACCGGTCCACGCCGGTTGATGCACACTGTCTGATATGGCAACGACAGAACTCGGCGCGGCCCTGCGGCACTGGCGCGACCAGGTCTCACCCGAGGCGGCCGGGCTGCGCGCGGGCGGCCGCAGGCGCGCCGCCGGGCTGCGGCGCGAGGAGCTGTCCCAGCTGGCGGGCATCTCCGTCGACTATCTCACCCGCCTCGAGCAGGGCCGCGCCACCAAGCCGTCCGCGCAGGTCGTCGAGGCGCTCGCCCGCGCCCTGCGGCTCGGCAGCGACAGCCGCGCCCACCTCTTCCAGCTCGCCGGCCTCGCCGTCCCCGGGGCGAAGATCGTGCCCGCGTACATCCCGCCGAGCGTCCACCGCATGCTGGACCGGCTCACCGGCACCCCGGTCGCGGTCTTCGACGCCGCCTGGACCCAGCTGCTCGCCAACCCCCTCTACACCGCGCTGATGGGCGACTGGCGGGGCGACGACCTCAACGCCGTGTGGCGCAACTTCGCCGGCGCCGGCACCCGCGTCCGCCACACCCCTGAATCGCTCGGCGCCCTGCGCGCCGCCCAGGTCGCCGACCTGCGCAGAACCGCCGCCCGCTACCCCGACGACCGGCGGCTGCACCAGCTCATCGCCCGCCTGCGCGACAACAGCCCCGAGTTCGAAGCCCTCTGGGAGTCCGGCGCCGTCGGCCGCCACGAGTCCGCCCGCAAGACCATCGACCACCCGCAGGTCGGCGCCATCACGCTGGACTGCGACGTGCTCGTCGTCGCCGGCGAGGACCTGCGCATCATGGTCTACACGGCCGAACCGGGCAGCGAGGACGCCGAACGCCTCGCCCTCCTCGCCGTCATCGGCACCCAGGACCTCACCGCCCAGCGCCCGTAACCGGCCGCTCTACTCGGTGTCCTTCGGGTGCCGAGGAGCCGCGTAGATGCCGGCACCCGTGAATCACCGGATCCCCACGCTTCGGGCTCACGCGGATACCTGGACGGGAAGACCTCCGGCAAGGCGATGTCAGAACACATTCTGATGACGCGAGTTCCGCAACCCGCAGGCGTGCTGACGATCCGGCCTACCGGCCGGACACGCCCTCGAGTGCCGTGTCAGCGCTGTGAGGTGCGCAGGTGGATGCGCTCGCCCTGCTTGCCGAACAGGCTGAGCACCTCGACGCTGCCGTGTCCCGCGGCGCCGAACCAGTGGGGGATCTGGCAGTCGAACTCGGCCGCCTCACCGGGGCCCATGACGAAGTCGTGGTCGCCCAGCCGCACGCGAAGGCGTCCGCGAAGCACGTAGAGCCACTCGTACCCCGTGTGGGTCCGCAGGTGGGGTTCCTCGTCGTGAGCCGGGATGGTCATCTTGTACGCGCGCGGCTCGCCCTGCTGCCGGGACAACGGGATCAGCACCCGGCCGCCCCTCGTGGTGGGCTGCTGCGGCACGCGCGGATCGACGATCCGGGGCGCGGCGACGATCTCGTCGAGGGGGATGCCCAGCGCCGCGGTGATCGGCAGCAGCAGTTCGAGGCTCGGCTTGCGCTGGGCCGACTCCAGCCGCGAGAGCGTGCTGGTCGAGATGCCGGTGGCGCGCGCGAGCTCGGCCAGGCTGACGCCCTTCTTCTCGCGGGCGCGTCGCAGCCGGGGAGCTATCTGCTCGATCACGGCGTTGACGCTCGGCTGCTGCTCCATGGAACGCAGTCAACCAATCCGTCCCGGAAACAGCAAGGATCTTTGCCGGTCCCGGGTACGCGTCCCCATCCTTCAGGCGGAGGTGATCCCAGTGGACACAACGATGTGGGACGCGATCATCGTCGGCGGTGGAGCCGCCGGCCTGTCGGCGGGCGTCGTGCTCGCCAGAGCGCGGTTCGCGACCCTGGTCGTGGACGGCGGCGCGCCGAGGAACGGCCCCGCCGATCACATGCACGGGTACCTGACCAGGGACGGCATGGCGCCGAGCGCGTTCATCGCGACCGGGAGGGACGAGTTCACGAGGTACGGAGGCACGCTCGCCCTTGCGTCGGTCACCGCCGCGCGGCGCGCCGCCGACGGCATGTTCGAGCTGCGGCTCGACGACGGCCGAGCGCTGCGCGCCCGCTCGGTGCTGGTCGCGACCGGGCTGACCGACGAGCTGCCCGACATTCCGGGACTGCCGGAACGCTGGGCGTCCCAGGTGCATCACTGCCCCCACTGCCATGGCTACGAAGTGCGCGGGCGCACCATCGTCGTGATCGGCAGCGCGATGGCGGCGACGTCGGCGCACCTGGCCGCGCTGCTGCGCCGCTACAGCGACTCGGTGACGTTCTGCGTCAACGCCACCGAGATCGGCGAGGTCGAGCGGCGCCGACTCACCGCGTACGGCGTGCGCGTGATCGACGCACGGGTCACGGCGATCACGACGAGCGCCGGTCCGCCCGGAGCCGCGAGCCCGGTCTCGGTCGTGCTCGGGAACGGCGAGACGATCACGTGTGACGCCGTCTTCGTGGCGCCCCGCCCGAGGCCCCATGACGCGGTGCCGGCCATGCTCGGCGCGGCCAGGGACCCGGAGACCGGCCTCATCGCCGTCGATGCCCGTGGCGCCACGAGCGTCCCCGGGCTGTGGGCGGCGGGGAACGTGGTCAACCCCCGGGCCCAGGTCGTCACCGCCGCGGGCGCGGGCTCCACCGCCGCCATCGCCATGACCGCCTGGCTGCTCGATCGGGAGCTGGCCGCCGCCGTTGAAGGCGGGGTCCGATGACCGCCACCGAGACGCCGCCGAGCACTCGCTCCCGCCGGCTGCCCGCCGGCGTCTACCTGCTGGGCTACAGCCTGTTCGCGATGGGGAGCGCGGAGTTCCTCCTGGCCGGCGTGCTGCCGGGAGTCGCCGCCGACCTGAACGTCCCGCTCTCATCGGCCGGCTACCTGATCACCGCTTTCGCGCTGGGCGTCGTGGTCGGCGGGCCGCCGCTGGCCGTGCTCAGCCTCCGCTGGCCGCGCCGCACCGCGCTCGTGGCGGCGCAGGGCCTCTTCGCGGCCTCGGTGGCGATCGGGCTGCTGGGCGGCTATGAGGTGTTGCTGCTGTCGCGGGTGGTCACGGGCATCGCGTACGCGGGCTTCTTCGCCGTCGCGTCCGTGACCGCGATCAGCCTGGTGACGCCGGACCGCACCGCGCGCGCCTCCGGGGTCGTGGTCAGCGGGCTGAGCGTGGCGATGGTGGCCGGCGGTCCCGCGGGCACGCTGCTCGGCCATCTCATCGAATGGCGCACCGGTTTCTGGGCGATCGTGGTCCTCACGGCGGCCGGGATCATCGGATGCCTCATCGGGATCCCCGCCGCCGCCCCGGGCGCCGGGCGGGCCGCCGAGCCCAGCGTCGCGCGGGAGCTCGCCACGATGCGCAGGCCGATGCTCTGGGGCGTGTACGCGATCACGATCCTGACCACCGCGGCGTACATGATCACATACAACTATCTGGCCGCCATGCTCGCCGGCATCACCCGCGTCCCCGGGGTCTGGATCCCGGCCGTCCTCGCCCTGTTCGGGGTGGGCGCCTTCGCCGGGTTGTCCATCGGCGGCCGGATCTCCGACCGGCGTCCCCACTTCGCGCTTCTCACCGGGGCGGCGGCGATCGTGATCCTGTCGGTCGTGATGACCGCTGCGATCCGGCACGTCTGGGCGGCGGTGCCCGCGGTCTTCCTGCTCGGCGTCGCCGGGTTCGTGCTGAACCCCGCCGTGTACGGACGCGTCTTCGCCATCGCCGTCGGCGCGCCGACGCTCGCCGGGGCGACCACCGTGTCGGCCTTTCAGCTGGGCATCAGCCTCACCCCCGTGCTGGCGGCGGTCCCGCTGGCCGGTGGGGGCGCGCTCACCTCGGTCTGTCTGATCGGCGCCGCACTCGCCGCGATCAGTGTGCCGCTGATCCTCCTGGACCGGGCCACCGCGAGGAACACCGCCCGGCCGTCCTGAGCCCAGGGCCGCACCGGTCGGGGCTCAGGCCGGCCGGCCGGTGGGGCGCAGGCCGTCCATCAGCAGGTCGAGCAGGCGAGCGGCCTTGGCCTCGTGTACGCCCCGGGGCGCCACGGTGAAGATGCCGATGAGCGCGGCGGCGATGTCGTCGGCTTCGACGTCGGAACGGAGGTCACCCGCAGCGCGACCGGCCTGGAGGATCTCGGTGATGGCGGCGAGCAGCTCGGCCCTGGTCTGCGCGTGGGCGATCTCCCCCGATTCGACCATCGCGTGCAGCGTGTCGAGCATGCCGTTCTTGGTCGCGATCCAGTCCCCGAACAGGTCCATCCAGCGCCGCATCGCCGCGGCGGGCGGCAGTTCGCCGAGCAGGTCGCGGGCGCCGGTGGTGAGCCGTACGACCTGGTCCCGGTAGACCGCGTCCACCAGCGACTCGCGGGTCGGGAAGTGCCGGTAGAGCGTGGCGATGCCGACTCCGGCCTCGCGGGCGATGGCGCGCATCGACGGCTCGGCCTCGGCCGACATGAACATCCGGGTCGCCACCGCGAGCAACTGGTCCCGGTTGCGGGCAGCGTCGGCTCGCGGTGCGCGTTCCGACAAAACGGATCGCGCTCCGGTTGTGTTAGGGTCACGCACGGAAACGGAGCATAGTCCACTTTCCGGAGCGCTCCCTTGATCCGAGGAGACAGGCGTGGCACAGAGCGTTCGACCGCAGGCGGGCGTGAGCAGGGCGGTACGGCTCGATGCGTGGGGCGGTCCCGAGGTCCTCGACGTCCGTGACGTCCCCGCACCGCAGGCAGGACCGGGGCAGATCCGCGTACGGGTCACCGCCGCCGGCCTCAACCCGATGGACTGGATCATGACCGCCGACGCGGGCACCGCGGCCCGGTTCGGCCTGAGCCTCCCCGCCGGGTTCGGCACCGACTATGCGGGCGTGATCGACCAGGTCGGCAACGGGGTGACCGGCTTCGAGCCCGGCGACCGGGTGTTCGGCGGCGCGCTGTCCCGCGCGGTCGCCGACTTTGTGGTGATCGACCTGTCAGGGGGAACGGCGGCCGAGGAGGCCCACCACACTCCCGACGGCGTGGACGACCGCACCGCCGCCACGCTCACGATCGCCGGACGTACGGCCTCCGCCGCGCTCGCCGTGATCGACCCCGGCCCCGGCGACACCGTGCTGATCGGCGGCGCGGGCGGCGGGGTCGGGGTGTTCGCCGTCCAGCTCGCCAGGATCGCGGGGGCGCGCGTGATCGGCACCGGTTCCGCCGCCTCGGCCGGCTTCCTGCGCGACCTCGGAGCCGAGCCGGTCGCGTACGGCGACGGCCTGGCCGACCGCGTACGAGCCCTCGCCCCCGACGGCATCACCGCCGCCCTCGACCTGCACGGCACGGAGACCGTGGAGGCCGCACGCGAACTCGGCGTCCCGGACGGTCGCATCTGCACCATCGCCGCACAGGTGGACGGCGTACCGGCGGCCAACGGCGCCAACGCCACCCCGGGCGACCTCATCGAGATCGCCCGCCTGGTCGCATCGGGCCGGCTCCGGGTGCCGATCGCGGCGACGTTCCCGATCGCGGAGATCCGCCGCGCCGCCGAACTCCAGGCCGGCCGGCACGTACGCGGCAAGGTCGTCATCGACCTCTGACGCGAACCCGGCGCCCGGGCCCTTCCCGTTACACGCGGGCCCCGGACGGCGGCCGAGGCGCGAGCGCTGAATTCACCGCTTCGAACGAGCGACTCCGCGTGCTGCGAACGACCTATTGAGGCTTGGAGCGGTATTCAGCCCACTTGTCGACCGCCTCTTGGAGATCAAGAGCAGCAACATCCTCACGCGTCATTCCAACGGTGTAGATCAACCGGTCCGCGAGCCAATCAGGGACCGGTTCCCTAGGAGCAGCCTTCTGCACGCGGATGTCCGCTACCAGCGCACCAAGACGTTCAATGACCTGGCCGAGCTGCACGACCTCAGGACGGTCCGTTCCCGCCTGGCGGATCCTTGCCGTCGCTTCCGCGTACACTTCCGCGTCGGCCCGCTCACCGACAGCCCACACTTCGCAAATCTCCACCGACTTGTCCTCGGTGATGCGATAAACGACGCGCCAAGTGTTGCGGCCGACCACCAGCTTCCGAAAACCGGTCAGCTCTCCGCCCAGCGGATAACCGGCTTCAGGGTTGTCCAGCAATAGGAGGATCTTCTTGAGAATCGTGGGCACCGCGTCCGGGCCGATGCGCCGAAGATCGTCGACCGCCTGCGCCGTGAAGACGACGTCGGACACGGCTCACTCATCGTCCGGGAGAGCAGCCAGAGACTCGCGAGTGTGCCCGAAAGCGGCGAGCACATCGTCGAGCGCGATCCGCTCTCCTGTATCCGTGACCGACCGGGCAAGCACCAGCGCCAGATCACGAAGATCAGCAGCGGCCTCCTCCAACTCGTTGAGCCGGCGGATGCTCACCACGGCCGCCACAGGTTGATGCCGGCGAGTGACCACCAGATCGGTCCCATGCTCCGCATCAGCCACCAGACGGGCAACGCCTCGCTTGGCCGCCTCTGTGACGCTCAACTCAGTGGCGTCGTGCAGAACAGTCATACCCCCACTGTACATTCTTCTGTACAGGAAGCATCTGCTGGTTCAACGCCACCTCCGCACGACGACATCACCGTCGCCATCGCCCGGCTCCACCGGCTGGGCCCGAGCATCACCCGCGAGGTGATCCCGCCCGCGAAGCCGGTCGCCGGCTGAGCCGCGCGGCGTCGCGGGCCGGGCCCGCGACGCCGTTTCACGAAGCGGTGGGGTCAGTTGTGGACGACCACCCACGTGTCACCACGCCTGAAGTGGAACATGTCCGTGCCGACGTAGAGCGTGGGATTGGGTTTGCTCCTGCTCTGGACGTACAGCCTGCCGACCCGCGACGTGGCGATGTCGTAGACCGCGTCGGCCTTCCGCCCCTGCTCGTCGACCTGGCTGAGGAGGACGAAGCGATCGCCCACGATCCTCCGGGGGTGCCGGCCCGGCAGGTCCGCGGCCTTGCCACCGTCGCGGCGGACCGCCTGGTCCTCCGTGAAGCACCACGTCACGTCGCACACCGCCCGCGCGGGATCGTCCGGCCGCTCCCCTGTGCTGAGGTTGAGCAGATTCCGTACGCCTCGCAGGCGTTCGTCGGATGGCCCCACCCAGGGCCAGCGGACGAGATACAGCCCCTCCGTATCCGGAACGAACGACGGCTCGCCACCCGACAACGGAACATGATGCACACTGCCCGACTTGAGCGACGACCAGAAGATCTTGCCGTCTCCGATGGCCAGCCGGACACCGTGGACGGTGTCGCCGTTCACCTTGTCCACGTCACGCTCGGCGGGGAACGAGACCACCCGGCGGGGCGTGCCCCCGGTCACCGGGATGGTGAGGATCTGGACGTTCTCATCCTTGATCTTGAACCAGGCAATCGATTCCTCACCCACCGCCGGTGTCTGCACCGGCGCGACCGCATAGTCGAGTACGGCAAGGCGCTTGAAGGTCCGCGAATCCAGTCTGTAAGACCACCACTCGGGCGCGGGATCGTACCCCTTCTTCGCCACGTATCCGAGCAAGGTGCGCTCGTCGAGGAACGCCTTCGGCGTGAAGTCCTTGCCGTTCGGCACCTTCATCGGCACCACCGCGACCGCCGAGGCCAGCGCCTGCTCCACCGGCGGCGCGATTTTCTCCACGGTCCGCGGCTTCTGCTTCTGCGCACGCGGGGTCTGCGTCACCGTCTCTGCGGGCACGGGCTGCGGCGACACGGCCGGCTGCGGCTCGGGCGCCCGCCACACCAGCACCGACATGACCAAGATCACGAGCCCGGTGGCCGCCGCCACACTCGCCAGCACCAGGATCGGCCGTCTGCGCCGGCCCGGCGACTCGACCGCCTGGCGCAGCAGATCCGGCGGCATCTCCGGCATCCGAGCCTCCGCGCGGGCGAACGTACGGCGCAACAGCTCTTCAACGTCGTTCATCGCAGGCTCCTCAGCTGGCCGACGGCGTCGCGAAGCTTGTCCAGCGCGCGGGACGCCTGGCTCCGCACGGTTCCCGGAGAGATGCCGAGCATCTCGGCGATCTCGGCATCCGAACGGTCCTCGTAGTAACGCAGGACGAGTACGGCACGCTGACGCTTGGGCAGCTTGGTCAGCTCGTCCCACAGGTCCAGCGACTCCGCCTCCGCATGAGCCTGTTCGGGCACCTCCCACACCAGGTGTTCGCGCCTTCGCCGCCGCCAGACGGAGATGTGCAGCCGGGTGATCGTGGTTTTGACGTAGCTCTCGGGGTTGTGCTTGCGCCGCACGCGCGACCACGAGCCGCGCAACCGCACCACCGCCTCCTGCACCAGGTCGGCGGCATCGTGCGGATTGCCGGTGAGCATGTACGCATAGCGGAACAACGCATGCCCACGTTGGGTGACGAAGTCCGCTAACTCCGGTGGGCCGTTCACGCGCGAGGATCCTCTGTTCATCCCGTCTGTGACGCCCCAGACCTCCCGGAATGTTGCATCACCCGACAGGCACCTTGCCGGGGACGGCCGGAACGGCCGAACAGTGCCCAGGCCGGTTCACCGGCGATCAGGAGGTGCCGAGCAGCCGTAAGACCGCTCGGCTACTCGCGATCAGCTCGGGGTCTCCTTCGGCCACGCGCAGGTCCAGAGCCTCCTCCAGCACCTCACGCGCCTCCTCCCGACGCCCCAGATCGATGAGCGCCTTGCCCAGGTGCTGAAGCGCGAACGACAGCATCTCCGGCGCTTCCTCCCTCGCGAGCGCGAGCATCGCCCGGCACACCGTCTCCGCGCCCGCCGCATCACCCGCATACCGGTAGGCGTCGGCGAGATTCAGCGACGCCGCGATCCGCCTGCGACTCGTGTCCGCCAGGTCGAGCGCGCGGCCGAGGTGGCCGATCGCGTCGCCGTACTCGCCGAGAACGAGCAGCCCGACCCCGAGCGCGCGCAGGGTGGCATAGTCAGAGGGGTTTTGAGCGCGTACGGGGTCGATGAGCGCGATGAGCCGCTCACGGTCTCCAGGGACCATCCGTAAGTCCTCGTCGTACGCGATGAGTTCGTTGACCTCTTGAAGCAGCACACCAGAACCCTAGGCCCCGCAAGCCGATGCGCTGCAGGCCCTCTTTCTGCCCGGAAACGGCTCTGGCCCATGAGCGGCCAGGACAAAAGTCCGGGCGATCAAGGGCCAGAGATCAGGCTGCCTTCGCGGGCTCACGCCTCACCGGTGGTCAGGCCGACGGGGCAGGCGACGCCCGTGCCGCCGATGCCGCAGTATCCGTTCGGCACCTTGTACAGGTACTGCTGGTGGTACTCCTCGGCGAAGTAGAACGGGCCGGCGGGGGCGATCTCCGTGGTGATGTCGCCGTAGCCGGCGTCCTTCAGCACCCGCTGGTACGACTCCCGCGACTCCTCCGCCGCCGCCTGCTGCTCAGGCGAGTGGAAGTAGATGGCCGAGCGGTACTGGGTGCCGATGTCGTTGCCCTGGCGCATGCCCTGGGTGGGGTCGTGCGCCTCCCAGAACACCTTCAGCAGCTGCTTGTACGAGATCTTGGCCGGGTCGAAGACGACGCGGACGACCTCGGCGTGGCCGGTGCGCCCGGTGCAGACTTCCTCGTACGTCGGGTTGGGCGTGTAGCCGCCCTGGTAGCCGACCGCGGTGGTGTAGACGCCGGACGTCTGCCAGAAGATGCGCTCCGCGCCCCAGAAGCAGCCGAGGCCGAAGTCGGCGACCTGGAGACCCTCGGGGTACGGCGGGGCCAGCGGCGCGTCGAGGACGACGTGGCGGGCGGGCACGGGCATCTGCTCCGCGCGGCCCGGGAGGGCGTCCTCGGGTCGGACCATCGATGTCTTGTTGCCGAACAGCCAGCCCATAGCGACCTCCGAGAGCTCTCGATCCAGACTACACACCCCCCAACACTTAAGAGTGTCTACACATTTCCACTAAGTGGACAGAATTTGTGTTTAAAGGTAGTAATGCCCGAAACTGGGGTACATGCCTGACTCGCGGCGCGGCATCCTCTACGGGGTCGCCGCCTACACCATGTGGGGCCTGTTCCCCCTCTACTGGCCACTGCTCAAGCCGTCCGGCGCCGTCGAGATCCTCGCCCACCGCATGGTGTGGTCCCTCGTCGTGGTCGCCATGGCGCTGGCCGTACGCCGGCACTGGTCCTGGGTGAAACAGCTGGTCAGGCAGCCCGCCAAGCTCGGCCTGCTGACGCTGGCGGCGATCTTCGTGACCGTCAACTGGGGCACCTACATCTACGCGGTCAACAGCGGCCACGTCGTGGAGAGCGCGCTCGGCTACTTCATCAACCCGCTGGTCAACGTGCTGTTCGGGGTGGCGCTGCTGCGCGAGCGGCTGCGGCCGCTGCAGTGGGCGGCGGTCGGGTTCGGCGCGCTGGCGGTGCTGGTGCTGACCGTCGACTACGGAAGGCCCCCGTGGGTGGCGCTGACGCTGGCGTTCAGCTTCGGCGTGTACGGCCTGGTCAAGAAGCGCGCGAACGTCGAGGCCACCGAGAGCCTGGCCGTGGAGACCCTGGTGCTGCTGCTGCCCGCGCTCGGCTACCTGACCTGGCTCCAGGTCACGGGGACGGCCACGTTCGGCCACGAGGGCCTGGGCCACGCGCTGCTGCTGGTCACAGCCGGACTCATCACCGCCGTGCCGCTCATCTGCTTCGGGGCCGCGGCCATCAGGGTGCCGCTGAGCACGATCGGCCTGCTGCAGTACATCGCGCCGATCCTGCAGTTCGCCTGCGGCGTGCTCATCGCCAAGGAGGTCATGCCGCCGAGCCGCTGGATCGGCTTCTCGATCGTCTGGCTGGCGCTGGCGATCTTCACGTACGACAGCATCCGGGCGGCCCGTCAGACCGCCCGGAGCCGCATCGCCGTACAGGCTCAGCCGGAGCGCTCGACCACGTAGTCGCAGAGCGCCAGGAACGCGTCCTTGGCCGGGATGCCGGGCAGGCCCGCGATGTCGGCCCGCGCCCGGTCCACCCAGGCCACCAGCTCGGCCCGCGCCTTGTCCATGGCGGGGTGGGCGCGGAGCAGGGTCAGGGCCTCCTCGAGGTGTTCCTCGGGGACCGGGCCCGACAGCAGCTCCGTCAGCCGGGGATTGTCGCCAGCGGCGAGCGCGTACAGGACGGGGAGGGTCTTGATGCCCTCCTTGAGGTCCGTGCCGGGCGTCTTGCCCGACTGCGCACCGGAAGAGGCGACGTCGAGCAGGTCGTCGCCGAGCTGCCAGGCCACGCCGATGGCCTCGCAGGCGCGGCTGAGCCGCTCTTCGACGTCGGCGGGAGCGCCCGACAGCAGCGCGCCGAACCGCCCCGACGCCGCGATCAGCGAGCCGGTCTTGTCGGACAGGACGCTGAGGTAGTGGGCGATCGGGTCCTCGCCGTTGCGCGGGCCGATCGTCTCCCTGATCTGACCCTGGACGAGCCGGGAGAACGTCTGGGCCTGAATGCGGATCAGCTCGGGGCCGAGGTCGGCCAGGATGTCGGACGCCTGGGCGAACAGGTAGTCGCCGGTGAGGATCGCCACGGTGTTGTCCCACCGGGCGTTGGCGGACGGGGAGCCCCGGCGCACCGGGGCCTCGTCCATGACGTCGTCGTGGTAGAGCGAGCCGAGGTGGGTCAGCTCGATGACCACGGCGCCGGGCACCACGCCCGGCGCCGACGGATCGCCGAACTGGGCGGCCAGCAGCACCATCAACGTGCGGAACCGCTTGCCGCCCGCCTCGATGAGGTGCTTGGACGCCTCCGTGACGAAGGCGTCCTCGCTCTCGACGGACGAGCGCAGGAGCTTCTCGACCGCGGCCAGTCCGTTGGCCACGTCCTGCGCCAACCGCTCGTCCTCGATGGGAAGGTCAACCACGGGAGGCGCGGACATACGAGATCCCCTTATCTGATGAACAGGCTGCTAGCAGCGTCGTTGGCAACACCGAGGATGGACTCCGGGTAGAGCCCCACTCCTACCGTAACCAGCAGCGAAACGGCGATGACGGCCACGGTCCCCATACTCGGCACCGCGATCGCCGGGCCGTCGGCGGCCGGCTCGCTGAAGAACATCAGCACGATCACGCGAACGTAGAAGAACGCGGCGATCGCGGAGGCGACCACACCAACGACGACCAGGCCGGCCATCCAGCCGCCCATGGAGTCGCCGGGGCTCGTGCCGCTGTTCAGCGCGGCGGCGAACACGGCGTACTTGCCCATGAAGCCGCTCGTCAGCGGGATGCCGGCGAAGGCCAGCAGGAAGAAGGCGAACACGCCGGCCAGGATCGGCGACCGCTTGCCGAGACCGGCCCAGCGGGACAGGTGCCCCGCCTCGCCGCCCGGGTCGCGGACGAGGGTCAGGATGGCGAACGCGCCGACCGTGGTGATGCCGTAGACCGCGAGGTAGAACAGGATCGCCTTGAGCGAGCCGGCGTTCTGCTGCGCGTCGCTGAACGTCGCCATCACGCCGACCAGCAGGAAGCCCGCGTGCGCGATGGACGAGTACGCCAGCATGCGCTTGAGCTCGGTCTGGGTGATCGCCAGGATCGAGCCGACGATCATCGTCAGCGCCGCGACGGCCCAGATGACCGGCCGCCACTCCCAGTCGAGGTTGCCCAGGCCGACCCAGAAGACCCGCAGCACGGCGCCGACGGCGGCGACCAGCGTGCCGGAGGCCATGAGCGCGGTGACGGGCGTCGGGGCGCCCTGGTAGACGTCCGGCTTCCACGCCTGGAACGGCGCCGCACCGATCTTGAACAGCAGGCCCACGCCGAGCAGCGCGAACCCGATGAGCAGCAGCGGGTCGAGCGCGTTGCCCTCCGCCATGGCCTGGTTGATGCCCGGCAGCGAGACGGTGCCCGCGAAGCCGTAGATCATCGCGGTGCCGTACAGGAAGAACGCCGAGGAGAACGCGCCCAGCAGGAAGTACTTCATGGACGCCTCCTGGGACAGGAGACGCCGCCTGCGGGCCAGGCCGCACAGCAGGTAGAGCGGCAGCGACATGACCTCGAGGGCCACGAACATCATCAACAGGTCGTGCGCGGCGGGGAACAGCAGCATGCCGCCCACCGCGAACAGGACCAGCGGGTAGACCTCGGTGTGGCCGGTGCCGCTGTCGTGGGACTCGGCCTGCTCCTCCTCCGGGCTGCCCGGCACGGACGCGGCGGAGGCCACGAAGTGACCCTCGTCGTTGATGAGCAGCACGCAGACGAACGACAGGACGAGGATGACGCCCCAGATGAACAGCGACGGGCCGTCCACGGCCAGCGCGCCCATGGCGGCGGCCGTGGTGGGCACTCCGCCGCGCAGCGCCTGCACGAGCACCAGCGCGAACGCGCCGGCGATGCTCAGCAGGGTGAGCGGCACGTGGATGGGCTTGCGCAGGTAGCGCGGCGCGAACGCCTCGACGAGCACGCCGATGCAGGCCGCGCCGAAGACGACCAGCAACGGCGCCAGCAGGCCGTACTCGATCGTCGGCGCTTCGATGGCGGGGTTCACTGGCCTGTCCCCTTCTCAGCGACGGTGGAGGTGGGTACCTTCACGTTGGTCAGCGTGTGTTGCACTGACGGGTTGATCACGTCAAGCAGCGGCTTGGGGAAGAAGCCGAACCCGATGATCAGGGCGACCAGCGGAGCCAGCACCCAGACCTCGCGGGCGTTCAGGTCCTTGAACGCCTTGACCGGCTCGGCCGTGGGCCCGTTCAGAGCCCGCTGGACCATCCACAGGATGTAGACGGCCGCCAGGATCACCGCCACGGCGGAGATGATCGCGGCCGCGGTCAGCGCGCCGGACCCGTGAGCCTGGCTGGAGTACGTGCCGATCATGACCATGAACTCGCTGACGAAGGACGACAGGCCCGGCAGCGAGAGACCGGCGAGACCGGCGATGAGGAAGAAGCCCGCGAGCAGCGGGGCGACCTTCTGCACGCCTCCGTAGTCCCCGATGAACGGCGAGCCGCGCCGTGCGATCAGGAACCCTGCGGCCAGGAACAGCGCACCGGTGGCGAAGCCGTGGTTGACCATGTAGAGCGCCGCGCCGGACTGGGCGACGTCCGACATGGCGAACACCCCGAGCACGATGAACCCGAAGTGCGAGATCGACGTGTACGCGATGAGCCGCTTCATATCGGTCTGGCCGATGGCGACGATCGCGCCGTAGATGATGCTGATGACCGCCAGCACGACGATCGGCATCGTGAACGCCTTGGCCGCGTCGGGGAACAGCTCCAGGCAGAAGCGGAGCATGCCGAACGTGCCGACCTTGTCCAGCACGCCCACGAGCAGCACCGCGGCGCCGGCCGGAGCCTGCGCGGCCGCGTCGGGCAGCCAGGTGTGCACCGGCCACAGCGGCGCCTTGATGGCGAACGCGATGAAGAAGCCGCCGAACAGCCACTTCTGCATGGCCGGGTCCTGGATGGCCCCGATCAGCTCGGGGAACATGAAGGACTGCTTGCCGCCCACGACGTACAGGCCGATCACCGCGACCAGCATGAGCAGGCCGCCGAAGAGCGAGTACAGCAGGAACTTGACGGCCGCGTAGGACCGCTGGGCGCCGCCGTACGACCCGATCATGAAGTACATCGGGATCAGCATCGCCTCGAAGAAGACGTAGAAGAGGAAGATGTCGGTCGCCGCGAAGACGCCGATCATCATCGTCTCCAGCACCAGCAGCAGGGAGAAGTACGTCTTCACCGAGCGCTTGGGCGCGATCACCGTGCCGTCGGCGGTCTTGACGCCGTCGGCGTCGTGCCAGGAGGCCAGCACCACGATGGGCACCAGCACCACCGACAGCGCGATGAGCACGAGCGCGACGCCGTCCACGCCGACCCCGAACTTCACGCCGAAGCTCGGGATCCAGTTGTAGGCGGCGGTGAACTGGAAGCGGTCGCCGTCGGGGTCGAACCCGGCGGCCATGACGCCGGTCAGGACCAGCGTCACCAGCGAGAACAGCAGGGTGACCTGCTTGGCCAGCTTGTCACTGCCCTTGGGAAGCAGGGCCACCACGATGGCGCCCACCACGGGCACCGCCATGAGTATCGGAAGCCAGGGTGACATCAGATGTTCCCAACGAGGAGCAGGGCGCCGGTCAGCAGGGCGGCACCGATCAGGATGGACAGCGCGTACGTTCTGGCGAAACCGGTCTGGATCCGCCGAAGGCGCCCGGAGCTGCCGCCGATGCCCGCCGCCAGGCCGTTGACGATCCCGTCGATGCCGCGGTTGTCGAAGAACACCGCGACGCGGGTCAGCCACTGGCCGGGACGCATGAAGAGCGACTCGTTGAGCGCGTCACCGTACAGGTCGCGCCGGGCGAACGTGGTGAGGAAGTTGCCGCGCGGCTGCACCGACGGCACCTCGACCCGGCCGTACCGCATCCAGGCGAACACGACGCCGACCGCGACCAGCGCCAGCGTGGCGAGGCCAGGCGTGCTGAACGGGTCGAAGTGCGGCACCGCGTCGACGCTGCCGCCGACCGCCGGGATGAGGAACTTGTAGAGCGTGCCGCCGAGCACCAGGTAGGCACCGAGGCCCAGGGAGCCGAGCGACAGGATCATCAGCGGCACCGTCATCACGAGCGGCGACTCGTGCGGGTGCGCCTCCTTGTCCCAGCGCTTCTCGCCGAAGAAGGTCATGAAGACCATCCGCGACATGTAGAAGCCGGTGACGCCCGCGCCGAGCACGGCCAGCCAGCCGAGGATCGGCTCGTGGTGCACAGCGGCCTCGATGATGCCGTCCTTGGTGAAGTAACCGGACAGCAGCGGGAAGCCGATGATCGCCAGATAGCCGATGAAGAACGTCACGAAGGTGATCGGCATGACCTTGCGCAGGCCGCCGAACTTCCTCATGTCCACCTCGTCGTTCATGCCGTGCATGACCGAGCCGGCGCCGAGGAACATGTCGGCCTTGAAGAAGCCGTGCGTGATCAGGTGGCCGATCGCGAAGGCGTAGCCCGCCGGGCCGAGGCCCGCGCCGAGCATCATGTAGCCGATCTGCGACATCGTCGAACCGGCCAGGCCCTTCTTGATGTCGTCCTTCGCGCAACCGATGATCGCACCCGCGAGCAGCGTGACCGCGCCGACGATGGCGACGGCGAGCGCCGCGCCGGAGCCCTCGGGGAAGAAGAACGCGCCCGAGCGAACGACCAGGTAGACACCGGCGGTGACCATGGTCGCGGCGTGGATGAGGGCCGAGACCGGGGTCGGGCCCTCCATGGCGTCGAGGAGCCAGGACTGCAGCGGAAGCTGCGCCGACTTACCGCAGGCACCGAGGAGCAGCAGCAGGCCGATGGCGAGCATCGTGCCGTCGCTCTGGCCGGGCTGGATCTGCTCGCCCAGGCCCTTGAAGGTCAAGGTGCCGAACGTCGTCCAGATGATGAACATGCCGACCAGCAGGCCGAAGTCACCGACGCGGTTGACGACGAACGCCTTCTTCGCCGCGGTCGCCGCGGACGGCTTGAATTGCCAGAAGCCGATCAGCAGGTACGACGCCAGACCGACGCCCTCCCAGCCGATGAACAGTCCCACGTAGTTGTCGGCCAGCACCAGCAGGAGCATCGCGGCGACGAACAGGTTCAGGTAGGAGAAGAACCTGCGCCGGTGCTCGTCGTGCGCCATGTAGCCGATCGAGTAGATGTGGATCAGCGAGCCCACACCGGTGATCAGCAGCGCGAAGCTGATGGACAGGGGGTCGATGAGGAGCCCCATGTCGACCATGCCGGGGATGAACTCGTACAGGTGCACGGCCCGGCGGCGCTCCTCCTCCCCGAACCCGATCAGCTCGAAGAACGCCAGCACCGCCACGACGAACGAGGCGAGGGACATGGCCACGCCCAGCAGATGGCCCCAGCGGTTGGTGAACCGGTTGAACACCAGCAGGATGAACGCGCCCACGAGCGGAAACGCGATCATCAGCCAGGCGTTGCCGATCACTCCACCGGTGTGCTGGGCGATCTCAGCGATTTGAGATTCCACCAGTCACCTCTTAGTACTTCAGCAGGTTGGCGTCGTCGACGGACGCGGACCTGCGGGTTCGGAAGATCGTCACGATGATGGCCAGGCCGACCACGACCTCGGCCGCGGCCACCACCATCACGAAGAACGCGATGATCTGGCCTTCAAGGTTGCCCACCTGCCGGGCGAACGTCACGAACGCGAGGTTGCAGGCGTTGAGCATGAGCTCGACGCACATGAACACCACGATGGCGTTACGCCGGATCAGCACGCCCAGGGCGCCGATCGCGAACAGCAGGCCGGACAGGACGAGGTAGTGCGTCGTCACTTGGTCACCTCATTGGTCTCGGCGTCCTGCTCGGCCTCGGTCGGCGCCGTGCTCTCCTCGGCCGCGTGCTTGATCGCCTCAGCCAGCTTCGGGTTGTCCGGGAGGCGACCGTGCTCCACGTCGTAGCGAGCGATGTGGCGGTTGACCGAAGCCTCGGCCACCGACCCGTCGGGCAGCAGCGCCGGCATGTCGATGGCGTTGCTCCTGGCGTAGGTGCCGGGGCCGGGCAGCGGCGACGGGTGGTCGCCGCGGAAGCGGGCGCGGGACAGCTCCTTCTGCGTCGCCTTCTGCGTGACCCGCTCGCGGTGCGCCAGCACCATCGCGCCCAGCGCCGCCGTGATCAGCAGCGCCGAGGTGATCTCGAACGGGAACACGTACTTGGTGAAGAGCTGCAGCGCGATCGAGCGGATGTAGCCGCCCTGACCGGTGGCCGCCGCCAGCCCCGCCTCAGGCGCGAAGATCGCGTTGCCCGCGGCCAGGATGATCAGCGTCGCGAAGCCCGCACCGGCGATGATCGCCCAGAAGCGCTGTCCCTTGATCGTCTCGACCAGCGAGTCGGACGAGTCCACGCCCACGAGCATGAGCACGAACAGGAACAGCATCATGATCGCGCCGGTGTAGACGATGATCTGCACCGCGGCCAGGAACGGCGCGTCCTGCACGGCGTACAGGACGGCCAGGCACAGCATGACGGTGCCGAGCATCAGCGCGGAGTACACGGCCTTGCGGTTGAAGACCATGCCGAGCGCGGCGCCGACGGAGACGACGGCCAGCACCCAGAAAGTGATGGTCTCACCCATTGGTCCGCCCCAGCCGGTAGTAGTCCTCTTCGGTCTCACCGAGCCGCATGGGGTGCGGCGGCTGTTCCATGCCCTGCGTGAGGGGCGCGAGCAGCATCTCCTTGGTGTAGATGAGGCTCTCGCGGTTGGTGTCGGCGAGCTCGTACTCGTTGGTCATGGTGAGCGCGCGGGTCGGGCAGGCCTCGATGCACAGGCCGCACAGGATGCACCGCAGATAGTTGATCTGGTACGTGCGTCCGTAGCGCTCGCCCGGCGAGTAGCGCTCTTCCTCGGTGTTGTCCGCGCCTTCGACGTAGATGGCGTCGGCGGGACACGCCCAGGCGCACAGCTCGCACCCGACGCATTTCTCCAGCCCGTCAGGCCAGCGGTTGAGCTGGTGACGCCCGTGGAAGCGAGGAGCCGTCGGCTTCTTCTCCTCCGGGTAGTTCGTCGTGACGGGCTTCTTGAACATCGTGTGGAAGGTGACCCCGAAGCCTTTGACGGGGTTCAGCCAGTCAGTTAGTCCCACTGGGAATCTCCTTGTGCTGCACCCCGTGGTAGTGCGGCAGGTCGAGCGGCGGCACCGGGAAGCCACCGGCCGCCGGTTCCTCGGACAGTTGCTGGAACTCGGCTTCCACCTCCGCCTTCTTCTCCTCCTTGCGCCGCTGGTTGACGGTGTCGAAACGCATCCAGATGGCCAGCGCGCCGATCACGATGACCGCGCCAAGCCCGATGCCGATCGTGCGGCTCTCCTCGTAGACGACGACGTTGCGCACCGCCGCGACCAGCAGGATCCAGGCCAGGTTGACCGGGATCAGCACCTTCCAGCCCAGCGACATCAGCTGGTCGTAACGCACGCGCGGCAGCGAGGCGCGCACCCAGACGATGAAGCAGAACGTCAGCACGAACTTGATGAAGAACCACAGCACCGGCCACCAGCCCTCATTGGCGCCCGCCCAGAAGGTGGTGATCGGCGCCGGGGCCCGCCAGCCGCCGAGGAACAGCGTCACGGCGATGCCGGAGGCGGTGAAGGTGTGCAGGTACTCGCCCATCATGATCAGGGCGAACTTCAGCGAGGAGGAGTACTCGGTCTGGAAACCGCCGACCAGCTCGCCCTCACCCTCGGGAAGGTCGAACGGGATACGCGCGGCCTCGCCGAACATGCAGACCACGTAGACCAGGAACGACGGGATCAGCAGCACCGCGAACCAGGTCTGCTCCTGCGCCCTGACGATCTCGGAGGTGGACAGCGTCCCGGCGAACAGGAAGATCGCCACGAACGACAGGCCCATCGCGATCTCGTAGGAGACCACCTGGGCCGCCGACCGCAGACCGCCGAGCAGCGCGTACGGCGAGCGCGACGACCACCCGGCCAGCACCACGCCGTAGACCGAGACCGCGCCCATGGCCAGCATGAACAGCACCGCAACCGGCAGGTCCACCAGCTGCAGCGGCGTCTGCACGCCGAACAGGTTGACCATCGGCCCGAACGGCACGATCGAGAAGGCCAGGAACGCCGGCACCACCATGATGACCGGCGCCAGCAGGTAGAGCACCTTGTCCACGGTCCGCGGGAAGATGTCCTCCTTCAGGCCCATCTTCAGACCGTCGGCCACGGACTGCAGCAGACCGAACTTGCCGGCCCGGTTGGGGCCGTAGCGGTGCTGCATCCGCGCGATCAGCTTGCGCTCGAACCAGACGCCGAACAGGATGCTCAGCATCAGGAAGACGAACAGCATCACGGCCTTGATGATCGTGATCCACAGCGGGTCCTTGCCGAAGTCGGCAAGGGTGGGATCGGCCGCGAGAACGTGGGTCATGAGGCGCTCCCGATGGTGACGATGTCGCCGGCCACCGCGCGCAGGTCACGCGTGACCGAGCAGCCGCCGGAGTTCGCCGGCACCCAGACCACGCGGTCGGGCAGGTCGGCGATGCGCACCGGCAGGGTCACGGTGCCGCTGTCGGGGTCGCCGACGACGAGCTTGTCGCCGTCCGCGACGCCGAGCTCGGCGGCCGTGGTCCCCGAGATCAGTGCTTCGGCGGGGCGGGCGGTGCCCGCGAGGTACGGCTCGCCGTCCTGCAGCCTGCCCTCGTCGAGCAGCAGGTGCCAGGTGGCCAGCAGGGCCTGGCCCGCCTCCGGCACCTCCGGCGTGCGAGACAGCGCGTTGGGCGGGCTGACCCGGCTGCCGCGCCAGGAGCCGAGCGCGGCGAGCTCGCGCCGGACGGCCTTGGCGTCGGGCAGGCCCAGGTGCACGTCCATCCGGTCGGCCAGGTTGCCGATGACGGCCATGTCGGACTGCAGGCCGGGCACCTTCAGCGGCGCGTCGAACGAGCGGCCCCTGCCCTCCCAGTTGACGAACGTGCCGCCCTTCTCCTGGACGGAGGCGACGGGCAGGACCACGTCCGCGCGGTCGGTGACGGCGCTGGCGCGGATCTCCAGGCTGACGATGAACGGCGTGTGCTCGAGAGCGTCGAGCGCCGCCGCGGGGTCGGGCAGGTCGTAGGGGTCGACGCCGGCGACGACCAGCGCGTCCAGCTCGCCGTCGCGGGCGGCGGCCAGCATGGCGGTGGTGTCGCGGCCCGGGGTGGCGGGCAGCGAGGCGACGTTCCACGCCCTGGCGACCTCGGCCCTGGCGGTCTCGTCGTCCACCGGGCGGCCGATCGGCAGCAGGTTGGGCAGCGCGCCGGCCTCGACCGCGCCGCGCTCACCGGCCCTGCGCGGGATCCAGGCGATCCTGGCGCCGGAGGCGGCGGCGAGGCGGACGAGCGCGGACAGCGCGCCGGGCACGGTGGCAAGGCGCTCGCCGGCCAGCACGATCGTGCCCTCGGCGAGGGTGCCGACCAGGTCGCCGATCGCGTCGGCCTCGGCGCCGGGAGCGGTGCGGATGAGCGTGCCGCCCATCTTCACCAGGCCCGGGGAGGCGAACGGCGCGATCGAGGAGATCTTCAGGCCCTTCTTCCGCCACGCCTTGCGCAGGCGCAGGAAGACGATCGGCGACTCCTCCTCGGGCTCGAACCCGACGAGCAGCACGTGGGGCGCGTTCTCCAGGTCGGCGTAGCTGATCTCGATGCCCTTGCCGGCCACCGCGTGGGCGAGGAACTGCGCCTCCTCCGCCGAGTGCGGCCTGGCGCGGAAGTCGACGTCGTTGGTGCCGAGCGCGATCCTTGCGAACTTCGCGTACGCGTAGGCGTCCTCGACGGTGACACGGCCGCCGACCAGCACACCGGCCTTGCCGCGGGCCTTGGCCAGGCCCTGAGCGGCGATCTCCAGCGCCTCCGGCCACGAGGTGGGCACCAGCACGCCCTCCTCGTTGCGGACCAGCGGCTGCTTGAGGCGGTCGGGCTGCTGCGCGTAGGTGAACGCCCAGCGGCCCTTGTCGCAGTTCCACTCCTCGTTCACCTGCGGGTCGTTGCCCGCCAGGCGGCGGGTCACCCGGCCGCGCCGGTGGTCGGTGCGCAGGCTGCACCCGGAGGCGCAGTGCTCGCACGCGCTCGGCGTGGAGACCAGGTCGAACGGGCGGGCGCGGAACCGGTAGGCGGCGCCGGTCAGCGCGCCCACCGGGCAGATCTGCACGGTGTTGCCGGAGAAATAGGAGTTGAACGGCTGGCCGTCGGCCACTCGCACCTGCTCCTTGGCCCCGCGCTCGAAGAACTCGATGAGCGGGTCACCGGCGATCTGGTCGGAGAAGCGGATGCAGCGCGCGCACTGCACGCAGCGCTCGCGGTCGAGCAGCACCTGCGTGGACAGCGCCAGCGGCTTGGGGAAGGTGCGCTTCTGCTCCTGGAACCTCGACTCGCCCTGGCCGTTGGACATGGCCTGGTTCTGCAGGGGGCACTCGCCGCCCTTGTCGCAGACCGGGCAGTCGAGCGGGTGGTTCATCAGCAGCAGCTCCATCGCCGCGCGCTGCGCCTTCTCGGCGACCGGCGAGGTGAGCTGGGTCGACACCACCATGCCCTCGGCGACCTCGATCGCGCACGACGGCTGCGGCTTGGGGAAGCCACGGCCGTTGCCCGCGTCGGGGATCTCGACCAGGCACTGCCGGCAGTTGGCGGCCGGGTCGAGCAGCGGGTGGTCACAGAACCTCGGGATCTGGATGCCCAGCAGCTCGGCGGCCCTGATGATCAACGTGCCCTTGGGAACACTGACCTGGAACCCGTCGATGGTCAGGGTCACCAGGTTCGTCTCGGTCTCTACGACTGTCACTGCTCACCCCAGAGAGTGGACTTCTTCGGGTCGAACGGGCAGCCGCCGATCTCGAAGTGCTTGAGGTACTCATCGCGGAAGTACTTCACCGAGGAGTGAATCGGGCTGGTCGCGCCATCGCCGAGCGCGCAGAACGAGCGGCCCAGGATGTTGTCGGCGATGTCGGTGATCGTGGCCAGGTCGTCCTCGGTGCCCTGGCCCTTCTCCAGGCGCGCAAGCACCTGCTTGAGCCAGTACGTGCCCTCGCGGCAGGGCGTGCACTTGCCGCAGGACTCGTGGGCGTAGAACTCGGTCCAGCGCAGCACCGTACGGACCACGCAGGTGGTCTCGTCGAAGATCTGCAGGGCCCGGGTGCCGAGCATGGAGCCCTTGGCGCCGACCCCTTCGAAGTCGAGCGGCACGTCGAGGTGCTCTTCTGTGAAGATCGGCGTGGACGATCCGCCCGGGGTCCAGAACTTGATCTTGTGACCCTTGCGGATGCCGCCCGCCATGTCGAGCAGCTCGCGCAGCGTGATGCCGAGCGGAGCCTCGTACTGGCCGGGCCGGGTGACGTGGCCGCTGAGCGAGAAGATGCCGAAGCCCTTGGACTTCTCGGTGCCCATGCCGGCGAACCAGTCGGCGCCGTTCGCGATGATCGAGGGAACACTCGCGATCGACTCGACGTTGTTCACCACAGTAGGCGAGGCGTACAGGCCCGCCACGGCGGGGAACGGAGGCTTGAGCCGGGGTTGACCTCTGTAGCCCTCGAGCGAGTCGAGCAGCGCCGTCTCCTCGCCGCAGATGTAGGCGCCCGCCCCGCTGTGCACCACCAGCTCCAGGTCGAAGCCGGAGCCGAAGATGTCCTTGCCGAGGTAGCCCTTGGCGTACGCCTCGCGCACGGCCGCGTGCAGCCGGCGGATGACGTGCAGCACCTCGCCGCGCACGTAGATGAAGGCGTGGTTGGCGCGGATGGCGTACGACGTGATGATGATGCCCTCGACCAGCGCGTGCGGGTTGGCCATCATCAGCGGGATGTCCTTGCAGGTGCCCGGCTCCGACTCGTCGGCGTTGACGACGAGGTAGTGCGGCTTGCCGTCGCCCTGCGGGATGAAGCCCCACTTCATGCCGGTGGGGAAGCCCGCGCCGCCGCGGCCGCGCAGGCCCGAGTCCTTGACGGTCTGGATGACGGCGTCGGGGTCCATGCCCAGCGCCTTCTTCGCCGCCTTGTACTCGCCGTAGACGTCGATGGTGAAGGAGTTGGGCTGGTCCCAGTTCGCGGTCAGGACCGGTGTCAAAGTCGTCGTCATGCTTCGGGGGCCTTCCATCCCTTGGCCTTGGCCAGCTTCAGGCCCTCAAGCGAGGGCTCCCCGGCCGACGGGCCCTCGCCCGCCTGGTCGTCGGGCAGCCCGGCGAGCACGCGCGAGGCCTCCTTGAAGGTGCACAGCCGCTTGGGACCGCGGGTGGGCCGCACCTCCTTGCCGGCGCGCAGGTCGTCGACGAGCTGCTTGGCCGATTCGGGAGTCTGGTTGTCGAAGAACTCCCAGTTGACCATCATGACCGGGGCGAAGTCGCAGGCCGCGTTGCACTCAAGGCGCTCCAGCGAGATCTTGCCGTCGGGGGTCGCCTCGTCGTGACCGACGCCGACGTGCTCCGACAGCTCCTCCCAGATCTGGTCGCCGCCCATGACCGCGCACAGCGCGTTGATGCACACGCCGACGTGGTATTCGCCGGCGGGCTTGCGCTTGTACATGGTGTAGAAGGTCGCCACGCCGGTGACCTCGGCCTTGCTGATGCCGAGCATCTCGGCGCAGAACTCCTGCCCGTCGTCGGAGACGTAGCCGTCCTCGGACTGCACGAGGTGGAGCAGCGGCAGCAGGGCGGAGCGGGTCTTGGGGTAGCGCCCGATGATCTCCTTGGCGTCCCGCTCCAGACGCTCACGGACTTCCGGTGAATAAGTCACCGGTCCACACCTCCCATGACGGGGTCGATAGAAGCGACCGCGGCGATCACGTCCGCGACCTGGCCGCCCTCCGCCATGGCGGGGAAGCTCTGCAGGTTGCAGAAGGACGGCTCGCGGAAGTGCACGCGGTAGGGCCGGGTGCCGCCGTCGCTGACCACGTGGGCGCCCAGCTCGCCCTTGGGCGACTCGATGCTGGCGTACGCCTGCCCGGCCGGCACCCTGAAGCCCTCGGTCACCAGCTTGAAGTGGTGGATGAGGGCCTCCATGGAGGTGCCCATGATGTGGGCGATGTGGTCGGGCGAGTTGCCGAACCCGTCGGGGCCGAGCGCGAGCTGCGCGGGCCAGCCGATCTTCTTGTCCTCGATCATCACCGGGTCGCCCTTGAGCGGGCCGGCGATGCGGTCGAGAGCCTGCTCAATGATCTTGAGCGACTCCTCCATCTCCTTCATGCGGACGAGGTAGCGCGAGTAGACGTCGCAACCGCGCTCGGTGGCGACCTCGAACTCGTAGGTCTCGTAACCGCAGTAGGGCTGCGCCTTGCGCAGGTCCCACGGGAGACCGGCGGCGCGCAGGATGGGGCCGGTGACGCCGAGCGCCATGCAGCCGGTCAGGTCGAGGTAGGCGACGTCCTGGGTGCGGCGCAGGTAGACGGGGTTCTCGTCGAGGAGCTTGCGGATGTCCTTGATCCGCTTGGGCATCTCCTTGAGGAACTCGCCGACCTTGTCGACCGCGCCCGCCGGCAGGTCGACGCTGACGCCGCCCGGCCGGATGTAGGCGTGGTTCATCCGCAGACCGGTGATGTACTCGAACAGGTCCATCACCATCTCGCGGTCGCGGTAGCCGAAGAGGAACGGCGTGGTCGCGCCCAGCTCCATGCCGAACGTGCCCATCGCGACCAGGTGCGAGGAGATGCGGTTGAGCTCCATCATCATCACGCGGATCGCCTGCGCCCGCTCAGGGATGCGATCCTCGATGCCGAGCAGCTTCTCCACGCCCAGGCAGTAGGCCGTCTCGTTGAAGATCGGCGAGAGATAGTCCATGCGAGTGACGAACGTGGTCCCCTGGGTCCACGTCCTGAACTCCATGTTCTTCTCGATGCCGGTGTGCAGGTAGCCGATGACGCTGCGGGCCTCGGTCACCGTCTCGCCGTCGAGCGTCAGCACCAGCCGGAGCACGCCGTGGGTGGACGGGTGCTGCGGGCCCATGTTGACGACCAGGCGCTCTTCCTCGGACTCGCGCACGCCGGAGACGACCTGGTCCCAGTCGGCGCCGTTGACCGAATAGACCTTGCCCTCGGTCGCCTCGTCATAAGCGGTGCTCATGAGTAGCTCCTCCTGTGGTCGGGCGACGGGATGGTGGCGCCGCGGTATTCGACCGGGATGCCGCCGAGCGGGTAGTCCTTCCGCTGGGGATGGCCGTCCCAGTCGTCCGGCATCATGATCCGGGTGAGCGCGGGGTGACCGTCGAAGATGATCCCGAAGAAGTCGTACGTCTCCCGCTCATGCCAGTCGTGACCAGGGTAAACGCTGACCGTCGATGGAATGTGCGGGTCGTCGTCCGGGCAGCTCACCTCGAGGCGCACACGCCGGTTGTGGGTGATCGAGCACAGGTGGTAGACCGCGTGCAGCTCCTCGCCCTTCAGGTGCGGGTAGTGCACGCCGGACACGCCGAGCGAGAGCTCGAAGCGCAGGGCCGGGTCGTCGCGCAGCTTCTGGCAGACCTCGACCAGCCGCTCCCGCTTGATGTGCAGGGTCAGCTCGCCGCGGTCGACGACCACGCGCTCGATGGCGTCGTCGAGCGCCAGCGCGTCGACGATCTCGTCGAAGTAGCCGCCGTACGGGCGGGGCGTGGAGATCTGCGGCGGGCGGCGTACGACGAGGCCGCCGTAGCCGGAGGTGTCACCCGAGTCCTTGGCGCCGAACATGCCCCGGCGGGCGATCGGCGCCTCCTGGGGCGCCGGCGCCTCGGGGACCTGTGCGTCCGGGACCTCGGGGAGGTTGTCGGGCGAGGTCACTTCGAGGCTCCCTGGTCGATCAGCGGCAGCGTGCGCAGCGCCTGCAGTTCGAGCTCGTCGATCTGCTTGGCGCGGTGCGCGCCGAACTTCATGTTCTGGATCTTGTCGTGCAGCTTGACGATCGCGTCGATGAGCATCTCCGGCCGCGGCGGGCAGCCGGGCAGGTAGATGTCGACCGGCACGATGTGGTCGACGCCCTGCACGATGGCGTAGTTGTTGAACATGCCGCCGCTGGAGGCGCACACGCCCATGGAGATGACCCACTTCGGCTCGGCCATCTGGTCGTAGATCTGGCGCAGCACGGGCGCCATCTTCTGCGACACGCGGCCGGCCACGATCATCAGGTCGGCCTGGCGGGGAGATGCCGAAGCGCGCTCCATACCGAAGCGCGCCAGGTCGTAGTGGGGGCCACCGGTGGCCATCAGCTCGATGGCGCAACACGCGAGGCCGAAGGTCGCCGGCCATACGGAGTTCTTACGCGCCCATCCGGCGGCCGCTTCGACCGTGCTGAGGATGAACCCGCTGGGGAGTTTCTCTTCAAGTCCCATTTTCAGTCCCAGTCCAGACCCTTGCGGCGCCACACGTACGCGTAGGCGACGAGCACGGTGACGATGAACAGCAGCATCTCGACGAGCGCGAACAGGCCGAGTCCCGAGGTGGCCACGCGGCCGATGTCGTTCGTCTGCGGCGCGAACGAGACGGCCCACGGGTAAAGGAAGATGATCTCGATGTCGAAGACGATGAAGAGCATCGCCGTGACCATGTACTTGAGCGGGAACCGCCCACCGCCGACCGGCTGGGGCGTCGGCTCGATGCCGCATTCGTAGGCGTCGAGCTTGGCGCGGTTCCAGCGCTTGGGACCGGTGAAGGGAGCGATGGCGACCGAGAAGATCGCGAAGCCCCCCGCGATGACGGCGAGCACCAGGATGGGCACGTAAAGGTCCATCGCTACGCCTCCTCTGGAGTCGCCGCGCGCGCGGGCGCGCAGCGGGATCTGGTGATTCTGAGATTCATGCTGGTGGCGCGACCTTCGAGAGTGCGTTGATGATCATGTCCGACGCATCGCCTCGCCGGTCGGTGAGATTACCAAGGAGTTTGAGCGCGAAGCGCATCAGCCTCGGGTGAGGCAGCCCGTGCCTGGTGCCGAAGCTCATCACGCCGGGCTTGCCGATGGCATCGACGAACCATCTGCCCAGCGTGAAGTAACCCCCGTAGGCGTCCTTCAGCACCCGAGGATAGGTCCGCAGGGTCCGCTCCCGCTGTGCGGGGGTGGCCTCCCTGAGGGCCTTCGCGATGATCTCCGCGGCGATCTCGCCGGTCTCCATGGCGTAGGCGATGCCCTCGCCGTTGAACGGGTTGATCGACCCGCCCGAGTCTCCCACGAGCACCAGACCGCGCGTGTAGTGGGGCTGGCGGTTGAACGCCATCGGGAGCGCGGCGCCGCGGATCGGGCCCGTCATGTTCTCCTCGGTGAAGCCCCATTCCTCGGGCATCGAGCGGCACCAGCGGCGCAGCAGGTCGCGGTAGTCGATGTGCTTGAACTGGGCGCTGGTGTTGAGCAGGCCCAGGCCGACGTTGGAGGTGCCGTCGCCCACGCCGAACACCCAGCCGTAGCCGGGCAGCAGCGTGTCGCCGTCCCAGAGCTCGAGCCAGGTCTCGAGGTAGTCGTCGTCGTGGCGGGGGCTTTCGAAGTAGGTGCGCACGGCCACGCCCATGGGGCGGTCTTCGCGCTTGTGCAGGCCCATGCCGATGGCCAGGCGGGTGCTGTTGCCGTCGGCGGCGACGACCACAGGGCTGCGGAACTCGCGGCCGTCCTTGGTGGTGACGCCGACGATGTGGCCGCTGCGGTCGTCGAGCACGGGGCCGGTGACGGTGACGCCTTCCATCAGGCGTACGCCGTGCTTGACCGCGTTGGCGGCGACGATCTGGTCGAAGTCCTGCCGGGTGCGCACGAGGCCGAAGTCGGGGAAGCGCTCCAGCTTGGGCCAGTCGAGCTCGAAGCGCAGGCCGCCGCCGACCACGCGCAGGCCCTTGTTCCTGATCCAGCCGGGGGCGTCGATGTCGATGCCCATGTTCTGGAGCTGCTTGACGGCGCGCGGGGTCAGGCCGTCGCCGCAGACCTTCTCGCGGGGGAACCTGGTCTTCTCCAGGAGCAATACGTCGAGGCCGGCCTGCGCGAGATAGAAGGCGGTGGCGGAGCCGGCGGGGCCGGCGCCCACGACGATGACGTCGGCGTCGCTCATGATCGCGCCCGCTTCGCCACTCGTCGGCTGTGCGCACGCGCGACGAGCTCCTGCGCTCGATGGGTGGCTGTTGGCACGGTCACTGGACTGTCCTGTCCCTACACACGCTCGAAGGCCATGGGGTGGCGCGCCTTCGTTCCTTTGTGAACCCCTTCACAAACTTACCGGCCCGCAGTCTACTGCTTTTCGTACACATAGTGGCAGTCGGGGTACTGTTCCGTGATCCAAGGGGACGGCGTGTCGCCTGGGGCAGCACAGTCATGATCGTCACGCTAGCAGTCAAGCTCACGACGGCTCGCGGGCGGTCCCGTGAGCGATGCGCTCCTGAGACTTCCGCGCGCCGCGACCGCGCGATACGCCTCCTGGGCGCGCTCGCGCGGGTCCGAAATCCCGCCGCGCGCATTCCGCGCCCCGCCGCGACGGCGGCCATACGCGCGGGGTGAACGATGACCATAATCGGCCCGGAAAATGACCGAGGGTCGCATCCGGTGAACATCCCGTGGCGCGACCCCCGAGCGGCAAATCGGGCCGGGCGGAATTGAGGTTTTCGTCAGACGCGAGCCGATGACGAAAATGAGCGCCGCCGCGGCCCCGGGGCCCAATGCTCAGGCGGGCTTGAATCCGCGGTGCATGGCGACGATGCCCATGGTGAGGTTGCGCCAGGCCACGCGTTCCCAACCGGCCTCCTGGATCGTCCGCGCAAGCGTGCGCTGGTCGGGCCAGTCGCGGATCGACTCGGCCAGGTATTCGTAGGAGTCGTCATTGGAGCCGAACACCTTGGCCACCTTGGGCAGCAGCCGCATCAGGTATTCGCGGTAGATCAGATCGAAGCCCGGCACGGTGACGTGGGAGAACTCGAGGATCACCAGCCGGCCGCCGGGCTTGGCCACCCGCAGCATCTCGCGCAGCGCCTGCCCGGTGTCGTGCACGTTGCGCAGCGCCACGGAGATCGTCACCGCGTCGAAGACGTTGTCGGCGAACGGCAGGCGCAGCGCGTCACCCGCGATGAACGGCACTCCGGGCCCCGACAGCGCGTTGCCGCCGTGCCGCCGCACCCCCGTGCGCAGCATGCCGAGCGAGAAGTCGGAGGCGATCGCCCGCGCGCCGAGCGTGGTGAACGCGTCGGTCGACGTGCCCGTGCCCGCGCCCAGGTCGAGCACCAGCTCACCGGGGCCGGCGTCCACGGCGCGGGCCACCGCCTTGCGCCAAGCCCTGACCTGCCCGAGGGAGATCACGTCATTCACCAGGTCGTAGCGCCGGGCGGTGCGATCGAACATCGCGGCGACCTCGTCCGGCCTCTTGTCCAACTGAGCGCGCGTCATGCCCACACCCTATGGCCATCAGGATATTCGACGGAAAGTAGCAACTTGATTACCGTGCGTCTGCTAAATATTGGCGAATGTTTGCCCGTGTCGCCCTTGCGGCGATCCTCAGCTCGTCCGCCGTCGCGCACGCGGGCGCGGCGGCGGCCTCCCCCGTCGCGCACCCGCGCGTGGTCTCGGCCGACCCGGTCGACACCACACCTCACGTGCTCGACGGCATCGTCAACGCGATCACGGTGGTGGGCCGCACCGTCGTCGTCGGCGGCTCGTTCAGCGAAGTGAGCGACGCAGGCCGGCGTACGACGTACCCGCGGTCCAACCTGTTCGCCTACGACCTGCACACCGGGCGCGTCCTGCCGGACTTCGCGCCCAGCGTGGCGGGCCCGGTGTACGGGCTCGCGGCCGGCGACGGCGGCACCGTCTACGTCGGCGGCGAGTTCCACGGCATCGACCACCAGCGGGCCCGCGGCCTGGCCAGGCTGCGGCTCTCCGACGGCGCGCTCGTGCCCGGCTTCGAGCCGCGCATCGGCGGCGGCATGGTGAGCACGCTCGCCAGGCACGGCTCCCAGCTCTACGTGGGCGGCGACTTCGTCAGCCCGCGCACCGCGCTGGCCAGGCTCGACGCCACGACCGGCGCGGCCGACCCGGGCTTCACGGTCACGCCGGGCGACCCGCTGACGGCGCGGGTGAAGGTGCACGCGCTGGCCGTCAGCCGGGACCGGCTGCTGGTGGACGGCACGTTCACCACGCTCGACGGCCATTCGCGGCCCCAGGTCGGGCTTATCGACATCGGCCGGCGGACGGCGAAGGTCGCCGCGTGGCGCACTTCCACGTACGCGCGCCGCTGCGCCACCGCGTTTCCCTCCTACGTCAGAGGTCTCGACTTCTCCCCCGACGGGCGCTATTTCGTGGTCGTCACCACGGGAGGCCCAAAGGGCGGGATATGTGACACAGCAGCGCGGTTCGAGACCTATGCCAAGGGCTCGAACGTCAAGCCCACCTGGGTCAACAGCACAGGCGGAGATTCTCTGTACTCCGTGGCGGTGACCGGCGCGGCCGTCTATGTGGGCGGGCACCAGCGCTGGCTGGACAATCCGCAGGGCCGCGACTCGGCCGGCCCCGGCGCGGTGTCGCGGCCCGGCATCGGAGCCATTCATCCGCGTACCGGAAAGGCCCTCAGTTGGAATCCGACGCGCGAGCGCGGGATCGGTGTGAAGGCGTTTTACGCCCACAGCACCGGACTACTTGTGGGTAGCGACACAACCAGACTCGGACGGGAGTACCATGCCCGGATTGGCATGTTCCCCCTGCCCTAGTCGTCCTGCGACTTCGGCCGCTCGAGCCTTGCGCTGAGACGTTCGCTCATGGCGTCTCGCTGCTTGGACAGCAACACGTAGCTCGCTATGCCGCTGATCACGAAAGAGGCGACGATCAGCGCCAGCGGGTTTGACAGTCCGAGCAGGAAGAGCACACCCAAGGTCACGAGAAACAGGCCGATCCGCGACGCGGTGTAAACGAGAACGGGACGCACAGGTTCGAGGTTACTCGGACCTGTGCAGCGCTCGCTCTTCGCATGGGACGCGAGCACTGCTACTGTTCCCAGTTAGGGAGTTTCGTAAAGAAACACCCACGAGAGCCCCAAAGAGGCTCTATCATATAACAATCGGGCAGTCAGCTGATAACAACCCGTGATCTTTGTAGAAAACCACGGATAAATCAGGCTTCGCTCGACACACTGGTTACCTGTCCGCCCGCTGGCAGGAAGCGGGATGCGAGGGGGAGAGATTGGTGGAGAGTAGCAGCGAGCGTCTGCTGACCCCAGGAGAGGTTGCCGCCCTCTTCCGGGTAGACCCAAAGACGGTTACACGCTGGGCAGCGGCAGGCCGCATCAGCAGTATCCGCACCCCCGGAGGGCACCGGCGCTTCCGCGAGTCGGAAGTCCACGCCCTTCTCCGAGGCGAGGACGTTCTTACGGCCGACAGGCCAGCAGGTGAGTCCCCGCGCGTCTGACGTTCCGTCAAGTCGGTGATCCTGCACGATGGACCGCTACACAGGTGGTCCGTCCCGCCAGGATCACCGCTGGCGGAACCCACTGTTCGCGTGCACTCCCGCCGACACTTCTCGTGCGGGAAGGCACTGGGGCGGCGCCAACCGCCGACCGTGGCTGGCGCCTGTCCGTACCCCTCGCGGGCGCCTGAAGCCAAGTACGCGATCACGGGTGCTCAGGTGTCCTCCTGCCGTGCCTTGTAGGCGAGGAACTCCCGCTCGAGCTCGTCGTTCTCCTCTGCCCAACGCCGGCGGCGCAGCTCCGCCTCCTCCTCCGTCAGCGACTCGGCCAGCCACTGCTCGTACTCGGGGTCACCGGGCTGGACCTCCACGTACGCGTTACCGATCAAGCGCCCGTCCTGGCTGGTCAGGCTCTGCGGTACGCGCAACGTCCCGTCCGCGAGCCGGATGACGTACATGGCCGATCACCTAGATTCCGTAGCGCCGGTTGAAGAACAGCATGATGTCGAGCGCCATCCGCGTGTCACCGCCGAGCATGTCCACGAGGGCCGGACGCTGACGGGAGGCGATGGCGGCGAAGGCGTCGGCGAAGAACTCCTTGCGGCCCAGCCCGCCTCCCTGCCGGTGGAAAGTGGAGGTCAGCAGCGGCAGCGCCGCCTCGTACAGTCTCATGAACTCCGGCGAGTCCGACACCCATTCGCCGTGCGGCGAGTCCACGTCGTCGATCGCGTGGCCCACCTCGTGCATCATCACGTCGGGAGTGGGCGAGGGGCGGTCTCCGACGACGATCTTCTTGTCGCCGTACGCGCCCGCGCAGATGTCCCAGGTCGCGCGCCCCGACGGGAGCGGGGCGCCGCGTAAGTAGCCCATGTCGTCGAGGTCGGGCACTCCGCCGGGGCCGAGGTAGATGCCCTCAAGGCCGTCGGCGAGCAGCTCTTTGAGCCGGTCGGGGAGCCTGGCCAGGCTCTCGACGGCGCGCACCACCTCCACGGGCGGCGGGCCGTACCTGGCGTCCCACTGGCGGTGCAGGATCTTCTCAAGGGCCCCGCAGTGGCGCAGGCCGTCGCCGAGCGACGGCTGGTCGGGGCGGTTGGGCCGGGCTCTCAGCGGCCGGTCGGGCAGTTCGAAGTCGTCCCAGGTGTAGCGGGGCCGCTCGACAACGACGGCGGCGGGCAGCCGCTCCGCGCGCTCGCGTACCGCGAAAGCGTCCCAGGCGGCCCCTGACGGGCTCTGCGCCGCCGGATCGTCCGCGCCCGGCCACAACGGCCGGTCCAGCCTCTGCTCGCCGCCACCGGGCGGATGACCGCGCTCGGCCTTCTTCAGCTCTTTACGCCGTTCGCGCCGGTCCTGGGCCCGCTCGCGGACGTCGCGCCAGAGCGACCTGTCGGCGTCGGGCGGCGCCTCCTTACGCCGGGAGAACAAATACGATCCGCGCCGCCACCATCGCCCGCGCCGATGCCGTCCTCGGTCATTGGAGCTCTTGTCGTGAGAAAACGCCATCGCACCTCTCATCAACGCCCCTCGGAGCCCCGTGGACACCGCCGCATCGGCTTCCACGGTACGACGCAGATCTTCCGCTAGTCACCCGAAATGGGACATCAGGCAGCACGATCACGTCTCAACATGGCTTACAGTTCGGGTCATGGCAGGTGTTGTTATCGGCCTGGCTCTGCTGGCCTTCTGGCTCTTCTCGCTTTTCGACGTCGTCACGACACCGGAAGACGAGGTTAGGAACGTACCAAAACCCCTCTGGATCCTCGTCGTGGTGCTCATCCCGCTGCTGGGCGGGCTGGTGTGGATGGCGCGCGGCCGTCCGCGCGTGCCCCGCGCCGCGCGGCCCGTCACCCCCGGTCCGGGCGCGCCGAAGGGCCCGGACGACGACCCCGAGTTCCTGCGCGAGCTCGAGCGGCGGATGCGCGGCGACGACGTCTCCTGATCGGCGCGCCCGGATCCGGGCCTTCAGCGTCTAGTCGACGTCCGCGTAACTGTGCAGGCCGTCGATGAAGATGTTGACGCCGATCAGGTTGAACAGCAGGCAGCCGAACGCCACGAGCTGCACGATCACCGCAGCCCTGCCCCTCCACCCGGCCGTCGCTTTGGCGTGCAGATAGGCGGCGTAGGCCACCCACGTGATGAAGGACCAGACCTCCTTCGGGTCCCATCCCCAATAGCGGCCCCACGCCCGGTCGGCCCACAGGGCACCGGCGATGACGGCGAACGTCCACAGCGGGAAGGCGAAGATGACCGCCCGGTGGACCGCCTTGTCCAGCACCTCGCGCGACGGCAGCCGCGACAGGCCGTCGCCGCGCACCAGATAGAGCACGCCCGCGACACCGGCCAGGGTGAACAGCCCGCTCGCGATGATCGCGGCGGTCACGTGGATCGCGATCCAGTACGAGTTGAGCGCCGGCACGACCGGCCCCGCCGCGGTGTAGAACACCTTGACCGCAAGGCCCAGGCCGAGCGCCGCGGTCACCATGACGAACGCGCCGAGGAAGCGCACGTTGACGCGGATCTGGGTGACGAGGAACGCGGTCACGGCGGCGAAGCAGATGGCGACCACGAACTCGTACATGTTGCCCCACGGCCACCGGTCGACGGCCAGGCCCCGGGTGATGATGGCGGCGAGGTTGGCCGCCCAGCCGATCCAGGCGAGCACGAGCGCCACGACGCCCGCGCGGGCCGCGAGCGGCGAGCTCGGTGCGGAGGACTCGGGCCCCTCCGACAGCGTCTCCACGGGCGCCTCAGCGCCGGAGACGGCGGTCTCAGCAGCGGTGCCCGCCGATGCCGGAGCGTCGCCGGCCGTCGCGGAGACCTCGGCGGTGCTCACGGCGGTGCTCACGGCGGGGCCCGCGGCCGTCGCCCCGACGGCGACCGGCTGCCTGGACTCGACCCGCCGCTCGCTCGCGGCCCTGCCCGCCCGCGCCCGCCCGAAGGCCAGTTCCATGGCGAATCCGAGCATGGCGACGACGTAGAGCAGGACGGCTGCGACGACGAAAAGGTCGCTCAGCTCGGCGAGTTGTTCAGCGGACATCCTTCTCTCCTGCTGATAGAACCTTCACGATGTCGGCGAACTCCTCGGCGAATCCCGGCGCGGAGTTGTCGGTGCGGGTCAGCCCGCCCACCTCGACCCGGCCCTGGCCGACGCGGACGAACACCCGGCGGCGGCGGATCATGAGCGAGAGCGCGATGGCGACGACCGCCGTGGCGGCGGCCAGCAGCGCGGGCATGCGGCCCGGGTCGTACGCCGTCTGGAGCGTGATCCACTCCTTGACGCCGGTGAACTCCAGCTTGCCCAGCCCGCCCGGCAGATCGACCGACTGGCCCACGGCCAGCGGCTTGGGCGCGTCGGAGCCCATGAGCACCGGCTTGAGCTTGCGCATCACCTCGGGCTCGGCCAGCTCGTAGACCGATTGCGGCTTGCCCGAGCGCATGCCGAGGTCGCCGGAGAACGCGCCGAGTATCTGCACCTCGGGGTTGATCTTGCCGGGGAACGCCGAGGCGTACGTGCCGTCGGTGAGCGGCACGCTCGTCGGCAGGAACCGCAGCAGGAACCCGAGCTGCGACGGCTGCGCGTCGGGCGCCTTGACCACGCAGCCGGAGGTCATGGTGGCCTTGTCCTCGATCAGGCAGGGCACGGGCCCTTCGAAGGCGACCTGTCCCTTGCCGTCGGTGACGCGGAAGACGGGGGCGTAGCCGTTGCCGATGAGGTACGTCTGTGTGCCGTCGATCTCCAGCGGCTCGTTGACCTTGAGGTCGTAGTCGCGGGCCGGGGACGTCGGCGTGTCGTTGACCTTGAGGTGGGCGGTGTAGTCGAGCGCCTGACCGCGCTTGTCACCGGCGACCTGGTAGGCCACCTCGAAGTCGGTGAGCTGGAAGCTGAACGGCTCAAGGGACTCGGCGGAGACCCTGCTGCCCGGGATGAAGCGGTCGTAGGCGGCCACGGTGTTGGCGAACCCGTCGCCCTCGACGACCAGCACGTTGCCCCGGTAGCCGTAGAGCGAGCCCGCGCCGACGGCGAGCAGGATGCCGACCAGCGCGATGTGGAAGAACAGGTTGCCGGTCTCGCGGAGATAGCCCTTCTCCGCCGACACCCAGCCGTCGCCGGTGACCACGCGGAAGCGCCTCTTGCGCAGCCGCGCGGCGGCCTGCTCGACGGTCAGCTCGCCGTCGAAGGCGGCGTGGTGCGGCAGGCGCGAGAGGTGCTTCGGCGCGGCGGGCGGCTTGCGGCGCAGCTCGCGCAGGTAGACCGCGGTGCGCGGGACGATGCAGCCGATCAGCGAGGTGAACAGCAGCAGGTAGATGGCCGCGAACCAGGTGGAGGTGAAGACCTCGAAGAGCTGGAACCTGTCGTACCACTCGGCGAGCGTCGGGCTCTGCTCGTACAGCCTGGCGACCTTGTCGGGCTCGACGCCGCGCTGCGGCACCAGCGAGCCGGGCACCGAGCCGAGCGCGAGCAGGAACAGCAGGATCAGCGCCGTGCGCATCGAGGTGAGCGTGCGCCAGGCCCAGCGCAGCCAGGCCATCAGACCGAACGACGCCTGCCGCTCCGTCTGCTCCTTCTCCAGCTCCTTGACGCTCATCAGATCACCGGCTCGAACGCGCCGATCAGTCCCTGCATGGCGGCGATCATCTCTCCCCAGAGGCCGGTCACGAGCAGCACGCCGACGGCGACCATCATGCCGCCGCCGACCCTGGTGATCAGGCGCGAGTGCTTGCGGATGGCACGGAACGTGCGCAGCGCCCGGCTGTAGGCCAGCGCCGCGCCGACGAAGGGCAGGCCGAGGCCCAGGGCGTAGGCGACGGCCAGGAGCGCGCCGCGCCCCGCGCTGCCCTCGTTGAGCCCGAGCGTCAGCACGACGGCGAGCGTGGGCCCGATGCACGGTGTCCAGCCGAGGCCGAACACCACGCCGAGCAGCGGCGCTCCGGCGAGCCCTGCGGCGGGCAGCCGGTGGATGCGCACGTCGCGCATGAGGCCGGGCAGCACGCCGAGGAAGGCCAGCCCGAGCACGATGGTGAGCACGCCGAGCACCCGCGTGATGATCTCGGCGTGGCCCAGCACGACCGAGCCGATGCCGCCGAACAGCGCGCCGCTGAGCACGAACACCAGGGCGAACCCGGCCACGAACAGCGTCGCGCCGAGCACCAGCCGCCCCCGCTTGGGGTCGGCGGTCATGCCGGTCACGTAGGACAGGTAGCCGGGCACCAGCGGCAGCACGCACGGCGACAGGAAGGACACCACGCCCGCAAGCACCGCGATCGGCACGGCGAGCAGCAGCGAGCCGGAGGCGACGACGTCACTCATCGCGCACCTTGGTCACCGCGTTCATCAGGTCGGTGTACTTGACCGCGCCGAGCGCCCTGGCGGCGATGCGGCCCTGCTTGTCGATGATCAGCGTGGACGGGATCGCGGCGGGCGGGACGGTGCCCTGGAAGGCCAGCGCGACCTTGCCCGGCTGGTCGTAGATGTGCGGGTAGCCGGTCTGCTCGGTGCGCTCGAACGCCTTGGCGTCGGCCTGGCGGTCTTTGAAGTCGACGCCGAGGAACTGCACGCCGGTGTCCTTGGTCTTGGACCAGACCTCCTTGAGCACGGGCGCCTCGGCCCGGCAGGGGCCGCACCACGAGGCCCAGAAGTTGAGCACGACGACCTTGCCCTTGTGCGCGGCGAGTGAGGCCGCGCCGCCGTCGAGCGTCGGGCCCTCGATGGCCGGCGCGGGCTTGCGCTCGCTCGCCTCGAACACCTGCATCTTCCCGTCGCCCGCGACGAAGCGGGTGTCGCCGGCCTGCGGCTGGCCGCCCTGGTTGCCGGCGCAGCCCGCGACCAGCGCAGCCAGGATGAAGAGGGAGATGGACTTGGCGCGCACGGAGGAAGATCTCCTTGTACTACAACCGGTAGAGCTTCCAACCCTACCGGGACGCCCGCACGCTCCGGACATCAGGCCCCGGGGATCGACGGCCCCGTCTGCAGCGATCCCGCGGGCTCGCTGTAGCCGATGCTGATCAGCCGATCGCCGTCGAAGGTGAAGGTGGTGAGGCTGGCCAGCGCGCACTGGCGGCGGCGCGGGTCGTGCCAGAGCCTGCGGCCCTCGGCGGCCGAGCGGATGGCCCAGATCGGCAGCTGGTGGCTGACCAGCACCGTCTCGTGTCCCCTGGCGGCCGCCCTGGCGTCGTCGATCATCGACTTCATGCGCTTGACGATGGCCGGGTACGGCTCGCCCCACGACGGGCGCAGCGGGTTCCAGAAGTAGCGGTAGTTGCGCGGATTGCGCAGCACACCGAGGCCCTGCCCGACGGCGCGGCCCTCCAGCAGGTTGCCCGCCTCGATCAGCCGGTCGTCCTGGACGATCTCCAGGCCCAGCTTCTCCACGAGCGGGGTCGCCGTCTCGATGGCGCGCTCCAGCGGCGAGCTGTAGACGGCGACGATGTCGCGGCCGCCGACGGCCTTGGCGACCGTCTCGGCCATGAGCCGGCCCGTCTCCGACAGGTGGTAGCCGGGCAGCCTGCCGTAGAGGACGCCCTGGGGGTTGTGCACCTCACCGTGGCGCAGCAGGTGGACGACGGTGGTTTCAGCCATGGTGGGCACAGCCTATCCGCTCGTCCGCAGGGCCCGGTCAGGGCCCGCACCGGCGCGGCGCCGACCCTGAAAGCGGGCCCTGAAAGCGGGCCCTGAAAGCCGGCCCTGAAAGCGGGCCGTGGAAGCGGGCCGTGGAAGAGGTCATCGGGCGGTCACTGGACGGCCCAGGCGTTCTCCTGCTTCCTGCTCGACTCCGACAGCGCGTCCACCATGGCCCTGATCGCGGGACGGCGGGCGGCGTCGGAGCGCCAGATCGCGTAGATGCGCCGCGACTGGCGCGGCAGCAGCGGCACCAGCCGCACGCCGTCGGGCACGCAGTCGCGGCCGAGCCTCGGCACGATCGCGCAGCCCAGGCCGGCGGCCACCAGCGCGAGCTGCGTGGGGTACTCGTCGGCCATGCACGCGATCACCGGCTCCAGCGCGGCGCTGCGCAGCGTGAACACCAGCCAGTCGTGGCAGACCGTGCCGGGTGACGAGCTGATCCACTGCTCGCCGTGCAGCGCGGCCAGCTCGACTTCGCGCTCGCCGGCCAGCGGATGATCGGCGGGCAGGGCGACGTCGGCCACGTCGTCGAGCAGCGTGGCCTTCGACAGGCCGTCGGGCAGCGCCATCGGGCGCGTCAGCCAGTCCTGGACGACGCCGAGGTCGAGCTCGCCCCGCGAGACCTCGCGGACGACGCGTTCCGGCTCGCGCTCGTTGAGCTGCACCCACAGGTCGGGATGGCGCCGCTTGAGCGAGGCGATCGCGCCGGGCATGACGCCGCGCGCGGCGGTGGGGAACGCGCCGACGTTGAGCCGGCCGACGACCTGGCCGCGCAGCGCCTCGAAGTCGGCCTCGGCGGTCTCGACCAGGGCGAGGATGCGCTCGGCGTGCTCGGCGAGCACCCCGGCCGCGTCCGTCAGCCGCACGCCGCGCCCGTAACGCTCCATGAGCCGGGCGCCGGTCTCGCGCTCCAGCTTGGCGATCTGCTGGCTGACCGCCGACGGGGTGACCATGAGGGCCTCGGCCGCCGCTCCGACCGAGCCGTAGACATGGACGGCGTGAAGGGCTTTGAGGCGGTTGAGGTCCAACATGTAAGCCACTCTAAACCGTTTAGCGTAGAAAGTCTCGCTTGTGGTTCATTGTGTAGCAGATGAAAATTGTTGGCATGAGAAACGTGAAGACGAAGAAGCAGCAGACCGGTTCCATCTCGTACCTGAAGGTGCTCGCCGAGCAGGCGCGCGACATGCGCATCCGGTACCAGAAGCCCACCCGGTGACCGCGCCCAGGTGAGCCCCCGCCACCTCGCCCTGGCCGTCGGACTGGCCGCCGTCTGGGGCTACAACTTCGTGGTCATGCAGGTGGGCCTGCGCCACTTCCCGCCGCTGGAGTACGCGGGCCTCCGCTTCGCCATGGCGGCCTTCCCCGCCCTGCTGTTCGCGGGGCGGCCCGGCGTCGCCTGGCGCTGGGTCCTGGGCGTGGCCGCCACCCTCGGAGTCGGCCAGTTCGGGCTGCTGCTCGTGGGCATGCGCGCCGGCATGCCGGCCGGCCTGACCTCCCTCGTCCTGCAGGTGCAGGCGCTGTTCACCGTGGTGTTCGCGGTGACCCTGCTCGGTGAGCGGCTCACCGCCCGCCGCGTGCTGGGGCTGGCCGTCGCGTTCGCCGGCCTCGCCATCGTCGCCGTCGACTTCGGCGTCTCCGGCCCGCTCGGGGCCTTCCTTCTGTGCGTCGCAGCCGCAGCGGCCTGGGGGCTCGGCAACGTGATCCAGCGCCACGCCGCCCCGCCCGACTCGCTGCGCTTCATGATCTGGGTGAGCGCGTTCTCCGCGCCCCCGCTCCTGCTGCTCTCCCTGCTCCTTGAGGGCCCGCTCGTGCTCTCCTCGCCCGCCGAGGGCTGGCTGTCCCTCGTGTACGTGGCCTTCATCTCGACCCTGGGCGGCTTCGGCGTCTGGGGCTGGCTGCTGCGCCGCTACGACGCCTCGACGGTGGCGCCGTACACGCTGCTCGTGCCGGTGTTCGGCATGTCGTCGGCGGTCCTGATGACCGGCGAGCCGCTGTCGTGGCCGCGCGTGCTGGCCGCCGTGCTCATCGTCTTCGGCGTCCTGTACGCCGGCACCCAGCCGCGCGGCCGCAGCGCCCTGTCGCCCTTCTGGTGGCGGCGGGACGGGCGCTGACACCCGGCCCGGCCGCCACGGGAACCGGGGTCAGAGAACGGCCGCGGCCGCCTTCGCCGCAGCCGGGAGCGCGTCGGCGATGCGGCCGAGCGCCTCGTCGTCGTGCGCGGCCGACAGGAACCACGCCTCGTACGCCGACGGCGGCAGGTAGACCCCCTGGTCGAGCATGCTGTGGAAGAACGCGGTGAACGCCTCGGTGTTCTGCGTCCGCGCCTCGTCGAAGTTCGTCACCTCGGCGTCGGTGAAGAAGATCGAGAACAGGCTGCCCGCCCGCTGCAGCCGGTGCGGCACCCCGGCCGCGCGCAGCGCCTCGGACGCGGCGTCCCCCACCGCGGTGGCCGCGGCCTCGACCTTGCGGTACGCCTCGTCGTCCAGGTTGCGCAGCGTGGCCAGGCCCGCGGCGCAGGCCAGCGGGTTGCCCGACAGCGTGCCCGCCTGGTAGACGGGGCCCTCGGGCGCGAGGTGGGCCATGATGTCGGCCCGGCCGCCGAACGCCGCCGCCGGCAGCCCGCCGCCCATGACCTTGCCGAACGTCATCAGGTCGGCGTCGACCGGGTCGAGGCCGTACCAGCCGGCCTTGGAGACGCGGAAGCCGGTCAGCACCTCGTCGACGATGAGCAGCGCGCCGTGCCGGGTGCACAGCTCGCGCAGGCGGGCGTTGAAGCCGTCGCGCGGCGGCACGACGCCCATGTTGGCCGGGCACGCCTCGGTGATCACGCACGCGATCTCGGACGCCTCGAACGCCGCCTCCACTGCCGCGATGTCGTTGTACGGCAGCACGATCGTGTCGGCCGCCGACGCCCCCGTCACGCCCGGCGTGTCGGGCAGCCCGAACGTCGCCACCCCCGAGCCCGCCGAGGCCAGCAGCGCGTCCACGTGGCCGTGGTAGCAGCCGGCGAACTTGATCACCTTGGACCGGCCGGTGAAGCCCCTGGCCAGGCGTACCGCGCTCATCGTCGCCTCGGTGCCGGAGCTGACCAGGCGCACCTTCTCGACCGGGGCGACCCTGGCCACGATCTCCTCGGCCAGCTCGACCTCGCCCGGCGTGGCCGTGCCGTAGGAGAAACCGGCCGCCACGGCCTCGGAGACGGCCTCGACGACGGCCGGGTGGCGGTGACCCAGGATCATCGGACCCCAGGAGCAGATCAGGTCGACGTAGCGGTTGCCGTCGGCGTCGGTGATGTAGGGGCCCTGCCCCGAGACCATGAACCGCGGGGTGCCGCCCACCGCTCCGAACGCGCGCACCGGGGAGTTGACGCCTCCCGGGACGGCGTCGCGGGCGCGGGCGAACAGGTCTTCGGAGTTCTTCGTACGACTCACCCACCCAGGGTAGCCGCAGGTACGCCCGCTCCCAGGAGCGGGCACGGGCGGCACCGCAGCCGAACGGCGCTCGCAGAAGCCGGGCGGCGGACCGCAGGCGGGCCGGAGCCGCAGGACGCCGCCGAAGGGCCCGGAGCCGCGGGGCTCAGTCGGCGAGCCACTCCAGGATGCGCAGCGGGTCGGGCAGCGGCCGGCCGTCCGGCGGGCGCAGCCAGCTCACGGACTGCCCGTTGGGCATCGTGGACGGCGGGGCGAGGACGTAGCTGTCGCGGCAGTGCCAGCGCAGCCCAGGCGTGTCGTCGATGGTGGCCGGGTCGCAGTCGAGGTGGCAGGACCACCACTCGTCTTCGTCCTCGGGGTTACCGCGCGTGGCGACATAAAACAAGACCCGGTCGCCTCTGGCGGCGACCGGGCCCGGGTGTGCCCCGGCGGCGTCGATTCGGGTGAGCGCCGACAGGCCGGCGGCGAGCGGTACGTCGAAGACGTCGAACACGCGGCCCGTGGGCAGGATGATGTTGGTCTCGGGCTCGTTCTGCCACCAGCGCGTGAGCACCGCCGCGTCGGTCGTGGCCTGCAGGTGCCAGGCGGGCGACAGCGGATGCGCGCCCGGGTCGGGACAGCCGAGCCGGTCACAGGAACACGCGCGCGGGCCCTGGCGCAGCGGGTGGGCGCCGGGCACGACCGGCCAGCCCATGGCGGCGTATTCGAGCACGGTCTCGATGCGCGTCGGCCGGGACCGCTTTCTGGTACGCCGAGCCAGAGGTACCCCCACCATGGTCTCTCCCGTCAGAAAAGTCACAGCGCCTGAGGAGGTCCCGGATCCGGGTGGCCGGCGGGCCGCTGACGGCGGCCGGCCGCAGGGCAGCAACAGCCTGCGCCTGCATCACACGCGGGACACACCAGCACTTGTCATGCAACTCTAACCCACACGCCCCAGGCGTTGACGGGAAACCCCTTGGTTAGAGCGTGCGCGCCACTTCCGTCGCCCAGTAGGTGAGGATCAGGTCGGCCCCCGCCCGCTTGATCGCGACCAGCGACTCGTTGATCGTCCGCTCGCGGTCGATCCAGCCGTTGGCGGCGGCGGCCTCGATCATCGCGTACTCGCCGCTCACCTGGTAGGCGGCCACCGGCACGTCCACCTCGTCGCGGACGCGGGTGATGACGTCGAGGTAGGGCATGGCGGGCTTGACCATGACGGCGTCGGCGCCTTCTGCCAGGTCGAGCCTGACCTCGCGCAGTGCCTCCTCCAGCGGGCCCGCCGGGTCCTGCTGGTGGGTGCTGCGGTCGCCGAACTGCGGCGCGCACTCGGCGGCGTCGCGGAACGGGCCGTAGAAGGCGGAGGCGTACTTGACGGAGTACGCCAGGATCGGCACGTTCGTGTGGCCCGCCTTGTCGAGCGCGGCCCTGATGGCGCCCACCTGGCCGTCCATCATGCCGCTCGGCGCCACCATCTGGGAGCCGGCCTCGGCCTGCGCCACCGCGATGGAGGCGTACCGCTCGAGCGTGGCGTCGTTGTCGACGTCGCCCGATGGGGTCAGGATGCCGCAGTGCCCGTGGTCGGTGAACTCGTCGAGGCACGTGTCGGCCATCACCACGAGCGCGTCGCCGACCTCCGACACCACGTCGCGCAGCGCCACCTGCAGCACGCCGTCGGGGTCGTCGGCGGCCGAGCCGCGCGCGTCCTTCACCGCGGGCACGCCGAACAGGATGACGCCGCCCACCCCGGCCTCGGCGGCCTCATGGGCGGCCTTGCGCAGCGAGTCGCGGGTGTGCTGGTAGACGCCCGGCATCGAGGCCACCGGCTGCGGCTCGGTGATGCCCTCCTTGGCGAACAGCGGCAGGATCAGGTCCGCGGGGTGCAGCCTGGTGCCCGAGACCATGCGGCGCATCGCCGGGCTGCTGCGCAGCCTGCGCGGGCGGGCGATGGGGAACTGCGCGCTCATCTGGCTCTCCTCCTCGCGCCACGGCGGTTCTGCGAGGGACGGCGCGGCGTGTCGCCGGCCGCCAGCGCCGCCTGGCGCTGCTTGGCTCCGAACTCGGCCAGCGCGGCGGCCAAGGCGGTGGCGGATGGCTTGTCGGCCATGACGTCGACCCTGAGCCCGAACTCCTCGGCCGTCTTGGCCGTCTGCGGCCCGATCACGGCGATCACGGTGACGTTGTGGGGCTTGCCGGCGATGCCCACGAGGTTGCGGACCGTGGACGACGAGGTGAAGAGCACGGCGTCGAAACCGCCGCCCTTGATGGCCTCGCGGATCGGCGCTGGCGGCGGCGCGGCGCGGACCGTGCGGTAGGCGGTGACGTCGTCGCACTCCCAGCCCAGCTCGGTGAGCCCCGCCACGAGCGTGTCGGTGGAGATGTCGGCCCTCGGCAGCAGCACGCGGTTGATCGGGTCGAGCATGGAGTCGTACGGCGGCCACTCGGCCACCAGCCCCTCCGACGACTGCTCGCCGGAGGGCAGCAGGTCGGGCTTGACCCCGAACTCGACCAGCGCCTTGGCGGTGGCCTCGCCCACGGCCGCGACCTTCAGCCCGGCGAAGGCGCGCGCGTCGAGCCCGTACTCCTCGAACTTCTCGCGCACCGCCTTGACGGCGTTGGCGCTGGTGAAGGCCACCCACTCGTAGCGCCCGGTGACCAGGCCCTTGATCGCGCGGTCCATCTGCTGCGGGGTGCGCGGCGGCTCGACCGAGATGGTCGGCACCTCCTCGGGCACCGCGCCGTAGGCCACGAGCTGCTCGGACAGGCTGCGGGACTGCTCCTTCGTCCGCGGGACCAGCACCCGCCAGCCGAACAGCGGCTTGGTCTCGAACCACGACAGCTTGTCCCGCTGGGCGACGGCGTCGCCGACCACGATCAGCGCGGGCTCGGTGAACCCGGCGTGCTTGAGGTCGGCCTGCAGCCGGCCGAGCGAGGAGACCACGGTGTACTGCTCGGTGGTGGTGCCGCCGCTGCTGACCGCCACGGGCGTGGTGTCGGGCTTGCCGCCGGCGATCAGCGCCTTGCCGATGGCCACCGCGTCGGAGACGCCGTTGTAGATGACCAGCGTGCCCTTGCAGCCGGCGTGCACGGCCCAGTCCTGCTCCTGGGCGGCGTCGACGATCCTGAACTCGGGCACGTCGCTCGCCGGCGGGATGCCGGCGTAGGCGAGCACGGCGGTCGCGGGCGGCACGCCGGGCACGATCTCGAAGTCCACCTCCGCCGCGGTGCAGGCCGCGGCCTCCTCGGAGATCGAGGAGAACAGCATGGGGTCGCCGGGGCACAGGCGCACCACGAGCTGGCCGCGCGCGGCGCGCTGCACGAAGTCGCCTTCGGCGACCTCGACGCCCTCGCGGCAGTGGCGCAGCAGCGGTCTTTGCGTCTCGGAGTCGAGCACCACCGCGTCGGCCTTGCCGAGCAGCTCGGCGGCGCGGACCGTGAGCAGATTGGGATCGCCGGGACCCGCGCCGACGAACGCGACGAATCCGGAGGTTGGACTATCGGAGCTCAATGGGAATGCTCCCCCATCAATCTGTCGGCCCCTTCGGCGATCATCTCGGCCGCGAGGCGGCGGCCCAGGTTCGCTGCCTCCGAAGGAGAGCCGGCGGCGGACTTGCGGACCGCTTCGCGGCCGTCGATGGAGACGACCACAGCGGTCAGGTTCAGAGTGTGCCCGTCATCGAACGCGAAAGCACCCACCGGAGCCGAGCAGCCGGCTTCGAGTGCGCTCAGCAGGGCGCGTTCGGCGGTGACGGCCGAGCGGGTGGCCGGGTCGTCGAGCACGGACAGCGCCTCGACGAGGCCGGGCCGGTCGGCGCGGCACTCCACGGCCAGCGCGCCCTGGCCGGGAGCGGGCAGCAGCTCCTCGATCTCGAAGATTTGCGCGATGTCGGCGGCCCTGCCGATCCTGGTCAGCCCGGCGGAGGCGAGCACGACCGCGTCGAGCTCGCCCGAGGTGACCTTGCCGATGCGCGTGTCGGCGTTGCCGCGGATCGGGACGTATTCGAGGTCGGGGCGCAGCGCGCGCAGCATGGCGACGCGGCGCGGCGAGCCGGTGCCGACCTTGGCGCCCGGCTGGAGGTCGGCGAACTTGTGCAGGCTGACGAGCGCGTCGCGGTGGTCGTGGCGGGGCGGCAGCGCGGCCAGCGTGAAGCGCGGGTCCTGCGTCGTCGGCAGATCCTTCAGCGAGTGGACGGCGAAGTCGATCTCGCCTTCGAGCAGCTTGTCGCGCAGCGCGCTGACGAACACGCCGGTGCCGCCGAGCTGCGCGAGGTGCGCCTTGGTGACGTCGCCGTACGTGGTGATGCCCACCAGCTCGACAGGGGTCCCGGTGCGCTCGGTGAAGGCGTCGGCCACCATCTGGGACTGCGTGGTCGCGAGGAGGCTGCGCCGGGTGCCGAGTCGCAGAGCGGGCCTCGTCACAGCTCCACCTCCCTCACGGCCTCGGGCATCTTCGGATCCAGGTTGAACAACTCGCGCAGGGCTTCCGCATAATGATCGCCCCCCGGGCAGGTGGCGAGCTGCTTGACACGCACGGTGGGCTCGTGGAGGAGCTTGTCCACCACCCGCTGGACGGTCATGGCGACCTCGTCGCGGGTGCGCTCGTCGAGGTCGGGCACCCGCATCAGCAGGCGGCCCAGCTCCGACTCGACGACGCCCGCCGCCTTGCTGCGCAGCGCCACCACGGTCGGCGTCACTCTGGAGGCCCGCTCGGCGTCGAGGTAGGCGCGCAGCTCCTCGGCCACCAGGGCGCGCACGGCGGGCACCGCGTCGCCCTCGCGCGAGCCGATGCCGGACTCCTGGATGGTCTCCAGGTCGACCAGCGTGACCCCCGGCACCTCGCGCACGGCCGGATCGATGTCGTGCGACAGCGCCAGGTCCAGCAGAAACACCGGCTTGACCAGCATATCCGCCGTGACGATGTGCCTGCCCGCGCCGGTGCAGGCGATCACGATGTCGGCGTGCGCCAGCTCGTCGGCCACAGCGGAGAACTCGACGGCCCGCCCGCCGACGGACGCGGCGAGCCGGGCGCCCCGCTCGTACGTGCGGTTGGCCACGACAATGTCGGTGACCCCGGAGCGCGCGAGCGTCGCGGCGGCCAGCGAGCTCATGGAGCCGGCGCCGATGACCAGCGCCCGCCGCCCGGCCAGCTCGCCCGCCAGCGCGAGCCCGGCGGAGACGAGGGACGCGCCGTGCTTGTCGATGCCGGTCTCGTGGTGTGCGCGCTTGCCCACCCGCAGCGCCTGCTGCACCAGCTCGTTGAGTGTGGCGCCGACGGTGCCCTGGCGCTGGGCGAGCTTGAGCGCCTGGCGCACCTGGCCGAGGATCTGCCCCTCGCCGACGACCATGGAGTCGAGGCCGCACACCACAGAGAACAGGTGCTCGACCGCCCGTTCCTCGTAGTGGACGTACAGGTGCGGGATGAGCTCCTCCACCGGGACGCCGGAGTGCACGCCGAGCAGCCCGCTGATCGACGTGACGGCGGCGTGGAAGCGGTCGACGGCGGCGTAGACCTCGACCCTGTTGCAGGTGGAGACCACCATGGCCTCCGCCACGCAGGGATCGTGCTGCACGTCGTGCAGGAGCTTGACGAGGGCGTCACCGGTGACGGAGACGCGCTCGAGGAGTCCCACCGGTGCGGTCCGGTGGCTGAGCCCGACAGCCAGAACGCTCATTGACCGTCCACCGCCATGAGTGGCCCCCCAGCCTTGCGTTGCTCGTGGAACGCGAGAATCTGCAGTTCGATTGACAGGTCGACTTTCCGTACATCGACGGTCTCCGGCACGGAGAGCACGACGGGGGCGAAATTCAGAATGCTGGTCACGCCCACGGCGACAACGCGATCGCACACTTCCTGCGCCGCTGCCGCCGGTGTCGCCAGAACCACGATCGAAACTCCACGCCGTTTGATCACGGCTTCCAAGTCGTCGATGTGCTCAACATTCAACCCCGCGATGGTCTCGCCCACGACTTCGGGGTCGGCGTCCACGAGCGCCGCGACCCGGAAGCCCCTGGAGACGAAACCTCCGTAGTTGGCCAGCGCGCGGCCGAGGTTACCGACTCCGACGATCGCGACCGCCCAGTCCTGCGTCAGGCCGAGCTCGCGGGAGATCTGGTAAACGAGGTACTCGACCTCATAGCCTACGCCGCGGGTGCCGTACGAGCCGAGGTGCGAAAGGTCCTTGCGGAGCTTGGCGGAGTTGACCCCCGCCGCGTTGGCGAGGTCTTCCGAGCTCACGGTCGCGATGCCCCGCTCGGCCATCCCGTGCAGCGCCCTGAGGTAAAGCGGAAGCCTGGCGACCGTCGCCTCGGGGATGCCGCGGTCACGGGGCTGGGACGGGCGGCTCTTCACGTGCCGGTGCTCCAGGGGACGGGCGGCTTGGGGACCGCGTTAACGGAATCGGACCGTCTTTCAGGTTAATCCCTTTGTGAACCGATGCACAAAGTCAGCAGAGGTACGGTTGCGTCATGCATCGCATCACCCTGCTCGGCAAACCCGGCTGTCACCTGTGTGACGACGCGCGCGAGATCATCGCCAGGGTCGCGGGCGAGCTCGGCGTGCCGTGGGAGGAGATCAGCATCGACTCCTCCGAGGAGCTCAAGGAGAAGTACTGGGAGATGATCCCGGTCACACTGATCGACGGCGTGCAGCACGACTTCTGGCGCGTGGACGAGGCGAGGCTGCGCGCGGCGCTCACGTCCTGAGCATCTCCTGAGCCGCGACTCCCGCGTCAGTACATGACGGTGGGCAGCGGCACCACCTTGGCGGCGTTGACGTCGAGCTCGATCACGTTGGTGGCCAGCACCATCGACTGGCGGTCGTTGACGAAGCGCTCCACGTGGGGCTGGCGCATGTGGTCGCGGTAGGCCACCTCGTCGCGGTAGAGCTCGTAGACGATGCGCTGCAGCGGGGCCGACTTGACGGCGTGGCAGGCGTACACGAGCGTGTCGGGCTCGCCCCTGCGCACGGCCTCGACCGTGGCCTCGGCCAGCCGGTCGAACGCCTCGCCCGCGCCGTCCATGAGCGTGAAGACGGTGAGCATGCCGTAGATGTTGGGCGACAGCCTGCCGGATGCGGCCTGCTGCTGTGCGGGCGAGAACAGGTCGGCTCCGGGGTAGACGGCGCCGGTGGCGGGCGCGGCGGGCGAGAGCTTGTAGTCGGGGCGCTGGGGCGGGGCGCCGTTCATGATGTAGCCGGTGGAGGGGCCGCCGTCGTCGGGCGCGGGCGGCGCCATGCGGGAGGCGTAGTCGACCTCGCGGTCGCCCGCGCGGTATTCGGCCACCAGGTCGCCGAGCCCCGACGACCTGCGCGGCGGCGCGGGCGGCAGGTCGGCGGGCGCGGGCTCGGGCGCGCGGCGGCGTCCCGGCGCCTCGTCGCGGAACATGGGCCGCTCGTCGGGCGCACCCTCGTGGTGCATCGCGCGCTCGCGCGGGACCCGTTCCTCACGCCGCGGCGCGCGCTCAGGGATCTCGTCGTCGAAGTCGTCCTCGTCGTCCTCGTACGGCGCCAGCGGCCGCAGCACGCAGTACCAGACCGCCGCCGCCGCGACGGCGAGCAGCACGGTGGCGAACAGACCGGGCACGGCGAACCTCATCGCGCCGATGAGCGCGAGCCCCGACGGCACGATGACCGCGGTGGCGTGGAGGTTGTCGGTGTCGTACTCGTCGCCGTTGCGCCATCTGACCCCCGCCACGACGAGCATCACCAGCATGACCAGCGCGGCGACGGCGTGGACGCCGGTGAGCAGGTAGCTGGGGACGATGTTCCAGTGGGTCACGGCCCTGGGCAGCGTCTTGCCCATGTCCTCGGTCTTGAGCGGGTCCCAGACCATGATGACGGTGGCCACGAAGGTCAGGGCGGAGCCGAGCAGCCAGGCGAGGAATCTCGGCGGCACCTTCTCGGCGAGCAGCTGCACGAGCCCGATGGCCAGCCAGAGGGGCGCCAGCATCGACCCGGTCACCTGGAAGATCCGGAACGTGACGCCGCCGAAGCCCATGAAGGATCCCAGTGCGATCACCGCGAGTGACAGGCATAGCCCTACGAGCGCGACGATCCAGGCGATCAACCAGCCCTCGGACTCCTCGCGAAGGCGTTGGATCAGGGCGGCCGTGGCGATACCGGCCAGGATCGCACCGGCAAGAGCTATGACAGCAACGAGGATCTCCATGGTGACTCCAATGCTGCCGGACAATGCCTCCCAGCCGGTAGCCGAAGAGGGAACGGGTCGGTCAACCACGGTATCTGCCGATTACGCCTAGTCATGCATGACTTCCGTGGATTGTGGATTTTCCAGTTGATTTCTAGAGTGTTCGAGCACGCCGCACCCCTTACCCCCAGGGATACCGGATGCCTGACTCGTCGCCGTTCGCCGGGCTGCTGGCGCCGGCCGTCGCCGGCCATGCCCGGACGGGCGAGCTCGGCGTGCGCGAGGACGCGACCGACGACCTCCGTACGCTGGTGATGCACGCCAAGAACGGATGCACGCAATCCTTTGGCACGCTCTACGACCGCTACGTGGACCTCGTCTACCGCTACATCTACTTCCGGGTCGGCTCGCACCCGCTGGCAGAGGACCTGACCAGCGAGACCTTCCTCCGCGCGCTGCGCAGGATCGGCGATTTCACCTGGCAGGGCCGCGATTTCGGCGCCTGGCTCGTGACCATCGCGAGAAACCTGGTGACCGACCATTTCAAGTCGGGCCGCTACCGCCTGGAGATCCCCACGGGCGAGATCATCGACGTTCCGCTCGACGGCTCCCACATTCCCGAGAACGCCGTGGTCACGGCCATCATCAACGACCGGGTGCTGCGTGCCGTACGCGAGCTCAATCCCGAACAGCAGGAATGCGTCGTCCTGCGCTTCCTGCACGGCCTCTCGCTCGCGGAAACCGCGCTGATCATGGGAAAGAAGAGTGGAGCGATCAAAGCGCTGCAGTTCCGTGCCGTACGCGCGCTGGCCAGAGCGCTCAAGCACGACCTGGCGTAACCTCCGCAAGCCGCCCCTCGTTAGGACAGGTGTCATGACCGTGAGGCTCGGGAGCCGTGGTGATGAGTAGCGCGCGCGAGCGGCGGGAACGCGTGCTCATGCACCTCGACGAGCTGCGCAGGCTCCCGATCGGCGGCCTGCCCGAGCCCGCGTTCAAGGAACGGCTGCGCGCCGAGCTGCTGTCGGGCGCCCTCGCCACGGCCGAGCCCGACACGCCCGGCCGCTTGGCGGAGGACGCCTTGAGAACCGCCGGGCCGGGACGCGAGACGGCCGTCGAAGCGCGCGGTCGCCGCCGCCGGTCCCGTGGCCGTCCCCTGCTGTCCCAGCTCGCCACCGTCGGCCTGGTGGCCGCGCTGATGGTGTCCTCGTTCGCGACGTACCGCGCCGTGCCGGGCGACTCGCTCTACCCGCTCAAGCGCGCCGCCGAGAGCACGCTCGTCCGCCTCACCTCCGACGACGCCGAGCGCGCCGCTCGCGAGCTGGACTCCGCCAAGACCCGCGCCAAGGAGGTCGCCACCCTGCTCGGCTCGTCCAACAACGGGCCGCTGGTGGGCAAGACGCTCAAGGACATGGAGGAGTCCACCCGTGCGGGCATCAGCCGGCTCAAGCGCGCGGAGCCGCGGTCGCCGAAGATCAAGAAATTCGCGCGGGACCAGAAGAAGGTCGTCGAGCCGATGATCGAGCAGCTCAACGAGGCGGAACAGGTTCAGGCGCAGGGGTACCTCAGCTACATCGAAGGTCTGGTCGCACCCGAGTAGGTAGCTAAGCTGAAGCCCATGTGGCGGCTCTTGCGACGACGACAGGAAGCGCAGCCGGAGGTCGCGGGCGAGGCGGCGGCACAGGCGGCGGTCACCGTCGCGCCCGCCGAGCCCGATCTCGAGTCCGCGGCCTTCTTCGACGTCGACAACACCATGATGCGCGGCGCGTCGATCTACCACTTCGCCCGCGGCCTCGCCACGCGTGGGCTGTTCACCACGAAAGACCTGCTCAAGTTCGCCGTCGGGCAGGCCGTCTTCCGCCTGCGCGGCAACGAGAACCCCGAGCACATCGCGGTGGCCAGGGAGACGGCGCTGGCGTTCGTCGCGGGCGCCAAGGTGGACGACGTCGTACGACTCGGCGAGGAGATCTACGACGAGGTCATGGCCGACCGCATCTGGGGCGGCACGCGCGCGCTCGCGCAGGCGCACCTCGACGCCGGGCAGCGCGTCTGGCTGGTCACCGCCACCCCCATCGAGCTGGCCAGGGTCATCGCGCAGCGGCTCGGCCTGACCGGCGCGCTCGGCACGGTCGCCGAGACCAGCAACGGCGTCTACACCGGCCGGCTGGTCGGCGACCTGCTGCACGGCCCGGCCAAGGCGGAGGCGGTGCGCGCGCTGGCCCGCAGGGAGGGCCTCGACCTCACCCGCTGCACCGCCTACAGCGACTCGGCCAACGACCTGCCGATGCTCTCGCTGGTCGGCCACGCCGTGGCCATCAACCCCGACAGCGAGCTGCGCGAGTACGCGAGGAAGCACGACTGGCCGATCAAGGACTTCCGCACCGGCCGCAAGGCCACGCTCGCCGCGCTGCCGATCGCGGCCGGGGTGGGCGCGGTGGCGGGCGGCGTCGCCGCCGGCATCGCCCTGCGCCGCCACTACCGCGACCGCCCCTGATCACTTCAGCCGGCTCACTTCAGCGTGCCGAACAGCTTGTCCGCCTCCGGCTGCTTCCACCGGAGCCGGTTCGGGTCCTGCGGATAGGGCTCACTGGGCACCGACACCGTGGCCATCGTGGTCCTGGCGAGCTGGGTGGCCAGCTCGTACATCTCCTCGACGCTGAGGTCCGTTCTCACCGCTCCGCGCACCGCCGACACGAAGGCGCTGAGCTTGGCGGGATCGGAGACGAGATGCCGCTGGGCCTTGTCCAGCATCGCCTGCGCGAGCCGCTGCTGCCGCTTGATCCGCGCGGCGTCCGAGCCGTCGCCGTAGTAACGCAGCCGGGCGTAGCCGAGTGCCTTCTCGCCGTCGAGCAGTTGCTCGCCCGCGGGCAGCCTGAGCTTCGAGGCGCGGTCGTCCACGGGCCTCGGCACCTTGATCCGCACGCCCCCGAGCGCGTCCACCATGGTCTTGAATCCGGCGAAGTCCACCTCGACCGTGTGGTCCAGGCGCAGCCCCGTCAGCTTCTCCAGCGTGGACCTGAGGCATGCGGCGCCGCCTTCGTCGTACGTCCAATTGATCATGGCGATCCGGCCCGGCGTCGAACCGCACGGGACCCGCACCATGGAGTCCCGGGGGACACTGATCGCGGTGGCCCGGCCCCTGTCGGCCGGCAGGTGGACGATGATGATGGTGTCGGCCCGCTGGCCCGAGCCCTGCGACTTCGGCCCGTACTTCACGTTGCCAGGACCGTCCCGGGTGTCGGAGCCGATCAGCAGCACGTTCATGGCGCCGCTCATGTCCACCTGGCCACCGACGGACGGCGCGGCCACGGGGATGCCGGTGATGAACGCCGTCGTCACCGCCACGACGGCAGCCGTGGCCGCGGCCACGAGCGCGGCCAGCGGCCACCTGCGCCGGGGACGGCCGCGCAGGAAGCCCGTGCGATGGCGGACGAGGGTGGCGGGTGGCTGGTGCTCCAGCTCGGCCCCGAAGTCGCGGAGCAGCTTCAAGTCGTCCATCGTCACTCCTCCTCCAAGGGGTTGGTGTCGCCGAGCGCCGCGCGTACCTTCCGCCTGCCTCTGTTGAGGCGGGAGCGCACGGTTCCGACGGGGATGCCGAGCGCTCGCGCGGCCTCCTCGTACGTGAGGTCGCCCCAGGCGATCAGCAGCAGCACGTCGCGGTCCTTGGCGGGCAGCGCGGCCAGGGCGCCGGCCAGCTCCGCGCGGACGGCACGGGCGGACACCCCGACCGCCACCCGGTCGGCGGGCGATTCCACCTCGTGGTCGATGGGGGCGCGCAGGAGTGCGCGGTAGCGGGCCGCCTCCGTGCGGTGGTGCCGGGAGATGAGCTTGGTGAGGATGCCGAAGAGCCACGGCCTGGCGTCCGGGTAGGCCAAGTCGTAGCTCTTCCTGCGGGAGAAGGCGATCAGGAACGTCTCGCCGACGAGGTCCTCGGCGGGTTCAGGGCCGAGGCGCCTGGAGGCGTACCTGAAGAGCATGGCGGAGTAGCGGTCGAAGAGCTCGGCGAACACCTCGGGTTCGGTCAGTGAGGCGTTCACGAGTTCGGCGTCCGCACCCCCGACGGCAGGTTGCGTGATCATCTCCGCCCTTCTGCGGGGAATGTGTCACGGATGTCTTGCCACAACCCGCCGTCAGGGTTCAGAGACCGTCGTGCCGGCGGCGTCAGAGGAGCGGGGGGAAGGCGTGGCCGCGCCGCAGCCGCAGCTCGTTGAGCATCTGCTGGATGACCTCGCGCACGTGGTCGGTGATGTTGAAGACCAGCATGGGGTCGTCGGCCGCCGACGGGTCGTAGTCGTCGGTGCGGATCGGCTCGCCGAACTCGATCATCCACTTCGACGGCAGCGGCACCAGGCCGAGCGGCCCGAGCAGCGGGAAGAACGGGGTGATCGGCAGGTACGGCAGCCCCAGCAGCCGCGCGAGCGACTTCAGGTCGCCGATCTTGGGGTAGATCTCCTCGGCCCCGACGATCGCGGTGGGCACGATCGGCACGCCCGCCCGGATGGCGGAGGCCACGAAGCCGCCGCGCCCGAAGCGCTGCAGCTTGTAGCGCTCGGAGAACGGCTTGCCGACGCCCTTGAAGCCCTCGGGGAACACGCCCACCAGCTCGCCCTTGCGCAGCAGCCGGTCGGCGTCCTCGCGGCAGGCCAGCGTGTGGCCGGTCTTGCGTGCCAGGTGACTGAGGACGGGAAGCTGGTAGACCAGGTCGGCGCCGAGCAGCCGCAGCGGCCTGCCCACCTCGTCGTGCAGCGCCACCTGCAGCATCAGCGCGTCGACCGGCAGCGTGCCCGAGTGGTTGGCCACGATGAGCGCGCCGCTGTCATCGGGGACGTTCTTGTGCTCCAGCGTCTCGACCCTGAACCAGTGGCGGTAGAGCGGCCGCAGCAGCTCGAGCACGACCTTGTCGGTCAGCTCGGGGTCGTAGCCGAACTCGTCGACCTCGTAGTCGCCGGTGACGCGCCTGCGGATGAAGGCCAGCGCCCTGGCGACGGACTCGGCCAGGGGATCGGTCTCGGGCTCGTCGTACGACGGCGCCGCGGTGATGGGGATCACCCGGCCTTCCTCTTCGTGCGCTGGGCGGGAAACGCTCATGTGCGGACGCCTCCCAGCGGGCGCAGCCCGCGCGAGCGCAGGAAGTCGTCGAAGGCCGCTCCGGTGCTGAACTTGGGTTTCCAGCCCAGCTCGGCCTCCAGGCGCGCGGTGTCGACCGCCCGGCCGTGGCACATCAGCCTGAGCTGCTCCGGCGAGTATTCGACCAGCCCGAGCCTGCGCGCCGCGCCGCCGAGCACCTTGAAGGCAGGCGAGAGCAGCGGCAGCGACGGACGGCCCGCCCTGCGCGCGCACTGCGACAGCAACAACACGCCGGCCCCGGCCACGTTGTACGTGCCGGGGTGGTCCTCGGTCGCCATCCGGCGCAGCACCTCGACCGCGTCGTCCTCGTGGACGAACTGCAGCCGCGGATCGAAGCCGAGCACGGTCGGCAGCACCGGCTGGGTGAAGTAACGCGTCAGCGGCGAGTCGACGCCTGGACCCATGAAGTTGGCGAAGCGCAGCAGCGACACCGTGACGTCGGGACGCCGCCGCGCGAAGCCGCGTACGTAGCCCTCGACCTCGACCGCGTCTTTGGCGTAGCCGTGGACGGGGCCCTCGTGCGGCTCCAGGTCCTCGGTGAAGACCGCGGGATCCCGCGGCGACGAGCCGTAGACGGCGGTGGTGGAGCGCACCACCACGCGCCGCACGGTCGCCGACCGCTGGCACGCGCCGAGCAACTGCATGGTGCCGATGACGTTGTGCTCCTTCATGGCGGCCCTGCCCCCGTTGCGTGAGGGGGCGCTGACCAGGCTCATGTGCACAACGGTGTCGATGTCCGCGGCCGCGATCACCTGCGCGATGTCGGGGCTGCGGAGATCCACCCGGACGAACTCCGTCCGGCCGAGTGAGACGCCCCCGTCTCGCGTGAGCGAGGGGGGCGGCACGGTGTCGACTCCGATGACACGGCTGATGTCCGGGTCTGCCGCCAGAACGCTCGCCACCCGGGCGCCGATGTGGCGCGAGACCCCGGTGACGAGCACGGTGTGGGTCATCAGCGCCTCGCAGCTGCGTCGGTTACTTCTTGTTGCGCCGCTGGATGCGCGTCTTCTTCAGCAGCTTACGGTGCTTCTTCTTAGCCATCCGCTTGCGGCGCTTCTTGATCACAGAGCCCACGGGACCCCCAGGTACTGATAGCAAGTCTGAAACGGAGTGCGAGCGCACACCGGCTCACAGACTACCGGCGATCCACGGTAGATCGCCCCTCGGGGGTGAGTGCCCGGCCGTACCAGCGGGCGGCCGGGCCTCTCCCGCGATGGCACTCACGACACGCTCGGGCGTGTCGCTACGTCAACCTGCCTCGATGTAGGCCTCCCGGAGATAATCGTGTACCGCCTGCTCAGGCACCCTGAACGAGCGGCCGACTCGGATGGCCGGCAGCTCGCCGGAGTGGACGAGCCGGTACACCGTCATCTTGGACACCCTCATGACCGTCGCCACTTCTGCGACGGTCAGGAACTTCACCTCGCTGAGAGGTCTTTCGCCTGCACCCATCGGACGCCTCTTCCGCACGTGTTTCCGGGTTATCCCCACTGGTGCCATTGCTCACGCACGTGTACTGCCGTCAGCGTAAGTCGGGACTCCGAGTGCGCAAACCCCCTATTTTTCCAGTCAACGGAGTCACCTGTCAGCCGAACCAGCGAAATCGCTGGCCAACCGCCTGGCCAAGCACCTCACTCGGACTCTGGAACTGTCCAAGCTGCCACATATAAGAGTCGCCGAGGCACTGTCTAAAGTTGGTAAAGGGACAGCGAGCCCCTTGGAATGCAGGCGCGAAAAGACGGTATGGGGAGGACCGTTATCGACTCAAAGGGCTCGTGAGACTTCTGTGACCAACCTCTCCGTCAGCGGAGCGTAATAGCGGGGTAGCACGTTGTCGTCGAGTGGCACGACCACGTCAAGCTTGCCTTCCGCCTCTCCGACGAAGAGCCCGGGGTCGTTGCAGTCGGCGAACGCGACCGTCGGCACGCCGGCCTCGCCCGCCGCGCCGGCCCAGCCGTGGTCGGCGATCACCAGGTCGGGCAGCTCGCCGTCCAGCTCGTCGAGCATGTGGCGCATCGGGGCCGCATCGTGGGTGTGCACGAGGGCGCCGCGGTCGTCGAGCATGGCGACGTCCTGGAGGTAGCGGATCCGCCGCGGCCTGCCGAACCCTGACCCCGAGTACGACCAGCCCTCGGCGGGCGTCAGCAGTGTCGCGCCCTTGGACACGCAGAAGGCCGCGAGCGGCAGGTGGATCGCCAGCAGGCCCGTGGGGTGCCCGGTGGCGAACAGGACGCGCGGCTCCGGCCGCGACAGCACGGCGGCGATGCGCTCGGCCATCGCGTCGAGCGCGTCGATCGTCAGATCGGGATCGATGGTGTCCTGGCCCCAGCGATGGTCGGGATCGGCGACGACGCCCGCGGACTTGGCCATGAGGGCGAGGATGTCGCGGTAGGACCACGGGTGATCGAAGGTCAGGCCGAGCGCGTAGTAGGGATCTCCGTTGGCCAGCGAGCTGTAGTGATCGAGGTTGTTCTCGCGGGAGGTCGCGACATCGCCGGCGATGCGGCTCTGGACAAGGTGCTCTCGGAGTTCGTCGCGGCTCAGCACTGCTTCATTCCTCGTCAGGGCATCGGATCGAGGCCGTGCAGGGGGAACACCGCTTGCCGGGTCGCCATGACCGCACGGTCAATGGGGTCCGCAGGATCATAACCACCGGATAGGTGTCTGAATTCCGGATTGCGGCCGTCTGTCATGGTAAGCGGTGGTGTCTCCCCCGTACGCTCGCGGACGAACCGCCGCCACGCCTCGGGGGTCGGCGTGGCCGGATCGATCGGATGCCCCGCCTGCTCGGCCATCAGGTGCGTCCACGCCCGCGGCACCACCTGCACCAGCTCGTAGCCGCCACCGCCGGTCGCGATCCACCGCCCGCCGGCCGTCTCGTGCGCCAGGCGGTGCAGCGCCTCGTACGCGATCCGCTGGCCGTCGAGGCTCAGCATCAGGTTGGCCAGCGGGTCGAGCGCGTGGCTGTCGCAGCCGTGCTGGGTGACCAGGATCTCCGGCCCGAACTCGTGCAGCAGCGGCGGCACCACCGCGTCGAACGCCCGCAGCCAGCCCGCGTCGCCGGTGCCGGCCGGGAGCGCGACGTTGACCGCCGTGCCGTCGGCGCCCGTCTCGTGCGGGAAGCCGGTGCCGGGGAACAGCGTGCGCGGGCTCTCGTGCAGGCTGATGGTCAGCACCCTGGGGTCGTCGTAGAACATCGTCTGCACGCCGTCGCCGTGGTGCACGTCGACGTCCACGTACGCGATGCGCTCCACGCCCTGGTCGAGCAGCCACGCGATGGCCAGCGCCGGGTCGTTGTAGACGCAGAAGCCGCTCGCCATGGCGGGCATCGCGTGGTGCAGCCCGCCCGCGACGTTGACCGCGTGCTCGGCCGCTCCCTCGTAGACCGCCCGGGCGGCGGCCAGCGAGGCCCCGGCGATGAGCGCGGAAGCCTCGTGCACGCCCGCGAACGCCGGGTTGTCGGTGGTGCCCAGCCCGGCGCTCATGTCGGGCAGGCCGGTGGCGGAGACGCGCTTGACGGCCTCGATGTAGCCGCGGTCGTGGATGCGGGCCAGCTCGTCGTCGGTCGCCGGGAGGCAGCCGGCCATCTCGACCTTGTCGAGCACGCCCATCTCGCGGGCCAGCGCCATCGTCAGCTCGACGCGCACGGGGGCCAGCGGGTGACTGGGGCCGAAGTCGTACGAGGTCAGATCGTCGTCCCAGATCACCCGTGCCGAACGGCTCATGCCAACCCCTCTGCCGCATGCCCTCGCCTTGCGGCCGACGTTACCGCAGCGCAGATCGCTGGTTGTAGACCGGCCTCAAGCGGCCGGTCGCTTGGCCGCCGATATCGACATGTCGTGACTTAGGGTTACCAGCGTGCGGGTGGCAGGGACGTTCCTGAGGATCGTGCGGTTCTTCCGCCGGCCCACGGTGTTCGACCGGACGCTGGTGATCTTGCTGTCCGTCATCCCGGTGATCGGCACCGTGGCCTTGGCCATGCAAGGCGAGACGGCACTGGCGCTCGGCAGCGCTCTGCAAGCAGCGGGCACACCGATCCTGCTCGTGCGCCGAAGCCGGCCGATCTACCCGGTCAGCGTGTTCACGGCCATCGACGCCGTCTTCACGCTGACCACCACCTCCCCCTTGCCCGCTCAACTGCCCACTCTCATCGCCTTCTACAGCCTGGGCCGCTACACCTCGGGCCGCGCGACGGCCATCTCTTTCGCGGCGACCTACGCCCTGGCCGCCGCCGCCACGGAGGTGGCCAAGCCCGGCATGTACTTCTGGGTGCCTTTGCTGTTCGTGTTCGGCCTGCTGGTGGGCTGGGGACAGCTCATCAGGCTCAGGGCCGAGCTGAGGGAGCGCGCCACCCGCGAAGCCGCCGACGCCGCCGTACGCGCCGAGCGGCGGCGCATCGCCAGGGAGCTGCACGACGTCGTGGCGCACCACATCACCGTGATCAACGCGCTGGTCGGCGGCGCCAGGGCCACGCTGCCGCCCGAGCAGGAGGTCACCAGGGAAGCCTTGGAGAGCGCCGAGCAGACCGCCCGCCAGGCCATGACGGAGATGCGACGGCTGCTCGACGTGCTCAGGGCCGACGGCAACGAGGGGCCCGACGCGGCGACCGGGGTGGGCGCCGCCCGGTTACCCGCGCTCATCAAGGAGGCCAGGGCGGCCGGGCTGCCGGCCGGCCTGACCGTGACCGGCGAGCCCGTCGAGCTGCCCGCCGCCGTGGACCACGCCGTGTACCGGATCGTCCAGGAGGCGCTCACCAACACCCGCAAGCACGCCGTGGGGGCCAGGGCGAGCGTGCGGCTGACGTACGAGCCCGACGCCGTGGAGGTCGAGGTGCTCGACGACGGCGTGGCCAAGGACGGCGGCGCGCCCGGCTTCGGGCTCGGCGGCATGGCCGAACGGGTGGCCTTGTGCGGTGGCCGGCTGACGACGGGTCCCAGACCGGAGGGAGGGTTCCGCGTGCACGCGCGCATCCCCTTGGAGAACGCATGACGGCCGGGAAACAGCAGCCGGCCGGGGAGCGCACGCAGATCAGGGTGCTGCTCGCCGACGACCATGCGCTCGTCCGCAGGGGCTTCAAGCTGATGCTGGAGGCCCAGCCCGATTTGGGCGTGGTCGGCGAGGCGGCGGACGGCGAGCAGGCGGTGGAGCTGGCCGGGCGGCTGCGGCCCGACGTGGTGCTGATGGACCTGCACATGCCCGGCATGGACGGCGTGCGCGCCACCGAGCTGATCACCGCCGGGCTGCCGCAGGTGCGGGTGCTCGCGCTGAGCACGTTCGACCTGGACGAGAACGTGGTCGCGGCGCTGCGCGCGGGCGCCGCCGGCTTCCTGCCCAAGGACGTCTCCCCCGAGGAGCTGATCGAGGGCGTGCGCGTGGTGCACCGCGGCGAGTCGGCCGTCGCGCCCCGGCTGCTGACCAGGCTCATCAGCACGTTCGTACGCAATAACCCGCCGCGCACTGACTCGACCGGCACAGTTCCGGCCGGCACAGTGTCGGCGGGTACTGAGCCCGCCAGGCGGCCGGGACTGCCCGAGCTGACCGCCCGCGAACGCGAGATCCTGGTGCTGATCGCGCGCGGCCGGTCCAACACCGAGATCGCCGCCGAGCTGGCCGTCTCCCCCTCCACCGTCAAGAACCATGTGACGAGCCTGTTCGCCAAGATCGGGGCGAGGGACCGGGCGCAGGCGGTGATCGCCGCGTACGAGGCGGGTCTCGTCCGCCCCGGAGAGTAGGACCACGCTCCCAGACCGCCGCCGTACGAACGGTTCGCGGGCAGGAGGTAATCGGGCAGGCCCGGCGGCACGCTCAAATCATGACCGCCATCAGGGCAACGAATCTCAGCAAACGTTACGGCGACACCGTGGCGGTGGACGACCTGTCGTTCACCGTCGAACCCGGCCGGGTGACCGGCTTCCTCGGCCCCAACGGAGCGGGCAAGTCCACCACGATGCGGATGATCCTCGGGCTCGACCACCCTTCGGGCGGGTCAGCGCTCGTGGACGGAAAGCCGTACGCGGAGTTACAGCACCCGCTGCGCAAGATCGGCGCGCTGCTCGACGCCAAGGCCGTGCACGGCGGCCGCAGCGCCCGCAACCACCTGCTGGCCATCGCCCAGAGCAACGGCATCCCGGCCCGCCGCGTCCAGGAGGTGCTGGAGATCGTCGGGCTCGGCGGGGTCGCGGGGCGCCGGGTCGGCGGGTTCTCCCTCGGCATGGCGCAGCGGCTCGGCATCGCCGCGGCGCTGCTCGGCGACCCCGAGATCCTCATGTTCGACGAGCCGGTCAACGGCCTCGACCCCGACGGCATCCTGTGGATCCGCACGCTCATGCGCGACCTCGCGGCCGAGGGGCGGACCGTGTTCGTCTCCAGCCACCTCATGAGCGAGATGGCCCAGACCGCCGACCACCTCATCGTGATCGGCAAGGGCCGGCTGATCGCCGACACGAGCGTACAGGAGTTCATCGGGCGCAGCTCCCAGGGCTACGTACGGGTCCGCTCACCCCGCCTCACCGAGGTCGCCGAGCTGGTCAAGGTGGGCGAGCTGCACCACGACCACCTGCGGGTGACCGCGATGAGCACGTTGGAGATCGGCACGCTCACCGCGCGCGCCGGTCTGCCCCTGGAGGAGCTGACGTACGTGCAGCCCTCGCTCGAAGCCGCGTACATGGAGCTCACCAAGTACAGCCTGGAGTACTCGTCATGATGAACGTCATCAGGTCCGAATGGACCAAGATCCGCTCTGTGCGCTCCACGATGTGGTCGCTCGTCGTCACCGTGCTGCTCATGATCGGCTTCAGCGCGCTGATCAACGGATCGGCCCGCGTCAACGGCGACGGACCGCTCACGCTCGACCAGGCGCTGAACATCTCGGTCGCAGGAGGGCTGGTCGCCACGATCTCCCTGGCCGCGCTGGGCGTGCTGGTGATCTCCAGCGAATACCGTACGGGCGGCATCAGGACGTCCCTGATGGCCGTGCCGAACCGGTACAAGCTGCTGGCCGGCAAGCTGATCGTGTTCACCGCGACGGCACTCGTGGCCGGCGCGGTCTCCACGGCCGCCGCGATCGCCATCGGCCTGTCCATCACCCAGCCCACCGGGTTCGACCTCGCCGAGGTGGTCAGGGCCGGCGTCGGGAACACGCTCTACCTGACCGCGTGCGGGCTGTTCGGCTTCGGGCTCGGCACGCTCATCCGGCACACGCCGGGGGCGATCGTCTCGGCCATCGCCCTGATCATGGTGCTGCCGCAGCTCACGACCATGCTGCCGGGCGAGTGGGGCAGGACCGTCTCCGACTACTTCACCACCAACGCCGGCTCCCTGATCGTCGCGAACCGGTCGAACGACTCGCTGGGGCCGTGGAGCGGGTTCGGGGTGTACCTCGCCTGGATCGCCGTGTCGGTGCTCGCGGGGGCCGTCCTGATGCGACGGCGGGACGCCTGAACGGCTCGCCGGTGACGACGCGACGGCTTTAAGCGGCGGAGACCGGCAGGGCCGGCGGGGGCGCGTCACGCGGCGCGCAGGGCGGCGACCGGGTCCATGCGGCCCGCCCTGCACGCCGGAGCCACGCCGAAGAACATCCGACCACCACCGAAGCCGAGCCGGCGGTGACACGGCCGGGGCCTCAGCGCGAGCCGGGCGGCTCAGCCGGAGGCGAGTTCGCGGCTGCGGTCGCGGGCGGCCTCGATGGCGGCGAGGAAGGCCGCGCGTACTTTGTGGCGCTCCAGCTCGGCGATGGCCGCGATGGTCGTGCCGCCCGGCGAGGTGACGGCCTCCCGAAGGATGACCGGGTGCTCGCCGGAGTCGCGCAGCATCACCGCCGCGCCCACGATCGACTGCGTCACCATGTCGAGCGCCGCGGCGCGCGGCATGCCGAGCAGGATGCCCGCGTCGACCATGGCCTCGACGAGGTAGAAGAAGTACGCGGGCCCGCTGCCGGACAGCGCCGTGGCGGCGTCCTGCTGCGACTCGGGGATGCGCAGCACCTTGCCGACGGGACTCAGCAGCTCCTCGGTGAGCTTGAGGTGCTCCTCGCCGGCGTGCGCACCCGGCGAGATGACGCTCATCGCCTCGTCGAACCTGATCGGCGTGTTGGACATCACCCGCACGACCGGCACCTCGCCGCCGAGCCGCTGCTCCACGAACGATGTGGTGATGCCGGCGGCCGCGCTGATCACCAGGCTCGACGACGGCACGTAGGAGGCGATCTCGGCCAGCAGCGTGCCCATGTCCTGCGGCTTGACGGCCAGGATGAGGGTGTCGGCGGCCTTGGCGGCCTCGGAGTTGGAGACGACGCGCACGCCGTACGTCTCGCGCAGCGCCTGGGCCCGCTCCGCCCGGCGCGTGGTCGCCAGGATGTCGCCCGGCTTGAACCCGGCACGCAACAACCCGGACAGCAGGGCCTCGCCCATCTTGCCCGTGCCCAGAATCGCGATCATATTCGGAGCCCCTCGTACGGAACGAACGCGGATCTCGCAGCCTATCGGCTAGCGCCGCGACAGCAGCGAGCGCAGGAAGAAGGTGAGATTCCGAGGTCGCTCCGCCATGCGGCGCATGAGATAGGGATACCAGTCGGAGCCGTACGGCACGTAAACGCGTACCTGCGACCCCTGCCCGGCCAGGCGGAGCTGCTCGTCGGGGCGGATGCCGTACAGCATCTGGTACTCGAAGCCGGTGGCGTCGCGCCCGGCGAGCTCGGCGAGCGCGGCGGCGATGCGCAGCAGCCTGGGGTCGTGAGTGGCGACCATGGGGTAAGCGGTGCCCGCCATGAGCACTTTCAGGCACCGTACGTACGAGCGGTCGATGTCGGCGGGCTTGGTGTAGGCGCCTGGCGCGGTGTAGGCCCCCTTGCACAGGCGTACGCGGGCGCCGCCGAGCTTCTCGCACCGGTCGATCGAGTCGGGCAGATAGGACTGCACGACCACGCCCACGTCGGGGTGGCGGCGGCGCAGATCGGCGTGCACGGCGTGCAGGCCGGGGATCGTGTCGTGCTCTTCGGCGTCGAGCGTGACCGTGATGCCGCGTTCGCCGGCGGCGGCGCAGATGGTCTCGGCGTTGCCGAGCGCGAGCCGCTGCGACAGCCGCAGCCCGAGCGCGGTGAGCTTGACCGAGACGTCGGCCCCCGCGGGCAGCAGGTCGAGCAGCTCCAGGTAGTGGCCGACGGACTGCCGCGCCGCGGCCTCGTCGGTGATCTCCTCGCCGAGGTGGTCGACGCTGACCAGCAGCCCATGGCGGGTCAGCTCGCCGACCACGCGGGAGACGTCGTCGGCGACGTACCGCCTGACGACGTCCGCGGTGAACGGCGAGGTGGTGATGAACCGCTCGGCTCGCCGGCTCTTGGCGAGGGCGAGCATGGCCTGACGGAGCACGTGATCCACACTAATCACTGAACCCGGGCTGAGCACTGGTCCCGGCCCTGTTGAACCGCCGCGTGGCGGATTCCGTCGTAAGGGTATGCGGACTATGACAGCGACTCTCCTGGCCGGATGTCTGGCGCTCGTGGCGGGCTGCGCCTCCGAGCAGCCGGCGCAGCGGGTGGCCGCCACGACCCCGGCCAAGCCGCCGGTGGCGTCGGAGCCGGTCACCACCGCGCCCACGAAGAAGCCCGAGGCGGTCAAGCCGCAGGGCAACGCGATCAACGTGCGCAAGGTCCGCTGGACCAAGGCCAAGCCGGTGGCCAAGGGCCGTCAGGTCCAGCTCACGTGGTGGTCGGGGGTGGAGCCGTGCACGGTGCTCGACCGGGTGAAGGTGACGGAGACGTCCAAGAAGGTCACGATCACCCTGTACGAGGGCACCGCGCCCAAGGCCAGGAACATGGCCTGCATCATGATGGCGATCGAGAAGACGACCACGGTCAAGCTCAAGAAGCCGCTGGGCGAGCGGAAGCTCGTCGACGGCGCCAAGACCAAGTAGGCCATAGGCCCGGGGTTCGGGCAGGGAGCCGCTGCGGCGCTTCACGGGGTCCGGCACTGCGCCGGGCCCCGTTTTCGTACGTCCCCATGCGCAAGCCGCCCCGGCAGCCGTCCCATCAAGCGCGAGAACCACCCCGGCAGCCGTCCGTCCCCATGCGCGAGAACCCCCGGGCAGCCGTCCGTCCCCATGCGCAAGAACCGCCCTGGAAGCCGTCCGCGCGCCTGAACCGTCCCACGTGCCCCTGAGGCGACCCTGAGCCGACCCTGAACCTGCCCACGCCCGGAACCCTGAGGATGACCGCCCTCGTTGCCCCGAATGTGCGTCTTTACAGCTTTTTTCTCCTTCTCGGGGGGAATGCATCGAGGCTCAGGGGGGTTGAGTCGAGTAGGCTCAAGTCGTTTGACAAAGGCGACACACATCCATAGCTTGAGTCGCAAGGACTCAACTTTGACTACAAGGACGTACTCATGGCACGTGCGGTAGGTATCGACCTGGGGACGACCAACTCCGTCGTCTCGATCCTCGAGGGCGGTGAGCCCACCGTCATCGCGAACGCGCAGGGCTCGCGGACCACGCCGTCCGTGGTCGCCTTCGCGAAGAACGGCGAGGTCCTCGTCGGTGAGGTCGCCAAGCGGCAGGCCGTCACCAACGTCGACCGGACCATTCGCTCGGTCAAGCGCGAGATGGGCACCAACTGGTCCAAGGAGATCGACGGCAAGAAGTTCTCGCCGCAGCAGATCAGCGCCTTCGTGCTGCAGAAGCTCAAGCAGGACGCTGAGGCGTACCTCGGTGAGAAGATCACCGACGCCGTGATCACCGTCCCCGCCTACTTCAATGACGCCCAGCGGCAGGCCACCAAGGAAGCCGGCCAGATCGCGGGCCTCAACGTGCTCCGCATCATCAACGAGCCGACCGCGGCGGCCCTCGCCTACGGGCTCGACAAGGAGCAGGACCAGACGATCCTGGTCTTCGACCTCGGTGGCGGCACCTTCGACGTGTCGCTGCTCGACGTCGGCCAGGAGGACGGTCACGGCTTCGTCGAGGTCAAGGCCACCTCCGGTGACAACCACCTCGGTGGTGACGACTGGGACCAGCGCATCGTCGACGAGCTGATCAAGCGGTTCCAGAACGCGCACGGCGTCGACCTGTCCAAGGACAAGATGGCGCTCCAGCGTCTGCGTGAGGCCGCCGAGAAGGCGAAGATCGAGCTGTCCGCGCAGTCCGAGACCACGATCAACCTGCCCTACATCACCGCCTCGTCCGAGGGCCCGCTGCACCTCGACGAGAAGCTGACCCGCGCCGAGTTCCAGCGGCTCACGGCCGACCTGCTCGAGCGCTGCAAGGGCCCGTTCCACCAGGTCATCAAGGACGCCGGCATCAAGGTCTCCGACATCGCCCACGTGGTGCTCGTCGGCGGCTCGACCCGTATGCCCGCCGTCACCGACCTGGTGAAGGAGCTGACCGGCGGCAAGGAGCCCAACAAGGGCGTGAACCCCGACGAGGTCGTCGCCATCGGCGCGGCCCTGCAGGCCGGTGTGCTCAAGGGTGAGGTCAAGGACGTCCTGCTGCTCGACGTGACCCCGCTGTCGCTGGGCATCGAGACCAAGGGCGGCATCTTCACCAAGATCATCGAGCGCAACACGACGATCCCGACCAAGCGCTCCGAGGTCTTCACCACGGCCGAGGACAACCAGCCGTCGGTGCAGATCCAGGTCTACCAGGGCGAGCGCGAGATCGCGGCCTACAACAAGAAGCTGGCCACGTTCGAGCTGACCGGCATCGCGCCGGCGCCGCGCGGCATCCCGCAGATCGAGGTCACCTTCGACATCGACGCCAACGGCATCGTCAACGTCTCCGCCAAGGACCTGGGCACGGGCAAGGAGCAGACGATGACGATCACCGGTGGCTCCGCGCTGCCGAAGGAAGACATCGAGCGCATGATGCGCGAGGCCGAGTCGTACGCCGAGGAGGACAGGAAGCGCCGCGAGGAGGCCGAGGTCCGCAACAACGCCGACGGCCTCGCCTACCAGACGGAGAAGTTCCTCCGCGAGAACGACGACAAGGTCCCGGCCGACATCAAGACCGAGGTCAACGACGCCCTGGCCGAGCTGAAGAAGGCTCTGGAGGGCACCGACGTCGACACCATCCGCACCTCGGCGGAGAAGCTCGCCACGGTGAGCCAGAAGATGGGCTCGGCCATCTACGCCGCCAGCCAGGGCCAGCAGGGCGCTGAGGGCGGCGCTCAGGACGCCTCGGCCGGTCAGGGCCAGAAGGCCGACGACGACGTGGTCGAGGCCGAGATCGTGGACGACGACCAGCCGAAGAAGGATCAGTGATGCCGCCTAGTGACCACGGGCACGAGGAGCCGGTGATCCGCGACAAGCGCAAGATCGACCCGGAGACGGGCCAGGTCAGGGAGCAGCCGCCCGCCGACGGCCAGGTGCGGCAGCCTCAGCAGGAGGCCGCCGCTCCGGCCACAGGACCGGCCGGCGAGCAGCCGCAGGAGCCGCAGGAGGGCGAGCTGGCGGCCCAGCTCGCCGAGCGGACCGCCGACCTGCAGCGTCTCCAGGCGGAGTACGTCAACTACCGCCGCAGGGTCGAGCGCGACCGGGTCGCGGTCCGCGAGCAGGCCGTGGCCGCCACGCTGACCGAGCTCCTTCCCGTACTCGACGACATCGGGCGGGCCCGCGAGCACGGCGAGCTGACCGGAGGCTTCGCCAAGGTCGCGGAATCGCTGGAGTCCGTGCTCACCAAGCTGGGCCTCAGCTCCTTCGGGCAGAAGGGCGACCCGTTCGACCCGACCATCCACGAGGCGCTGATGCACAGCTACTCGTCGGAGGTGACCGAGCCGACCGCGGTCGAGGTGCTGCAGCCTGGATACCGGATGGGTGACCGGGTGCTGCGCCCCGCGCGGGTGGCCGTCGCCGAGCCGGGTGAGGACGCTCCAGCGGCGTCCGATGACGACCAAGAAAACTGACAACAAGGACGAAGGGCCGTAGATGAGCACCAAGGACTACCTGGAGAAGGACTACTACGCCGTCCTTGGTGTGCCCAAGACCGCCACCGCCGAGGAGATCAAGAGGGCCTACCGGAAGCTGGCCCGCCAATATCACCCCGACACCAACCAGGGCGACGCCGCCAAGGAGAAGAAGTTCAAGGAGATCTCCGAGGCGTACGACGTCCTGTCCGACGCCAAGCGCCGCAAGGAGTACGACGAGGCGCGCACGCTGTTCGGGTCCGGGGTGGGCGGCCAGCGGGCCGGCGGTGGCGGTTTCCCGTTCGACTTCGGTGACCTGTTCGGCGGCACCGGCCCGCAGGGTGCAGGGAGCGCGGGCGAACGGCTCGGCGACCTGTTCGGTGGGCTGTTCAACCGGGGTGGCGCCCGCACCACCGGCGCCACCCGGGCGCGGCGAGGCCAGGACATCGAGTCCGAGGTGACGCTGACGTTCACCGAAGCCGTCGAGGGCACCACCGTGTCGCTGAGGCTGACCAGCTCCGCCGCCTGCACCGCGTGCAGCGGCACCGGCGCCAAGGCGGGCACGACCCCCAGGGTCTGCCCGACCTGTGAGGGCACCGGCGCGGCCAGCCGCAACCTGGGCAGCTTCGCCTTCTCCGAGCCGTGCCGCGACTGCAAGGGCCGCGGGCTGATCGTGGACGACCCCTGCCCCGTGTGCGACGGCAGCGGGCGTGCCAAGAGCACCCGCACCATCCAGGCGCGCATCCCGGCCGGTGTGGCCGACGGCCAGCGGGTCAAGCTCAAGGGCAAGGGAGCGCCGGGCGAGAACGGCGGGCCGGCCGGAGACCTCTACATTCAAACCCACGTCAAGCCGCACGCCGTCTTCGGCAGAACGGGCGACAACCTGACCGTCACCGTTCCCGTGACGTTCACGGAAGCCGCCCTCGGGGCCGAGATCAAGGTGCCGATCCTCAACGGCATGCCGGTCACCCTGCGCATTCCCGCCGGCACCCCCAACGGACGCACGTTCCGCATCCGTGGCAGGGGTGTCAGGAGGAAGGACGGCACTCGGGGCGACCTGCTCGCCACCGTCGAGGTGCTCGTGCCGAAGACGCTCGATGACAAGTCGCGCGAACTCCTCAGCGAGTTCGCCAACGCGACCGCGGGCGAAGACCCGCGCGCCGAGCTGATTCAGCGAGCCAGAAGCGAGTGAGCGGGGATGGACGCCAACTACTTCGATCTGTCAGACGACACCCCTGTCTATGTCATATCGGTGGCCGCGCAGCTGTCGGGGCTGCACCCGCAGACCCTGCGGCAGTACGACCGGCTCGGCCTGGTCAGCCCCGGCCGCACGGCCGGGCGCGGCCGCCTCTACTCCACAAGAGACATCATCCAGCTCCGTGAGGTGCAGCGGCTCTCTCAAGAGGAGGGCATCAACCTCGCGGGGATCAAGCGGATCCTCGAGCTTGAGAACGAGAACCTCCGGCTGCGCGAGGAAGTGCACCGCCTGCGCGCCGAGATGGCGATGATCAAGGCGTTGATCCGCTACCAGTTGCCACCGGGGGCCTGAGAATATGGACTACAAGCTCACCCAGAAGAGCCAGGAAGCGCTCTCGGGTGCCGTTCGGCGCGCCGCCGCCGAGGGCAACCCCGAGGTCGCTCCTGCTCATCTGTTCAGCACGCTGCTCACGCAAACGGGGGGCACGGCCGTTCCGCTGCTGGAGGCCGTGGGCGCCGACTGGCGGGCGCTGAAGGCCCGCAACGAGGAGCAGCTCGCCACGCTGCCGAAGGCGCAGGGCGCGACGGTGGGGGCGCCGTCGACCTCGCGCCAGCTGCTGACCGTGTTGAACACCGCCGCCCAGCACGCCAACCGGCTCGAAGACCTCTACGTCTCGACCGAGCACCTGCTGGTCGGCCTGGCGGCCGACGGGGGTCAGACGGCCGAGCTGCTGAAGTCCCAGGGCGCGACGCCGCAGGCGCTGCTCGACGCGTTCGAGAAGGTACGCGGCCACGCCCGCGTCACCAGCGAGACGCCTGAAGACACCTACCAGGCTTTGGAGAAGTACGGCGTCGATCTGACCGAGCGCGCCCGCGCCGGCAAGCTCGACCCGGTCATCGGCCGCGACACGGAGATCCGCCGCGTCGTCCAGGTGCTCAGCCGCCGCACCAAGAACAACCCGGTGCTCATCGGCGAGCCCGGCGTCGGTAAGACCGCCGTCGTCGAGGGCCTGGCCCAGCGCATCGTGGCCGGCGACGTGCCCGAGTCGCTGCGCGGCAAGCGCCTCATCTCGCTCGACCTGGGCGCGATGGTGGCCGGTGCGAAGTACCGCGGCGAGTTCGAAGAGCGCCTCAAGGCCGTGCTCTCCGAGATCAAGGAGAGCAACGGGCAGATCGTGACGTTCATCGACGAGCTGCACACCGTCGTCGGCGCGGGGGCCGCCGAGGGTTCGATGGACGCCGGCAACATGCTCAAGCCCATGCTCGCCCGCGGTGAGCTGCGCATGATCGGCGCGACCACGCTCGACGAATACCGCGAGCGCATCGAGAAGGACCCGGCGCTCGAGCGCCGCTTCCAGCAGGTCTACGTCGGCGAGCCGTCGGTCGAGGACACCATCGCGATCCTGCGCGGGCTCAAGGGCCGCTACGAGGCACACCACCAGGTGCAGATCGCCGACAGCGCGCTGGTCGCCGCCGCCGCGCTGTCCGACCGCTACATCACCAACCGCTTCCTCCCCGACAAGGCCATCGACCTGGTCGACGAGGCCGCCTCGCGGCTGCGCATGGAGATCGACTCCCGTCCCGTGGAGATCGACCAGCTCCAGCGCAACGTCGACCGCATGAAGATGGAGGAGCTCGCGCTGTCGAAGGAGACCGACGAGGCCTCCGTCCAGCGGCTCGAACGCCTGCGCCGGGAGCTGGCCGACCGCCAGGAAGAGCTCAACGCCCTGGTCGCCCGCTGGGAGCAGGAGAAGGCCGGGCTCAACAAGGTCGGTGAGCTGAAGAAGCAGCTCGACGAGGCGCGCAGCGCCGCCGAGCGGGCCCAGCGCGACGGCGACTTCGAGACCGCCTCCCGGCTGATGTACGCCGAAGTGCCGCGGCTCGAACAGGCGCTCAAGACCGCCTCCGAGGCCGCGCAGCCGGAGAACGCGATGGTCAAGGAGGAGGTCGGCGCCGACGACATCGCCGAGGTGATCTCCTCGTGGACCGGCATCCCCGCCGGGCGGCTGCTGGAGGCCGAGACGGCCAAGCTGCTGCGCATGGAGGAGGAGCTGGGCAAGCGGATCATCGGGCAGCGGCAGGCCGTACAGGCCGTGTCCGACGCCGTACGCCGCAGCCGCGCCGGCGTCGCCGACCCCGACCGGCCCACGGGCTCGTTCCTGTTCCTCGGCCCGACCGGTGTCGGCAAGACCGAGCTGGCCAAGGCGCTCGCGGAGTTCCTGTTCGACGACGAGCGGGCGATGACCCGCATCGACATGAGCGAATACTCCGAAAAGCACAGCGTGGCCAGGCTCGTCGGCGCGCCTCCCGGCTACGTCGGCTACGAGGAGGGCGGCCAGCTCACCGAGGCCGTCAGGCGGCGCCCGTACACCGTGGTGCTGCTCGACGAGGTGGAGAAGGCGCACCCCGAGGTCTTCGACATCCTGCTGCAGGTGCTCGACGACGGGCGGCTGACCGACGGCCAGGGCCGCACGGTCGACTTCCGCAACACCATCCTCATCCTGACCTCCAACATCGGCTCGCAGTACCTCGTCGATCCGAGCCTGGAGAACGGCGCCAAGCGCGAGGCCGTCATGGGGGCGGTGCGCAGCTCGTTCAAGCCGGAGTTCCTCAACCGGCTCGACGACGTCATCCTGTTCGACGCGCTCGGCTCCGAGGAGCTGGCGCAGATCGTCGACCTGCAGGTCGACCGCCTGGCGCGGCGTCTTTCCGACCGCCGGCTGCGGCTGGAGGTCACGCCCGCCGCCCGCGAGTGGCTGGCCCTCACCGGCTACGACCCGCTCTACGGCGCCCGCCCGCTGCGCCGCCTGGTGCAGTCCGCCATCGGCGACAAGCTGGCCAAGGCCGTGCTGTCGGGCGAGATCGTGGACGGCGACACGGTCAAGGTGGAGCTCGGCGACGACGAGCTGCTGATCCAGCGCGCCGCCTGACGCGCGCGGCCGTGCTCTTCGAGCACGGCCGGTCGGCTCGCCACGGGGCCGCTGCGGCGACCGACTGCCATGTCCGGCGCCTGACGTTCGGCGCCTGACATTCGGCGCAGGATGTTCTGCGCATGACGTTCCACGCATGAAGAAGCCCGGAGATCTGCGAGATCTCCGGGCTTCGGCGTGTCATGACCGGGTCATCGGGCCCGGCGTTCGGTAAGGTTCGCCCCACTCTTCGGACAAGCCGCCTCCACCGGTCGAGATCGCTGACTACGTTGTGCGTTCGTCAGTGCACCGACATCGATGAGGGGGACGTGCGGTGTCATTCCAGAAGATCCGGAGCACGATCGCCGTGGTCGCGGTGGCCGCGGGCGTCAGCTGGCTGTGCGCGGGTCCTGCGGCGGCCCGGACCTGCACCCGAGCGGAACCGGCGGCACTGCCCCTGACCCACTGCGGGCACCACACGGACATCGCACTCGACGACCCTGGAATCGGCGCCTCGCGGGTGGTCACCACGGAGACGAACAGGCTGGCCATGGCGGCCGGTGAGACGGCCAGGAGGCTCGGCCTGACCGGCCTCGCGACCGGCAAGCGGGCCCTCGGCATGAGCGACCTCGGCGGCATCGCGGCGACGTGGGGCATGCCGTCCCTGGCGGGCTCGCCCACGCTGCTTCCCCTGGTGCCGGAGCCGCTTACGATGAAGGACCTCGCCACCATGCGCAGCGTCCCCGCGCTGCCCGAGCTCCCCCGGGTGCCGCTGACCGGCAAGCCGCCCGCGGGCAAGCACGGCGCGGGCAAGCATGCACGCAAGGCGCCCCCGCCCGCCACCGTCGCCGGCACCCGGCTCGACTCGCCCGCCAATCTGCACGAGCCGGTACGCCAGGTCGGCTCCCAGGTCATCAGCGAGCTGCTGCCCAAGGCGTTCGAGACCCTGGAAGGCACCCGCTTCGCCCCCAGCGGCGGCTCCATCATCAGCGGCTTCAGCAGCCTAGGCGGCCTCACCCAGGCCCTCCCGCTCCCCCTGGGCTGACCCCGGCGCTGAACGCGCTCAGAGACCGCACGCGGCCCTGAGCGCTCCCCACGGGGCTCAGCCCGGTCTCACCGGCTCGGAGCCGCGCCAGGGGAGGACTGAGCGGCACGCGCGACGCTGGAGCACCCCCACGTTCTCGCCACGCCGCGAGGCCGAGTTGCGCTGGCCCTCGTACGTCCCGTTCCGGCCCCTCACCGGGGCCGAGCGATAAGCGCTCCTCACCGGCACTCACCGGAGCCGGGCGGAGCTCCTCACCCCGGCGTCCGCCGGATCCGAGCGGCGACGCCTCCTCGCCGCTGACGCCGGAGGTGAGCCACTGTCCGGGCGCGGGTCGTGCCTGCCGCGCCCGGCCTCCAGGCCGGAGGGACCAGGGCAACCCGTCCCTCCGGCCACCCCCTCCACATGCCCCACGAAACGGCGCTAGAGGGCCGCGCAACCCGCAACGCTGTGCTCAACCCGCCGGCTCGTGCGCCACCCAGCCACCGCCGCGCCGGCCGCACCCGGCGCCGGCTTCGCCGTCAATGACCCCAACGCGACCGTCATCCCGGCCCACCGGCCGCCCCGGCGCCGGACATCACGCGGCCCACCCCAGGAGCTGCGCGGTTCGCCTGCTCGCCCCGCACAAGCACCACGGGATCACTCACTCACCCACCCCAGGCACCACGGGATTACTCACTCACCCACCCCAGGCACCACGTGGTTCGCCCGCTCGCCCCCACGCCGGGCACTCCGGGAAGGTACGCCCCGCGGCCCGGCACGGTGCGGGGCGTCGGAACGTTCCGCCGGAAGCCGCCGCGTACCCGACCCCATCCCCGGCTGCGGGCACGGCTCAGGGAGCCCCGCCACGAGCGGCGGGGCTCGCCAGGGCGCGCGGTCGTCAGGAGACGAGCTCGTCGAGCTCGTCCTCAGGCAACCCGAGATCGACCCGGATGCGGTAGCGGGTGCGGAGCACCGCCACCTGCTCTGGATCGTTCTCATCGCAGGCGAGGGCGGCCTGGGTGGCCCATTCGAGCCCCCCTTGCAGGTCGCCGTACGCCACGAGCGTCTCGGCGATCGTGTGAGCGGTCGCCGTGGAGACGTTGCCTTCCGCGCGTATCGTCTCGATGATCTCTCTAGCCTCGTCCGGCCGATCGAGCTCGAAGAGCGTGTCGGCGATGCCGGCACGCGCGTCGAAACCCGCATCGCCGCCGTCCTCGACCGCGAGCTGGAAGCACTCCATCGCGCGGGCGGGCTGCCCGGCCGCTCGCCACTCCTCAGCGGCGAGGACCAGGATGGAAGCCCTGGAGACGTCGCCGGACGAATAGTCCTGAGCGACGTCGTACAGCCGACGGGCCAGGGAACTGTGGTCGTCGGCCAGCAGGGCCTGCTCGAGCAGACGATCAAGGTGCTCACGGGTCACATGCGCCACACCGCGAGACTACCGAGCCACCCGGCCGTTTGCCCGGTCAATCCGCATCGCCGGTCACGTGCAAATTCGGTAACGTCTCGGCCAATCCAGCGCACGGAATGCGTATTCGCCCAGGTCATCGGGCATATAGGCGTCACTCAGCCGCCACAGCGAGCGGAGGGACTGTGATGGGCATGTCCAAGCAGACGACCTTCACGCTGGCCTGTGCCGTGGTGTTGGCGGCCCTCGGGCCAGGGGTGGCCGGCTACCTGTCGGCCCGCCTGGAGTCCATCGAGGCGGCCGAACGCAACCTGCGCGCACTGGAGACCCGGCTGCAGATCCGCGAGGCGAGAGAGGCACGCCCGGCCTCGCTCTCGGGCGCATGCCGAAGTACGCCGGCCCCGCCCCAGCTCCAGGACATGCCCGCGACGGCGCTGGCGGAGCAGGAGGAGGCCGAGCGATGGCTGCCCGAACTGCCTGAGCGGCCGGGCATGGTCCGCTACTGACCCGGTGCCGCTACTGGCCCGCCACGGGCTCCTTGACGGGCTCTTTCACCTGCTCCCCGACGCGCTCCTTCGCGGGCGGAGCGGCGGGCGACCAGGATCGGAGCTGCCGGGACAGAAACCCTCTGATGAGGTGTTTGGCGGCGTCGATGATCTCGGGCGCGCCCTGCGGGTCGCGGCGGAAGGCCAGTTTCAGCACCGCGTCACCGGCCTCGACCGCGACGAGTACGGCGAGGTCGAGTGAAGGGCTGTCGGCCAAGCCGAACTCCTTGAGGAACAACCCGCGCAGCCGTCCGGCGATCACGGCGTTGTTGTCGGAGTCGGAGTCGAGCAGGTTGAGATCGACGGCGTCGCCGAAGCGCAGGCTCTTGAAGCCGGCGACGGTCCTGTGCATGTCGACGTAGATGTCGATGATCGCGTCGACGGCCTCCCACCAGCCGCGATAGTCCTCTTCGAGGAACCGGCGATCGACCCTGCGGACGAACTCCTCGACGTTGCGCCTGGTGAGCTCTTGGGTGATGGCGCGCTTGTCGGGGAAGAACTGGTAGACCGATCCGATCGCCACTCCGGCGCGTTCGGCGATGCGGGTGGTCGACAGGGCTTCGTAGCCGATCTCGTCGAGGAGCTCGGCACACGCGTCGAGCATCCGCTCGACCCGTCGGGCGCTGCGGCGCTGTGATGGCTGCCGCCTGAGAGCTTTCGGCGGGACGCATGCGTCGTCCATTTGCTGCGGCGAGAACACGAAACCATCTTCTCCCGTAGGGGCGATCTTTACCTGCCGAATTCCGGAATCCTCGTAGGAGAGCTCAAGCGGGCGAACCCGCGGAGGGCTCGAGGCGAAATCCGCGACAGGGCATACCCGATTTTTCCCTCCACGTTCATCGGAACGACCGCCTGATTACGGTGCACCGCGCGCAATATGTACGCCGCCACCCGCTTCGGCGGGTACCCGCGCCGCGCCAGCGCCCGCACGGCCGCCCCGCGCAGCCCTTCGTCCGTGTACGTGGCGTTGCCCGCGATCCCCGTCGAGACGAAACCCGGACAGATGACGCTGACCCCGATGCCGCGCCCGGCCAGCTCGGCGCTGAGGCAGTCGCTGAGCGCCTTCAGGGCGGCTTTGGACACCGTGTAGGCGGGCAGCAGCCGGGTCGGCACGAAAGCGGCCAGGGACGCCGCGTTCACGATGTGCCCGCCCGCGTACACGGTCGGCCGTGGCGGCGCCGAAGAGCCGGCAGCCGTGGATGACGCCCCGCAGATTGACGTCGAGGCCCCTGCGCCAGTCCGCCACGGTGTGATCGAGGAACGCGCCGGCGACCGCGATACCGGCATTGTTCAGGTCAATGTCCGGTACCCCATTTTCGGTGATGATTTTTCGCGCGAAGTCTTCCATCTGATCGCTATTCGCCACGTCCACTCGCATGGCGTAAGCCGTACCGCGAATATTCTTCGCAATAGCGTCGGCCGTCTGCTTCGCCGCGCCGATGTCGATATCCGCGCAGACCACCCGCCCGCCGTACGTCCCCTGACCGCACCCGCCACATCCTGGCCTCCTATTGGACGAACCATCCAATAGACGAGGCCGACAAGACCACCCCGACCACCCCACGCAGGCCACCGCGAACCGGCCGCACCCGCCGGCCGCGCCCGGAGGTGCGCGTCACACGGCCCCGCCGTCCCCGCGTCAGGCGGGCGTGCGGAGAAGAGCCCCGGCCCCCATCACTCCGATTCGGGGCGGGCGGACAGTCCCGTGCAGGAGCGCAGCGCCTTCCAGTCGGCCACCGCGCGGGTCCTGGCGGCGCCCGTCATCGGCACCGGCACTCCCCCTTGGATGGTGGCCGGCGTCCAGACGTCCTTGAGTATCCGCCGCCCGTTGATGGTCAGCGTCAGTACGCCGGTCCTGCCGGTGGTGGCGGGGTTGGAGTTGTAGAAGACGAAGTTGCCCATGCCGTAGTTGATGTAGGCGTCGTCCAGGTAGCCGGAGCCGAGCAGGATGTGCGCGTGCCCGCCGACCACCACGTCGGCGCCCGCCTTGACCAGCTTGGGGGCGAGCGAGCGCTGCGCCTCGTTGGGGCACTTCTGCAGCTCGGTGCCCCAGTGCAGGTGGACGATGACGGTGTCGGAGTTCTTGCGCGCCTGCTTGACCGCCTTCAGCAGCGCGGCCTCGTTCTTGGCCGAGGCGAGCCCGCCCTTGGTCGACGTGGCCGTCCACGCCTGGATGAACTCCGCGTCCATCACCTGGGTGGCCCCGATGATCGCGACCCGGTTGCCGTTCACGGTCTTGCGATAGGGCCGGTACGCCTCGGTCGCGTTCGCCCCGATGCCCACCACGGGGAACTTGGCGCGCTTGATCGCCTTCAGCGAGTCGGCGAGCCCGGTCTCCATGTAGTCCATGCCGTGGTTGTTGGCCATGGACGCGACGTCCACCCCGGCCGCCTTGAGCGCGGTGAGCGCGCTGGCCGGGGCTCTGAACGTGTACTGCTTGCCGGGCGCCGGCGTCCCTCCTGTGGTGATGGCGGTCTCCAGGTTCACCATCGCGAGGTCGGCCTTGCGCAGCACGCTCGCGATCGGCCCGAGCGCGGTGCGCGGGTTGGCGAGCCGGGGACGGAGGATCCCCTCGAAGTGCACGTCGCCGCCGAAGGCGATGGTGTACGGCCGCCGCTTGGGCTTGGGCTTCCTGGTCGGCTCGCTGGTCGGCTCCTCGGCGGCCTGCCGCTGGACCTCCTTGCGCTGCGGCTGCCGTTCCGGCTCAGCTCCCGGGATGGCCGAGCAGGCGGCCACGGAAAAGAGCGCAGCGAAAACCGGGAGGGCACGGGGGAGTCTCATATGCCGCCACTTCCGCTCGAAACCTGACTTTTCGGGATCGAGCATGCCATGCAGGGCGGTTTACCGGGGAGCCTCCATGAGCTTGGACATCGCCGTACGAGTCGGGTCATCCATCGGCGTATAGACGAGCATCCGCGTTTCCGGCACCGTGGTGAAACTCGTCACACTGAAGCGCAGCAGCCCGTGCTCGACGTGCTTGAACGCCTTCTCCCGCGACCCCGCCTCGGCCACGTCCTGCCGGGCCCACAGCCGCGCGAACACCGCGCTTTCGGATTGCAGCCGGCGTACGAAGTCCTGCCAGCACGGGTCGTCGGAGTGCCGGCTGTAGGCGCCGCGGAAGACGGCGACCAGCCTGGCCAGCTCCTGGTCGTGATCGACCAGCATGAGCGTGGTCGAGGGGCGCGTGCACAGCTGCCAGAGCTGGTTGCGCTCACCCTCGGGAGCGGAGCAGACCTCGGGGAAGAGCGCCGCGTACGCGTCGTTCCAGGCCAGGGCGTCGCACCGGCCGTTGGAGATGACGGCGGGCATGTCACCCATGCGGTCGAGAATGACCTGCATCTCGGGCGTGATCTGCCCGGAGCTCGCCGGCACCGGATCCGCGACGTGGCCGGCCAGGCGGTAGAGGTGCTGCCGCTCGGCGCTGTCCAGGCGCAGCGTACGCGCGATCGCGTCGAGGACCTGCGGGCTGGCGTTGATCGGCCGGCCCTGCTCCAGCCACGTGTACCAGGTGACGCCGACCCCGGCGAGCTGGGCGACCTCCTCGCGGCGCAGCCCGGGGGTGCGCCTGCGCGTGCCCGGCGGCAGATCGACCATCTCCGGCGTGATCCGCGCACGGCGGGAGCGCAGGAACGCCGACAGATCCGTACGTCTTGCCTCAGCCACCTGCATTAATCCACTATGCGTGACATCTGCGGCACTTAGCCAGTTACTCCCAATACCAGTATAAATGGGCTCTCGTTACTGGTACTGGGGTCACGGCAGACTTCACAACATGTCGCAAACCACCGTTGTGTCCTCTGATGGGGTGACCACCCCGCAGGAGGCCCCCAAAGCCGGTGGGCTGCTCCTGACGACCATCCTCCTCGGGCAGTTCCTGGCCATCCTGAACGTCAACATCGTCAACGTGGCCACCCCGACCATCGAGGCCGACCTGCACTCGTCGGGCGCCGGGCTACAGATGATCATCGCTGGTTACACCATTGTCTATGCGGTCCTTTTGATCACCGGAGCCAGGGTCGGCGACCTGTTCGGCTACCGCAGAGCGTTCCTCGGCGGATTGGCGGCCTTCACCGTGACCACGCTCGCCGCCGGCCTCGCCCCCACGACGGGCTGGCTGGTGGCGGCCCGGCTGCTGCAAGGCGCCGGGGCGGCGATGATGATGCCGCAGGTGCTGACGTTGATCCAGCGCAACTACCACGGCGCGGCCCGCGGCCGGGCGATCGGCCTCTGGTCTTTGATGATCAGCGGCGGCATCGTGGCGGGGCAGGCGCTCGGCGGCATCCTGCTGGGCGTCGGGCTCGGCTGGCGGATCGTGTTCCTGGTGCTGGTGCCCGTCGCCGCGCTGTTGCTGATCGCGGGGCATCGCCTGCTCCCCCACGACTCGGGCGGCGGCCGGACCGGGCTCGACCCGTGGGGCCTGGTGACGCTGTCGGCGGCCGTGCTGCTGTTCGTGGTGCCGCTCGTGCTCGGCCGCGACCTCGGCTGGCCGCTGTGGGGCTGGATCTCGATGGCGCTGAGCGTGGTGACCTTCGCGGTGTTCGTACGCGTCGAGCGCTGGGGCACCGGCCGGGGCGGCCGGCCGCTCGTGGACGCCCGGGTGCTGCGCGCGCCCGGCATGCGGCCCGGCCTCGCCGTCCTGCTCTTCGGCCCGGCGACCTGGGGCGCTTTCCTGTTCACCTCCGCCCTGCACCTGCAGGGCGACCTGCACATGACGCCGCTCGCCTCCGGCATGATGCTGGTGCCGTGCGCGCTGGCGTTCGGCCTCGTCGGGCTCGCCTGGCCGCGCCTGCCCGTACGCCTGCAGCGGCCGTTGCTGCCGTTCGGCTACGTGGTCGCCGCCCCCGCCTACGTCGGCCTCGGCCTCGCCGCGAGCGGCGGCGTGGTGTACGCCATCATGAGCGCCCTCGTCGGCGCCGGCCTCGGCGTGCAGGTCGCGGTCACGAACCTGGCCACCGAGCAGGTGGACGGCGCGTACGCGGCGGACGCGAGCGGCGCCCTGCTCACCGTCATGCAGATCGGCCAGGTCATCGGCGTCGCCGCCATCGGCACCCTCTTCATCACCCTCGACACCGGCCCCACGTCCTCCGCCCCCATGACCACTTCTCTGGCGATGGCCGGTCTCGCCGTACTTGCGGGCCTCAGCTCCCTCTTCCTCACCCGCCGCCCAAAGCCCCTCGCCTCCGCATGACCGACTCCCCCCCTTGCCGGGCACCGGGCAACCCCCGGTGGTCCGGCCATTCACCGTCATATCCCGGACCGGAGATGACGTCCGAGACGAATAGCGATTCAGAGCGTCACATCGCGTTCGCGCCGGCGATCCAGAAGGCGGGAGAGTCACTCGCTCGTAGGTGAATCCGAGTTACCCATGGCATCCTCTCACGAGCCCTGAGGCCATCACCGACTCCGCGCAGGAGTTCGGAATGCACGGTCACGCCATGAGGGGGTAGAGCATGCCGCAGCAAACACGCCGGAGTCGCGCTTCCCCGGCCATAGTCGACACGTTTGATGGGATTGAGCGGCCCTTTTCAGGGCCGCATGCAACAAAGGGGTTTCAGCATCACAAAGGAACGGCCCTGGAGAGCCGGTGACGTCACTCTCCAGGGCCGTTCGTCACGCGCTCGCGCCCAGCGTGGCCAGGTCGAACTCGTTGTCGCGGACTCCCGCAACGAAGGCGGCCCACTCCTCAGGAGTGAACACAAGCACAGGCCCGTCGTCCTGCTTGCTGTCGCGGATCGCTACGTTGCCATCCGCCAGGGGCGCCACTTCAACGCACGCGGTCGCACCGTTGCAGTAGCTCGCCTTACGCCAGGCCGCCCTCGAAATATCGTTGTGCATATTCTCCCCAAAGGGTCAGAGGCGTCATTGCCTCTTTGGTGAGGTCATGCCGTCATCGTCGCCACAGCATCGCCTTTCGCTGGATCAGGACTCGCGATTCATCCTCATCCAAGGCCTCCGATTTCATATGATCGAATGCCATTTCATATCCGGCGACCCGTTCAAGATCTTCGACGAAGTCGGCTGTATACAGCTGTTCCAGATACACCACATCGTCAAAACCCGAGAACTTCAGGTGAATGAACGCACCCGTGTTCACCGGATGCAGTGCATCCAGCGGGAGGACGTGGACGCTCACGTGCGGCAGGACGGACATCTCCAGGAGATGCTCCATCTGCTCCCGCATGACCGAGGGCTCGCCGAACTGCCGCAGCAAAGCCGCCTCGTCCAGCACCACGCTCAACTGGCACGGGTTCGGCCTGTGGAGAACTCGTTGCTGCCGGTCCAGACGGGCCTCGACGCGACTACGGACACCACTGTGCGTTATGCGTGCGATACCACGCGTGGCCAGGATGACCTCTCGCGCGTAGTCCTCGGTTTGCAGGAGGCCAGGCACAGCCTGGGGTTCCCAGTTGCGCTGAACGGTGGCCTCCGCTTCCAGCCCCAGGAATGTCGTGTACTCCTCGGGCAGGGCGTCCTCGTAATCTTCCCACCACCCTCGCTGCTCCGCATCACGCAACAAGCCGAAGAGTTCATCAAGTTTGTCACCGTCCAGCCGGTACAGCTTGGCAAGGGCCTTGATGTCCTCAGTGCTGGGCATGGTCTTGGCGGCTTCGATGCGGCTGACCTTGCTGGCGGACCAGCCGAGGTCTCTGGCCGCCTTGGCGCCGGTGAGCTTGCGCCGCTCGCGGAGGAGGCGAAGCTCCTGGCCCAAGCGGAGCCGCCGTACTGTGGGACTGCCCTGCTGCGATGGCACCGTCCACTCTCCTTCTCGGGAATGAAGGTGTAGCCGGAAGGGATCGTTTGCAGTCCGGCTTTTTGGGCCGTTCGCCCAATCTTACACTGCAAGTTGCATGAGTTGTGCCGCACAGCCTTGCCAGAAGGCTTTCACGGAGAGAGCGTAGGAGCAAGGACAACCTTCGCAGGTGCGCCGGAGGCGGGCCAGGTTTTCCTCCTCGTACCGTGGCGATGACAGTTGGCGTGCAAGTTGCAGGGCAATAAGCGAAGAAACTTAAATCTTCCCTTGCTCAAAGTATTGCAGCTTCGCCGACCTCGGGGGACGATCTGAACTAGGAGGGTTCTCGAGTGGTGAGGAGGCCGGACATGACGCATCGGCCGCACGCGTGGGGACTCCCAGCCATGATCACGCGCTCGTTCGGCGGGCGCGCCCCCGGCAACGTCGCCGTCCCGGAAACGAATCACCGCCCCAGGGAGGCCACTTGCCGGAAGGACTTCGTCATCGCCTGAGCGCACAGCGCGAATTCGCTCGATCGAGCATGCAAAAAGCCGATCCGCGGCTGACCACCGATTCTTCGTCGCACCACGGGCTGCCACCCTGCGGCGAGACCGGTCATCAGCCGTCGGACCGGCCAAGAAGCCACCTCTAAATGCCGCGAAAGGGGGTCTTCTATGTACTCACAAGGTACCAAGGGACTCAGCCGAATCAAGTCCTGGATCCGGGACCTCATCGCCTCGGCTGACTACGAGATCTGCGTAGAGCCGGACGAGTTCGCCTTCCGCATGGGCTGGACGGTGACCAGGACGGGGTTCGGCTCCCGTCGCTACCGCGACCCGCGCTTCGACCAGCTCCGCCTCCCACGCAAGGTGACAGAGGAGGTGTCCTGATGGCGAGGAACCCGCGCAACCAGATCTACCCCGCCAACGAGGACCTCCCCGCCGTCCGCGGGAGCCGGCCGCTGGTCAAGCTGTGGCGGGCGAGGACCGAGCTGCTGCTGCTCGGCGCCGCGGCGCTGTTCGTGCTGGCGCTCTTCGGCGCCACCCGGAACGGCCAATGGGTGCCGGTCGTCCTGCTGACCAGCGCCGTGTCGGCGCCGGCCGCCACCAAGGCGGGCCGCAGCTGGGTCGCCGCGCACTTCTGGTGCGTGGTCTCCCGCCACCGCCTGCACCGGGTGTGCATGGAGACGACCATGCACACCCGGGCGGGACGGATCCCGCTGGTGCTGTGGATCACGCCGACGGTGACGGGCGAGAAAGCGCTGATCATGGTCAGGGCCGGCATCAGCGCCGAGGAGTTCGAGGCGTACGCCGAGGAGATCGCCGCGGCCTGCTGGGCCCGCAGCGTGAACGTGTACCGGCACCGCACGCGCTCGCAGTTCGTGCTCGTGGAGATCGTCCGCAGGGACGAATCGCCCGGTGCGATCTCCCCGGGGCTCGACCGCCTGTACGGCCGCCGCTCCTGGGTCGCCCTGCGGACCGACTTCGAGGAGCCGCCTGATCTGCGCACCGAGGTGGTGCTGCCGAGGGCGGCGTGAAGACCTAGGGAACCGGGTCCCTAGGAAGCGAAGCCCCGGAGACCGCGGGGGCTCCGGGGCTTCCCCATGCTCCCACCCCGTGCGCCCGGCCCACACGGCCCGGCCCCGGAGATCCGGCGATCTCCGGGGCTTCCCCATGCGCGCGGTCCGCGCGAAGATGAGTTCATCTGGCGAACTCAGGAGTCGTGATGCCGTCCACCGTGCACCGGACCTGCCCCCTCTGCGAAGCCGTCTGCGGCCTGACGCTCACCCTCGACGACGCCGGGCGCGTGACGGGCGTGCGCGGCGACAAGAACGACCCGTTCAGCAAGGGGTTCATCTGCCCGAAGGGCGCGAGCCTGGGCCGGCTCGACGAGGACCCCGATCGCCTGAGTGCCCCGCTCGTCAAACGCGACGGCCGGTTTCGCGAGGCGAGCTGGGAGGAGGCGTTCAGCGCCGTACGAGCGGGCCTCGACCAGGTGAAAGACCGGCGCGAGACCGCCGTCTACCTGGGCAACCCCAACGCGCACACCATGGCGGGCGCCCTGTACGTCGCCCCGCTCGTCAAGGCGCTCGGCACCCGCAACGTCTTCTCCGCCAGCACCGCCGACCAGATGCCGAAGCACGTGGCGGCCGGGCTGATGTTCGGCCACCCGATGGCCATTCCGGTGCCCGACCTGGACAGGACCGGCTACCTGCTGATGCTGGGCGCGAACCCGCTGGAGTCCAACGGCTCGCTGTGCACGGCCCCCGACTTCCCAGGCAGGCTCAAGACGCTGAGGCGGCGCGGCGGCCGGCTGGTCGTGGTGGACCCGCGCCGTACGCGGACCGCGGCGCTGGCGGACGAGCACGTGTTCATCCGCCCGGGCACGGACGCGTACCTGCTGTTCGGCATCGTGCACACGCTGTTCGCCGAGGACCTGGTCAGGTTGCGGCACGAGGTGAACGGGCTGGCCGAGGTGCGCGAGGCGGCCAAGCACTTCCCGCCGGACGCGGTCGCGGCCCGTACGGGGGTTCCGGCCGAGGTGGTGACGCGGCTGGCCAGGGAGCTGGCGGCGGCGGACCGGGCCGCCGTGTACGCCCGCATCGGCACCTGCACGGCCGAGTTCGGCACGCTGGCCCAGTGGCTGGTGGACGTGCTCAACGTGCTGACCGGCAACCTCGACAGGCCGGGCGGCGTGATGTTCGCCAAGCCCGCGACGGAGCCGCCGGGGCGGCGCCGGCCGTACCAGGTGGGGCGCTGGCGCAGCCGGGTGCGCGGGCTGCCGGAGGCGAACGGCGAGCTGCCGGTGGCCACGCTGGCCGACGAGATCGAGACGCCGGGCGAGGGCCAGGTCAGGTTCCTGCTGACGATCGCCGGGAACCCGGTGCTGTCGGCGCCCAACGGGGCCCGGCTGGACAAGGCGCTGGGTCGGCTCGGCTTCATGGTGAGCGTGGATCCGTACCTGAACGAGACGACCAGGCACGCCGACGTGATCCTGCCGCCGCCGCGCATCCTGCAGTCGGGCCACTACGACTTCTCGCTGCTCGGGCTCGCGGTGCGCAACTACGCCAGGTACTCGCGGCCGGTGCTGCCGCTGGACGGGCGGCCGTCGGAGGCGGAGATCCTGGCCAGGCTGGCGGGCATCGCCTCGGGGCTGGAAGGCGACCTGGACGCGTACGTCATCGACGAGACGCTGCGCAAGGCCACGCAGACGCCCGGGTCCGGCGTGGAGGGCCGGGACGTCGCGGAGCTGCGCGCGCTGCTGGACGGTGAGACGGGCGCGGAGCGGCGGCTGGACATGATGCTGCGGCTCGGCCCGTACGGCGAGTGGTCGGGCAAGGGTGAGCTGTCGCTGCGCAAACTGCTCGACCACCCGCACGGCCTGGACCTCGGCCCGCTGCAGCCGCGGCTCGGCGAGGTGCTGCGGACCGCGTCGGGGCTCATCGAGCTGGCTCCCCCGCACATCATCGAGGACGTCGAGCGGCTGCGCGCCAAGCTCGAGCAGGCCCCGCCCGAGATGGTGCTCATCGGCCGGCGGCACCTGCGCTCCAACAACAGCTGGATGCACAACGTCGCCCCGCTGGTGGGCGGTAGCAACACGTGCACGCTGCAGATCCACCCCGACGACGTGGCCAGGCTCGGGCTGAACGGCGAGGCGGTGGTGCGCTCGGCGAAGGGCGAGGTCACGGTCGTGCTGGAGCCGACCGACACGATCATGCCGGGCGTGGTCAGCCTGCCGCACGGCTGGGGCCACGCGGACAGCGCGCAGCGCGTGGCGGCCGATCACGCGGGCGTCAGCGCCAACGCGCTCACGGACGAAACGGCGATCGACGCCCCAAGTGGTAACGCAGTGTTCAACGGAGTTCCGGTCACGATTTCACCAACCGGGGTGATCACCGCACATTAGGGTGTCGCGCGTGACTATCGTGCCAGAAGAGGACCGCCTGAACGCCCAGATCGCCTTCGCCATCGAGATCGACAAGTTGAAGCGGATCATCCGCCGCAACCACCTCATCGACGGCTCGCGACGGGAGAACACCGCCGAGCACTCCTGGTACGTGGGCACGTTGGCGATGATCCTCGGCGAGCACGCCCCACCCGGAACCGACCTGCAGCGGGTGGTGGCCATGTTGCTGGTGCACGATCTGGTGGAGATCGACGCGGGTGACACGTTCATCTACGACCCGGTGGAGGTGGCCGCGCAGGCGGAGGCCGAGCGGGCCGCCGCCGACCGCATTTTCGGCCTGCTGCCCGCCGAGCAGGGAGCGCGGCTGCGGGAGTTGTGGGAGGAGTTCGAGGAGCGCAAGACGCCGGAGGCGAAGTTCGCCAAGGCGCTCGACAGGTTCGCCCCGATCCTGGCCAACCACCACACCGAAGGGGGCACCTGGCCGCTGTTCAAGGTGACGGCGGCGCAGGTTCGGGAGAAGGTGCGGATCATCGAGGAAGGCTCGCCGTCGCTGGGCAAGTACGCCCTCGAGCTGGTCGAACTCTCCGTGGCCAGGGGACACCTGTCCGAGTGATCCCCTCATGCCCGGGGTAGGGGACTTGTCGTGAAAGAGACAGTACGTGCGAAGCGTCGGCAATTTCGGGGCTTCGCCGGGCCGGTGGCCCTCGCCGATCGGCTCGAGAAGTCGAAGGGCCTGGACCGGCCGATCCGCGCGCTCGCCAAGGTCGTACGCCGGCGGCTGCGCCAGGGCCGCCTGCGCGACATGCTGCACGGCGTGCCGCTCGGCGAGCCCGTGCACCCGTCGCTGGCCACGGTGAGCCTGGGCTGCTGGCTCTCCACCGCCGTGCTGGACCTCGCGAACGCCGACCCCAGGGCCGCGCGCCTGCTGCTGGCGACCGGCATCGTCAACGCGCTGCCCACGACGGCCTCCGGGGTGACCGACTGGTCGATGCTCCACCGCGAGCAGCAGCGGGTGGGCTTCGTCCACATGCTGGCCAACACCGCCGCGCTCGGCCTGTTCACCGCCTCGCTGCTGGCCCGCCTGCGCGGGCAAGAGCGGCCCGGCCGGATGCTGTCGTACGCGGGCCTGGCCGTCGGCGGGCTCGGCGCGTACCTGGGCGGGCACCTGGCGCACCGGCAGGCGGCGGGCGCCAACCACGCGCCGCAGGTGACGCACCTGGTGCCGCTGGGCTGGCACGACCTGTGCCCGATCAAGGACCTGCCCGAGGGGCGGCCCGTGGCGCGGCGGCTCGGCTACATCCAGCTCTTCGTGCTGCGCCAGGGCGACGGCGTGACCGTGCTGGGCGACCGCTGCCCGCACCTCGCGGGCCCGCTGCACCAGGGCAGGCTGGTCATGCAGAACGGCGAGGCGTGCGTGGTGTGCCCGTGGCACAGCAGCACGTTCCGGCTGAAGGACGGCTCGGTCAAGCACGGGCCGGCGACGGCGCCCGCCCCGGTGTTCGAGACCCGGATCAGGCGCGACGGCACGATTCAGGTGCGGCCGGGGTTGACCTGAACTTTGGTTGAGGTCCTACGGTCGCAGCATGGGAAAGATCCTGGTGACCGGTGCGACCGGCAATGTGGGCAGACATGTGGTGTCCCGGCTCGCCAAAGCCGGTCTGGACGTACGGGCGTTCGCGAGGCGGCCGGAGAAGGTGCAGGCGGGCGTGGAGACCGTACAGGGTGACCTGACGGTCCCCGAGAGCCTGGAGCCCGCGCTGAAGGACGTGGAGAGCGTCTTCCTGCTCTGGCCGGAGTTCAACGTGGGCGACGCCGGCGAGGTGGTGGAGGCCATCGCCAGGCACGCGCGGCGGGTGGTCTACCTGTCGGCGCACGTGCCGGGCGGCGAGAACACCCACTACGCGGCGATCGAGCGGCTCATCCGGCGCACGCCGCTCAAGTGGACGTTCCTGCGGCCCGGCGGCTTCGCGGCCAACACGCTGGTGTGGGCGGAGCAGATCAGGCGCGGCGTCGTGCGCTGGCCGTTCGGGCAGGCGTCGCGGGCGCTCATCCACGAGCGGGACATCGCCTCGGTCGCGGTGCACGTGCTCACCTCCGCCGGGCACAGCGGCGCCGCGTACGCGCTGACGGGCCCCGCCGAGCTGACCCAGATCGAGCAGGTGCGCGTGATCGGCGAGGTCATCGGGCGCGAGGTGCGCTGGGAGGAGCAGCCGCCAGCGGAGGCCCGCGAGCAGCTCATGGAGGCGTGGGGCGACGCGGCGTTCGTGGAGCAGGCGCTGACCGCCTGGGGCTCCTTCGTGGACGCCCCCGAGCGGGCCACCGACACGGTGCAGCGGCTGCTCGGCCGCCCGGCCCTGACGTTCCGCCAGTGGGCCGAGGACCACGCGGCCGACTTCCGCTAGGACTCGTCGGCGGGATGCTCCACGAGGGCGAGAATGCGGCTGGACATGAACCGCGCGGTGCGCACCGGCGTGCCGCTCCTGGTGACCTCGCTCACCTCGACGAGCCCGCGCCGGGTGGCCACCTCGACCCGCCGTCCGGCGCGGGTGGCCGTGATCTCGTATGTGCGGGGTGACGAGCCACCCGCGTCGATGACGATCTCCACCCGGTCACCTTTCATGACAAAGTCATACCCAGGTGGAGTTATCCGTACACCAGTACGATTATCGCCACACTACCCACGCACACGATGATGCCGCGCAGGATCGGCGCCGGGATGCGGCGGCCCAGCCGCGCCCCCAGCCAGCCGCCGACGATCGCGCCCAACGCCACCCCGGCGGCGGCCTGCCAGTCCACGTCCGCCACGATCACGAACAGCAGCGCGGCCACCCCGTTGACGGTCAGCGCCAGCACGTTCTTGGCCGCGTTGATGCGCTGCAGGCCGTCGTCGAGGAAGATGCCGAGCAGCCCGATCAGCAGCACGCCCTGCGCCGCGCCGAAGTAGCCGCCGTAGACGCCCGCGCCCAGCACGCCCAGCCACAGCGCGGGACCGCCGTGCGGGTGCGGCATATCGCGGTGGGCGGCCATCCACGTGTTGAGCCTCGGCTGCACCATGACCAGCACGCAGGCGAGCGCGATCAGGGCCACGACCACGACCTCGAACACGCTCGGATCGAGGAACAGCAGCAGCACGCCGCCGATCAGCGCGCCGATCGTGGAGGCCGCGCCCAGGCGCAGCAGGCGGTCACGCTGCCCGCGCAGCTCGGCGCGGTAGCCGTACGCGGCCGAGAACGAGCCCGGGACCAGGCCGACGGTGTTGGAGACGTTCGCCACGACGGGATCGACGCCGAGCGCCACCAGCGTGGGGAACGTGATCAGCGAGCCCGACCCCACCACCGCGTTGATGGCGCCGGCGATCACACCGACGCCGACGACGACGGCCAGCTCCCACCCCGTCACACGACCCTCCCGATCGGACTGCCGTCACATCATCCCGGTCAGGACCGCGCAGCCCGCCGGACTCTCACTGGGTGTCCGAACCCTTGGGGGGTGTGAAGAGGCCGCCCAGGTTTTCCAGGACCTTTCCCATTTCGGATGGGACGATCCAGATTTTATTGGCGTCGCCTTTGGCGATCTCCGGCAGGGTCTGCAGGTAGTGGTAGGCGAGGAGCTGCTGGGTCGGGTTGCCCTCGTGAATGGCCTTGAACACCATGCCGATCGCGTCGGCCTGCCCCTTGGCCCGCATCGCCTGCGCCTCGGCCTCGGCCTGTGCGCGCAGCACGGCCGCCTCCGCCTCGCCGCGCGCCCGCAGCACCGCCGCCTGCTTCTCGCCCTCGGCGGCCAGGATCGCCGCCTGGCGCTGCCCCTCGGCGCTCAGCACCGCCGCCCGCTTGTCGCGGTCGGCGCGCATCTGCTTCTCCATCGAGTCCTGGATGGAGGCGGGCGGGTCGATGGCCTTCAGCTCGACCCGGTTGACCCTGATGCCCCACTTGCCGGTGGCCTCGTCGAGCACGCCGCGCAGCGCGGTGTTGATCTCCTCGCGCGAGGTCAGCGTGCGCTCCAGGTCCATGCCGCCGACGACGTTGCGCAGCGTGGTGATGGTGAGCTGCTCGACGCCGGTCAGGAAGTTGGCGATCTCGTACGTGGCCGCCTTGGGGTTGGTGACCTGAAAGTAGACGACGGTGTCGATGGACACCACGAGGTTGTCGGAGGTGATCACCGGCTGCGGCGGGAACGAGACCACCTGCTCGCGCAGGTCGATCACGTCCTTGATGCGGTCGATGAACGGCACCACGAGGTTGAGCCCGGGTGAGAGCGTGCGGTGGTAGCGGCCGAGCCGCTCGACGATGGCGGCCGTGGCCTGGGGGATGATGCGGATCGTACGGGCCACCCCGAAGCCCACCGCCGCGACCACGACGAGGGCGACGACGAGCTGCTCGACGGACATGGCGACGCTCCGAAGCCGAGGAAACCGACTCCGTAGATCCTAGGGGGTTTCCTCTTGGGGCGTTCTTTACCGTACGAAACGGCGATCAGTGGGCTCTGGCGTACCAGCGGCCCTGCGCGCTGCGCTCAAGCGACAGCGGCACCCCGAACGTCTGCGACAGGTTGTCGGCCGTCATCACGTGGTCGAGCGGCCCCTGCGCCACCACCGAGCCGTGCCGCAGCAGCAGCCCGTGGGTGAAGCCGGCCGGCACCTCCTCCACGTGGTGCGTCACCAGCACCAGCGTCGGCGAGCGGTAGTCGCCGGCCAGCAGCGACAGCCGGCGCACCAGATCCTCCCTGCCGCCCAGGTCGAGTCCCGCCGCCGGCTCGTCGAGCAGCAGCATCTCGGGGTCGGGCATGAGCGCGCGGGCGATCTGCACGCGCTTGCGCTCGCCCTCCGACAGCGTGCCGAACCTGCGCCTGATCAGGTGGGCGGCGCCCATCATGTCGATCAGCTCGACGGCTCTGGTGACGTCGTTGGAGTCGTACTCCTCGGTCCAGCGGCCCATGATGGCGTACGAGGCCGTCAGCACGAGGTCGATGACCTTCTCCTCCGGCGGGATGCGCTCGGCCAGCGCGGCGCTGGCCAGCCCGATGCGCGGCCGCAGGTCGAACACGTCGGCCTGCCCGAGCCGCTCGCCCAGCACCTCGACCACGCCCTCACTCGGATAGAGCAGCGTGGCCGCGACCTGCAGCAGCGTCGTCTTGCCCGCGCCGTTGGGCCCGATGACGACCCACCGCTCGTCGGCGTTGACCGTCCAGTCGATGCCGCGCAGCAGGGCCGCTCCGTCTCGCCTGACGGCGACGTCCTGGAGCCGCAGCACCTGACCACCCATCCCCGATACCTCCTTAGGAGTGACCCTGGGGACAAACCTATTGCAGGGCGACCGCTTATCGTGGACCGGTGCGCCCTGAATCGACTGTCAGCCCATCACTGGTCGCCTGGGGCAACGCGTGGCTGTCCGGTCACGTGGGCCTCGACGAGGCGGCCGACCAGGTGGAAGCCGCGGCCGGGCCCGCCGTCGTGGGCGAGCTGCGGCTGCGCGAACATCTCGCGAACCTGCGCGCCGACGGCCTGCGCGAGCTGCGGCTCGCCCTGCCGGTGCCCGGAGACCCGCTGGGGCTGTCGGGGCCGCCCGCGTTCAACTCCGCCGCGGTCGACGCCGGGCAGGCCGTCATCGCGGTGCTCGCTGACCGCAACCTCGGCCTGGTGCCCCATCCGGACCTGCGCGGCTCGTCGTACGCCGGCGTGCGCTTCGAGGTGCACGACGCCGGCCCCGTACGCCATGACCTGCCCTCGCTGGCCGAGGCCGAGCGTGAGCTGTCCGACACGATGCGCGCCGCCACCGAGGCCCTGACGTCCGTCGAGGGGCCCGCGGGCGACCGCCCCGGCCGCCTGGGCGGGGGCGGCGAGCTGGCCCCCGGCTATCCCGCACGCGCCCACCGGGTCTCCGCGCTCGCCACGCGACTGGCCGCCGTGCTGCGCCTGGCCGACTCGCGCGGGCTCACCTCCGGGCAGCTCGCCGTACGCGAGCGCGCGCTGCGCGAGCTGGACCGTGCCGTGCGCCGCGCGCTGATCGCCGCGCACCACGCCATCTTCGAGCCCGTCTCCTACCAGTGACTCAGCCGAGCCCGTGGCGTACGGCGTAGAGCGCCGCCTGAGTGCGGTCCTGCACGCCGAGCTTCATCAGCACGTTGGACACGTGCGTCTTGACGGTCTTCTCCGCCACCGCCAGGCTGCGCGCGATCTCCCTGTTGGAGCGGCCCGCCGCGATGAGCGCCAGCACCTCGCGTTCGCGCTCGGTCAGCGGCACGGGGCCCGGGGCGGGGCCGTTGCCCGGTGAGGCCAGCATCGCCTCGGCCGCCTCGGGGGCGAGCAGCACCTGGCCGCCGTGCACCGCGCGTACGGCCTGCACGAGCGCCTCGGGATCGACGTCCTTGTACAGGAAGCCGGCGGCGCCCGCCCGCATCGCGGGGCCGACGTCGGCCGGGTCGCTCACCGAGGTCAGCACGACCACCCTGGTCGGCGTGCCGGTGAGGCGTTCGAGCGCGCCCAGCCCGTCGAGCACCGGCATCTTCAGATCGAGCAGCAGCACGTCGGGCGAGAGCTCGGCGACCAGCTCGACGGCCTGCGCGCCATCGCCGGCCTCGCCGACGACCGCGATGTCGTCCTGAAGGTCGAGGAACGTGCGCAGCCCCTGCCGCACCACCGGATGGTCGTCGGCGATCAGGATCCGGATCACGCGCTCACCTCCATGCGTACGGTCGTCCCCTGGCCGGGGGCGGACTCGACCGTCAGCACGCCCCCGACGGACTCGGCCCTGTCGCACATCGACGCCAGCCCGAGCCCGCGCTGCGGCTGCGACGGGTCGAAGCCACTGCCGTCGTCGCGCACGGTCAGCACCAGCGTGCCGTCCTCGCAGGCCAGCCGCACGCGTACGGTCTCGGCGCCGGAGTGGCGCAGCGCGTTGTGCAGCGCTTCCTGGGCCACCCGCAGCACCGCCACCTCGACCTCGGCGGCCAGCGGCGGCAGCTCGCCGCACTCGAAGACCACCAGGGGCGGGTGCAACCGGTCGAGCAAGCGTACCTGCTTGCGCAGCGTCTCGCTCAGCCCGTGCCGGTCGAGCTCGGCCGGCCGCAGCTCCACGATGACGGCCCGCAGCTCCGAGATCGCCTCGCCGGCCAGCCGCTGGACCCGGTCGAGCTCGGCGGCGGCCTTGCCCGGGTCCTTGTCCAGCAGCGCGCCCGCCGCCTGCGCCGACAGCCGCAGCGAGAACAAGTTCTGGCTGACCGCGTCGTGCAGCTCCCTGGCCACGCGGTTGCGCTCCTCCAGCATCGCCAGCTCGCGGCTGTGCTCGTACAGGCGGGCGTTGGTGAGCGCGATCGCGGCGTGCGCGGCGAACAGCGTGAGCAGCTCCTGGTCGGCCTCCGTGAACCCGCCGCCGCCCCGCTTGTTGGCGAGGAAGATGATGCCGAGCACCTCGTCGCCGTCGCGGATCGGCACGCCGAGGAAGTCCTTGATCACCGGGTGGGCCTTCGGCCACCACTCGAACCGCTCGTCCTTGCGCAGGTCGGGGAGCCTGACCGGGCTGCCGTCGCGGAGCATCGCGCCGAGCATGCCGTGCTGGCGGGGCAGCGGCCCGATCGCCTCCCACTGCTTGTCGGTCAGCCCCTCGGCGACGAACTCGGCGAACGAGCCGTCGTCGTCGGGCACGCCGAGCGCGGCGTAGCGGGCGTCGAGCAGGCGCTGCGCCGAGCGTACGATCACCTGCAGCACCTCGCGCACCGACAGGTGGCGGGTGACCGCGAGCACGGCCGAGCTCACCGCCTGAAGGATCGCGTCTCTGTCGGATGGCACGTGCCTCACTCTATGGTCCTAGGACGAAGTGCCCAGGCGGGGGCGGGCCCGCGGCCCGATGTCCGCAGCGCCGCCCGTTCCTAGCGTCGGTCACATGACGAACACCGCACTCATCACCGGAGCTTCACGCGGACTCGGCCTGGCCCTGGCCAGGGCGCTGGGCGCGGCGGGCTGGAAACTCGTCCTGACCGCCCGCGGGGCCGCCGACCTCGACCGCGCCGCCGCCGAGCTGGGCGCGGCCGCGATCCCCGGCGACGTGACCGACCCCGAGCACGTGGCGCGCCTCGCCGCCGCCGCGCCCGAGCTGGACCTGCTGGTCAACAACGCCAGCGACCTCGGCGCGACGCCACTGCCGCATCTCGCGGACTATCCGCTGGACGCCTTCAGACGAGCGCTGGAGACGAACGTGACCGCGCCGCTCGCGCTCATCCAGGCCACGCTGCCGGCGCTGCGGGCCGCGGGCGGCTCGATCGTGAACGTCACCTCCGACGCCGCGACCGGCGCGTACGAGGGCTGGGGCGGCTACGGCGCCGGCAAGGCCGCGCTGGAGCAGCTCTCCAACGTGCTGGCCGCCGAGGAGCCCGGCGTACGCGTGTGGTGGGTTGATCCCGGCGAGATGAACACCCGCATGCTGGCCGACGCCGTCGGCGCCGGCGAGGCGGCGAACGCCACCGACCCCGCCAAGGTCGCCGCGGCCCTGTACGACCTGATCAGCTCGCGCCCGGCGAGCGGCAAGGTGAGCCTGCAATGACCGCGGCGCTCGACTTCTCGCTGCCGCCCGAGTTGTCGGCCCACGAACCGCCCGAGGCGCGCGGCACGCCCAGGGACGCCGTACGCCTGCTGCTGACGCGCGGCGACCTCGCCCCGAGCCACCACCGCTTCCACGACCTGCCCGACCTGCTCGACCCCGGCGATCTCATCGTGGTCAACAACTCCGCGACGCTGCCCGCCGCCGTCCGGCTCGACCGGCTCGCCGTGCACTTCTCCACCGCCGAGCAGGACGGCACCTGGCTGGTGGAGCTGCGCCGCCGCGCCGGCATCGCCACCGAGCCGTACGCGGGCGGCGAGCCCGGCGAGTGGCTGCCGCTGCCGGGACGCGCCACGCTGCGGCTCATCGAGCGGGCCACGCCCCGGCTGTGGCGGGCCGCGCTCGACCGGGACGTGGAGGCGTACCTGCGGATGCACGGGGTGCCGATCCGGTACGCGTACGTGGAGCGCGACTGGCCGATCGAGGCGTACCAGACGGTCTTCGCGACCGTGCCGGGCAGCGCGGAGATGCCCAGCGCGGCGCGGCCGTTCAGCGACGCGCTGGTGACCGCGCTGGTCTCGCGCGGGATCGGGATCGCGCCGATCACCCTGCACACGGGGGTGGCCTCGCCGGAGAAGGACGAGCCGCCCTACGCCGAGCGGTACGAGGTGCCCGCCGCCACGGCCCGGCTGGTCAACGTCACCAGGCGCGGCGGGGGCCGCGTGGTGGCGGCGGGCACGACCGTCGTACGGGCTCTTGAGACGGCCGCGGACGCCTCGGGGAAGGTCACCGCCGCCAGGGGGTGGACCAGGCACGTGGTGACGCCTCAGGGCGGCGTACGGGCGGTCACCGGCCTGATCACGGGGCTGCACGAGCCGCGGTCGAGCCACCTGATGATGCTGGCCGCGATCGCGGGCGAGCGGGCGCTGGCGCGGGCGTACGACGAGGCGCTGCGCGCGGGCTACCTGTGGCACGAGTTCGGCGACACGCATCTGATCCTGCAGGAATAGGCTTTACATGTTTTTTGCCTGCGTGATAGGAAAAGCCAACATTTACGGGGGCCTTAGGTGACACGTCCCCGTTTCCCGTCCGCAACGGAGACGTTTGCATGCGAAACACACTGCCGAAGGTCGCCACCGTCGCGTTAACGGCCGGCGCCCTGCTGCTCACCGCCGTCCCCGCGTCGGCCACCACGTCAGCCACCGCGTCGGCCGCCGCCGCGCAGGCCGAGCCCTTCTCCGTCTTCGACGTGTCGGTCAAGGCGCCGAAGAAGGTCAAGGCCGGCGGAAAGATCTCCTACACCGTCATCGCCCAGAACAAGGGCCCCCACTACGCCGACTTTTACTTCCTCGGCGGCCAGTTCCCCAAGGGCATCGACCTGAAGAAGGTCTACTACCGCTCCAGCGTCAAGGGAACCGAGTGCGAGCTCGACGGCCGGGCGCTCTACTGCTTCATCCCCAAGGTCGTGGAGAAGGGCGAGGCCATCGCCATGATCTTCGACGTGCGGCTCACCAAGAAGGCCAGGGGCACCCAGACCGCCAGGCTCGGCATCGTCTCCTACGACGTCCAGACGGGCATGGAGGACATGAGCAAGGAGGAGCTGGACCGGCTCGGCATCCCCGTCCACGGCTACGCCAAGACGGTCAAGACCAAGGTCGTCCGCTAGCTCCGGCCGCACTGCGCCCGACCCCGAATCCGCGCCCTGCTGCGCGAGCATCGGATCGGGCGCAGTACCGTGACTGGATGTGGACCAGCGCACCCTCCTGATCACGCTCACCGGCCCCGACCGCCCCGGGGTCACCTCCCGGCTCTTCTCCGTGCTGTCGCAGTTCCCCGTGACGGTGGCCGACATCGAGCAGGTCGTCATCAGAGGCCGGCTGACGCTCGGCGTGCTCGTCGCGTACGCGGGCGGGCCCTCCACCGGCACCGGCACCACGCTCGGAGCCATGTGGACCGCCGTCGAGCGCGTCGCAGAAGACCTCGGCATGGAGGTGGAGCTGTCCACCGGCTCCCAGGCCAAGGAGCAGCGCCGCCGCGGCCGGCTGTCGGTCAGCGTGCTCGGCACCACGCTCTCCCCCGCCGCCATCGCGGGCATCGCGGGCCGCATCGCCGCCGCCGGCGCCAACATCGACCGCATCGAGCGCCTCGCCCAGTGGCCCGTCACCTGCATCGAGCTGTCGGTCTCCGGCGCCGACCCGGCCGCGCTGCGCGTCGAGCTGGCCGCCGAGGCCGCCCAGCAGGAGGTCGACGTCGCCGTCCAGCGCACCGGCCTGTCCCGCAGGGCCAAGCGGCTCATCGTCATGGACGTCGACTCCACCCTCATCCAGGGCGAGGTCATCGAGCTGCTGGCCGCCCACGCCGGCTGCCAGGAAGAGGTCGCCCGCGTCACCGAAGAGGCCATGCGCGGCGAGCTCGACTTCGCCGAGTCGCTCAAGCGGCGCGTCGCCCTGCTCGAAGGGCTGCCCGAGTCCGTGTTCGAGCAGGTGCGCAAGCAGGTCGTGCTCACGCCCGGCGCCCGCACGCTCGTCCGCACGCTCAAGCGGCTCGACTACCGCTTCGCCATCGTCAGCGGCGGCTTCACCCAGATCACCGACGCCCTCGTCGAAGAGCTCGGCATCGACTACTCCGCAGCGAACGTCCTCGAAGTCGTCGACGGCAAGCTCACCGGGCGCGTCGTCGGCGAGATCGTCGACCGGCCCGGCAAGGCGCGGGCGCTGGAGCGGTTCGCCCGCGAGGCCGGGCTGCCCATCTCCCAGACCGTGGCCATCGGCGACGGCGCCAACGACCTCGACATGATCGCCGCGGCCGGGCTCGGCATCGCGTTCAACGCCAAACCCGTCGTCCGGCAGGCCGCCGACACCGCGGTCAACACGCCGTACCTCGACTCGATCCTCTACCTGCTCGGGATCTCGCGTGACGAGGTGGAGGCGGCCGACGCCGAGGACGGCGTGCTGACCGCCTCCTGACGGCTCAGTCCTTCTCCGGCGCCCACCGGGAGATCAGGCGGCCTTCGCCCGGGGACAGCTCCTCCCATGGCGACTCCACCGCGATCGCCGCGAACGACCCCGGCCGGAAGCCGTAGTCGCCGCCCGCCAGCCCCAGCGCCAGCTCGTGCACCCCGGGGTTGTGGCCGCACAGCACCACCGTGGCCGCCTCGGGGTCGCAGCGGCGTACGAGCTCGAGCAGCTCGTCCGGGTACGCCTGGTAGATGTCCCGCTCGTAGCTGACCTCGACGCCGGGGAAGGCCAGCTCGGCGGTGCGCCGCGTCCTGACCGCCGGCGAACAGAGCACCACATCGGGGACGAACCCGGCCGCCCTGATCTCCTCGCCCGCGCGCTTGGCGTCCCGCTCGCCCCGGTCCGTCAGCGGGCGCTCGCGATCGGCCAGGCCCGGCACGTGGGCGGCCTTGGCGTGCCGCAGCACGATCAACGTACGCACGAACTCATCCCCTCGACGCCCAGACCGCCAGGCCCACGATCACGGCCAGGATGGCGACCATGGCCAGCAGGATCAAGCCCAGGGCCCTGCCGCCGTTGGGCTGCTGCTTGTCATCCTTCACGCGCCCAGTTTCCCACCGCCGCCCTTGGGTCCCTTCCCCGCCTGTCCGGCGTACGGACCCGCAAAAGGACACCCGCCCGCCGCTCCCGGAACCGTCCGCCCCTCACCCCACAAAAGGACACCCGCCCGCCACTCCCGGAACCGTCCGCCCCTCACCCCGCAAAGGGACACCCGCCCGCCGCTCCCGGAACCGTCCGCCCCTCACCCCACACCTACGCGTCACCACACCCACCGGCGAGTCCGTGCTCCACCCCCACCCCCACAAAAGGACGCCCGCCCCCGAGCCACGGGGACGGGCGTCTGCCACCGGATGCGTCACGAGGCGACCGGCTCGTGCTCCCGGTTGTTGTCGTTCGCCGGCGCGACGGCCGCCGACCGGCGCTTGGACACGATGATCGCGCCCACCACGACCGCCACCGCGATCACGGTGATGCCGATGCGGAGGGCCGGGTTGCCCGCGTACAGCACCACGGCCGGCGCCACCAGCAGCGCCACCAGGTTCATCACCTTGATCAGCGGGTTGATGGCAGGGCCGGCGGTGTCCTTGAACGGGTCGCCGACCGTGTCGCCGATGACGGTGGCGGCGTGCGCCTCGGAGCCCTTGCCGCCGTGGTGGCCGTCCTCGACGAGCTTCTTGGCGTTGTCCCAGGCGCCACCGGAGTTGGCGAGGAAGACCGCCATCAGCGTGCCGGCCGCGATCGCACCGGCCAGGAAGGCGCCGAGCGGCGCGTACCCCAGCGCGAACCCGACCGCGATCGGCGTCATGACCGCCAGCAGACCCGGGGTGGCCAGCTCGCGCAGCGAGTCGCGGGTGCAGATGTCCACGACGCGGCCGTACTCGGGCTTCTCGGTGCCGTCCATGATGCCGGGCTTGTTACGGAACTGGTCGCGCACCTCGAAGACCACCCGCATCGCGGCCCGGCCGACCGCCATGATGGCGAGGCCCGAGAACAGGAACACCACCGCGGCGCCGATGACCAGGCCGACGAGCACGTTCGGCTGGTCGATGCTGAGGCTGAAGGTCGAGAACGTGCCCAGCGCGTTCTTGACCGCCGCCGTGGCCGCGGTCAGCTCGGTCTCCACCGCCGTACGGAACGCGCCGAACAGCGCGGTCGCCGCCAGCACCGCCGTGGCGATGGCGATGCCCTTGGTGATCGCCTTCGTGGTGTTGCCGACCGCGTCGAGGCTGGTCAGCACCCGCGCGCCCTCGCCCTCGACGTCGCCGGACATCTCCGCGATGCCCTGCGCGTTGTCGGAGACCGGGCCGAAGGTGTCCATCGAGACGATGACGCCGACCGTGGTCAGCAGGCCGGTGCCCGCGAGGGCCACCGCGAACAGCGCGATCGTCACGTTCCCGAAGCCGAGCAGGAACGCGCCGTAGACGGCGCCGCCGATGATCAGCGCGGAGTACACCGCCGACTCCAGGCCGACGCTGATGCCCGCCAGGATGACGGTGGCGGGGCCGGTGACCGAGCTCTCGCCGATCTCCTTGACCGGGCGCCGGTTGGTCTCGGTGAAGTAGCCGGTGAGCAGCTGGATCGCGCTGGCCAGCACCAGGCCGATCAGCACCGCGCCGATCGCGATGAGCCGCGGGTCGGCGTCGGACTGCACGGCGGAGCCGCTCAGGCCGGAGAAGCTGCTCGGCAGGTACCAGAACGCCGCAGCCGTCACGAGCACCGCCGAGATGCCGGCGGAGATGAAGAAGCTGCGGTTGATCGCCGCCATGCCGTTGCGGTCGCGGTCGCGCAGGCCGGTGACGAAGATGCCGATGATCGCCGTGATCACACCGATCATCGGGACGATGAGGGGGAAGACCAGACCCTCCTCGCCGAACGCCACCCGGCCCAGGATCAGGCTCGCGACCAGCATGACCGCGTACGACTCGAACAGGTCGGCCGCCATGCCGGCGCAGTCGCCGACGTTGTCGCCCACGTTGTCGGCGATCGTCGCGGCGTTGCGCGGGTCGTCTTCAGGGATGCCCTGCTCGACCTTGCCGACCAGGTCGGCGCCGACGTCTGCGGCCTTGGTGAAGATGCCGCCGCCGACTCGCATGAACATCGCCAGCAGCGCCGCGCCGAAGCCGAAGCCCTCCAGCACGCCGGGCGCGTCGCCCTGGTAGATGAACACCACGACCGCCGCGCCCAGCAGGCCGAGACCCACGGTGAACATGCCGGCCACGCCGCCGGTGCGGAAGGCGATGCGCATGGCCCGCTTCTCGCCCGCCTCCTTGGCGGCTGCGGCGACGCGTACGTTTCCGCGTACCGCCAGCCACATGCCCATGAACCCGGTCAGCGCGGAGAAGACCGCCCCGACCACGAAGAAGATGGAGCGGCCGATGCGTACGTCCATCTCTCCCGGTAGCAGGAGAAGCAGGAAGGGGATCACGATGACGAAGATCGCCAACGTGCGGAACTGACGGGCGAGGTAGGCCGCGGCGCCCTCCTGGACGGCGCGGGCGATGTTCTGCATTCGTTCGGTGCCCTGGCCGCTGGACAGCACTTCGCGCACCAGGCCACCGGCGACGGCTAGCGCGATGAGTGCGACCGCGGCGACCACGATCACGATGGTGAGATTGTTTCCGCTCAGAACCAGATTGGACGCTGGCTCCAGTGCCAGCATGTGCCTGCTCATCGTTCTCCTCGGCAAGACCGGTCGTCCTGCCCGGGCGGTGCTGCAGTTTTCCTCGGCGGGTGTTCGCGGCACCGTCCGGGTTGTGGGTGCCGCTTCCGGTTGAATCCGCGTTCCGCCGGATCACCTTGGCCGGTGCCGGGAGTCTACGCAGGCAGTCGGCGGATATGAAGGCTCTGAGGCTCGCTAATTGTGCGAGTGTCTGGTAATCCCCTGACAGTGCCCGGGTTTGGGATCTGACAGGATAAATTTCCAAGGTTTTACGGTCACTGCAAGCCATGATTTCGGGCGGCCCGGAACCCCGTATTTTTCGGCCTTCCCGAGCTTCGCGCGCCCCGCTCCGGGGCCTGTCGGCGACCGCGTTGCGGCCGCCTCCGCCCGTCCCTGCGGCGTCCCGGTACGCGCCCTGGCCCTTCCCGCTCGCCGTCCGCGCCCCGCCCCCGCCGCGCGGTGGCCCGCTCCCGGCCACCGCCCAAAAGCCCGCGCAGCCCCTCACTCGTGACTACGCACGACGGCACCCACCCGTTCGACCGTCAATCGGGACGATGGGCGTCACGGCGCCACCACGTACGAACGAACCGGGCCACCGCCCGAGCCGCCCTCCGTGCCAGGCCCCCTCCGACGCTCGCGCTCACGCGATTATCCGGCCCCACTCACGCTCACACCACGCCCCAGCCACTCACGCTCACGCCACGGTCAGGCCCGCTCCCTCTCTCACGCCATGACCAGGCGCTCCTTCTCTCACGCCATCGCCACGCCCGCGCTCATGCGCCGGTCGCCGGTCCCAAGCCCGCACCCACGCACCCACTGGTCATCCCGGCCGCCGCATCACGATCAGCCCTCAGCCTCGACCAACCCCGAACGCGGACGTACCGCAACCGTCCACCACAGCAGCCCCTGGTAAGCCGCCGCCTCCATCACAGACGCTCACCCACACGCAACCTCCGAACCGCCCTACCGCAGGTCCCCGCCACGGACAGCCACCAGCGGCCGCCACGAGAAACCTCGCGAGCTTCGCCAGGAGAAATCAAGAGCCCAACTACAACCGGAAAGCCCCTAGAGAGCCCGAGAATGCCCTACCAGAGGCCCCCAAAGCGCCCTCAGAGGAGCCGAACGCCCGCTCCTGACCGAACCAACCAACCCCCTATGCCCCGCAGCCCTCAGAGGCCGCGCAGGGAACCGAACCTCAGACGCCGCAACGCAGAACCACGCCCTCAGCCGCCCAAAGCAGAACGTGCACTCAGACGCTGAGCACGAAGACGCAGAACCGCGCTCTCAGACACTTAGCACCAACACGCAGAACCGGGCACTCAGACCCTGAGCATCGGGACGCAGAACCGGGCACTCAGACCCTGAGCACCGACACGAACCCGAACCTCAAGGCGAACGAGGCGAACTGCACCCTAGGGCGAACTGCGTGACCTGAACCTGGGTCAGAAGGCGGCGGTGCCGGTGCCGGTTCCGGTGTTGACGGCGGCCGGCCAGCTCATCCGGATGTTCGTCCCCTTTGGGGTGGGATAGACCTCGACATCATCGGCCAACCCTTCGATGACCGCGATACCGAAGTTCGACATGAACGAGTCGGAGAGCATGCCCAGATCGAGCGGTTGTTCCTGCTTGATCTCCTCGCTGGGGGCCGAATCACTGACCGTGACTTCGAAACGCCCTGAATCGTCACGTAGCTCGATGCGGATGGGCTCGCCCGGACAGTGCGCTCGATGCGCCTCGACTGCCCGGGAGCACGCCTCACCCACGGCGAGCCGGACTTCGTCCAGCATCGACTCGTCCACACCGGTGCGGCGGGCGATCGCCGTCGCGACCAGCCGTGCGGTGCGCACGTGTGCGGGGAGAGCGCTGAACGTGAGCTCGACGGTAGCCATGCTACTTGTCTTTGCCGTGAGCTTCCTTGGCCTCGTCGACCGAAGCGTAGATCCCGAAGACCTTGGTCAGACCGGTGATCCGGAAGATCTTGAGGATGCGCTCCTGCGTGCAGACCAGCTCGAGCGAGCCGTCATGCGCGCGAACCCGCTTGAGCCCCCCGACCAGGACACCGAGGCCCGTGGAGTCGAGGAAGTCGACCTTCTCCATGTTGACAAGAAGGTGGAAGTTGCCCTTGTTGACCAGATCGATGAGGAGCTCACGCAATCTCGGCGCCGTGTAGACATCGATCTCACCCTCGACCTCGACGATGGTGAGTCGGTCCTCGGTGCGGTGATCCAACTTCAGATCCACAGATCCTCCAGCGCCTCGCCTGCGAAAGTACTCTTGCCGGCCTGGCAATCTGGAGCGTAGCCCCAGACTGTCCGACCCTGACGCGCGGCATTCAACCACGCGCCTGGCTTGTGTCTATACGAAATCACGATTCCCGGCGACTTTGCCCACGGATGCAAGACTGGAAACAGTGACTTCCACCGGATCCTCCCCAGAACAGACGGCATCACTCCTCCGCCACCTTCTAGGAGTGCCCTCGCGTCGTGAGCGTGTCACCCATGTGGAGCATGTTCCCGCACGTCAGGCGGGTCAAGTGCGCTGGCCGGACTGGGCTCCGGAAGTCCTCGTTACGCGCTTGGCGAACCGCGGGGTGACAGGACTCTGGCCCCACCAGTACGAGGCCGCCGACCTGGCATTCCGTGGCCGAAACGTGATCATCTCCACGGGTACGGCGTCGGGCAAGTCGCTCGCGTACCTCACCCCGGCCGTGGCCGCCTGCCTCGACGGCGGCACGGTCCTCTACCTGACCCCCACCAAGGCCCTTGCCGCCGACCAGCTCCGCAGCCTGCGCGAGCTGCGCATCACGCAACTTCGCGCGGCCACCTTCGACGGCGACACCCCGTTCGAGGAACGCACCTGGGTACGCCAGCACGCCAACTACGTGCTGACCAACCCCGACATGCTGCACCGCAGCATCCTGCCCCGGCACTCGCAGTGGTCGTCGTTCTTCCGCCGCCTGCGCCTGGTCGTCGTGGACGAGTGCCACGGCTACCGCGGCGTCTTCGGCTCCCATGTCGCCCAGATCCTGCGCCGCCTCCGCCGCGCCTGCGCCCGCTACCACTCGCACCCCACCTTCATCCTCGCCTCGGCGACCGCCAGCGAGCCCGGCGTCTTCGGCAGGAGGCTGACGGGCCTCGAGATGGACGAGGTGACCGTGGACGCCTCCCCCAAGGGCGCCACCACCTTCGCGCTCTGGGAGCCGCCTCTGACCGAGCTCCGGGGCGAGGGAGGCGCTCCCGTACGCCGGACGGCCACGGCGGAGGCCGCCGACCTGCTGGCGGACCTCGTCCTGGCCGACGTACGCACGCTCGCCTTCGTCCGCTCACGCCGAGGCGCGGAAACCGTCGCCCTGACCGCCCGCGCCAAGCTGGCCGACGTAGCCTTCTCCCTCCCCTACACCCCGACCCACACTGGGCCGGCCACAGACGCGAAGACCGGTTCAACCGCGAACCCACCCGCACACCCAACGACGACCACACACGCACAGACCACCCCCACCCCTGCACCAACCACAGACCCGAAGACCGGGCCGACCACGAACGCACCCGAAGACGCAACGACGGCCACACACGCACAGGTCACCCCGACCCCTGCACCACCCACAGACGAGAAAACCGGTCCGACCCCGGACACACCCGCACACCCAACGACGGCCACGCACGCACAGGCCACCCCCACCCCTGCACCACCCACAGACCCGAGGACCGGTTCAACCCCGGACACACCCGCACTGGCCACGCATGCGGAGGCCACGTACACGGGGGCCGCCCTGCCCCCTGAGCCACCCGCAGACGTGAGCGCCACCGCGGACCCGGGCACCCCTTCAGACCCTGAGACGACCGCAGACGCGCATCCAGGCCGCCCCCGCGAGCGCGGGGATCAACCCTCCACGCAGCCGGGGCAACCGCCGTCGTCCCTCACCTGGGCGATCCCGGAGCAGGCCGAGACGGACTTCAACGACCTCGCCGACCTCCCCAACAAGATCGCCGCCTACCGGGCCGGCTACCTCGCCGAGGACCGCCGCCTCCTGGAGAAGGCACTCCGCGAAGGCACGATCATGGGCCTGGCCACCACCAACGCCCTCGAGCTCGGCGTGGACGTCTCAGGCCTCGACGCCGTACTGATCGCCGGCTGGCCGGGCACCCGCGCCTCGTTCTGGCAGCAGGCAGGCAGGGCGGGCCGCGACGGCCAGGACGCGCTGGCCGTACTGATCGCCCGGGACGATCCGCTGGACACCTACCTCGTGCACCACCCGGAGGCGCTGTTCGGCCGCCCGGTGGAGGCGATCGTCCTCGACCCCGACAACCCGTACGTCCTGGGCCCTCACCTCTGCGCAGCCGCGGCCGAGATCCCGCTGACCGAGGACGACCTGCCCATCTTCGGCCCCACCACCGCCAAGGTCCTTGAGGACCTGGTGGCAGAGGGCATTCTCAGGAAGCGTCCGGCGGGATGGTTCTGGACCAAGCGCGAGCGGGCCACGGACCTCGCCGACATCCGAGGCGGTGGAGGAAACCCGATCCAGGTCGTGGAGTCGTCCACAGGCCGTCTCCTGGGCAGCGTGGACGAGCCCTCCGCGCACACCACCGTGCACACGGGCGCGATCTACCTGCACCAGGGCGAGACCTTCCTGGTGGAGCTCCTGGACCTGGAGGCCGGAGTGGCCCTGGTCTCCAGCGCCAACCCGGACTACACGACCTTCGCCCGCGACATCACCGACATCTCCATCCTTTCCACAGAACGCTCCCAACCTCTCGGCACCGGCACCCTCCACTTCGGCGAGGTGGAGGTGACCCGGCAAGTCGTCTCCTACCTGAAGAGGCGCCTCCAATCTGGCGAATCACTCGGCGACGAGCCCTTGGAGCTGCCGCCCCGTACGCTCCGGACCCGCGCCGTCTGGTGGACGCTGCCCGCCTCGGCCGTGGCCCCGCTAGCCGAGGCCGGCATCGATCTCGGCGGCGCCGCCCACGCCGCCGAACACGCCTCCATCGGCTTGCTCCCGTTGTTCGCGACCTGCGACCGCTGGGACATCGGCGGCGTCTCCACCGAACTGCACGCCGACACGGGCTTGCCCACCGTCTTCGTGTACGACGGCCACGAGGGTGGCGCCGGCTTCGCGGAACGCGGCTACGCCCGCGCCACCGACTGGCTCACCGCCACCCGCGAAGCCATCCTGTCCTGCGAATGCGAACGCGGCTGCCCTTCCTGCATCCAATCCCCGAAATGCGGCAATGGCAACGAACCCTTGGACAAAAGAGGCGCAATCCGCCTCCTCAACACTCTGCTATCCCCACAATGATCGAAAAAGAAATCCCGTAAGAAGTAGCTCACTGAATCTCGCCACAACACCCTGCCCCGTGCCCTAAACTCTATGCCAACCAACCCCTCCACCAGCACCGGTGCTGGACATTTCAGCTCACCGCTGAACTGCTCATTTCATAGACCAGGACATCCTTCTCGCGACCGGACCAGTGGCGCAGCTCGCGTGACATGTCCAGGTGCGTGAGGACGGTCATGACGCAGATGCGTCCGATGCCTGACTTCCCTTATTGCTTCGGGACGGCGACAAAAGCGCCGTCTCGCCATGGGGCATGAGGGACCGCAGCCCGCGACGCAGGGCACAGAGGACGACGACACCTTAGGGCCATGCCCTAAGGTGCACCACTTTCCAGGCCCTCCGGTGCACCAGCTTCAGCGCGCTCACGTCAACGCCACCGCTGTGCACCGCCTTGAACAACGGGTGCGAGGACCGCGCCCTCAGGGCCATGACGACTACAGCACCTACCTGACGCTTGCACCGAACAACTCACCGCAAAGCCTCACTCCCCATCAGCAGGAATACCCCTTTCCCTGCTCTCCCGGACCCTTCGCATCTTTCCGGAAAGCGGCTAGTGCCCACCCCTCCTTGCCCTCCGCCTTATAGCCGCCGTGGTCAACCTCGCCGGATACATCGACTTTCTCCCGAGGAAAACGCCCAGAATGCACTGTCCTCTAGAGACTCGGACACAGGCGGCAAGAAACCCTTATGCCGAACCACCTGCCCCTGAACCACCTGCCCCGACCCATCTGGCCCCGCCGCCCGCACCGCCGAACCATTTGACCCTGCCGAACGATCTGACGCTGCCATCCGCACTGCAGAACCATCTGGCCCTGCCGAACGATCTGACGCTGCCGTCCGCACTGCAGAACCATTCGGCCCTGCCGAACGATCTGACGCTGCCGTCCGCACTGCAGAACCATCTGGCCCTGCCGTCCGCGCTGCCGATGAGGACTCGTGACGGCCACCCATCACCCCCGCAGCCAGAGAGCGCCGTCGAGCCCAGGCACCTGCATGCGCCCCAGCAGTGCCAAGGCGACGCCGACCGCAACGTACAGCCCGTACCGACCGACGCTTCCGAGCGAGGACTCACCCGACGCGGCGTTCATTCCGTCGCTCCGCCCCGCAGCCGAATCCGCTCCGCCCCTGGGCTCGCCCGTGCCCGCATCCGAGCCGTCTTTTCCGCCCCGCCTCACATCGGAGCGAGGGGGAAGGTTCACGTTCCGATCGGCTTCGGGCGTTTCGGGGCGCGTCGCCGATGCGCGGTTCGCCGGCTTGTCCGACGGCTGAGCCTGTGCTTTCCCGGCAGCACGGGCAGCGGGTCCACCTCCGTCGGTCCGTCGTTCCGCGATTGGCGGCCCACCTGTGTCGGCCGACCTCTTCTTCGCCGGCTTGGCGGAGGGCGCGGGCGGGAAGCTGACGTACGCCATCGCCGACTCCCCCGACCCGATCGATCCGCCGCTTCCGTCGCCCCTGAACGCTTCGACCGCGAACCCGACCTTCTTGCCCACCGCCCCGGCCGGCACCGCCAGCTCTGCCCTGTACGAATCCCCGGAGCGAGCACGCACGTTCGACAGGCAACCGCCCCCTGACTCCGGACAGCGTGCTGGACACCTCGTACGACGGAAGGTCCGGCCCTGGCCCCTTGCGCCAGGTCACGAGGACTTTCCTCGTCCACTTTCTGCTGACGTTCACCTCCGTCGGCACCGGGGCGGGTCTGCGCAGAGTGAACGTGCTGCCGGCGTACGTGGTGCCGGTGATCTCGCCCTTGAGGGGAACGGTGAAGGTTCCAGCGGGGGTGTCGCCGGCATCGAAGGTCCCGGAGATCGTCTGATTGCCGCCGCCGGTGCCGATCACTTGGCTGGGCGTGGAGGGCCCCTCGACGTACAGACCCACCTTCAGCTGTATGAGTCCGGCCCGCGCGCAGACCGGCACCGATGAGCTTGTGACCACCTCACCGGCGGGCGGCGAAGTGATCTCCCCGGGAAGGGCCGCCCCGCCCGCCGCGCCCTGCTTGCACGGTGAGGTTGGGTGGGCCTGCGGGCTTGCACGTCACGGCTGCGTGAGCAGGGACGCCGAACGTGAGGAAACCGGCTGCGATCGCTCCTGTGACCGCCACTCTGGCGACTACCGTCACGACGCTTCCCTCCGCCGAGAGCCTCGCGCCGCTCAAGCACCCTCGGGGCGCCCATGGGACGACCGGAAGTGCAGTCCGCCCGGCAGACAACGGTCACCGACCGGGCGTGTAGGGCAGCCAACCGTCGTGGAGCGTCCCGGTGCGTCGCAGCGCCGATGGGCTCACCCCCTCCCGACCAAATCGGCGGCCCGCCCTGCCGAAAGCTGGGTGTGGACGCGGGGAGCTCGTCGTAGCGCAGCACACTGCTGGCCGGGTGAGCTCGGCTCTTGGCAGCGGTGGAACGTCCGTGCCTGGTGGTCCCGCGGCGCTTCTTGCTCACGGTCGCGTCCACAACCTGATGGACTTCCGGGTCGGCGATGCTGAACTCTCGTACGGGCTTGGTGAACTTGAGTCGGGGTTGCCTTGTCATTCCGCGGGCTCGCTGGACGAGCAACAGTGCGGGCTGGTGGCCCTGCCGGCTTTCAGGTCGCTACGCAATTTGGTGTTCAGGGGCACGCCCTTCGGGTCGTTGCCAAGGTGCTTCGCGGGCTCGTGGCCTCCCCGCGCCCGTCCCTGGGCTCTGGGCGGGAGGGTGGAGTTGGCTAGTGAGGGTTGTTCGGGGGTGTAGGAGGTGCTGGGCCGGCTCGGGATCTTCCGTTCAGCGTTATCTGGCCTAATAGCGGGAGTGACAGGGGCAGGGTGGTCCAGACGTCGGCTCTGTCATCTGTGATCTTGCACTTGGTCAGCTTGGCGCCGTTCTGGGCGGCGAGTTCGGTGGCCCGGACGCACGCGCCCTCCGGGTCGATCAGGGCGAGCTTGGCCGCTGCCAGAGCGCCGAGGTCGGCGGCGCTGTTGACGCGGTGCTGGGCCACGCGTACGGAGCCGACCGTGGCGAACGCCATGGCGACCGCCATCAGCAGGCCCATGAGGGCCACACCCCAGAGGGTGGCTGATCCGCGTTCCTTGACATTGGTCACTGGGTTCTCCGGTTCGGCTTTCTCCGGTTCGGTAGGGATGGTCATGGCTCGGTGACCGCGGTGGCGGCGGCTGATACCTGGACGGCGGGCAGCGACCCCGCCCAGGGCGGGCGGACTTCGACCGTGACCTGCACCTTGGTGAGGTCGGGGTCGCGGGTAACGGCTATCTCGGCGTTCGGTCTTGTGGCTGCACGGACGTAGTCACGGACCTGATCGAGCGGCTCTCCCCTGGCGGCCGCCCGGGCTGCGGCGCGGGCGGCGTCCACACATTCGAGCTGTACGCCGACCGCTTGGATCGCCCACAGGGCGGCGGCCAGGACGACCATGAGGGCGGGCAGCATCGCGGCGGTTTCGGCGGTGACCGAACCCCGCGATGCCTGCCCGCGAGCGCCTCTACGCGTCCGCGCGAGGCGAAGGATCATTCCTTGGCCGTGTTGAGGGCTCGGTTGATCAGCGACGTCAGCATCTCCTGGACCTCCGAGCTGCTCACCACCTTGAACAGGAGCGCGGCGAACGCGCAGGCCGCGATCGTGCCTACCGCGTACTCGGCGGTGGACATGCCGCGTTCGCGGTTGACGGCCGCGTAATGGAGCCACTGGGCGACGCTGGGCCAGGAACGTCTGGCGGTGCTACGGGTGCGCGTGGACGTCGAGGCTTCTGTTAGTTGGGGTGATCCGCTGCTCTGCGGGTTAGGTGCTGCGGATCGGTGGCTTGTCGGGTGGGGTGCCGCAGTGCTGGTCGAGGACGCGGTTTGGTGGGTGCGGGTTGGGCTGGGCGGCGCGGTGTTGAGCGGCTGGGTGGCTCGTCGCGTGTTGTGCTGTGTGGCTTGACCCGCTTGCCCGAGTCTGGCGGACGGGGTGCGCCTGTGGTGGTCTGGGGTGGCTTTGATGTCGTCTGGCATGGTGGCGGGACTTGGCATCGTGCCTCCAGGTGTTGAGGGCCGGAGTTGTCCGGCGGGGGTTCAAAGGGTGGCGGAGGCGGGGTGGCGGGCGATGGCCCGAGCGGCGTTCTGTGGATGGCCCGCCAGACGGTGAAGGTCTGTGGATCGCCGGTGCTGCGGTTCGCGACGCGGCTCAAGCTGGTGACGATCCGTATGGGGGTCGCGGTGTTCGTCGCGATCCTCATCGGGAGTGACGGTGGTCGCCGCCATCGTCATCGGGGGTGACCGTGGTCGGCGTGACGATGGGCATCGCGGGGATGGCCCTTCTCATCTGCCGAGTACGCGTATTCGTCTGCCGGGCATAGGGTGCGGGCGAGGATGCGCTCTTCCGTGCGGGCGGCCAGCGCTCCTTCGCCCGCCCACGAGTTCGCCCGCCCCACGAGTTTGCCCAGTCCCAGGAGTTCGCCCTGCCCACGCATTCGCCCCGCCTACGAGCGGTTCACACAGCTGCGCCCGCCGGTGTACTGCCAGGCCGACGACTACGGACGCCGGCATGCCGCGCCTGCGGTGCCTGTGGCCCGAGGTGTCGTACATCGCTTTGGCGGGCGCTACTCGGGAAGTCCGGCCTCCTGGTGCATGGGGACGTATGGCCCTGGGTGGGCGCGGTGTGGGAGGCGATGAGTTTTTCTTGTTGCCGGGGTCTACAACGGCGACACTCGACTCCCCGTGGAGGGTGACATGGCGCTGGACCTCTTCGTCGGCATCCCCGTTACCGACTACAACGCGGCGCTCTCGTGGTACGAGCGGCTGTTCGGTGAGCCGCCGTCATTCGTGCCGAACGATATCGAGGCGGTGTGGGAGCTCGCGGAGCATCGGTACGTCTACGTCGTCCACGCCCCGGAGCGCGCCGGGAACGCGCTGGTGGTGTCGTTCTCCGACGACCTGGGCGAGCGGGTGGCGGCGATCGCGCGGCGTGGCATCGAGCCCGTCAAGCGTGAAACGTACGAGAACGGCGTCACCAAGGTCATCTACGAAGACCCCGAAGGCAATGAGATCAGCTTCGGTGGCATGGCGGCCGATCAACGTCCAGGTGGCGAAGAACCAAAGTGAGGGCGGCTCTGTCTCATCGATTGGCAGCGGCGGGCGAAGTGCGGTCTTCTCCCCCATTGGTCTCGCCTCTGGGAGGGTCTGTGCGTGGTGGACGGCACGTCGAATGGGAAGGGTGCTTCAACGTACGGGACCTTGGCGGGGTCGCCGTGCGTGGCGGTGGGGCCATCCGCACAGGGGCTCTGATTCGGTCTGATAACCCGGAGCGGCTTACTCCGGAGGGGTGGCGGGCTCTCGTCGATTACGGCGTTCGGACCATCGTCGATCTGCGCAACGAGGATGAGCGCCACGGTGACTTGAATCCTCGGCCCGAGATGCTGACGACCGTTCATGTGCCGTTGGACGACTCCGCGGACACGGCGTTCTGGAACGAGATCTGGGAGAACGAGCTCGACGGGTCTCCGCTCTACTACCGGGTCTTCATCGAGCGGAAGGCGCGGCTGTGCGCCGCTGCCGTCGCGGCCATCGCACGTGCCCGGCCTGGAGGGGTGCTGGTGCACTGCGGGCTCGGGCGGGATCGGACCGGGCTCATCGTCATGCTGGTGCTGGCGCTGACCGGAGTCGCGCCTGAGGACATCGCCGCTGACTATGAGTTGAGTGCGGCTCGACTGCCTCCCTTGTTCCGGGCCCTTGGTATGGCGGATCAAACTGAGGAGATCCGGCGGATTCTTGCTCGTAAGGGCACTACTGCTCGGGATGCGCTTCTCGACGCGTTGGACGGGCTGGATGTGGAGAAGCATCTGCGGGCAGCGGGGCTTACCGATGGGGATGTGGCTGCGCTTCGTGCACGGCTGATCGGTCTGCCTGACTCTTAGCTCTGCGCTGCACTGCTGGGGCGACTGTCTGGTGCTTGTGCTCCGGGCTGCACCGGCTGGCGCTCGATCCGTCGCTCAACCTCGCTTCCCCCGGCCGGTTGGACGGTTGGCGTGTTCACGGCAGGACGATGGTCGAGGCCAGGCCGGCCACCACTGGGATGATGCCGAGGAGTACGAACGCCGGTAGGAAGCACAGGCCCAGCGGTGCCACTGCTTTCACGCCCACTTTTCTCGCGGCGGCGACCGAGGCTGCTCTGGATGCTTCTCTGGCGTCGTCGGCCAGGCGGGTCAGTACGTCGGCTACTGGGGCGCCGCTCTGAGCGGCTCGGCTCATGGCTCTGGACAGGTTGCCCATCGACGGTTCTTTGGCCAGGTAGGCCCAGGTGGGTTCCGGATCGGCGCCCAGGCGTAGTTGGGTGCTGACCCACATCAGGCGCTCGCCCAAGGGGCCGCCGATTGCGGTCGCGGCGATCTCGGTGGCGGCGCTCACCGGGCGTCCTGCTCGGAGGCAGGCCGTCATCAGGTCGGCGGCGAAGGGGAGGTCGGCGGTGATCCTGCGCTGATCGTCCTTGGAGTGGGGTGGGGCTTTGCGGTGTAGGTAGAGGGCCACGGCCGGGGCGATGAGCGCGCCGGCCACCAGGCCCGGGATGCCGCCGATCAGGACTGCGGCGAGCAGTCCCGTGCCTGCTGCCGGGAGGGTCGCTCTCTTCGTGAGGCGGCGCTTGGTGGGCTCCGACCAGGTGGGGTCTGGGGCTGGTGGATGGGCGGGGTCTTGCTCGGGTACGGGGTGGGCGCTGCTCGGTTGTGGGCGTAGGCGGGCGAGGCGTTCAGCGGGTGTCCGTGGGGAGACCCAGAGCCATGCGGACATGGCGGCACACAGGGCTGACAGCAGAGAAAGCATCGGTGGGTCCAGGTTGGGCGGATGGGCGGTAGTCGCGGTCAAGTGAGCTAAGAGTGTGCGGTTGAAGTTGTGCTGCTGGGTTGAGAGCTTGAGGTCGCGGGTCGAGCGAGGGCTGGAGGCCATGGGTCCGGCAAGAGGTGAAGGTCGCGGGGTCCGAGCAAGAGCTGCAGGTTGCGGGTCTGGGCAGGGGCTGGAATCGAGGTTTAGGCAGGGCTGGAGATTGAGGTTGGGGCTTCAGGCTTCTGAGGTTGCGCTAGATGTCGGGTCGGCTGGACGTCGCAGGCTGGGGTCAGACCTCCGAAGTTGAGGGCTGGGGTCGAGTCTTGGGCGTTGCGGCTGTGGTCAGGCTTGAGCGTTGCAGGCTCAGGACAAGCTTGAGCGTTACGGGTTGAGCTTCCGTGTTACGGGTTGAGGTCAGGATTGGGCTTGGGTGGCCATGCGGTTGGTCCACAACAGGCCGCAGACGTCCAGGGTCACGCCGGCTACCAGGCACATCAGGCCCGGGATGCTGCCGAACAAGAAGCTCAACGGATGCATGTTGAGCGCGGCGGCCATGAGGAGGCCCAGGGCCGGGAGGATGGCGAGCATCCTGGCCGTGGTGCGGGGACCGGCCAGTTGAGCGGCCACATCCTCGCGGTGGGCTTGGGCGGCTCGTAGGGTCTGCGCCACTCTGTCGATGAGGGCGGCCATGCCCGCGCCCACCGTGGTGCCGACCTCCCAGCACGCTGCCAGTTGATGCAGGCCCTCGCCGCCCTGCGGTGGAGCGGCCGCTTTGAGGGCTGCTGAGACGTCACCGCCGTCTCTTGCTGCGGCGATGACAGGGCGGAGGAGGTCGGGGTCGGGGACATCCACTGCGGCTATGGCTCTGGTCATCGACTCTGCCGGGGTGCGTCCAGCGGAGAGCTCTGCTGACAACGCCTGGCACAGTTCGATGCACGCCTTTCGCCAGGCTTCGGCTCGGCGGGTGGGGCTGGGGCGAGCGAACAGCCTGGACAGCGATGGTCGGGGGCGGTGTGCAGGCTGGTTCGCGGTCAGCAGTCTTGTCAGGCGGGTGGTGGCTGTGGTGGGGGCTGTCCACAGCCAGAGTGCACAGGCTGTAGACAGCGCGGCCAGCAGGGCGTTGATCATCGGCGATTTCCAGATCGTCCCATGGGTGGTGGTCGTCCGCGGGTAGCGGTCGTCCGCGGGTAGTGGTCGTCCGCGGGTGGTGGTCGTCCGCGGGTGGTGGTCGTCCGCGGGTGGTGGTCGTCTGCGGGTGGTGGTTACTGCGCCGGTGCGACAGCGGGCCCCGGCGGTATTACCGGTTTCGGCGGAACTGCGCGGTCAGCGACGTGGTCGGCTCAGGAGCCGAGCCGCGCTGGTTCAGCGGGTTGCCCCCACGGTGCGGTCGGTGTCGGTGCGGCCACCGGGCCTCGGTGGGTTGGCCGACGGTGGTGAACCGGGCCGCCTTACAGCGACGGTCTGCGCCGACAGTGCGGTAGCCGCGATCGCGGTAGGCACGGTCGCGGTAGGCGCTGGTTCGGTCGCCCGCTTCGGGGGTGAAGCCGGTGGTGGTGGTGATGCAGGGTGCTGTGAGGCCGTAGTCCGGGGCGGCGGTGCAAAGGGTGGCGAGGGCGTGGGCTGGGGTACTGGTGCAGGGGGCTGCGAGGGCGTGAGCTGGGGTGCTGGTGCAGGGGGCTGCGAGGGCGTGGGCTGAGGTGGTGGTGCAGGGGGCTGCCAGCGTGTGAGCTGAGGTGGTGGTGCGGCCTGCACCGGTGCCGCTGGTACCGGTGAAGCTGATAGCGGTGCCGCTGGTACGAGCCTGGCTGGTGACGGTGCGGCAGCTTCCCCTGGGCGACATGCGTTCTCCCGCGACGTCACACGCGTTTGTGCCGGATAGGCCGGTTGTGGCTGACCAGCAGTGGCTTGCGATAGCGGAGTTCTTTGTGGCGTTGCTGATGCGGTGCTGGTGGGTCGGTGTTGTGAAGTTTGGGTGCGGGTGGCCAGGGCTTCGTAGGCGGGGCCGGGGTGGGCGGTGCCCTGGGCGGTGAAGGTCAGGGCGGGGATGGATTCGACCAGGCCCGAGGGGGTTCTGGTGAGCAGGCAGATTTCGGCTATGCGCCTTCTGCCGTCTTGGCGGTCGCGGGTCAGGTGGATGACAGCGTCCAAGGCGGCGGCCAGCTGGCTGTGGACCGCCTCCCTTGTCAGGCCGGCCGCACAGCCTAGGGCTTCGAGGCGGGGCGGTACGTCGGCCGCCGTGTTGGCGTGGAGGGTGCCGCAGCCGCCCTCGTGGCCTGTGTTGAGCGCGGCCAGGAGATCCACCACTTCCGAGCCCCGCACCTCGCCCACCACCAGGCGGTCAGGGCGCATTCTGAGCGCTTGCCGTACGAGATCGCGCAGGCCCACCTCGCCCGCACCCTCCAGGTTGGGTGGGCGGGTTTCCAGGCGCACCACGTGGGGGTGGAGGGGGCGCAGCTCGGCGGAGTCTTCCACCAGGAGGAGGCGTTCGCCCCGGTCGGCGAGGGAGAGCAGGGCGGAGAGGAGGGTGGTTTTGCCGGTTCCGGTGCCTCCGGTGACGAGGAAGGCGAGTCTCGCGGTGACCATGGCGGTCAGGATCGGGATGGCGGGTGGGGTGATGGTGCCGGCTTGGACGAGGTCGGACAGGGTGAAGGTGCGGCGGGGCGGTAGGCGCAAACTGATGCAGGTGCCGCCGGGGGCCACTGGTGGGAGCACGGCGTGGAGGCGTACTCCCCCTGGGAGGCGGGCGTCCACGTACGGGGAGGCGTCGTCGAGGCGCCTGCCCGCCGCCGTGGCGAGGCGCTGGGCGAGGCGGCGTACGGCTCCGTCGTCGGCGAACGTGATGGCGGTGCGGTGCAGGCCGGCGCCGTCGTCGATCCAGACCTCGCGGGGGCCGTTGACCAGGACGTCCGTCACGTCGGGTCGGGCCAGCAGCGGCTCCAGAGGGCCGGCGCCGATGAGGTCGGCGCACAGGGCACGGGCCACGGCGAGGATCTCGGCGTCCCCGTAGACGGCCTTTTCCGCTCTGAGCGCCACCGCCACCTGAGCCGCGGTCGGCTCGACGCCTGCCCTGGCCAGGCGTACGCGAACGGCCTCCACCAGTTCGGGAGAGACGGACTCAGCAGGAGCGGCCGGGCCACCGTTCATGCGGCCACCAGCGGTGGGAGCGGTACTCATGCCACGGGGAGCGGTCGGGTCAACGGTCATGCGGCCGGGTGCGGGCAAGTCGGCGTTCATGTGGTCGGGAGCAGTCTGGGCGGCGTTCGTGCGGCGGAGAGCAGTTGGGGCGGTGCTCAGGCGGCCTGCGGTGGTCGGGGCGGTGCTCATGCGGGTGGGAGTAGGTCGCGGAGTAGGGACGTGCACAGTGCGCCGAGCACCGTACGGGGGCCCAGTCTGGGGAGCTCGCCCCGATTGAGGGTGGCGGTGAGTCTGGGCTGGTCGGCGAGGGTGCCGGCGGAGGGGATGCCCAAGGAGGAGACGGCCAGGTCTTCGTCCAGCACACCGGGGCGCAGGACGGCGCGGACGTCGAGAGTGTGCTTGCGTACCTCGGAAAGCACCTGGACGGTGGAGAGGATGCCGCGTACGTCGGCAGGCGCCACCGCGAGGGTGGTCTTGGCCCTGGCGAGGGCCTCCGTCGCGGCGGGGTCGAGGTGCCGGGGAAGGTCGACGACCACAACGTCGAACCCCCGCCGGCCCGCTTCCAGGACCGAGCGCATGGCCTGTGCGGGGATCGGGGCGACCTCGCCCCGGTGGAAGGAGAGCACGGCCAGGTCTCCGAACGATGGGAGCGCCGCCTGGAGGGCGCTGGAGCTGATCCTGCCCTCCCGCGCCACCAGATCGCCCCAGCGGGAACCCTTGGCCTCCTCGTGGCCCAGGAGGGCGTCTATGCCTCCGCCCAGCGGGTCGGCGTCTATCAGGAGGGTACGGAGGCGGTCGCCCGAAGCTCGAAGCGCCAGGCAGGCCGCCAGGACGCTCGCGCCCGCCCCTCCCCTGCCGCCGATCACGCAGATGATCGAACCAGATCGAGGGTCGGGCTCCATCGCGTCGGCCAGGCGGTCGACGAGGCGGCGTTCGTCGGCGGGGAGGGTGAGGACGGTCTGCGCTCCTACCGCCACGCATTTTCGCCACGTGTCAGGGTCGTCCGGGGCTCTGGTGACCAGCAGGACCTGGTCGCGGGACGGAGGTGAGGTGGCGGCCACGGCGTCCGCCTGGTCCGCGCCGATGGCGATGAGCGGGGCCAGGTTCCAGAACGGGCGGGCGGCGGCTGGGGCGTGTGCCACGTCCAGCTGGGCTCCGGCGGCGGCCGCTATGCGGACGAGGTCGTCGAGCAGGGCGTGGTCTTCGGTGATGACCAGAGGGCGGTGCATGGTCGGGTCGGCCTCCCGGGTGGTTCTTACGGGTGGTTCTTACGGGTGGTTTCAGGTGGTCTCGGTGGTCTCGGGCGACATCGGGCGATCTCGGGCGACCTCGGGTGGTCTCAGGCGATCTCGGGTGACCGCTCGGGCTGTCTCGGGTGATCGCTCGGGTGATCGCTCGGGTGGTCTCGGGTGGTGCTCGTCGTGGGAGGTCCGAGCTTCGTCGAGCGGGGCGGGGTTGCGTAGGGCCGAACGGGGTTCTGGGGATGGCGGCCTGGCTGGTCTCCCTCTCCTGTGGATGCGTCTGTCCCCTGTGGATGCGTCCGGGCGTGCGGGTGTCCGCAGGCATAGGGGTGTCCGGGGGCATGGCGGTTCCCGCGGCACGGTGGTTCCCGCAGCACGGTGGTTCCCGCAGCACGGCGGTCCTCCGCGGCACGGCGGTTCCCGCGGCACGGAGGTCCTCCGCGGTGGCAGTGGTGGCGGTGCTCGTGCTCGTGCTCGTGAAGACGGTGTCGGTCCCCGCAGGTTGAAGTGTTCTCCGTGGGACCGTGTCGGTCCTGGCGCGGCGGCTCAGGGGCTCCAGGGTGCCCCTCCGTACGAAAGCTCTGGGACGCCCCTCCGTACGAAAGAACGGCTCGGCTCGCGAAAGCGGAAGCGCCGCATCGCTCGGGCGAGCGGGGCGCAGCGCGCGGCGGCAAGGCAGCGGGAAAGGCGTCAGGAGGCCCGAGGAAAAGGGGCGACCCCCGCCGGGGGGGAGAGCGGGGGTCGCCTGATCGGTCCGGCTCCGGGGGGGTAGAGCCGGTCCCGTTTCAGAAGAAAGCTTTCATCACTAGACCGGAGCCTGGCAAGGGACTCGCAAAGCCATCCCGAGCAAGACCGCTCCAGTTTCGGGCGATACCACCGTATGCTGCCCGATCCACTCGAGTTTCGTCGAGGAGCAATCTGGAATTTCCGCCAAGTTTTTTCGTCCTGGCATAACGATCACATAAAGATGGTCACGGAGAGTGACCGAACGGCTGGCGCGACCCATGGATGAGTAAAGGTCTTGGGGCCAGGGCTTCCCATCTGCGCGGATTGGACATAGAACGGTGTTACGGACCACCTTGTCCGGGTGCATCGACCGGGTACCCACGCGCGACCAGCCGCGGGAGGCGCGTCGTGACGGGCTTGTCCCGCTCCGACGGAAGAAGGTGCACGCTTGGTAACCCGGTGCGATGCACGGCCGACGGCGTCTCGTGACAGGGACGCCGTCCGCTATGTGCGATCCCCCTTGGTGCCGGATCAGCCCCGCTGCATGGCCTCACAGATTGCAGTCGTCTCGCGAACGCCCAGGCTTACCGCAGAGGCACAGTGCTGTACCCAGGCGGCGACGCCCTCCTTGGTGCCCGTCAGGTACGCCCTGAGCGCGTCCGCGTAGGGCAGCTCCAGATGCCCCACCTCGACCGCCACCAGCGACTTGGGGTCCAGGCCGTACTCGACCAGAGTCAGCCTCCCCGCCGCCCGGGCGACGACGCCGTCGGCCGTGCCGAAGGGGCGCAGCACCGCCAGCTCCCCATGCACCACGGCGGCGAGCACGATCGCGGGGGCCTTCGTGGGGCGTTCAAGCAGCGTGAACAGGGTCTCCATACGGGCCGTCGTGTCCACGACGCCCGGCGCCGGGCCCAGCGAGAGCGGATCCGGGGCCTCGTCCACCGATCGGGGACGTCCCAGGCCCTCCTGGTCGGTCAGGCCGGCGGCGGCCACCGTGTGCAGCCTGGCGAGCACCTGCCTGGGAGCCTTGCGCCAGGTCTGCCCCAGGCGGCCCATCTCGGCCGACGCGCGCAGCGCCCCCTGGACCAGCGGGTCGTGCACCTCGTCGCGGCGCAGGGCGTCGAGGGGTACGTCCGTGCCCTCGATGGCGGCCGACGCACGGGCCCCACGCAGGGACGACTCCGCGGACACCGCCGGGCTGGCGCGGCGCAGGACGCGGTGCCGGTAGAGCCGGTCCACGGCCTGCCGGGCCTCGTCCACCGCCTCGGGCACGCCGGGGAACTGGGCGATGACGGCCAATGGGTCACTCACGTCCCCGACCTTACCTGCGAGTAAGGGCCTGCAGGACCTCGCGTGGTGCGTTGTGCTCATGTGCAGCCGTACGGACCGGTGGGCGCCACATCATGCAGGCGCGCGGGCACGAACGTGTAGCCGACGCCCGGCCGACGTGTAACTGACGCGTGGCGGGTATGCAGACGTGCATGCGCGCAGGTGCACGCCTCGCGGTGCACATGTGCATCGCCGCTTGTCAGAGGTGCGCGGGAAGCTGGGAGGCTGGCGCGCAGGAAGCTGGGAGGCAGGTGCGCAGGAAGCCGGGGATGGGTCGCACCACGATGTGCAGGCGGGCCCTCGGACGGGGGGTTTCCCCTGGTTTCAGTGGGGACATGGGCCAGAGCAAGGCGGGGCGAGGCGGTGCGGACCGGAGTGGCTACCGTTGCGTACGGTAGGCCCATGGGAAGGTCGAACGGGCCCGAGAAACGCCCGCAGAGCGCCCATGACCGACGATCCAGGCATTACCCGCGCCACGCCCGCACCGTTGTCCGGATCCCCGAAAACCACCACAAGGGGGACCCATAAAGGATGTTGATTCCCCGGTCCCCGCATTCTGAAGATTTCAGGATGACAACGTTTCAATAGCGTTTGTCATGCGCGCAGATAACCCGCCGACCCGCCGCGCCGCACGGTACGGACCTGTCTAGACCTCTTGTGTACGGAGGCCGTGAGCTGGTGAAGTGGGACACGAACCTATCCATTCTGGCCATAGAAGGAGCACGAGGTGGCCCCGGAGACCGCTGGTAACGAAACCCAGGCGCTGTCCAACCTGCTGCAGGAGAATCGCCGGTTCGAACCGCCGGCTGACCTGGCGGCGGCCGCGAACGTGACCGAAGCCGCGTACGGCGAGGCCGCAGCGGATCGTCTCGCGTTCTGGGAGCGCGCGGCCGATCGGCTCACCTGGGCCAAGAAGTGGGACAAGACTCTTGAGTGGAACGCGCCGTTCGCGAAGTGGTTCGTGGGCGGTCAGCTGAACGTCGCCTACAACTGCGTGGACCGCCACGTCGAGGAGGGGCGCGGGGACAAGGTCGCCTACTACTGGGAGGGCGAGCCAGAAGGCGACACCCGTACGCTGACCTACAGCGACCTGCAGCGCGAGGTCAGCAAGGCCGCGAACGCGCTGCAGGAGCTGGGCGTCGGCAAGGGCGACCGGGTGGCGATCTACATGCCGATGATCCCCGAGCTGCCCATCGCGATGCTCGCCTGCGCCCGCATCGGGGCGATCCACTCGGTGGTGTTCGGCGGGTTCTCGGCCACGGCGCTGAAGAGCCGGATCGACGACGCCGACGCCAAGGTGGTCATCACGGCCGACGGCGGCTACCGCAGGGGCAAGCCGTCCGCGCTGAAGCCGACGGTGGACGAGGCGGTCGCCGAGTGCCCGCAGGTGGAGCACGTCGTCGTCGTACGGCGTACCGGCCAGGAGATCTCCACCACCGACAAGGACATCTGGTGGCACGACCTGGTGGACCGCCAGAGCGACCAGCACGAGGCGCAGCCGCACGACGCCGAGGACCCCCTGTACATCCTCTACACGAGCGGCACCACCGGCCGGCCGAAGGGCATCCTGCACACGACCGGCGGCTACCTGACCCAGACGGCCTGGACGCACCACGCGGTCTTCGACCTCAAGCCGGAGACCGACATCTACTGGTGCACGGCCGACATCGGCTGGGTGACCGGCCACTCCTACATCGTGTACGGCCCTCTCGCCAACGGCGCCACCAGCGTCATCTACGAGGGCACGCCGGACACCCCGCACCGCGGCCGGTTCTGGGAGATCGTGCAGAAGTACAAGATCACGATCCTCTACACGGCGCCGACGGCGATCAGGACGTTCATGAAGTGGGGCGACGACATCCCCGCCAAGTACGACATGTCCAGCCTGCGCATCCTGGGCTCGGTCGGCGAGCCGATCAACCCCGAGGCGTACGTCTGGTACCGCAAGCACATCGGCGGCGACCGCTGCCCCGTCGTCGACACCTGGTGGCAGACCGAGACCGGCGCCATCATGATCAGCCCGCTGCCCGGCGTCACCGCCGCCAAGCCGGGCGCCGCCATGCGCCCGCTGCCCGGCATCAGCGCCGACGTGGTGGACGACCAGGGCAACAGCGTGCCGGACGGCGGCGGCGGCTTCCTCGTCGTCCGCGAGCCGTGGCCGTCCATGCTCCGTACGATCTGGGGCGACGACCAGCGCTACATCGACACGTACTGGAGCCGCTTCGAGGGCATGTACTTCCCCGGCGACGGCGCCAAGAAGGACGAGGACGGCGACCTGTGGCTGCTGGGCCGCGTGGACGACGTCATGCTCGTCTCCGGCCACAACATCTCCACCACCGAGGTGGAGAGCGCGCTGGTCAGCCACCCGAAGGTGGCCGAGGCCGCGGTGGTCGGCGCGACCGACCCGGTGACCGGCCAGGCCATCGTGTCGTTCGTGATCCTGCGCGGCGGCGCGGAGGAGAGCGAGGACATCGCGACCGAGCTGCGCAACCACGTGGCCAAGACGCTCGGCCCGATCGCCAAGCCGCGCCAGATCCTGGTGGTGCCCGAGCTGCCCAAGACCCGCTCCGGCAAGATCATGCGGCGCCTGCTGCGCGACGTGGCCGAGAACCGCAGCATCGGCGACGTCACCACGCTGGCCGACAGCACGGTGATGGACCTGATCTCGCAGAAGCTCCCGTCCGCCAAGTCCGAGGACTGAGCCTCCTCAGGTTCCACGTGAAACGGCCGCTCCCGGCGCACGCAGCAGCACAGCGCGCGCCGGGCAGCGGCCGTCGCGGTTTCTCAGAACGTCGAACCCCACTGATCAGAACGTCGAACCCCACTGAGGGGGCGAAGCCGCAGCCCGCCGCCCCGAGCGCTATCTTGTCCGATCAGGTAGTTCTGGGAGTGATGGCGGAACCGTGCTCGGTAAGTTCCTCGGCGTGTTCGGCGGCGCCTGGCGGCCCTCGTGGCCCGGCCTGGCGAGACTGTCGAAGGAGCAGGCACGGCGGCGGTGCTGCTTGACACGCGGGTACGCAAGCGTCGCGCTGATGATGTTTGACACGGCCAACCGGCCTCGATAGGAGACGTTCATGCCGCAGACTCCCGAGGAAGAATCGCTGGGCTCGCTGGTCGCCCAGGCGAGCAGTCACATCTCGGCCTTGATCCGCTCGGAGATCGAGCTGGCCAAGGCCGAGTTCAGGTTCGACGCCAAACGGGTGGGCACGGCGGTGGGGATGTTCGCCGGAGCCGCGTTCATGGCGCACCTGTGCCTGATCCTCGCCTCGTTCACGATCGCGTACGCGCTGGCCCAGGTGATGCCGCACTGGCTGGCCTTCCTCATCGTGACGGTGCTGTACTTGCTGGTGGCGGGCCTGGCGGTGCTGTTCGGCGTGCGCCGGCTCAAGGGCCTGGCCGGGATGAAGCGGACCACGAGATCGATCAAGGGGCTGAAGGAGATCGCCACGCCCGACGAGCAGGAGCGGGAGCCGGCGCTCGCCCCCGATCGGGAGCCGGTGACCCGCGATGGCACCTGACGAGTCGGTCGTCCACATCGAGGGCCCGTGGACGCACCGCGCGGTGCACGCGGGCGGCACCCGCTTCCACGTGGTCGAGGCGGGCGAAGGCCCGCTGGTGCTGCTGCTGCACGGGTTCCCCCAGTTCTGGTGGACGTGGCGGCACCAGCTCGTGTCGCTGGCGCGGGCGGGTTATCGCGCGGTCGCGGTCGATCTCCGGGGGTACGGCGGCAGCGACAAGCCGCCGCGCGGCTACGACCTGCCGACGCTGGCGACCGACGCGACGGGCCTGATCAGGGCGCTCGGCGAGACCGGCGCGATCGTGGTGGGCCACGACTGGGGCGGGCTGCTGGCCTGGACGATGGCCGTGCTCGACGCCAAGTGCGTGCGCCGCCTGGTCGTGGTCTCGGCCCCGCATCCGCTGCGGCTGCGCAGCGCGCTGGTCACCGACCCGTTCGGTCAGCTCAAGGTCAGCGCGTGGCGGCTGGGCTTCCAGCTTCCGCTGCTGCCGGAGTACCGGCTCACCCGGCGGGACGCGGCGCTGGTGGGGCGGCTGCTCGACACCTGGTCGCGGCCGGGGTGGCCGGGGCCGGATGAGTCGCGTACGTACCGGGAGGCGTTCCGCATCCCCGCCGTGGCGCACTCGGCGCTGGAGTACCACCGCTGGTTCGGCCGCTCGCAGCTGCGCCCCGACGGGCGGCGTTACGCCCGGCTCATGCGTACCGAGATCGAGGCCCCCACGCTGCAGCTGCACGGCGCGCTCGACCCGAGCGTGCTGCCGCGCACGGCGCAGGGGTCGAGCCGCTACGTGGCGGCTCCCTACCGGTGGCGGCTGCTCGAAGGCGCCGGCCACTTCCCCCACGAGGAGATCCCCGACGTGTTCGACACCGAGTTGCTCGGTTGGCTGAACGACCCGGAGCCCGACCGATGAGAGACCGCGATCCCGACGGCAGGCCGCGTAACGCCAGGCCGCGCGACGCGTACGGCCGGCCGCTGCCCTACGGCTCGCAGGGCATGCCGCGCGTCCCCGACGACTACGCCCCCACCACCGAGCAGGCCCTGGCCGACGGCCGCCGCTTCCTTGAGCAGGGCCTGCCGTTCAACGCGCACGAGGTGTTCGAGGGCCGCTGGAAGTGCGCGCCCGACGACGAGCGTGACCTGTGGCAGGGGCTCGCGCAGATCTGCGTCGGGCTGACGCATCTGCAGCGGGGCAACGGGCGCGGCGCGGTGACGTTGTTCAGCAGGGGCGCGGCCAAGACGCAGTCGTACGGCGGCGCGTACGACGAGGTCGGCAAGGCGGCCTCGAACCTGACCCAGGACAGCGACCCCGGCGCGGCCATCGCGCTGATCCTGGCCAAGCTGCCCCGTTAGTCGCACTTACGGGTGCTGGCGGGCGTGGTGTCGTTGCGGCCGGCCGCCGCGTCGGGGGCGACCTCCTCGGCCGTCAGCACGTAGCCGGTCTGCTCCTCGTTGATGGCGGCGGCGAAGATCACGCCGTAGACCTTGCCCTCGGGGGTGAGCAGCGGGCCGCCGGAGTTGCCCGGCAGCACCTGGCCGCGGATCACGTAGACCTTCCGCCTGACCGTGGTGTCGCGGTAGATGTCGGGGCCCTCGGCGTCGAGCTGGCCGCCGATCCTGGCGGGCTCGGCGGTGAAGCCCTTGCCCTTGGGGAAGCCGGCGACGATGGCGCTGTCGCCGCGCGAGCCGTCGCCGTCGAAGGCGAGCTGGGGCAGGTCGAGGCCGGGCACGTAGAGGATGGCGATGTCGCGGCGCGGGTTGTAGCGGACGACGGTGGCGGTGTGGCGGTTGTCGGAGGCGTCGATGACCTCGAGGTTGCGGGTCACGCCGGCCACGACGTGGGCGTTGGTCATGATGCGGCCGGGCGCGTAGACGAAGCCGGTGCCCTCGATGTGCTTGTTGCAGCTTTCGGCGTTGCCCTGCACCTTGACGATGGCGCGGCGGGCGCGCCGCAGCTCGGCGCCCTGCAGCACGCTCTGGTCGGGCGGCTGCACGTCGATGAGCCGGCCGGCGCCGATCGCGTCGAAGACCGGCGGGAACTCCGAGCGGTCGATGAACTTCTTGAACGGCTGCTGCCAATTGCGCGCGGCCTGCGGGATGGCGTCGTCGACGGTGGTCAGCAGCGCGGAGTTCTTCACCTGGTCGACGAGCGGGGTGAAGGACGTGGAGACGATGAGCGAGCCGATCAGCCAGGCGATGACCAGCACCGACAGCGCGCTGGCGAACGTGCCGCCGACCGCGTCGGCCACCTTGGCGGGCTCCCACGTGACGTGGCTGCGGACGACGGCCCCGAGCGTGGACGAGGCGAACTGCCCGATCGTCGCCGCGAGGAACACGATCACGATGGCCAGCAGCGCCTGCGGGGTGTCGCCATCGACCAGGGCCTTGGCGATGGGAGGCGCGATGAACACGCCGAGCACGGCGCCGCCCACGAACCCCACGAAACTCATCGCCCCGATGATGAAGCCCTGGCGGTAACCCGAGACGCCGAAGGCGATCACCAGGCCGATCAGAATGAGGTCAAGCAGATCACCGCGCACGCTTCAAAGCTAACCAGCAAGTGGGTCAAGTGTGCACGTGTTCGATCAGGATGGCGTCACCCCGCTGGCTACCTTGAGCGGTATGCCGCCGGACGGGGGAACAGTGCGCGAACTCATCCAGGCAGCTCTGCGTGACACCGATCCCGATGGGGCCCTGCGCTGGCACGTGATCTCGTTGCTGCGCGAACGGGGCGACCTGGAGTCGTTCATCGAGGCCAGGCGGCTGTGCGCCGCCGACAGCGTCGCCGAACGGTTGCTCGGCGTGGACATCATGGGCCAGTTGCGCCCCTTCGTGGACCGTACGCTTCCCGTGCTGCGCTATCTGGCGGCCAGCGAGGACGACGCGATGGTGCTGTACTCGGTGCTGATCGCCTTCGGGCACCTGGCGGACCCGCGCTCGCTCCCGTCGGTGATCGAGCTGGCGGCGCACGACGATCCCAGGGTGCGGTACGGCGCCGCGTACGCGCTGCAGCACGTGCTGGGCGAGCCGCCGGACCGCGCCGGGCTTGAGACGCTGCGGGCGCTCGCCGGCGACGAGGACGCCGACGTGGCCGGCTGGGCGGCCCTGGGCGTGGCGCTCAGGTCGGGAGCCTAGGCGGCTACTCAGCGGGTGCTGAGCCTGACGGCATCGGGCGGCAGCTCCTCAACCCGCGTCGAGTCCCACGGACGTTCGAGACCGCCCTCGCGCAGCACGGTGTCGAGGATCATCGCGGTGAACCCCCACACCAGCATCCCCCGCACCCGGAACGCGGGCCCCGGCAGGCCGCCGCGCGGGTGGCGGAGCATGAGGCGGTTGGCCGGATCGACCAGCTCGGCGATCGGCACCCGCTCGACGGAGTCGACCTCGTCGGGCGAGGCCGCGTGCACCGCGGACGGCTCGCGCCACCAGGCGATCACCGGCGTGACGCGGTTGTCGCTGTAGGTGAGGTAGAGCTCGGGCATCGTGCAGATGACGTGGACCCCGCGCGGGTCGGCGCCGGTCTCCTCCTCGGCCTCGCGCAGCGCGGCCTCGATCGGCCCGGCGTCCTCGGGATCGACGCCGCCGCCCGGGAAGGCCGGCTGGCCCGCGTGATTGCGCCCGCGCGTGCTGCGCTGGATGAGCAGCACGTCGGGGCCGTTGGGCCCCTCGCCGAACAGCATGAGCACCGCGGCGGCCCGCCCGCGCCCGTCCGGTGGCCGGAGGGGGAGTGGGACTCTGATCCGCTGCGCTTGCGCCGCCAGTCGCTCCAGCCATTCGGGCACGTGGGTCACGCATCCTCCAACACGCGGTGGTACCGATCACTTCCCCGGGTCAGGAGAACGGGCCGGATCTGACGAGCTTCTCCGCCTGTGCGGGGTCGGTGGGCCCGGTGCCGTACGAGGGGCACAGCGCGGCCAGCGGGCACACCCCGCACGCGGGCCTGCGGGCGTGGCAGATGCGGCGGCCGTGCCATATCACCCGGTGGGAGAAGATCGTCCACTCGCTCTTGGGCAGCAGCTCGCCCACGGCGTGCTCGATCTTGACGGGGTCGGTCTCCTCGGTCCAGCCGAAGCGGCGTACCAGCCGCTGGAAGTGGGTGTCGACGGTCAGGCCCGGCACTCCGAAGGCGTTGCCGAGCACCACGTTGGCCGTCTTGCGGCCCACGCCGGGCAGCGTGACCAGGTCTTTCAGCCTGCCGGGCACCTCGCCGCCGTAGCGCTCGCAGATGGCCTGCGCCATGCCGATGATGCTGTTGGTCTTGGCGCGGAAGAAGCCGGTGGAGCGGATGATCTCCTCCATCTCCGCGCGGTCCGCCGCGGCGTAGTCCTCCACCGTGGGGTACTTCGCGAAGAGCACGGGGGTCACCATGTTGACCCGCTTGTCCGTGCACTGCGCGGACAGGATGGTCGCGACCAGCAGCTCGAGCGGGTTGGAGAAGTCGAGCTCGCAATGGGCGTCGGGGTAGGTCTCCGCGAGGATGCGGTTCATCCTGCGCGCCCGCCGGACCAGGGCGAGCCGGCTCTCCGGTTTGCGCCCCGCCGCTTTCGTCGCCGCGTTCGTCGCCATGCCGCAAGAGTAGAAGCTTCCGGGGACGGTTGAACCCATGTCAGGCGCTCAGAACGGCGGCGGCCTCGGCCGACGACCCGTGGCACACGGCCGGTCGAGCTCGAAAGGTGGTCCCGGTCACGATCCGGGAACGGACGTCCGGTACCTTTCCCTCCTGACCCTCCCGGACTTCACAAGTCCGGACAAGGCACAACCACTCTGGCGTTCCCCTAACCTGTAGACGCACGCCTGGAGTGGGGTGAGTCACAATGGCAGCAGAGGAGGCAGAGTGAACACCGAAGATGTGCTGGGCAAGGCCCCCCTGTTCGCCGCGCTGGACCGCGAAAGCGCCGCGGCGCTGCGCACGAGCATCACCGAGGTCCAGCTGTCCAAGGGACAGACGCTCTTCCACGAGAACGAGACCGGCGACCGGCTCTACGTCGTGCTCGAAGGCAAGATCAAGCTGTCCCGCACCTCCCCCGACGGGCGTGAGAACCTGCTCAGCGTGCTCGGGCCGAGCGAGATGTTCGGCGAGCTGTCGCTGTTCGACCCGCGGCCCCGTACGGCCACGGCGACGGCGCTGACCGAGGTCCGCCTGGCCGGCCTCGGCCACGACGACCTGCGCCCCTGGCTGACCGGCCGTCCCGAGGTGGCGCTCCACCTCCTCCGCGCGCTGGCCCAGCGGCTGCGCCGCACCAACGACGTGCTGGCCGACCTGGTCTTCACCGACGTCCCCGGGCGGGTGGCCAAGCAGCTTCTCGACCTCGCCGAGCGGTTCGGCACCAAGACCGAGGACGGCCTGCGGGTGCACCACGACCTGACCCAGGAGGAGCTGGCGCAGCTCGTCGGCGCCTCCCGCGAGACGGTCAACAAGGCCCTCGCCGACTTCGCCGGACGCGGCTGGCTGCGCATCGAGGCCAAGGCCGTGGTCATCCTCGACGTCGAGCGCCTGCGCAACCGTTCGCGCTAGCGCCCGTCGAGGTAGTCGAGCTGGGCGGCCACCGACATCTCGGCGGCCGGCCAGAGCGAGCGGTCGACGTCGGCGTACACGATCTTGACGATCTGGCGCGGCGTGCGCGCGCCCTGTTCGCGCGCCGCCCTGATCTGGTCGAGCCGCTGCCTGCGGTGTGCGATGTAGCCGTCGAGCGCGCCGATCGGGTCGGGCAGCACCGGGCCGTGGCCGGGTAGCAGCGCCCGCGCCTCCAGGCTTTCGGCGGCGGCCCTGAGCTTGTCGAGGCTGCGCAAGTAGTCGGCGAGGCCGCCGTCGCGGGCGACGATCGTGGTGCCCCTGCCCAGCACGGTGTCGCCGGTCAGCATCGCCCGGTCGGCGGGCAGCCAGAAGCACAGCGAGTCGAACGAGTGGCCGGGCGTGCCGTACACCCGGATCTCCAGGTCGCCGACGGCCACCACGTCGCCGTCGGCGAGCCCCTCGTCGCCGAGGCGGTGACGAGGGTCGAGGGCGCGTACGGGCGCGTTCACCATCTGAGCGAACGCCTTCGCCCCTCCGCTGTGGTCGAAGTGGCCGTGGGTGAGCAGGATCGTGGTGACCCGCCGCTCCCCCAGATGGTCGCGTACGCGCCGCAGGTGGCCCTCGTCGTCCGGCCCCGGATCGACCACGATGACCTCGTCGCCGGTGCCGATCACCCACGTGTTGGTGCCGTCGAGCGTCATCACCGACGGGTTGGGCGCGAGCAGGTTCTCCGCGTGCTCGGTGCGCGAGCCGTCGGGCGAGCCGATCGGGATGTACAGGCCGCTCATGACGCCACCACCAGCCGCAGCTCGCCGTCCACCTCGACGGCCCTCGGCATGATCGTCACGATGTCGCGCGGCGTCGCCAGCACCTCCGCCACGTCGGCGCAGCCGGCCAGCTCGCTCAGCGTCCGGTACGTCGGCGGCATCAGGAAGATCTCGCCCCGGTGCGCCAGCTCGACGGCCTCGGCCGGCCGCTGCCAGACGACCCGGTCGGCCTCGCCGCCCACGTCGCGGGTGCGCTGGCCTTCGGGCAGCACGGCGACGAAGAACCGGGTGTCGAACCGCCTGGTCTCGACCTCCGGCGTGATCCAGTGCGCCCACGCCTTGAGCAGGTCCGTACGCAGCACCAGCCCCCGCCGGGACAGGAACTCGGCGAACGACAGCGAGCGGTCGATCAGCGCGAGCCTGTCGGCCTCCCAGTCGTCGCCCGTCGTGTCGTCCACGACCGAGTCAGGTCCTGGACCGGCCAGCAGCACGCCCGACTCCTCGAACGTCTCGCGCACCGCCGCGCACACCAGCCCGCGCGCCACCGCCTCGTCCGCGTGCAGCACCTCGGCCCACTCGGCGGGCGACGGCCCGGCCCATGCGACCGCCTGGTCGGTGTCGCGCGCGTCGACCGAGCCGCCGGGGAAGACGTACGCGCCGGCGGCGAAGGCCATGGTGGCCTTGCGCCGCAGCAGATAGACCTGTGGATGGCCCCCGGGCCCCGGGCGCAGGAGCACCACCGTGGCGGCGTCCCGCGCCGGAACCGGCTGGAGCCGCCCGGCCATGACCTCCCTGGCCCGGGCGGCGAGCTCGGCTGGTAGCAGCATTCCCGGCATCGCGGTCACATGACCTCCTCTAGAACTTCACTCGGTCATGGTGACATATGCCCATTCAGCCGACTTCGGCGATCAGCTCCACCTCGACGGGAGCGTCCAGCGGCAGCGCCGCCACGCCCACCGCGCTGCGCGCGTGCCTGCCCGCCTCGCCGAACACCTCCGCGAGCAGGTCGCTGGCGCCGTTGGCCACCTGCGGCTGATCCACGAAGTCCGGCGCGCTCGCCACGAACACCACGACCTTCACGATCCGCCGCACCCGCGACAGCTCACCCAGCTCGGCCTTCAGCGCGGCCAGGGCGTTGAGCACGCACTGGCGGGCCGCCGCCTTGCCCTCGTCCACGCCCAGGTCGGCGCCGAGCTTGCCGGTCTGGTGCAGCTTGCCCTCCAGGATCGGCACCTGGCCCGAGGTGTAGAGCAGGTCGCCGGTGCGCACGGTGGGCAGGTAGGAGCCGACCGGCGTGACGGGCGGCGGCAGCGTGTATCCGAGCTCCTCGAGCTTCTGCTCAGGCGTCACTGCTTCTCCCTCTTGAAGTAGGCGACGAGCTGCTCGGGATTGGCGCCCTGCACGATCTGGACGAGCTCCCAGCCGTCGGCGCCGAAGTTGTCGAGGATCATCTTGGTGTTGTGAATCAGCACGGGTGCTGTCAGGTACTCCCACTTCTTCATGGGGGCAGCTTATTGTGAGCAATCTCAAATGGTGGTCGCAGGCTTTCGACAAGTGACCGTTCGGTAGCCTCAAGTCGTGGACTCGACGGACACACATTGGGCCGACGTGCGGCTTCATGTCGTCACCGGCAAGGGCGGCACGGGCAAGACGACCGTCGCCGCCGCCCTCGCCCTCGCGCTGGCCTCGGGCGGCCGCAAGGTGCTGCTCGTCGAGGTGGAGGGCAGGCAGGGCATCGCCCAGATCTTCGACCTGCCGCCGCTGCCGTACGAGGAGCGCAGGATCGCCGTCGCGCCCTCCGGAGGCGACGTCTACGCGCTGGCCATCGATCCAGAAGAGGCCATGCTCGAGTACATGGAGATGTTCTACGGGATGCGACGGGCCGGCCGGGCGCTGACCAAGATGGGCATCGTCGACTTCGCCACCACCGTGGCCCCTGGCTTCCGCGACGTGCTGGTCACCGGCAAGACCAGCGAGGCCGTGCGCAGGCGCGGCAAGAACGGCCGCAGGGTCTACGACGCGGTCGTCATGGACGCGCCGCCCACCGGCCGCATCACCCGCTTCCTCAACGTCACCGAAGAGGTGGCCGGCCTGGCCAAGGTCGGGCCCATCAAGAACCACTCCGAGCTCGTCAAGGGCGTCGTGAAGTCCGCCGAGACGGCCGTGCACTTCGTCACCCTCCTGGAGGAGATGCCGGTCCAGGAGACCCTCGACGGCATCTCCGAGCTGCGCGCCGCCGGGCTGCCCGCGGGCGGCGTCTTCGTCAACATGGTGCGCGAGTCGCAGCTCCCCCAGCCCGTACTCGACGCCGCCGCCCAGGGCCGCTTCGACCCCGAGGAGCTGGTGCTCGGGCTCAAGGCCGCGGGTGTGGCCGACGGCGCGCAGGCCGGCGAGCTGGCCAGGGCGCTGGGCGAGGAGGTCGTCGAGCACGCGCACCGCACCGAGCTTGAGCGTGCCGAGCGCGAGACGCTGGCCGGAGCCGGGCTGCCCCGCTACGAGCTGCCGCTGCTCGCCGACGGCGTGGACTTGGCCGGCCTGTACGAGCTGGCAGAGAGCATGCGCACCCAGGGAGCAGCGTGAAAAAGCCCCCAGCACTCGACCTCGACGCCATCCTCGACGACCGGGGCACCAGGATCATCGTCTGCTGCGGCGCCGGCGGCGTGGGCAAGACCACGACCGCGGCGGCGCTCGGCCTGCGGGCCGCCGAGCGCGGCCGCCGCGTGGTCGTGCTGACCGTCGACCCGGCCAGGCGGCTGGCGCAGTCGATGGGGCTGACCGAGCTCGACAACACTCCGCGCCTGGTCAGCTCGCCCGAGGGCGGCGGCCAGCTCTACGCGATGATGCTCGACATGAAGCGTACGTTCGACGAGATCATCGAGGCGCACGCCGACCCTGAGCGGGCCCGCCAGATCCTGTCGAACCCCTTCTACCAGTCCCTGTCGTCCAGCTTCTCCGGCACCCAGGAGTACATGGCGATGGAGAAGCTGGGCCAGCTCCGCCGCTCGGACGAGTGGGACCTGATCATCGTCGACACGCCGCCGTCGCGGTCGGCGCTCGACTTCCTCGACGCGCCCGAGCGGCTCGGCCGGTTCCTCGACGGCCGCTTCATCCGGCTGCTGACCGCGCCTGCCAAAGCCGGAGGACGCAGTGCGTTCCGGCTGCTCAACGCCGGATTCGGGCTCATGGCGGGAGCGATGACCAAGCTGCTGGGCGCGCAGGTGATCAAGGACCTTCAGACGTTCGTCTCCGCGCTCGACGCCGTCTTCGGGGGGTTCAGGCAGCGGGCCGAGATGACGTACCGGCTGCTCCAGGCCCCTGGCACGGCCTTCCTCGTGGTCGCCGCGCCCGAGCGCGACGCGATGCGCGAGGCCTCCTACTTCGTGGAGCGCCTGGCCGAGGAGCGCATGCCACTGGCCGGTCTGGTGGTCAACCGGGTGCACGTCTCGCCCGCAGCCGGGCTTTCAGCCGCCCGCAGCGCCGCCGCCGCGGAGGACTTGGAGTCGAGGGGCGAGCACGAGCTCACCGCGGCCGTGCTGCGGCTGCACGCCGGGCGAATGCAGCTCGCCGCCCGCGAGAACCGCGAGCAGGAGCACTTCGTCTCGGCCCACCCCACGGTGCCCGTGGTGCAGGTCCGCGCCATGTCCGAGGACGTCCACGACCTGGCGGGGCTGCGCCAGATCGGGAACCTGCTGGCCACCGCATAGAAGTACGGCCGGCGGCGGCGCCGGCCGTACACGGTCGCCGGGCTGGGATCAGCCCGCGATCAGCTCATTGGTGCGTTCGTACTCGTTCTTGGCGGACTCGAGCAGGTCTCGCCACGAGGTGACGTCAGGGCGCCGTCGAAGCAGCGCGCGACGTTCCCGTTCGGTCATGCCGCCCCACACCCCGAACTCGATGCGGTTGTCCAGCGCATCGGCGAGGCACTCAGTGCGGACCGGGCAACCCCGGCAGATGAGCTTCGCCCTGTTCTGCGCGGCGCCCTGCACGAACAGGGCATCCGGATCCGCACCCTTACAGGCGGCACGGGAGGTCCAATCCGTGATCCACATTTTTCGACCCCACTCCCCTTAGGTGGTCAGTCGTCATTTGGGGCCGACGGGCGCGGGCGCCGAGCCTCCGTATTCAGTTGCCGCAGGGAGAACGTACGCAACCAGACGTTCGGGCCGACAGACCCCAGAGGACCAATTTCTCGCGGGTGATGTTGACCGGGAATGACTAGTCACCCCCGTCAGTCAAGGTGAAATGGTGTCCTGCTACCGATTCGGTCTGGGTTTCGACGTACTCTTAGAGACGTGCAAGCCCAGGGCAAACGTCGTTCCAACCCCATCCTCAGCGTCCTGCGCCTCCTCATCGCGGGCTCGGCGGCTGGGGTGCTCGCCGCCGCCGTGGCCCTTCCGGCGGTAGGCGGAGTGGGCATGTCGACCAAGACCGCAGTCGAGGGACTCAACCTCAAGCCCGAGGAACTCGACGAACCTCCTCTGCCGGAGCGCACCGAACTCTACGACGCGGACGGCAACAAGATCGCCCAGTTCTACTTCGAGAACCGGGAGTCCGTCACCCTCGACAAGGTCGCCCCGATCATGCGCGAAGCCCTGATCGCGATCGAGGACTTCCGTTTCTACCAGCACGGGCCGATCGATGTGGAGGGAACGGCCAGAGCACTGATGAAGAATCTCACCAGCGGCGGCGTCACGCAGGGTGGATCGTCGATCACCCAGCAGTACGTCAAGCAGGTGCTGGTCAACAAGGCCGAGACGCCTGAGGAGCAGGCGGCGGCCATCGCGCCCACGATCTCGCGCAAGCTGACCGAGCTGCGCTACGCCATGGCGATCGAGGAGAAGTACACCAAGGACCAGATCCTGGAGAAATACCTCAACATCGCCTACTTCGGTGCGGGCGCCCACGGCATCCAAGCCGCCGCCAAGAGGTTCTTCGACAAGCCGGCCTCCAAGCTCAACCTGACCGAGGCCGCCACGCTCGCCGGCGCCGTGCAGAACCCGGCGCGCACCGACCCCAACGTCAGCGCCGAGTCGCGGCAGCGCCTGCTGGAGCGGCGCAACATCGTGCTCGACCGGATGGCGGAGCTCGGCAAGATCACGCCGCAGGAGGCGGCGAAGGCCAAGAAGAAGAAACTGGGCTTCAAGGACGTCAAGGCGCCCGGCGGCTGCGAGGCCAGCAAATACCCGTACTTCTGCCTCTACGTCCAGTACGAGATCCTCAACAACGAGGACTTCGGCAAGAACCGCGAGGAGCGCAGGAAGCTGCTCCAGCGCGGCGGCCTGCAGATCAAGACCACGCTCGACCCCAAGATGCAGGCGGCCGCCGAGAAGGCGATCAGGAAGTACGTCAGCCCCAAGGACAAGCCCGTGGCCTCGCAGGCCATGGTCGTCCCCGGCACCGGCGAGATCAAGGCCATGGCCGCCTCGCGGAAGTTCGGCCGCAGCAAGAAGAAGAACGAGATGAGCTACAACATCGTGGCCGACGCCGCGCACGGCGGCGGCCACGGGTTCCAGCAGGGCTCGACGGCCAAGGTCTACACGCTGGCCGCCGCCCTGGAGGAAGGGCTCAAGTACGGCGACGGCTTCCCCTCGCCGGCCGGCTACAAGGCCCGTGGCTACAGCACGTTCAAGAACTGCAAGGGCCAGAACGTCGGCGACCCGTCCCACACCGTGCGCAACTCCAGCGAGGGCGGCGGCGGCTTCAAGACGCTGGAGACCGGCACCTGGGGCTCGGTCAACACGTTCTTCATGCGGCTGCAGGAGAAGGTCGGGCTCTGCGACGTCGTCAAGATGGCCAAGAAGCTCGGCGTCAAGCGGGCCGACGGGCAGAAGCTGTCGGAGGTCGAGACGTTCACGCTCGGCGTCAACGAGGTCGACCCCGTCACCATCGCCAGCTCCTACGCCGTCTTCGCCTCCCGCGGCAAGTACTGCAAGCCGCTCGCCATCACCGAGATCAAGGACCGCAACGGCAAGGTCAAGCAGTACAAGCCCAAGTGCAACCAGGTCCTCGAAGAGGAGGTCGCCGACGCCGTCAGCGGCATCCTGTCCGGGGTGTTCACCAAGGGCACGATGACCGAGGTCGGCGGCATCGGGCGCGACGCGGCCGGCAAGACCGGCACCACCGACAACTACATGTCGGCCTGGTTCTCCGGCTACACCCCCAACCTCGCCTCCGCCGTCAGCCTGGGCGACCCGCGCGGCACCTCGGCCCACAAGCTGATCGGCGTCACCATCGGCGGGCGCTACTACCCGTACGTGTACGGCTCGTCGATCTCCGGGCGCATCTGGAAGGACTCCATGATCCAGGCGCTCAAGGGGATCGAGCCGGCCGAGTTCAAGCCGGTCGACAAGTCGCGGTTCGGCGGGTGCACCGACCACTGCGCGCCCAAGCCGAAGAAAAAGAAGAAGGACGACGACGGCGGCAACCCGTTCGACTTCTTCGACCGCGACCAGTTCGGTGACGGGCCGCAGGACCGGGGCGACCGCGGGCGCGGCGGCTGGGGCGACAACGACCGTGGCCGCGGGCGCGCCGGCGACAACGGGCCGCCGTTCACCATGCCCGACGGCCGACGCTGAGAGTCTCTGAGACGCCCTGAGACGCTTTGAGGCCTCCTCCCTTCGCGGGTGGAGGCCTCAAAGCTGTTGAATGCCTACGAATGCCGCCTGACGGGCCGCTGGGGCGCAGAGAGGCGCCGGAGGCCGTACGGGGAGGCATGGGGACGCTCCGGGCGAACCAGAGCCGTACAGCGGGCCGTGGACCGGGACACCGTGCGGCGAGTTCCGTCACCCGGTACCGAACCCGCGAAGCCCGGGCCGCGTGCCGAAAGCCCGGTAGGACCGAAAGGAGCCCTGCCGAAAGGGGCCCTGAACCGAGACCGCGTACCAGAAGCCCCGTAGGCCCTACTTACCGGTGAGGCGGGCACGCACCAGGGCGGCCACCCTGCCACCCTCGGCCCGGCCGGCGACCTTCGGGTTGACCGCCTTCATGACCTGGCCCATGGCCTGCGGCCCCGAGGCGCCGGTCTCGGCGATGGCGGCGTCGACCAGCGCGGCGAGCTCCTCGTCGGACAGCTGCGCGGGAAGGTACTCCTCCAGCACCGCCTGCTCGGCCAGCTCGGCCTCGGCCTGCTCCGTGCGGCCCGCGTTGCGGAACGCCTCGGCGGCCTCGCGCCGCTTCTTCGCCTCCTTGGTCAGGACCTTGATGACCTCGTCGTCGGTCAGCTCCCTGGCCTCCTTGCCCGCGACCTCCTCGACGTTGATCGCGGCCAGGGCCATGCGGACCGTACGCAGACGTACCTCGTCCTTGCTCTTCAGCGAGGCCGTCAGGTCGGCCTTCAGCTTGTCCTTCAATGCGCTCATGCGCTTTATCTTGCCGCCTGCGCGGACCACCCCGTCGCCATCCGGACTCCGCTGGCCGGATGTCGGGCATCATGAAGGTGTGAGGAAAGCCGTCGCAGTGCCCCTGTCCATGCTCGGTCTCGGCCTGGCCGGGCTGGGCTACGCGTCCGTCGTCGAGCGCAACTGGTTCCGGCTGCGCCGCTTCGACGTGCCCGTTCTCGAGCGGGGGCAGCGTCCCGTACGCGTCCTGCACCTGTCCGACCTCCACCTGACGCCGCGCCGCACCATGCTGATCAACTGGGTGCGCTCGCTCGGCGCCCTGGAGCCCGACCTCGTGGTCAACACCGGCGACTCCATCGCGCACCCCGAGGCCGTTCCCGCGCTCCTGCACGCCCTGGAGCCCCTGCTGTCGCGTCCTGGCCTGTTCGTGTACGGCTCCAACGACCTCTACGCGCCGCAGCCGAAGAACCCGGCACGCTACCTGTGGCGCACCTCCAAGAACGACCGCCGCCAGCACACGCCCAACCTGCCCTGGGAGGAGCTGGGGGCCGGCATGGCCGCCGAAGGCTGGCTCGACATGAACAACACCACGGCCCGCATCAAGGTCGGCGACCTCGACGTGGCCGTGGCCGGCATCCACGACAGCCACATCAACCGCGACCGCTACGACCTCGTCGCCGGCCCGGCCCCCGCGGACGCCGACCTGCGCCTCGGCGTCATGCACTCGCCCGAGCCGCGCAACATGTCCCGCTTCGCCGCCGACGGCTACCAGCTCCTGCTGGCCGGCCACACGCACGGCGGCCAGCTCTGCATCCCGTTCTACGGCGCCCTGGTCACCAACTGCGGCATCGACCGCGCCCGCGTCAAGGGCCTCAGCCGCCACGACAACGCCTGGCTGCACGTCTCCGCCGGCCTCGGCACCTCCCCTTACGCCCCCGCCCGATTCGCCTGCTTCCCCGAGGCCACGCTGCTGACGCTCGTGCCCCGGAGATAAAGGCGGTCACAAGCACTTGGGAAGTCCGCTAGACTCTTACAAGCACGCACACGACGGGCGTGCACCGGGGTGTAGCGCAGCTTGGCAGCGCGCTTCGTTCGGGACGAAGAGGTCGTGGGTTCAAATCCCGCCACCCCGACACAGTTGCCGCAGGCAGAGGGTCTGATCCGCACAACGGGTCGGGCCCTTTTCCGTGTCTGGACGTCGATGGGTAGCGTCCTGGTGGCCAGGTCGCCGGAGAATGCGTCCAGCCACTCATCCACGTGATCCGCACGCAGCTGCCACAGCTTCGGCTTCCCCAACCTGGGGATGACGCGCGTCTCCGCGAGGATGCGCATCTAGGTGACGGTCCTTCCCGATGATGTCCACCCGGGGGTGGGATCAGGTCCGACCTGGCGCGATATCGGCTCCCTTATCGGTCGGCGATGAAGATCGCTATTGGACATGCGGAAACGAGGTCTGCTTCGCTGTCCGAACCGTCTTTCGAGAAAGCAGGTATTGGTTGATGCCGTCCCGTCGTACCGTGCTGGCCGCCGCCCTGCTACCGCTGGCGGGAGGCGCGCGCCCGGCATCAGCCGCGCCCAAGACCGCGCAGGACTATTACGACCGCGCGGCCAAGCTCGCCGGCGACGACCCCGTACTGAAGGCCCTGGTCAAGGCGCTCTCCCCGATCTCCAGATGCCGGCCGTGCAGCCTGTCAAGCCGTTCAAGATCTTCGACAACGTCGCGGTGGTCGGCACCACGTTCGTCCAGGCCATGGCGCTGCTCACCTCGAAGGGCGTCATCCTCATCGACGCGATGGGCTCACCGGACGACGCCAGAAAGATCATCATTCCCGGCCTGCGTGCCGTCGGCGTGAACCCCACCCACATCAAGTACGTGGTGGCCGCCCACGGTCACGACGACCACTTCGGCGGCGCACAGTACCTCGCGGACACGTACGGAGCCCGGGTCATGATGCACAAGGCCGACTGGGACCTCATCGCCAAAGAACGCCCTGAGCACGCCCCCAAGCGCGACCTCGAGATCACCGACGGCCAGAAGCTGACCCTCGGCGACGCCACGATCGTCTTCCACCACAGGCCGGGCCACACCCCCGGTACCGTCTCGCCCGTCTTCCCGGTCCGCTGGAAGGGCCGCCGCCACACCGCGATCCTGTGGGGCGGCACCAACCCGCCCGCCACGACGGCGGCCAAGCGAACGCACCTGTCCTCCGTACGTACGGCCGCCGTCGCGATGCGTAAGGCCGGCGTGGACGTCGAGCTGAACAACCACGGCGGCGCCGACTACGGCCTGACCCGCATCGAGCAACTCCGTGCGGGAGCCACGAAGAACCCCTTCATCATCGGCCCGGCCAGGACGCAGCGCTTCATGAAGGTCATGGAGACGATGCTGCGCGGCCGCATCCTCCAGGACCAGCAGAAGGCCGCGTCCGGCCGCTCAACACCCACCTGCTGCTGACGCCGCTCATTCAGCGGAAAACCACCGCGTCACCAAGCCGCTCAAGGAGGGAAAAGAGGCACGCCCCACACTTTCCGGACTTCCTCCCTCCCCTCAGGCCGGCGGACACTTCGAAAGACGAGATCGAGTCCGTCCTGGCCACACCGCGCACTCCGCCGCGCCCACCACGAGTACCCCGGTCGGCGTGCATGGGTATTCGATGGCTGGGCCAAGGGGGTGAACGATGAGGAGGATTTTCGTGTTCGCCTTTTGGGCGCTCCTTTTAGCGCTCCTCATCGCGATATTCGTAGGGATCGTCATGAACGGAGTCGAGAAGCCTCCGTGGCCGCCGAGCGGTCTATGAGACTCCTGCTGCTGAGCCGGCCGGTTCGTGAGTGCACTGAGCGGATGTGACGTCAGGTGCGGTGTCCGGTGACCTCTGCGGCGCCCTCTGGAATCATGAAGCGAAAGGCAGCATGACCGAGGGAGGGCATGTGGCCGGGCGTAGCCATTCATACGACTACGGCGGGTCGTCCGGGTCCGGATGCCTGGTCTTCCTCCTGGCGATAAGCGCCGTCCTCGGCTACTTCATCGTCAGCTCGGACCCGACCGACGGGTTGGATTACGCGTCCGGCGATGCACCGGTGGAAATGAAGAGGGCGCTCTGCTACTCCGACTCCGGTCCCTGCCCACCGCCCGGCTTCAAATGGACCGTGCCCGCTTCAGGCGTCATCCGGACCCGGTTCGAACGCGAGGACATCCACGACCGGACGAAACTACGAGGCTGGTTCCGCCTGGATGCGCGCCTCTTCATCGAGGAGCAGCAAGAGGTCCGGGACTGTCCGGCCGTGGTGGACTGGTCATTACTGGTGGACGGCAAAGCCATAGCGCAGGGCACGGTCACGGCGGGCAGCGGAGACCACGAGGTCACCGGCACTCCGCCGCGCGACGCCCGATTCGTGCGGCTCACCGCGCGGCGTACCGACTCCTTACCCTGTCGCGGCACCTTCCAGTGGATCTCCGCGGGCCTGGACTGACGGCCGTCCTCCCAGGCGTGGCCTCCAGCTGAGGACGGCGGTGGCTTCAGATCTCGACCAGGTGCTCGGGGACATGGCCCGCGCCGGCTCCTCCCTGCCGGCATCGAGACGTCCCGCCGCCGCTTCGGCGCCTGACTTCCGCATCCGCACCTTGGAGCAGCCCCGCCGCAAGGGTTGTTCGCCGGTACGCCATAGGTCCGGTGAAGCGTCGCGTCTTAGGAGGCGAACCGAGGAGATGTGTTGAACAACGAGCAGAAACGCGACTTCGCAGACTTCGTAGCGGCTCGATCGGACAGCCTCATCAGGCTCGCCTACGTCCTCACCGGCGACCAGGCCACGGCCGAGGACCTGCTCCAAACCGCGCTGACCAAGACCACGAGCCGCTGGAACAAGATCCGTGACAACCCCGAGGCGTACGTGCGGAAGGTCATGTACCACGAACAGGTCAGCCGCTGGCGAAGTCCCCGCTGGGGCAGGGAGAAATTGGTGGACTCGCCCCCTGAGCGGATGGCGAGTGACCGTACGGCCGAGGTAGACGACCATCTTGCCCTGCAGCAGGCCCTGCGCGCGCTGCCACCGCGCAAGCGCGCCGTGCTGGTGCTGCGCTACTACGAGGATCTCCCGGAATCCGAGGTCGCCACGATCATGGGCTGCTCGGTGGGAACCGTACGCAGCCAGACCCATCAAGCCATCACCCGGCTCCGCGAGCTGGTCCGCAAGCCCGTCATGCTGGAGGCCTGGAAATGAACGTCGATGAGAAGACCATCGCCGCTGAGCTGCGGCGGCTGGCGGACGCCTCCCGTCCCGTGAACGAGCAGGCCATGGTGGCGCGGGCCGTCGCAGGGGCGAGACGCCGCCGCCTGACCTGGTCGCTGGCCGCGAGCGCGGTCGCCGTCGCCGCCGGCGCGCTGATCGCGGTCCCGCTCACCCTGGGCACGACCACGGCGACTCCTGCGAGCGGTCCCGCCGGCCTGCCGGCCAACACCTCCGCGCAGCTCCAGTCCGTACGGGACTGCATGCCGCTGGGAGGGCCGGTGGACGGCATGGACACCCGCAAGCGATACCCGGCGGACGCCGACGTCAAGGACTTCCGCGAGCTGGTGGTGTACCGCGACGACGTCGGCTCGACCGCGCTCGTCGGCAGCGAGACCGGCTTCGTCCTCTGCACGCCGCAGAAGGACAAGGAAGCGTTCCCCAGCTCCCCCGTCTTCACGCCGTGGGGGTCCGCCCTGCCCGGCGACCTCGACGCGGGCGTCTCCGGGCCGCTGACCGTGGACGCGTACACGACGGAGACCGACTCCAACGCCATGTCGGACGACGACCAGAGCGGCGGCCGCTACCGCGTCGTGGCGGGGCGCGTGGCGCGGGAGGTGACCCGCGTCGAGATCGACTGGGCGGACGGCAGGCGCACGGACGCCGCGGTGGCCGGCGGCTTCTTCATCGGGCGGGTGCCCGCGCGCGTGAACGCGGACGGCAAGCACCTCGACACCCCCGCCGTGACCGTGACCGCGTACGACCAGACGGGCGAGGTCATCGACCGCAGGGCAGAGGTACCGTACGCACCTCTCGGTCCGGTATCACGCTGAACCACCGCCCAGGTGACGACCTGAAGCGCATCCGCCCTCTTTCAGGGAGGGCGGCTTGCCCCGGACCGTCCCGGCCAGGCTCGGCATCATCTCCCACAGGGGTCGGGGCGGGGAGCGATCCGGACACGGGCGAGATCCTCGGGCATGAAGACGATCTTCCAGGGCCCCAGGGGCATGGTCGCAGGATCACCTGGGCGGATGGCGGCCGATCAACGCGACATTGTCCCGTCCGCTCCTCGACTCAGAGTCAGGACGCGCATGGGACATCAAACCGATACGGAACGGTCCATTCCTTTCTCAGCAACATCAATAGGATCGTTCCATTCCATCTCACTCCCCAGGAGGCGTCCCTGTGAGTGTTCGATCTCTGCTGACCGCCGCCCTGTTATCCGCGTCCGTCGTCGCCGTCGCGCAGCCGGCGTACGCCGCCGCGCCTGCCGTCAAGATCACAAAGATTCACTACGACTCGCCCGGCTCGCCGGACAACGGCGGGAACCGTAGCCTGAACGGCGAGTACGTCCAGATCAGGAACATGACGAAGAAGGCCGTCAACCTCGCGGGCTGGACCATCCGCGACGCGACCCGGCGGCCGGACCACGTCTACACGTTCGGCAAGTTCGTCCTGAAGCCCGGCAAGACGGTCACCCTGCGCACCGGCAAGGGCACGAACACCAGCACCACCCGCTACTGGGGCAGGAGCGGCGGCACCCTCGCCTACATCTGGAACCAGGTCAGCGACACCGCCTACCTGCGGAACCCGGCCGGGAAGCTGATCGACTCCTGCTCGTACAACTCGTCGCGGCAGGACTACAAGATCTGCTGAGCCCGTTCCACATGTAGGGAGCCGACCGCCGTTCTGGAGGGGGACGGCGGTCCGGCATGCGCGGTCCCGATCAGCGCGTACGGACGACGGCCAGTACGGCCATCAGGGCGAAGACCGCGCCCACGAGCAGCGCCGAGGCGACCCCGACGAGCAGCGGCGGGAGGAAGAGGGAGCCCGCCGCGCAGGCCGCGCCGAGAGCCGTCAGCGCCAGGCCGCCCTCGCGGTGCGACCGCTGCCAGGCCGCGATCAGCCTGCCGATCGAGCCGTCCGGCACGGCATCGGACGAGCCCATCGCGGGCAGCGCGCGTCCCAGGATGATCAGTACGATCCCGAGCGCCACCCCCATCACCCGCTCCACCGGGATGTCGTATCCCGCCTCCTTGGCCAGCGCTACGGCTTGGAGCGTCACAAGCAGCAGGGGCAGGACGACGAAGAGCACGTTCAGAGCCCGCGCCTGCGCGTGCGGCGGGGCGATGAGCAAGGGAGGGAAGTGACGGGCCAGCCTGCGCTGGACGATCAACCCCACGGGCGTGAGCGCGGCGACGATGAGCAGCCCCGCGGGCAGGGCGCCGGCCATGACGAGCCGCGGCACCGTGGCGCCCGCGCGGGTATCGGTGGCCTCGCGGGTGACGATGTGTTCGGGCAGGGAGTCCCACAGCGCCCAGGCGATCGCGATCATGGCGAGGAAACCGGCGGTGGAGACGATGACGCCGGCCCATGGCGGGCGCACCGCACGGGGGCCGGCGGGCTCGTGGTGCTGCATGCGAGCACCGTAGATCGCGGGGTTCGAACGCGGCATCCACCGCGCGACATGGATCAGGTCATGTCCTGACGGCCGGGCGGGCATGACCGGAGTCATGGCACCGCCGTACGCCTATCGGTGCCGGGTGACCCAGACCGCGAGCTGGGTCCGGTCGCGCAGGCCGAGCTTGCGCAGGCAGCTCGAGATGTGGTTCTTGGCGGTGCCCTCGGTGATGTGGAGGCGGCGCGCGATCTCCCTGTTCGTGGCGCCCGAGCCGACCAGCAGGGCGATCTCGTACTCGCGGCCGGTCAGCCCGCAGGGCGGCTCATCCGGTGAGGGTCCGGTACGGGGGACGGCGCCCTCGCGTACGGCCGCGACCAGGCGTTCCGTAGCGGCACCGCCCAGCACGGTCTCGCCGCGCGCCACCCGCCTGATCGCCGACACCAGTTCGTCGGGCGGGGTGTCCTTGAGCAGGTGTCCCTTGGCCCCTGCCCGCAGGCCGCCGAAGATGTAGTCGTCATCGTCGAACGTCGTCAGGATCACCGGCGCGATGTCCGGATACTCCGTACGCAGCCGCGAGACCAGCTCGACCCCGTCCATGACGGGCATGCGGGCGTCCACGAGCGCCACGTGGGGGTGCTCGGCGGGCGGGGTACGCGACAGCAGCGCGAGCGCGTCCGCGCCGTTCTGCGCGGATCCGGCCACCTCGATGCCCGGCTCGATCTCCAGCAGCTTGCGCAGGCCCTCCCGCATCAGGACCTGGTCGTCCACCAGCAGCACCCGGATCACGTCGGCGTACTCCCCATCTCGGTCGCTCGCACCGGCACCACGGCCTGGAGGGTGAAGCCGGCGCCGGGCTCGCTGCGCACGTCCAGGGTGCCGCCGATCGACTCCAGGCGTTCCCGCAGGCCGCGCAGCCCGAAGCCGCTTTCCGTCGTGTCCGGTTCGGCTCCTTCGCCGTCGTCGGAGACCGTCACCCGCACCCGCTCGGGTGTGCCGTCGAGTGCGACCGCGACGTGCCCGGCCTTGGCGTGACGCAGCGCGTTGGTCAGGCCCTCCTGGATGACGCGGTAGCAGGCGAGCACGCGCTCCTCGTCCAGGTCCGGCCAGGTGCCCGTCACGGTGAACGCCACGTCGGTGCCGTACGACCGCGCGAGGGCGCGCAGGGCTTCGACGCCCGTACGGCCCTCCATGCGCAGCGGCCTGAGCGCGCGCACCCAGCGGCGGGTCTCGGCCAGGGCCTCCAGGGTCAGCTCCTTGGCCTGGCGCACCTCGTCCCAGGCGGCCTCGGGGCGCGCGGTGCGGAAGCGCTCGGCGTTCGCGAGGCCCATGTTGATGACCGTCAGGTAGTGGCCGACCGAGTCGTGCATGTCCCTGGCCATCCTGGCGCGTTCCTCGGCGATGGCGAGGTCACGCGTACGGGCGGCGTAGCGCCGCAGCTCGGCGTGCGCCTCCTCCAGGTCGGCCAGGAGCCGCCGGGTCTCCTCGGCCCGGCGCTGGGACTCGATCATCGCGGCCACCACGACCATGATGATCAGACCGAGGAGCAGCACCAGCACTCCGTCGATCACGGCCCCGAGCGCCGACCTTCCGGGGTTGAGCAGGCCGAGTACGACGCCGAACAGCGCGGCCGTCGCCACGTACCCGATGCTGCCGCGCCGCCCGAACACGATCAGCGCGTTGCCGACCGCCACGCTCACGATCAGCGGCGCCACGATGCCGCCGGCGGGAAGGAGCAGCAGGCTCGCGGCCAGGAACGCCACGGTGACCGCCCTGCGCGGCGGCGCCGGCCGCCGCCGCCACGGCAGCAGCGGCCAGAGCACGCAGATCAGCGGCAGCGCACCGGCGCCGGCCAGTGGGAACGCCTTCGCCAGAGGCCAGCCGAACTCGTCCAGCCTCCACAGCGCACCCGCGACCGTCACGGCGCTGATGAACGCGGAACCCCAGAAGAACACGCTGAGCACCAGAGGAGGGCGGTCATCGGTGAAGCCCGCCCAGCGGCTCATCTCCCGTAAGGACCCGGCGCCCGGCACAAAGCGAGCCTAACCGTCAGCACGTGCGACGGTAGGGGACCTCCGGGATGTGCCGCGCCCATTCGGCCTCGGTCAGGCCGCCGCCCGCCCGGGCGCACACGGCCGCCGTCACCTCGGCCTCGTCGAGCCGCAGCGTACGGATCGAGCTGTCGGCGCCGACCGTGGTGATCGACTTGCCGTCCGGGGAGAAGGAGAGCGCGAGCGCCTCATGTCGGTGCCGGTCGATGGGCAGCCCGACCGGGCGGTGGTCGGCGGCGTCCCACAGGCGCAGGGTGCTGTCGGCGCTCACGGTGGCGATCATCGATTCGTCCGGGGAGAACGCGGCCGCGTACGCCGGCATGGTGTGGCCCGCGAGCGGCGGGTTCACCGGCGTGCGGCGCTCCATGTCCCACACCCAGACGCGGGCGTCCACCTCGGGGCCGATCTGGGTGGCGCAGGCGCACTCGTTCTCGCCGCGCACGATGAGCAGCCTGCCGTCGCGGCTGAACGCCAGCGGCTCGCTGCTGTGCTCGCGCGCCATCGGGTTGCCCGGCTTGCGCACGGCCGCGGGCGACGCGGCGGAGGAGTCACCCGAGCCGACCTCCCACAAACGGGTCTCGGTGGGACTGCCGAGCGCCACGACGTGCCCGTTCGGGTCCCATTCGACGACCGTCGCCAGGAGCTCGCCGGGGGTGCCCGCCTGTGCGACGGTGCGCAGGGTGTCGGCGTCGAGGATCATCACGCGCCAGTCGCTGGTGGCGATCGCCAGGCGCCGGCCGTCCGGGCTGAACGCCACGGAGAGCACTTCGCTCACGCTGTCCGGATCCTTCGGCAGGGCCCGCGTGCGTTTTTCCTTCGCCGTCGCCACGTCGATCAGGGACACGGTGAGCAGGTCGCGGGCGGTGGCGATGGTCGTGCCGTCGGGTGAGAAGGCGAGCGGCGGCCTGGTGATGGTGGTGGCGTTGAGCCCCTGCCACTGCACGTTCCATTTGCCCTTGATGTCGCCGCCGTGCTGCCGGCGGGTGGCCGGATCCCACAACCGGATGGCGTCCCCGGTGATGGTCGCCAGTGTGCGGCCGTCAGGGCTGAAGACCGCGCCTCGGACCAGGCCGTTCGGCGTTCCAGCCGCGGTGAGCAGCGACGACGGGCGGGTGAACCACCCGACGTCGAGCATGCGTACGCTGCCGTCGAGCCCGCCCACCATGAGGGTGTCGCCACCGTCGCGGAACACCAGATGAGTGGGCGCGAAGCCGGGATAGGAGAACTGCCTGAGCGCCGTCATGCTCTTGACGTCCCAGAGCTGCACCGCCCAATTGGAGGCGGTGGCGAGCACCGTCCCCGTCGGATCGAAGACGGGCAGCACCAGACCGCCGTCGCCGGATGGGCCCATGTGCTCGGGCAGGGTGCCGACTTTGGGCGGCGTGTCGCCGCTGATGCTCGCGACCGCGACGGTCTCGCCCGTGGCCACGCCGATGAGAGTTCCCGTCTTGTTCATGGCGGCCGGCACCGGGCCGTTGAGCTCCTCCACTTTCTGCTTGGAAAGGTCGATGACCGCGACGTCCTCGCGAGTGGCGCCCACCCGGGTGACCCGTACCTTGCTGCCCTTGATCGCCGCCTCCAGGTGCGGCGACCGCACCTCGGTCAGGCTCGGCAGGTCGTACGTACGGCCGTCGCCGTCCACGAGGTAGCGGCCCTGCCAGCCGAGGCTCATGGTCTTTGCGGGCGGATCGAGCCGCTCGCCGGCCTCGGCGTTCCACACCTGGGTCTCCCCCTCGCGGATCGGCTTGATCAGCAGGACGCCGCCGTCGGCGCTCAGCTGGAGCTCGGAGTCCTCGGGGTTCACGCCTTCGACGCGGAACGTCCGCTTGAGCGTCCCCTTCACGGTGTCCCAGATCTGCACCTCCTGGCCGAGGAGAACTGCCTCGGTGCCGCCGTCCCCGCTGAAGGCGTGCACGTCCACGCTCGGCGGGCTGAACACCTTCGTCTCGGTCTGGGTGGACGAGGCGAGCAGCGCGGAGCGGGTTTCGACGCGGGGCGCCATCGCGTACGCGGCCACGCTCAGCTTCATCGCGGTGGCCGGGTCGGACTGGCGCAGGTCGTTCGCGCGGGTGGCGACGTTGAGCGCGACGGCCTCGTCACGCCGCTTGTCGGCCTCGACGCGGCGCTCCTCGGCGATGGCGCGCTGGGTCTGCGCCACCCCGGCGAGCGCCAGCGAGATCGCGAGCATCGTGGCGAGCGTGATGACGGTGGCGCGACGCCGCCTCGCGCGCCTGCCCGCCGCGCGCATGCTCGCGTCCAGGAAACGCTTCTCGCGCACGTTGAGCGTGATGTACGGGTGCGGCTCGGCCGCCCAGCGCGTGGCCGCGTCGAGTGAGGAGCCGCCGAGCAGGTCGCCGTCCTTATGGCCGTTGGCCTCCCACTCACGGGCCGCCTCGCTGATCCGCAGGTGCACGGCGTGGCCTGGCCTCTCGGCGGCGAGCCAGCCGCGCAGCCGCGGCCAGCCGTGGACCAGGGCCGCGCTCGCCGGGCGCATCGATCCGCCCTCGCGTACGAGCAGGCCGCGCTCCACCAGCCTGTCGAGTGCCGGCATCGGGCCCAGGTCGGCGAGGTCCACCGTGCGCGGCTCGCCGTCGGCGCCGTACAGCCGCAGCATGGCCAGGGGCAGCGCGGCCTGCTCGTCCTCGCTGAGCGACAGGTAGAGGTCCTCGGCGATCTCCCCCAGCTCAGGGGTACGCTGCTCCAGCCCGGCGGGCGGCTCGACCACGCCCGCGGAGCCGAAGCCGACCAGCGAGAGCAGCAGGTCGGGCGCGGGCGGCCGCTCGTCCGGGTCTTTGGACAGCGCCTTGGCCACCAGCGGGCGCAGCGAGTCGGGCACGCCGTCGAGGTCGGGCTCGGCGGTCAGGGCCTCGTGTATGGTCGCCGCCATGTTGTTCCGCTGGAACAGCACCCGCCCCGTCGCGGCGAACACCATGATCATGCCCCAGGCGTAGACGTCGGCGGCCGGGCGCGGGGTGGTTTCGCCGCGGAACAGCTCCGGGGCCATGTACGCGGGCGTCCCCGCCAGGCCGCTGGTCATCGTCGACGACGCCTCAAGGACGCGCGCGATGCCGAAGTCGATGACGCGCGGGCCGTCCGGCGCGAGCAGCACGTTCTCGGGCTTCAGGTCGCGGTGCACGACGCCGGCGCCGTGGATGGCGGCCATCGCGGTGGCGATGCCGATGGCGAGCCGGTGCAGCGCGTCCCCCTCGTACGGGCCCGCCTGCGCCACCGCCGCGCGCAGGCTGGGACCGTCGACGAACTCGCTGACGATGTACGGCCGCTCGGCGTCGAGATCGACCTCAAGGATCTTGGCGGTCGAGAAGGACGAGACCCGCCGCGCCGCCGCCACCTCCTTGGCCGGTGGGCGGCGTATGCCTCCCGGATGCAGCACTTTGATCGCCACCCGCACGCCCGCCGGGTCGTACGCCTCGTACACGACCCCCTGGCCGCCCGCGCCGACGCGGCGGGCCAGCGCGTACGCACCGATGTGGGTCGGATCGTCGTGGGTGAGCGGCGTCAGACTCATGCGGTCTCCCGGGCAAGCGTGATCATTTCGTCTGACGCGACCGCACCGCCGTTGGTTCGGAAACCCCGATTCCGCCGGGGATTCGGACCACCCGCGCGGGTCTCGCGGACGCTCCGCAATCCCGGGCGCCCGTACGCTGGAGCAGGTCGGCCCTTACCAGGTGGTGCGCAAGCTGGGCGGCGGCGGCATGGGCGAGGTCCACCTCGGGCGCTCGCCCGGCGGGCGGGACGTCGCGCTGAAGGTGGTGCGCCCCGAGCTGGCCGACGATCCCGACTTCCGGCGGCGCCCGCGCTCTCGACGCCACCTCGTACACGCGCACCTCCACCGTCCTCGGCACCGCCGCGTACATGTCCCCCGAACAGGTGACGGCTCTGCCCGTGGGGCCGGCCGCCGACGTGTTCTCGCTGGGCTGCGTGCTGGCGTACGCGGCGACCGGGCGCAGCCCGTTCGGCGAGGGCCCGCCGTGGGCGATCACCCACCGCATCGTGTACGAGGAGCCCGACCTGTCCGGCGTGCCCGAGCCGCTGGTCAAGCTGATCGCCTCCTGCCTGGAGAAGAACCCGGACGCCCGGCCGGAGCTCGACCACGTCCTGGAGGTCTGCCGCCCGCTCAGCCCGAAGACGAGCCGGAAGGCCCGACTCCCTCGGGAAGCCCGGCCCCGGCGGACCCGGCGGCCCTGACCACCCCGGCGAGCCAGGGCGGGCACGGCGGCGGCCCCGGGCGGACGCTGCGCGAGACCCTCGTCGAGTCTCCGCACGCTTCCACGAAAGCCGATCCCGCGAAGCGCGGCAGGGGAGCGCTGTTCGCGCTGGGCGCCGCCCTCGGGGTCGCCGCGCTGCTCGCCGGTCCGTGCCCGTACGGCATCTGCCTGTACGACGTGCGCAGCGGCCGCCGTGTCCGGACCATGCCCGGGCACCCCGCCGCAATCGAGGACCTGGCTTTCAGCCGTGACGGCAAGCTGCTGGCCGGCGCGAGCGGGGACAGGACCGTCCGGCTGTGGGACCCCGCCACGGGAGAACACGTCAAGACGCTGACCGGGCACCTCGGCAACGTGCACGCGGTGGCGTTCACCCCCGACGGGGAGTCCCTGGTGACCGCCGGTGATGTGACGGTCCGCAGGTGGAATGTGGTGCCCGGCACCATGATGACCGAGCTTTACCCGCAGGCGAACGAGGAGATGTACGGGGCCGCCTTCTCCCCCGACGGCACCACGTACGCGGCCGGGACGGCGTCCGGCGAGGTGTTCGTCTGGGACGCCACGACGAACGGGCTCCGCTTCACCCTGCGCGGGCACGACGCCACCGTGCACGACATCGCCTACAGCCCGGACGGATCGATGATCGCCACCGCCGGCAACGACGACTTCGTCATGCTGCGGATCGACCGAGTTCGCCTTCTCCGGCGCCTTCCGCCGCGAGTACGGCGTCTCGCCGAGCCACTACCGCCGCGCTCAGATCCACCCGGGGCTCGCTACGACATGCGCTCCTTGACGTCGTCGTACCCGACGGTGCCGGGCGAGGGGGCGGGCGCGTACAGGAGGTTCAGCACGCCGGTCGTGAACGTCTCGGACGACACCAGCCGCAGCGGCACCGGCTCGCCCTCGTCGAACAGCCGCATCCCCTTGCGCACGGCGATGGGGTGGACCATCAGGTGCAGCTCGTCGAGCAGCCCGGCGGCGAGCAGCTGGCGGACGACCGAGACGGAGCCGCTCATCCCGATGGGACCGCCCGGCTCGTTCTTCAGCGCGGTGACGGCCTCGACGAGGTCGCCCTGCAGCAGCTCGCTGTTGCGCCAGGTGAACTCCAGCCGCTGCCGGGACACGACGATCTTGCGGGCGTCGCCGAGCACCTTGGCGAAGGAGGCGTCCACGTCGCCCGCTTCCTCGCGCGCCGGCCAGGCCCCCGCGAAGCTGTCGTACGTCTTGCGCCCCAGCAGGAGCGTGTCCGCCTTGCTCAGCCCCGCGTAGACGGCCGCGCCCATCTCTTCGTTGAAGTACGGGAAGTGCCACTGGTCGGGCGCCTCCACGACGCCGTCGAGCGAGATGAACAGCTGCGCGGTGATCTTCCGCATATCGGCCTCCTTCAGGAAGTTCCCGGTGTGTGCCGATATGGACCACGCGGGCCGCCAAAACTCATCGGTCGAAGCTCATCGGCCGAACTCATCGGTACGCACGGGCTCGTGTCCATCGGTACGCACAGGCGCGCATCGCGCGGGCCCCGCCGCCCGCATCAGCCAAGGCGGGCGGCGGGCCGGCGCCGCGGGACGCTACTTGTCTCCGGACGACGACGGTTCGGGCGACGACGAGGACGAGGAAAGGACGAGGACGAGCCCTACTTCTCGCCGCCCGGCTTCTCGCCTTCCGGTTTCCCACCGTCCGACTTCCCGTCGTCAGCCTTCTCGCCATCCGGCTTTCCGCCGTCCGATTTCCCGCCGTCCGATTTCCCGTCATCCGACTTCTCGGCATCCGACTTCTCGGCGGACGGCGTTGCGGTGGGTGAGGCTGTGGCCGTGGGAGTGGCCGTCGTGGAGGGTGCCGTGCCGGCTGCGGGTGAGGGGCCGTCGGCCGTCACATACGCCAGCACGCCGATCGCCACGAACACCACCGACAGCACGGCGGCGGAGCCGTAACCGATCTTCCGTCTGAGACGCCGGCGCTGCTCACGCCGCTTCGCTTCCTCGCGCCGCATCGCGGCCCGCCTGCGCTTCGCCTTTCTCTCTGACATGGGCTGCTCCCGAGGTACGGTCTCGGCCGTCACCATAGAAGGCACCGTGTAATGCGGATCTAAGACTCGGAAGATGCCAGATAACGCCCCGAAGTTGAAGATTTCTCCGGTCTTACAAGGGCGTTCACCGTGTGGTTAAGGTGGAGCAGTGTGATCACGAGGTGTTCTCTCCCCGTTCGTGGCTCGCCACGGCGTTAGCAGGTGCCGTCCTGGCCACCGGGCTCGCCGTGCCGGCCGACGCAGCAAGCACCCCCTCCCAGCCTCCGAAGGTCACCGACCCCGTCGCGTACGTCGATCCGCTGATCGGCTCGGCCGGGGGCGGCAACACCTATCCCGGGGCCGTCGTGCCGTTCGGGATGATCTCGTGGAGCCCGACCAACACGGCGGGCGACCAGACGAACGCCGCCGGCTCCAACGGCTACTCCTACAACACGCCGCGCGTACGCGGGTTCGCGCTGACGCACGTCAACGGCGCGGGCTGCCACCCCGGGGCGGCGGGCGACGTGCCGATCATGCCGTTCGCCGGCGAGGTGACCTCGTCGCCGACGGCCGACACGACCGACGCGGTCTACGCGAGCTCGTTCGACCACGCCGACGAGAAGGCCGTGCCCGGCCGGTACACGGTCACGCTCGACTCCGGTGTGAAGACCGACCTCGCGGTCACCACCCGGGCCGGGATCGGCGAGTTCACGTTCCCGAAGGGCTCGCCGGCGAACCTGCTGTTCCGGGTGTCCAACTCGCTGAACGGCAGCGAGGACGCCGAGATCACGATCGACCCGAAGGCGCGTACGGTGACCGGCTCGGTCCTCACCGGCGCCTTCTGCGGCCGCCGCGCCAACGGCGGCGAGAACAACCGCAAGAGCTACTACCGCCTGCATTTCGTGGCCGCGTTCGACCGCGCGTTCTCCGGCCAGGGCACGTGGGTGAACGGCGAGCTGCGCAAGGGCGCGAAGACCGCCTCGGGCGGCGAGGGCTACGCGACGGGCGCCGACCGTGCGGGCCGTGGCTCCGGCGGGTACGTCAGCTTCGACACCTCAACGGACGCCGGCGTGCGGATGCGGATCGGCATCTCGTACACGAGCCTCGACGCCGCCCGCCGCAACCTGGACGCGGAGATCTCGCGCCGCGACGACGTGGACGCGGTGGCCGCCAGGGCGCGCCGCGCCTGGAACGACGCGCTGCGCTCGATCGAGGTGACGGGCGGCACGCCCGACCTGCTGACCACGTTCTACACCGCGATGTACCACGCCTACCTGCAGCCGAACGTCACCAGCGACGTGGGCGGCACCTACCTGGGCAGCGACGGCGAGGTGCACCGCCTGGCCAAGGGCCAGAAGGTCCAGTACGGCAACTTCTCCGGCTGGGACCAGTACCGCGCGCACACCCAGCTCCTCGCCCTGCTCGAACCGCAGGTGGCCGGCGACTACGCCCAGTCGCTGTACAACCTGGCCAGGCAGAACGGCGGCGTCTGGGACCGCTGGGTGCACATCAACGGCCCCACGCACGTCATGACCGGCGACCCGTCGGCGCCCGCGCTGGCCGGGTTCTACGCGCTCGGCGTGCGCAACTTCGACGTGCGCGGCGCGTTCGACTCGCTGTACAAGCAGGCGACGGTGCCGCACGAGTCGGGCCTGTCGGACAAGGGCTGCCCGGGACAGTGCGAGGGCCAGCGGCCGAACCTGGCCGAGTACCTGCGCCTGCACTACGCCCCGCAGGACACCTGCCACTGCTGGGGCGGCGCGGCGGAGACGCTGGAGGACGCGACCGCCGACTTCGCGCTCGCCGACTGGGCCGCCCGGCTCGGCCGCCGCAAGGAGCGCGACGTGCTGCTGCCGAGGGCGAGCTGGTGGCGCAGCACGTTCAACCCGTCGGCCGGGGCCGAGGGCGGCTACCAGCAGGCGCGCAAGGCCGACGGAAGCTGGGTGTGGCCGTTCTCACCGACCTCGGAGACCGGGTTCGCGCAGGGCACGAGCGCGACGTACACGTGGATGGTGCAGCACGACGTGTCAGGACTGGCCGCCGCGATGGGCGGCAGGCAGGCGGCGGCCGCGCGGCTGGATGCGTTCTTCCACAAGCCCGACGGCTCGTGGGCGACGGGCGGCGACGGCTTCCGCTACGACCCGACCAACGAGCCCGGCATCCACGTGCCGTGGCTGTACAACGCGCTCGGGCAGCCGTGGAAGACCCAGGAGACCGTGCGCGCGATGGCGTCGCTGGTCTACAAGACCGGCCCGAGCGGCCTGCCGGGCAATGACGACCTCGGCACGATGTCGGCCTGGTACGTCTTCGCCGCGCTCGGCATGTATCCGCAGACGCCCAGCAGGGCCGAGATGCTGCTGTCCAGCCCGATGTTCCCGAAGGCGCGCATCAAGCGCGGCGACGGCCGCACGATCACGGTGAACGCGCCGCAGGCCGGCCCCGACGCGATCTACGTGCAGAGCGTCAGGCTGAACGGCAAGCCGTACGGCAAGTCGTGGCTGCCCGAGTCGCTGCTGCTCAAGGGCGGCGAGGTGACGGTGAACGTGGGCACGACGCCGAACAAGGAGTGGGCGACCGCGGAGTCCGACCTGCCCGTTGACCACGTGGAGCCGGCGCGGGAGCCGATCCCGAACCTGCCCGAGGCGTGCGAGCCGGTCGGCGACGGCTGCGCGCAGCGGCTGCAGTACGACGTGGACGGCGTCGCCACCACCGACGCGCGCGACCAGGGCGACCTGGACGGCAAGGGCTGGAGCTTCCCCGCCGAGCAGCTTCCCGAGCCCGGCGTGCGCGACGGCTTCCTCATCCCCGAGACCAAGGGGACGGCGGGCAACTTCCACAGCCTGCGCGGGCAGCGCACCTACCTCACGCCCGGCCGCTACAGCGCGCTCGACCTGCTGGTCACGGCGGTCAACGGGGACCAGCAGACGGAGCTGACGATCGCGTACGCGGACGGCACCACCTCCACGGCACCGCTGAAGGTGACGGACTGGGCGGCCTCGTCGGCGCACTTCGGCGAGGAGCCCGCGCTGACCGCAGACACCCGCTACAACGTCAATGGCACGGCCGACGGCCGCAAGGTGACGATCTGGCGGGTCTCGGTGCCGGTGGACGCCTCCCGCGAGGCGGTCTCGTTCACCAGCACGGCGGTGCCCAATCTGAAGGTCTTCGCGCTCACCGCACGCGGCTGAAGCAAGCGCGGCCGGGCGTTCATAGGCCGGTCAGAGGCCGAGCAGCTTGGCGGGCTCGGCGATGATCTGCTGGATGACCAGCCCGGCCGCCCCCAGCACGGCGGCGTCGGAGCCGGTGGACGAGACGGCGAGCGCGGGCGGCGCGCCGCGCATCTGCCCGAGCCTGGTCTCCAGGCCGGCGGAGACCGGCTCCGACAGCCAGGGGAACAGCGGCGCGAAGATGCCGCCGAGCACGATCGTGCCGGGGTCGAGCAGGTGCACGGCCGAGGTGAGCGCGACGCCGAGCGCGTGACCCGCCCGCCGGCACGCCTCAAGTGCCGCTTCGTCGCCCGACTCCAGCACGCGCACCAGCTCGGTCACCGAGCCGAGGTCGCCGAGGAGCGCGTCCTGGCCCGCGTACACCTCCAGGCAGCCGCGCCCGCCGCAGCGGCAGCCGGGCCCGTCGGGCACGACCACGACGTGGCCGAGCTCGCCGGCCAGCCCGTACGTGCCCCTGAACACGCCGCCCTGCACGACGAGGCCCGCGCCGATGCCGATCTCGCCGGAGACGTAGAGGAAGTCGCTCTCGCGCGGGCCGAACCACAGCTCGCCGAGCGCCGCCAGGTTGGCCTCGTTGTCGATCTCCAGGGGCACGTCCACTAGATCGGCCACGCGTACGTCGCGCCAGCCGAGGTGCGGGGCGCTGCGCAGCATGCCGCCCTCGACCAGGCCGGGCACGGCCAGCGCCGCCCCGATGACGCGCAGTCCCTCGGCGGCGGCCTCGGCGGTGATCTCCTTGGCCAGGCCGCGCAGGCGTTCCAGGATGACGGCGGGGTCGGAGTTGCGGTTGTCGGCGGGGATGATGTGCCGCACCCGGACCGTACGGGTGAGATCGACGACGCAGGCGGCGAGGTAGTCGATGTTGATCTCCAGCCCGAGCGCGGCCACCCGGTGCCCGCTGAGGCTGACCGCCACGCCGGGCCGCCCGCGCTCGCCCGCGCGCACGGCGCCGGTCTCGGTCACCGCGCCCGCCTCCAGGAGGTCGGCGACCAGGCTGGATACGGTGGTCTTGGTGAGCCCGGTCCGCTCGGCCAGCGCCGCGCGGGTGTGAGGTCCTGATCGGTGGATGGTCGCCAGCACTACGGCCAGGTTACGGGCACGCATGGAATCGTGCCTGACCCCTCTTGACGACACGGTGCCCACCTCCTCAGGATAAGTACAGATTATGGACTAAAAGTTACAGGGGCCCGAAATGACCGCTTCCTTCACGCCGACTCCCGAGGACCGTTTCACCTTCGGCCTGTGGACCGTGGGCTGGCAGGCCCGCGACCCGTTCGGCGACGCCTCCCGCCCGCCGCTCGACCCGGTGGAGACCGTCCACCGCCTCTCCGAGCTCGGCGCGTACGGCGTCACGTTCCACGACGACGACCTGCTCGCCGTCGAGCCCGACCGCGAGAAGGCCATCGCCGCCTTCAAGAAGGCGCTCGACGAGACCGGCATGAAGGTGCCGATGGCCACCACCAACCTGTTCACCCACCCGGTGTTCAAGGACGGTGCGTTCACCAGCAACGACCGCGACGTCCGCCGCTACGCGCTGCGCAAGGTCATGCGGAACCTCGACCTCGCCGCCTCGCTCGGCGCGAAGACGTACGTGTGCTGGGGCGGCCGCGAGGGCGCCGAGTCCGACGCCGCCAAGGACGTCAAGGCCGCGCTGGACCGCTACAAGGAGGGCCTGGACCTCCTGTGCCAGTACGTCATCGACAAGGGTTACGACATCCGCTTCGCCATCGAGCCGAAGCCGAACGAGCCGCGCGGCGACATCCTCCTGCCCACGATCGGCCACGCCCTGGCGCTGATCAACGAGCTGGAGCACCCCGAGATGGTGGGCCTCAACCCGGAGGTCGGCCACGAGCAGATGGCCGGGCTCAACTTCGTCCACGGCATCGCCCAGGCGCTGTGGCACGGCAAGCTCTTCCACATCGACCTCAACGGCCAGCACGGCCCGAAGTACGACCAGGACCTCATCTTCGGCCACGGTGACCTGAAGAGCGCGTTCTTCCTGGTGGACCTGCTGGAGAACGGCGGCTACGACGGCCCGCGCCACTTCGACTACAAGCCGCTGCGCACCGAGGACAAGCAGGACGTGTGGGACTCCGCCGCGGCGAACATGCGCACGTACCTGATCCTCAAGGAGAAGTCGCGCGCCTTCCGCGCCGACCCCGAGGTGCAGGAGGCGCTCAAGGCCTCGCGCGTGGACGAGCTGGGCAAGCCCACGCTCGCCGAGGGCGAGACCTGGCAGGACCTCGCCAAGGACGACTTCGACGTGGACGAGGCGGCCGCCCGCGGCTTCCACTTCACCCGGCTCAACCAGCTCGCCCTCGAGCACCTGCTCGGGGTGCGCGGATGAGCAGGCCGCTCAGCGTCCAGCTCTACACCGTCCGCGAGGCGCTGGCCGAAGACCGCGACGCCACGCTGCGCCGCGTCGCCGAGGCCGGCTACCGCGCCGTCGAGCCCTTCGACCCGCTGAACGACCCGAAGGGCTTCCGCGCGGTCGCCGACGATCTGGGGCTGAGCGTGTCGGGCACGCACGCGATCGCGCTGCTGCAGCGCGAACCCGCCGAGGTGTTCGACGCGGCCGCCGCCATCGGCACCGACAAGGTGATCGTCCCGGCCGGGATCGCGCAGGAGGAGTTCACCTCCCGCGACGGCCTCGGCCGGGCCGCCGACCTGCTCAACGGCCTGGCCGAGCAGGCGGCCCGGCACGGCGTGCGGCTCGGCTACCACAACCACTGGTGGGAGATCGAGCCGCAGGTGGACGGCAGGCACGCCATCGAGGTGCTCGCCGACCTGCTGGCGCCCGAGGTGTTCCTGGAGATCGACACCTACTGGGCGGCCGTGGGCGGCGCCGACGTGCCCGCCCTGCTCGGCCGCCTGGCGGGCCGGGTGGAGGCGCTGCACGTCAAGGACGGCCCGGTGGTCAAGGGCGAGCCGCACACGGCGGTCGGCGCGGGCGCCATGCCGGTGCCGGCGATCCTGGCCGCCGCCCCCGGCGCCCGGCGCGTGGTCGAGCTCGACGAGTGCGCGACGGACGTCTTCGCCGCCCTGGCGGACAGCCACACGTATCTCACCTCCTTGGAGGGCTCTTGAGCAACGGCCCGGTCGGCGTCGCGATCGTCGGCGCCGGTGTGATCAGCGGCCAGTACCTCAGCAACCTCACCTCCTTCCCCGACGTGCGCGTGCTCGCCGTCGCCGACATCGACACCGGCAGGGCCGCGTCCGTGGCCCGCGAGCACGGCGTGGAGGTGTCCGGCACGCTCGCCGACGCCCTCGCCGTGCCCGAGGTGGAGATCGTCGTCAACCTCACCGTCCCGTCCGCGCACGCGGCCGTCGCGCTGGAGAGCCTGCGCGCCGGCAAGCACGTGTACGGCGAGAAGCCGATGGCGATGACCACCGGCGAGGCCTCCAAGGTCATGTCCGAGGCGGCGAACCGCGGGCTGCGGGTGGGCGGCGCGCCCGACACGTTCCTCGGCGCGGGCCTGCAGTCGGCGCTGCGGGCGCTCGCCTCCGGCACGATCGGCAAGCCGGTGGCCGTCACCGCGGCCACGCAGAGCCTCGGGCCGGAGTCGTGGCACCCCAACCCGGAGTTCTTCTACCAGCCGGGCGGCGGCCCGCTGTTCGACCTCGGTCCCTACTACCTGACGGCGCTGGTCGCGCTGCTCGGTCCCGCCGTCCGGGTGGCGGCCGGCACGCGCAAGGCCCGCGACCAGCGGGTGGTCGGCTCGGGGCCGAAGGCGGGCAAGCTCTTCCCGGTGGACGTGCCCACCCACGTCAACGCCCTGCTGGACTTCCCCGGCACGGCGACGGCGTCGGCCACGTTCAGCTTCGACTCGCCGATCAGCAAGCGGATGATCGAGGTGATCGGCACCGAGGGCGCGCTCTCGCTGCCCGATCCCAACACGTTCGAGGGGCCGCTGCTGGTGCGCGGGCCGGCCGACGCCGACTGGCGTGAGCTGCCGGTCACCGGCACGACGGCGGGGCGGGGCATCGGCGTGCTCGACATGGCGAGGTCGATCCGCGCAGGCGTGCCGCACCGCGCGTCCGGCGAGCTGACCTACCACGTGCTCGAACTGATGTCGGCGATCACGGAGTCGGGCGAGCGGTCCGAGTTCCGCGACATCGACTCCGCTCCCGAGGCTCCGGCGCCGCTGCCGGAGGACTGGGACCCGTACGCCGCCACCCTGTAAAGAAGATCGCGTGTGATCGGGCCCGATGCCGGGTCCGGTCACACAGGCATCCTCGATGATTACGATGGGTAATCATGCGGTAACCGAAAGCTCAAGGGGATGCCCATGCGTGTCATGATCCAGCTCCGGCCGGCCCCCGACGTCGTCGCGTCGGTGATGGACACCGGCGCCGCCAGCGCGGCGGGCGACGTCGCGGGCGACCTGCCGGGAGTCGCCATCGACGAGGCGTTCGAGCCCGTCGCGGTGCCCCGCCCGGTCTCGCTCTCGCCTTATCAGCGCATGCAGTTCTCAATGGCGCCGGAAGACGCCTCGGTGCTCGTCAGAGGCGAGATCGCCGACGGCGACCTGGCCACCAGGTCGGCGCTGCTGACCTCCTCCGTACGCGAGGTCGCGGGCGTCTTCGCCGACCCCCACATCCAGCCCCATCCCGTCTGCGGCGGCGACGGCCCCGTGGGCGACTGGCAGGAGGTCAGGCGGCTGCTGCACGCCGAGGAGCTGTGGTCGGCGGGCCACGACGGCGAGGGCGTCACGGTCGCGATCGTCGACGGCGGCGTCAATGCCGATCACGTCGCCGCCCGCATCGGCCACGAGGTGACGCTCGACGCCCAGCGGAGCTGGAGCCCGCCGGGCGTGCCCGCGCGGCCCGGCCGCCACCCGGTGGACCACGGCACGATGTGCGCGTTCGACGTGCTGCTCGCCGCGCCCAAGGCGACCCTGCTCGACATCCCCGTGCTGCTCAGCAGGCGCGAGGGCGGTTCGCTCGCCGACGGCCTGCTGTCGGACGCGCTGGCCGCCTACGCCCACCTCGACCGCGTGCTGCGGGCCATGCCGGCCGAGTCCAGAGCGCTGGTGGTGAGCAACAGCTGGGGGCTGTTCTCGCCCGACATGGACTTCCCGCCCGGTCACCCGGGCAACTACTCCGACAACCCGGCGCACCCGTTCAACGTGATCGTGGGCAGCCTGGAGGGCACGGGCGCCGACATCCTGTTCTCGGCGGGAAACTGCGGCCGCGAGTGCCCCGACGGGCGCTGCGGCTACCCCGACAGGACGATCGTGGGCGCCAACTCGCACCCCGCCGTGCTGTCCGTCGGCGGCGTCGACACGCGGGGCGAGCGGGTCGGCTACTCCTCGCAGGGGCCCGGCAGGCTGTCGGAGCGCAAGCCCGACCTGTGCGCCTACACGCACTTCGCCGGCTCCGGCGCGGTCGGTCCTGCCGACACCGGCACCTCGGCGTCCTGCCCGGTCGCGGCCGGCGTGGTGGCCGCCGTCAGGACGCGCCGCTCGGCCGCCGATCTGTCGCCCGCCCAGCTCCGTACGCTGCTCCACCGCACCGCCGACGACCGCAGCACGGTCGGCTTCGACTACGACTACGGCTTCGGCGTCATCGATCCGCCCGCCGTGCTCGCCGCGCTCGCCAGGCAGAACCGCACCCGCGCTGCCTGAGATGGCGATGATCCAGGTACGCCTGCCGCCGGACGCCACCCTGGGCGACGCGCTGCGCCTGCTCGGCCTGTCCGACGACGACGCCGACGCCGGCTTCGGGCTCGTGCCCGTCGCCCCCGGACGCCACGTCCTGAGGGTCACCGACGAGGCCGCGCGGCGGGTCAGCCACGAGCTGGCCGAGGTCTTCGCCGACCCCCGCATCGAGCCCGATGACTCCTCATGAGCCGTATTGCGTTGGCTTACGGCTCGCGGAGCCGCGACAATGCTGCGATGGCTGACAGTAGGGAGACCGACTGGGTCTCCAGGTTCGCAGACGAGGTGATCTCCGAGGCGGAGCGGCGCGCGCCCGGCCGGCCGATCGTCTGCGCCTCAGGGCTGAGCCCGTCGGGCCCGATCCACCTGGGCAACCTGCGCGAGATCATGACGCCCCACCTGGTCGCCGACGAGATCAGGCGGCGCGGCCACGAGTGCGTCCACCTGCTGTCGTGGGACGACTACGACCGCTTCCGCAGGGTGCCCGCGGGCATCGACCCGTCGTGGGCCGAGCACATCGGCAAGCCGCTGAGCGCGGTGCCGGCTCCGCCGGGCAGCCCCTACGCCACCTGGGCCGAGCACTTCAAGGCACCGTTTCTGGAGGCGCTGGCCGAGCTGGGCGTCGAGGTCCACGCCATCAACCAGACCGAGCAGTACACGTCGGGGGCCTACCGCGAGCAGATCCTGCTGGCGGTGCGCGAGCGGGCGAAGATCGACGCCGTGCTCTCCCGCTACCGCACCAAGCAGCAGGGCGAGCCGGCGCGGGAGGGCGAGTATTTCCCGTACAAGCCGTACTGCGAGCTGTGCGGGCGCGACCTGACCACGGTCACCGCGTACGACGACGAGACCACCGAGCTCGCCTACACCTGCGAGTGCGGCTTCGGCGAGACCGTGCGCCTGGCCGAGCACGACAAGGGCAAGCTGGTCTGGAAGGTCGACTGGCCGATGCGCTGGGCCTACGAGGGGGTGATCTTCGAGCCGTCGGGCGTCGATCACCACTCGCCGGGGTCGGCGTGGGTCGTGGGCGGGCAGATCGTCCGCGAGGTGTTCGGCGGCGAGCAGCCCATCGGGCCGATGTACGCGTTCGTCGGCATCACCGGCATGGCCAAGATGAGCAGCTCCAAGGGCGACGTGCCGACGCCGTCCGACGCGCTGCGCATCATGGAGGCGCCGGTGCTGCGCTGGCTGTACGCCCGCCGCAAGCCCGCCCAGTCGTTCAAGATCGCTTTCGACCACGAGATCCAGCGGCTGTACGACGAGTGGGACGCGCTCGGCCGCAAGGTCGACAGCGGCCGGGCGCAGCCCGCCGAGCTGGCGGCCTATACCAGGGCCGTGTCCACCGCCGCGGGCCCGCTGCCGATGACGCCGCATCCGGTGGCCTACCGCACGCTCGCCTCGGTGCTCGACATCACCACCGGCCACGCCGAGCAGACCCTGCGCATCCTGCGCGACCTCGACGGCGTTGAGTCGCTCGACGCGGCGCGCCCCCGGCTCGACAGGGCGCAGCGCTGGGTGGCCGAGCACCTGCCCGCCGACCAGCGCACGCGGGTGCGCGAGTCGCCCGACCACGAGCTGCTCGGCTCGCTCGGCGACGAGGAGCGCGAGGCGCTGCGGCTGCTGGCCGACGGCCTCGACAATTGGACGCTCGACGGCCTGACCGACCTCGTGTACGGCGTGCCCAAGATCCAGGCGGGCCTGCCGCCGGACGCGAAGGCCACGCCCGAGCTGAAGGCGGCGCAGCGGGCCTTCTTCGCGCTGCTGTACAAGCTGCTGGTCGGCCGCGACACCGGCCCCAGGCTGCCCACGCTGCTCATGGCGGTGGGCGCCGACCGGGTGCGCAAGCTGGTGGGTGCATGAGGGGAGTCATCCTCATCACCGGCATCTCGGCGGCCGGCAAGTCCACGGTGGCGCAGCGCCTGGCCGAGCGGCTGCCGCGATCGGCGCACGTACGGGGCGACGTGTTCCGCCGGATGGTGGTCGGCGGGCGCGCCGAGATGACGCCGGAGGCGGATGCCGAGGCGGTGCGCCAGCTTCATATGCGTTATCGCCTGGCGGCCGCAACGGCCGATACCTATTGCGATGCCGGATTTACGGCAATCGTTCAAGATGTCGTTCTTGGCCGCGATTTACAGCTATTTACAGAAATAATACGATCACGGCCGCTTTATGTGATCGTACTGGCTCCCGACCCCGCCACCGTTGAGCGCCGCGAGACCGCCCGCGCCAAGACCGGCTACGGCGGCGGATGGACGATCTCCCAGCTAGACGCCGTACTCAGGGAGGAGACGCCGCGCATCGGCCTGTGGCTCGACACCTCGCGCCAAACGCCGGACGAGACCATCGACGAGATCATTTCCAGGGCCGGAGAGGCGCAAATAGCGGGCGCGCCGGAATAACCACCGCCGCTGCAAGAAATCATCAAGCGGCTTGCATGTGCACGGGGAAAGCTTTGTGGCATGAACAAGCCGCCTTTCGCCGCGAGCGTCAGTGTCATCGTCCCCGCGATGAACGAGGCCGAGAACCTTCCTCACGTCTTCGCCACGCTGCCCGACTGGATCGACGAGGTCATCCTCGTCGACGGCAACTCGACCGACGACACCGTCGCCGTCGCGCGCAGGCTGCGCCCTGACCTCCGGGTCGTCACCCAGAGCGGGCGCGGCAAGGGCAACGCGCTCATCGAGGGCTTCCAGGCCGCCCGCGGCGACATCATCGTCATGATCGACGCCGACGGCTCGACCGACGGCAGGGAGATCCGCTCCTTCGTCGCCACCCTCATCAACGGCGCCGACTTCGCCAAGGGCTCCAGGTACGCCCCTGGTGGCGGCTCGGACGACCTCAGCCCGATCCGCTCGCTCGGCAACAGGTTCCTCACCGCGGTCACCAACCTGCTCTACGGCACCCGCTACACCGACCTCTGCTACGGCTACAACGCCTTCTGGCGGCGCCACCTGGAGGTGCTCGACCTCGACTGCGACGGCTTCGAGATCGAGACGCTGATGAACGTCCGCGCCGCCCAGGCCGGCCTGGTCATCCGCGAGGTCCCGAGCCGCGAGCGCTCCCGCATCCACGGCGCCAGCAACCTGCACGCCGTACGCGACGGCTGGCGGGTGCTGCGGACCATCTGGCGCGAGCGGTCGCGCGGGGCCGCCGTGACGGGCAGGACCCAGGTGGCGCTGGCGAAATGAGGAGTGACATCCTCGAACAATGCGCTACATAGTGATCGGAGCAGGAGCGGTCGGGGGCACGATCGGGGGCCGCCTGTTCCAAGGCGGGCACGAGGTCGTCCTGATCGCGCGCGGGGCACACTACGAGGCTCTCAAGCGTGACGGCCTGCGCCTGATCACCCCCGACTCCACCGAGACCCTGCCCATCCCCGCCGCCGACGGCCCGATCCCCACCCGCGACGACGACGTGCTCGTCGTGGCCACCAAGACGCAGGACACGATCGCCGCGCTGGCCCCGTGGTCGCCCGACCTGCCCGTGGTGTGCGCCCAGAACGGCGTCGCCAACGAGCGCATCGCGCTGCGGCGCTTCGAGCGCGTCTACGGCATGTGCGTGTGGCTGCCGGCCCAGATCCCCGCACCGGGCACCGTGGCGGCGCACGGGTACCCGTACTCGGGGATGCTGCACGTCGGACGCTATCCCCAGGGTGTGGACGACCTCGCCGAGCAGATCGCCACCGACCTCGGCAAGCACGGCCTGGTCGGGCGCACCTCGCCCGACGTGATGCGCTGGAAGTACGGCAAGCTGCTCGGCAACCTGGCCAACGCCGTGGAGGCGCTGGTCGGCCACGTGCCCGGCATGTCCGACCTCGCCGAGCTGGCCAGGGCCGAGGCGCGCACCGTGCTCGACCGGGCCGGCATCGCCTACAACACGCCCGAGGAGGAGGCCGAGGTCCGCGGCCACAAGGTGGACGCCAGGCCCATCGAGGGCGTCGAGCGCGCCGGCGGATCGTCCTGGCAGAGCCTGGCCAGGGGCAGCGGCTCGATCGAGTCCGACTACCTCAACGGCGAGATCGTGCTCATCGGCCGGCAGCACGGCGTGCCGACGCCGGTCAACGAGACGCTGCGGCGCGAGGCCAACAGGGTCGCCCGCGAGCGGCTCGCCCCCGGCTCGATGACCCCTGATCAGGTGCGCGCGCTCATCGACGCGCGTTCCGCAGCCTGATCCCGCTGAACTCCAGGGTGCTGGTGATCACCTCGTCCCAGAACGGCCAGAGGTTGTCCAGCACCCTGAGCTGGATGCCCGCCTCCTCGTGCAGCGCCAGCAGGTCGCCCACCGGCTCAGGCGGGCCGAGCGGCGTCACCGGCACCGTGGAGACCATGGCCGTCGGCGGGTCGCCGATGGGCTTGAAGGTGCCGGCGGGCAGCCGGTAGGCGTACAGGCGGACGTTCATGATCGGCTTGAGCCAGCCGTACTCGATGGCGTGCACGCGCGGGCCGCAGCCGGCGCCGAGGACGCGGGCCGCGTCGTGCTCGGTGGTGCGCGGTCCCACCCAGGCCATCGCCCGCGGGCAGGCGCGCGGAAACCAGAAGTCGGGGCAGCGGTCGGGGCCGACCGCCCACACGTACGCCTCGCTGTGCCGGCTGGTCGGCGCCACGTGCGGCGCGAAATGCGTGATCGTCGGGTCTTCCGAGAAGTGCAGAACCTCCCCAGGCGCTGGTCTCATAGCGCCATCCTCGCGCATATCCCGCCGATCTCCGGGCAGTGGGAAGCCTCTCTTTCCGACAAGGGGTGAGTTGGATGATCGTGCTGGGACTGCTCATGATCCTGCTCGCCGGTGCCGCCTTCGCCCTGGTGCTCGTCGAGCAGAGCTCCAGGTACGTCCTGTTCGGCCAGACCTTCGAGCTCGGCTACGTCGAGATGTTCCTCACGGGGGCCGCCGCGGCGGCGCTCCTGCTGGTGGGCCTCTGGCTGATGGGCTCGGGTTCGCGCAGGACGGCCAGGCAGCGGCGCCGGCTGCGCAGCGCGCGGGCCGAGGCCTCCGACCGGGTCGCCCGGCTGGAGGACGAGAAGCGCGAGCTGGAACGGCGGCTCGAACGCGAGCGCGCGGGCGACGGCGACCACCTGGTGGCCGGCCGCGCCGAGGACCGCCGGTAGTCAGGCGGTGGCTTCGTGGCGCGGGGGCAGCAGCCTGCCCTCGCGCCACAGCGCGACCCCGGTGATCACGGCCCCGAGCCCTTCCCACAGCCCGACGCCGAAGAACTCGCCCGGCGCTGCCCCCGTCACCACCAGCGTGGTGAAGACCGTGAACGTGACCAGCCGGAACGGCACCGTCCACCGGAAGAACGGCGCGTAGTCGTGCGCGGCGGCGAAGACGTAGTAGGCGCCCATGTTGACCGCCGCCATCGATGAGGCGGCGAGGTAGACCAGCGTGTAGTCGCCGGCGGGCCGCACGTCCGGCACCTCGAAGCCGAGCATGGCGAGCAGCGTGCCCGGCGAGATCAGGCCCAGCAGACCCAGCGCGAAGGCGAGGACGCCGAAGACGCCTATGGTCCAGCCGGAGAAAGAACGCGGAAGACGCACGGAAATCCTCTCAAAGGGGGGTGTAATCTGCGAGGCGGTCTCATCATGCACCCGGAGGTCGCATGCCCCCCACGCGTGGCCGCCCCATCACCGTCAAGCTGCTCGTCCTCCTGCTCGTTCCGCTGCTGTCCCTGGTGGGTCTGTGGGCGTTCGCGGCCGGCCTGACCGGCGGCGACGGCCTGCGCCTGCTGGAGGCCAACGAGATGGCGGAGCACCTGACAGGACCGTCCACGCAGGTCAACGTCGCGCTGCAGGACGAACGGCTGGCCTCTGTCGAGTACATGATGGGCCACCGCGACGCCGCCGAGGTGAAGAAGGAGCGCGGCAAGACCGACGAGGCGATCAAGCGCTTCCGCGCGTCGGCGGGCGGCGTGCGCGACCTGCCGCCGGAGATGACCACCCAGCTCCAGGCGCTGAACGTCAAGCTCGACCAGCTTTCCGAGATCCGCCGCCAGGTGGACGTCAACGTCGTCGAGCCCATCGACGTCATCGACGACTACAACCAGATCGCCGACGCCTCGTTCCGCCTGTACGACGCCATGATCATGGTGCCGGAGCAGTCGCTCTACCAGCAGGCACGAGCGATGATCATGATGGGCGAGGCCACCGAGGTGCTCTCCAGGGAGCGCGCGGTGATCGCGGCCGTGCTGGCCAGGGGCCGCCTCGACGGGCGCGAGCGCGAGGCGTTCACCGGCATGGTGGCCACCAGGCGGCTGCTGTTCGCGCAGGCGATGTCGTACCTGGACGGCGGGCTGCGCGGGCCGTACGAGCGGCTGTCGGGCTCGCCGGTCTACAAGGAGTGGATGACGACCGAGGACGCGGTCAAGGACCAGTCGCCGAACGACGGCCTGCCCGCGGCGGCGGCCACCTGGCCCATCGACGGCGAGAACCTGTGGGCCGCGGTGCAGCGCAACCAGGCCGAGAGCACGCGGGCGCTGGCCGAGCGGGTGCGGCCGACCGCGGTCGGCATGCTCGTCAAGATCGGCGTGGCGGCCGGCGCCGGCCTCATCGCGGTCGTCGCCTCGATCCTGTTCTCACTGCGCTTCCGCAAGCGGCTGGTACGCGAGCTGGCCGCGCTGCGCGACGCCGCCACCGAGCTGGCCGAGGTACGGCTGGCCGGGCTGGTCAAGCGGCTGCGGACGAACACCGAGCCGCCCACGTCCGCCGAGATCACGCCGCTTGAGGTCGAGGCGACCACCACGGAGATCCGCGACATCGTCAAGGCGTTCAACGACGTGCAGGCCACGGCCGTGGAGGCGGCGGTGGACCAGGCGCGGCTGCGGCACGGCGTCAGCCAGGTCTTCGTGAACCTGGCCAGGCGCAACCAGTCGCTGCTGCACCGCCAGCTCATGCAGCTCGACAGCATGGAGCGGGAGACCGAGGCGCCGGAGACGCTGGCCGACCTGTTCAAGCTCGACCACCTCACCACCCGCATGCGCCGCCACGCGGAAAGCCTCATCATCCTGTCCGATCAGGCGCCCGGCCGGGCCTGGCGCAAGCCGGTGCCGGTGCTCGACGTGCTGCGCGCCGCCGTCGCCGAGGTGGAGGAGTACGAGCGGGTGGAGGTGCTCTCGCCGCCACCCGTCTTCCTGGTCGGCTCGGCCGTGACCGACGTCGCCCACCTGATGGCGGAGCTGATCGAGAACGCCACCCTCTTCTCACCGCCGCAGACCCGGGTGGACGTGCGCAGCGCGCTCAGCCCGCACGGCATGGTGGTCGAGGTGGAGGACCGCGGGCTCGGGCTGCCCAGGACCGAGCTGGACGAGCTGAACGACCGGCTGGCCAACACGCCCGAGTTCGACCTGGCGCAGAGCGACCGGCTCGGCCTGTTCGTGGTCTCCAGGCTGGCGGCCAGGCACGGCATCAAGGTCATGCTGGTGTCCTCGCCGTACGGCGGGCTGACCGCCAGGGTCGCGCTGCCGTCGTCGCTGCTCGCCGACCAGCCCGCCCTGGCCGGGCACAACTGATCGCCGGACCCTTCGACCAGAGGGCCCGGCGTCGACGTGGGAGCCCTTCAGCCAGCGCCCGGCCGCGACGTGGGAGCCCTTCGACCAGCGCCCGACCGAGACGTGGGAGCCGGCCTGCGAGCAGGCCGGTGACAGAGCCGGTGTCAGAGCCGGTGGAACGGCTCGCTGAAGTGCGCGGTGGCGAGGATCGCGCGCTCGGCCCTCAGCTCGGCGAGCATCTCGGCGCGGGTGCGCGCGGCGGTCTCCTGGTCCTGGTCGTAGAGGTAGCGGATGGCCGGGTCGGCGAGCTGCACGGGGTGGAGGACCAGGTCGCCGGTCATGGCCAGCTCTCCCGCGCGGGCGATCTGGTGCCCGGGGGTGTGTCCCGGCGTGGCGTGCACGTGGATGCCGGGCGCGACCTCGGCGTCGCCGTCGACGACGTGGAGCTGTCCCTTGAGCGGGGTGACGATCTCGTCGAGCATCCGGCCGCCCGCGGCGTCGAGCTCGGCCCGCTGGAGCACGTGGCGCGCGTTCTCGAACACCGGCCTGCCGTCGGCGACCGCGCCTGAGGCGTGGTCGCTGTGCAGGTGAGTGAGGATGACCGTGTCGATCTCGGCGGGCGTGACGCCGGCGGCGGCCAGCTCACGGGGCAGCGTGCCGGGAACCGGGGCCCAGCTCGACGCCGGGGAGTCCGCGGCGCCGATGCCGGTGTCGACCAGGGTCAGCCGGCCCGCGGCGTCGCGGATCAGATAGCAGTGGAAGTGGAGGACCCAGGGCTCGTCTGGCAGCCCGGAGCCGGGGAACAACTCGGCCGGCGGGCGGGCGATGGACGGCCCCATGGGTCCCACGGCGTCGCAGAGGGGTGTCACCTCGACGCCGGAGGTGGTGCTGATCGGAGGGTGTGGCACCCGACCAGCCTAGGCGGCGACGGGCTCCCGCGGAACGTACTCGTTCTCGATGTCGGCGGCGTAGACGGCGCGCCGGCAGTGCGCGCAACGGTAGATGATCGGGCCCTCGTCGAGCTCGTGGTGGCACCGCGGGCAGCGGTTGACGGTCTTCATGGGTGCTCTCCTGAGGAGTCTTTCTTCCTATGTCATACAAACCCTCATCGGGTTGCAGGGTCCCTGCATGCCGCTTGAACACGATGGCGGCACGCTGATGGGGCCCCGATCCGGGCCCGATGTGGGTTCTGTGTCGTTGAGAACACCTGCTGCGGTCATTTTCTTCGCGAGCCGGTGTCGCAAGAACATTGTCACCCTCAAGACACTCGCGCGCGTGCGAAGACACGAGAACAGCCCGGGAATAGCCCATCAGGGCTAGGCGTTGTATGAGCCAGATCGTGTGGTATCTTCCGACTAAGCGTTGAGCTTCAGCTCCGCTTGGCTCTCACCTCGGGCTCCGCCCTTCTCTTCCGGACTGCTTGTCTTCCGTACGGCGCGCGGCCCTGCTCTTTTCGTTCTCTTCATCACCAGCCGATCGCCTTGGCACGATCAGGCGTATCTCCCTCAAGGGGCTCACCATGCTCGAAACGTCCGCGCACACCATTCCCGCGCAGCGCACGTCCGCCCAGGCCCGCTCGATGAAGCGCGGCCTGCTGGACGTACGCGACAAGTCCGCCTTCATCCGGGCGGGCCACCTGCCGGGACCCGGCGACGTCCGCGTCCCGCCGGAGAAGATCCGTCAGTACGACCTGCGCCCCGGCGACCACGTCACCGCGCGCTTCACCGGCAACAAGCTCATCGCCGTCGACGCGGTCAACGGCCTGTCCGACTGGCGCGAGCGGCCCGCCTTCGCCGCGCTCACCCCCGTACACCCCACAGAGCGGCTGCGCATCGAGACCGAGTCGCTCAGCACCCGCGTCATCGACCTGTTCGCTCCCATCGGCAAGGGGCAGCGCGGCCTCATCGTGGCCCCGCCCAAGGCCGGCAAGACCATGGTCATGCAGGCGCTGGCCGCCGGCATCAGCCGTAACCACCCCGAAGTCCACCTCATGGTGCTGCTCGTCGGCGAGCGGCCCGAGGAGGTCACCGACATGCGGGCCCGCATCGGCGGCGAGGTGTACGCATCCACCTTCGACCACCCCGACCGCGACCACACGGCGCTCGCCGAGCTGGTCATCGAGCGGGCCAAGCGGCTCGTCGAGTCCGGCCGCGACGTGGTGGTGCTGCTGGACTCGCTGACGCGGCTGGGGCGGGCGTACAACAACGTGGCGCCCGGCGGCGGGCGCGTGCTGACGGGCGGCATCGACGCCCGCGCGCTGTATCCGCCGAAGCGCTTCTTCGGGGCCGCGCGCAACGTCGAGGGCGGCGGCTCGCTCACCATCCTCGCCACCGCGCTGGTGGACACGGGCTCGCGGATGGACAACAACCTGTACGAGGAGTTCAAGGGCACCGGCAACATGGAGGTGCACCTGACCCGCGAGCTGGCGGAGCGGCGGCTGTTTCCCGCCGTCGATCTCGACGCCTCCGGCACCCGCCGCGAGGAGATCCTGCTGCACGAGCAGGAGCGGCGGATCGTCTGGCGGCTGCGCCGCTCGCTGTCGGCGATGGAGCCGGCGCGCAAGATGGAGGTACTGGTGGAGCGGCTGCGCTCGACGCCGTCCAACGCCGCCTTTCTCATGGACGCCGCCGCGGCGGCCTGATCCGGCACCCCACCTGTGCGTGCACCAGAATGGCCGCATGCTGGCCGACATCGTCGAACATCTCATCTGTCCCGTCTGCGGGGTCGATCGCCAGGCCGGGCTGCGGCTCGACGCCGGCGCCCTGCGCTGCGCCGCCGGGCACTCCTTCGACGTGGCGCGGCAGGGATACGTCAGCCTGCTGGTCGGCTCGCGACCGCCGGGCACCGCCGACACCGCCGCCATGGTGGCGGCGAGGGCCGCGTTTCTCGACAAGGGTCACTACGCGCCGCTCGCGAATGCGCTCGCCGAGGCCGTCCTGACCAGGATCGATGCGGCAGAACATGAGTCCTCTACCGAAACGAATGACGGCGCGGAGTTGAGGGCGTACCGTGGGGCGGGAGTGGAGGCCGGCGACGGCCCGGGATTTGGTGATTCCGGGCGGAAACCGGACACCGTCGATGACCGTGGCGTGAAGGGCAGGATCTCGCCGGTGGTCGTCGACGCGGGCACGGGCACCGGACATTATCTGGCGGCCGTGCTCAATGCGATGAACGATGGCATCGGGATGGCGTTCGATGTGTCGAAGCACGCTGTACGCCGGGCGGCGCGGGTGCATCCCAGGGCAGGGGCGTTCGTGGCCGACGTGTGGCGCCCGCTTCCGATCAGGAGCGGGGTGGCCGATGTGGTGATCGACGTGTTCGCGCCCAGAAACGGGCCCGAATTCCGGCGCATCCTGCGTCCCGGCGGCGCTGCCGTGGTCGTCACTCCGGCGCCGCATCACCTGAGTCCGCTGGTCGAGGAGCTGGGGCTGCTCTCGGTGGACGAGGAGAAGGAGCGCAGGGTGGCACGCAGCCTCGACGGTTTCGTGGAGATCGACCGGCGCTCGATCGATTTCGAGATGGAGCTGGGGCATGGAGACATCACCCAGGTCGTCGGTATGGGACCGAATGCATGGCATAACGACCCGGCCACGCTCGATGAGCGAATTGCCGCATTTGTGGCAAGAAATGTCGCCGCAGGAAAACACGGTGTAGTTACCCGTGCGGCATTCCATCTGTCCATCTTCGAACCGGCACCCCGTTCAAGCGCCGTTTCTTGACGGGCAGGTGCGACCGGTGTTACTGATGGGGCATTTAGTCCGAAATTCCCCCACATTCTCGGAGAATTTCCCCGGCGCAGGCGCAATACTGGACGACATCCCACGCCCCGGAGCGCGGGACATCTATGGGAGGGGGCGCACCGGATGAAGGCGGAGGAACGCTGGCAGGCCAGGTTCCGTGCGTCGCGCATGACGCTGCCGTCCTGGGCGCGACAGGCCCCCAACCGCTCCATCTACCGCTCCAACGCCACCGGCAAGTGGGAGGTCTACGCCTGGGACCGCGTCACCGGCTCCGTCCGTCAGGTCACCGACCAGCCCAAGGGCACCAGGTACGCGGCCATCGACCCCACCGGCCAGTGGATCTACTGGTTCGCCGACACCGACGGCGACGAGCTCGGCGGATGGTGGCGCCAGCCGTTCACCGGCGGTGCGAGCGAGCCCATCGCGACCGACCTGGAGCCGGGACAGCCCAGCGGCATCGGCCTGTCCATCACCGGCTCCGCCGCCATCAGCCTGGCCGGCGGCGACAAGTTCCGCGTGCACCTCGTACGCCCCGGCGAGCCCACCGAGACCCTGTACGAGCACACCGAGGCCGCCTGGGTGGCCGCCATGTCGCTCGACGGCTCGCTCATCGCCATCAACCACGGCGAGTACGGCGACTTCCGCCACCCGGCGCTGCGCGTGGTCCGCCACAACGGCCGCACGGTCGGCGAGCTGTACGACGGCCCGCGCAAGGGCGTGACCGGCCTGAGCTTCGCGCCCGTCGCCGGCGACCGCCGCCTGCTCGCCCTGCACGAGCGCAGGCAGCGCAGCGAGCCCTTGGTGTGGGACCCGGTGACCGGCGAGCAGCGCGAGATCTGGCTGCGCGACTCCGGCGACCTCGCCGCCGAGTGGTACGACGACGGCCGCGGCCTGCTCATCCTGCGCGACCACCGCGCCCGCACGTACCTGCACCGCTACGACCTCAGGGGCGGCGGCCTGACCCCCATCGAGACCCCGCACGGCGTGATCGAGGAGGCCGCGCCCAGGCCCGGCGGCCACGTCGAATACCTGTGGTCGAGCGCGTCGCGCCCGCCGGTCATCCGCTCGACCAGCGGCCAGGTCGTGCTCAACTCGCTCGGGCCGCCCGCGCCGCCGAGTGTGCCGGTCGAGGACATCGACGTCGAGGGCGCGGGCGGGCGCATCCACGCGCTGGTGTCGCGGCCGGAGGTCGGCACCGCCCCCTACCCTGCGGTGTTCCTGCTGCACGGCGGGCCGTCCAGCCACGACCGCGACGAGTTCTCGCCGGAGGTCGCGGCCTGGGTGGACGCCGGGTTCGCGGTCGTGCGGGTCAACTACCGCGGCTCCACCGGCTACGGCTCGGCCTGGCGCGACGCGCTGCACGGCGACGTCGGCCACATCGAGCTGGCAGACGTCGCGGCCGTGCGCGAGCAGGTGGTCGAGCACGGCATCGTGGACGGCTCGCGGACGGTGCTCGCCGGCACCTCGTGGGGCGGCTACCTCACGCTGCTCGGCCTCGGCACCCAGCCCGACCTGTGGGCCTGCGGCATCGCCGCGGTACCGATCGCCTGCCACCAGACGTCGTACGAGGACGAGGCCGAGAGCCTGCGCGCCTACCACCGGGCGCTGTTCGGCGGCTCACCCGACGAGCAGCCCGAGCGGTATGCGGCCAGCTCCCCGATCACGTACGTCGACCGGATCAAGGCCCCGCTGCTGATCCTGGCCGGCGAGAACGACACCCGCTGCCCGCTGCGGCAGATCGAGAAGTACGTGGCGCGGCTGGCCGAGCACGGCGTCGAGCACGAGGTCTACACCTACGACGCGATCCGCGGCTCGCTGGTGGTCTCCGAGCGCATCGCGCAGACGGCCATCCAGCTCGACTTCGCGCGCAAGCACGCCGGGCCCATCTGATCGCGCTTTCTTACCAAGGGCTTGACCTTCGGTCATCCGGCGTGTCAGCATCACGGCACCCCGTACCCACCCGGAAAGAACGTACGTGAGCAGCGACAACACGAGCCCGCCATGATCGGACGAGCCCTAGCGGGCGCGCAGCACCACGATCGCCAGGTCGTCGGCGCTGGGCTCGGAGGCGAACTCGGCCGCGCCCCTGCGGATGCGCTCGGCCACCGCCCTGGCCGACAGGCCCGCGCACTCGGCCAGCATCTTGGCCAGCCCGCCGTCGTCGTCGAGCAGCCGCCCGCCGGAGCGGCGCTCGGTCACCCCGTCGGTGACGGCGAGCAGCACGTCGCCGGGGTCGAGCCTGACGGTGTCGGCCTCGAACGTCACCTCATGGAAGACCCCGAGCAGCGACTGCGGGGTGGTGACCGCCTCGACCTTGCCGCTCGGCTTGAGCCGCAGCGCCTCGGGGTGGCCCGCCGAGACCAGCCGCACCTCCAGACCCCCTTCGGGCATCGGCGTGATGTCGCCGTGCAGCAGGGTGAGGAACCTCGCCCGCTCGCCCTCCTCCAGGATCGCCTGGTTGAGCCGGCCGAGCACGGCGGCCACGCCGTAACCCTCCCTGGCCAGCAGCCGCAGCGTGTGGCGGGCCAGGCCGGTGACGGCGGCGGCCTCAGGGCCCGTGCCGCACACGTCGCCGATCGCGAAGCGCCAGGAGTCGTCGCCGGCCTTGAACAGGTCGTAGAAGTCGCCGCCGACCTCGTTGGCCTCGCCGGCGGGCTCGTAGATGACGCCGTAGTCGAGGCCGGGCACCTCGGGCTCGTTGGGCGGCAGGAGGCTGCGCTGCAGCGCCCGGTTGGCGGCGGCCTGCTGGGCGTAGAGCCTGGCGTTGTCCATGGCCAGCGCCGCGCGCCTGCCGATGTCGTCGGCGAACTGGATGACCTCGTCAGGGAAGCGGTCGGAGCGGCCCAGGCACATCATGCCGAGCGTGCGGCCGCGGGCGATCAGCGGCACCGCGAGCACCTGCCACTCGGCGAGGTGAATGGTGGAGGTGACCTGGGTGTCGGCCGCGGCGGCGACATCCATCTCGCCGAGCTGTTCGCGCAGGCCGTCGATGCGCGCCTCGTCGGCGTGCCAGAGGTAGACCAGCCGCGGCGGCGCGCTGTGGTCGGAGGTGTAGACGGCGCACCAGCTCGCCAGGCGCGGCACCACGACCTGGGCGATGATGGCCGGCACCATGTCGGGGTCGAGCGTGCCCGCGAGCAGGTCGCTCGCGTCGGCGAGGAAGCCCAGCCAGTGGGGGCCTCTGTTGCTCTCCTCCGTCCATTCGGCGGCCATGGTGTCCGGGGAGCCGGGTAGCGTGAGTCTGGCCCAGTGGACACGGGAGTCGCCCGAGAAGGTGACTCCCCACTCCTCGACGTGCACGGAAGGAGCCTTCAGATCACCTTGGGAGAGGTTTCGCTGCCGCAGCTCGACCTGGACTGCGTCCCCGAAATGCTTCCAGATCACCTCGAACGGCTCATCGGCGGCCTGCGCGGTGAGATCTCCGGCGACCTGCTCGGCGGTATGGAGCATGCCGCCGGTGGCCCACGCGGTCATCACCTCGCGCGTGAACCTCATCGCAGCCGTCGCAGCGGACTCGCCCGGCGCGAACGTCGCAGCGAGCACCGCATGGGGAGAAGCAGTCATCCTCACGTGCCTACCACACTTCCCGCTGACTTGGGGTAAATCCAAGGACAGGACTACAAGCTACTCATCGTGACAGACTTGAATCACTCGCTGGAGCCAGCCGCGAGTGAAGGAGGCCCCATGACCACGGCCAAAGTTGCGCCAAGTCCAAAGGAGAGGACGTACACGGAGTCGGATCTCGTACCCATCCTGGAGACTCTCTACTCTTGGCGTGACGGCGACTTCCGGCGTCGGGTTCCTCATGCTCCTCCCGGCATACTCAGCGAAGTGCGGATGGTGCTCAACGACATCGCCGACCGTCGCGAGCACCTGGCCAAAGAGCTGACGCGCGTACGTAAAGAAGTGGTCAAGGAAGGTCGCTTCAGCGAGCGTCTGACGCCCGGGCCCGGCGTCGGCGCGTGGGCGGAGAGCGTCGAGTCCGTCAACCAGCTCATCGACGCCCTGGTCAGCCCGGTGAGCGGCGCGGCCGACGTCATCGACGCGGTCGCCAAGGGCGATCTGTCGCGGCGCATCGACCTCGACAGGTCGGCGCGCGGCGAGGTGCGCAGGCTCGGCAAGGCCATCAACGGCATGGTCGACCAGCTCGCGCTGTTCAACTCCGAGGTCCTGCGGGTCGCCCGCGAGGCGGGCACCGAGGGCCGGCTGGGCGGCAGCGCCAACCTGCGCGGCATGTCAGGGAGCTGGCGCGACCTGACAGAGGCGGTCAACACGATGTCCTCGCGCGTGGCGGCGCAGGTGCGCGACATCGCCGTGGTGACCACCGCCGTGGCGAAGGGCGACCTGAGCCGCAAGGTGACGGTCGACGCCGTGGGCGAGATGTTCGAGCTGAAGAACACCGTCAACACGATGGTGGACCAGCTCTCCGGCTTCGCCGACGAGGTCACCCGCGTGGCCCGCGAGGTCGGCACCGAAGGCCAGCTCGGCGGCCAGGCGCGGGTGACCGGCGTGTCCGGCGTCTGGAAGGACCTCACCGACAACGTCAACTCCATGGCCAACAACCTCACCTCGCAGGTGCGCAGCATCGCGACGGTGGCGACGGCCGTGGCCAAGGGCGACCTGTCGAAGAAGATCACCGTCGATGCGCAGGGCGAGATCCTGCAGCTGAAGGACACCCTCAACACGATGGTGGACCAGCTGTCGTCCTTCGCCGACGAGGTCACCCGCGTGGCCCGCGAGGTCGGCACCGAGGGCAAGCTGGGCGGCCGTGCCGAGGTCAAGGGCGTGTCGGGCGTCTGGAAGGACCTCACCGACAACGTCAACTCCATGGCGGCCAACCTGACGTACCAGGTGCGCAACATCGCGCAGGTCACCACCGCGGTCGCCAACGGCGACCTCACCCGCAAGATCGACGTGGACGCCCAGGGCGAGATCCTCGAGCTGAAGTCCACGATGAACACGATGGTCGAGCAGCTGTCGTCGTTCGCCTCCGAGGTGACCCGCGTCGCCCGTGAGGTGGGCACCGAAGGCCAGCTCGGCGGCCAGGCGCAGGTAAGAGGCGTGTCGGGCGTCTGGAAGGACCTCACCGACAACGTCAACTCCATGGCCAACAACCTCACCTCGCAGGTGCGGCAGATCGCGGCCGTGTCCTCCGCGGTGGCGCAGGGCAACCTGTCGAAGAAGATCACCGTTGACGCGCAGGGCGAGATGCTCCAGCTGAAGGACACCCTCAACACGATGGTGGACCAGCTGTCGTCCTTCGCCGACGAGGTCACCCGCGTCGCCCGCGAGGTCGGCACCGAAGGCCAGCTCGGCGGCCAGGCGCGGGTGAAGGGCGTGTCGGGCGTCTGGAAGGACCTCACCGACAACGTCAACTCGATGGCCAACAACCTGACATACCAGGTGCGCAACATCGCCGAGGTGACCACCGCGGTCGCCAACGGCGACCTCACCCGCAAGATCGACGTGGACGCCCAGGGCGAGATCCTCGCGCTCAAGACCACCGTCAACCGGATGGTGGACCAGCTCTCGTCGTTCGCCTCCGAGGTCACCCGCGTCGCCCGCGAGGTCGGCACCGAAGGCCAGCTCGGCGGCCAGGCCCGCGTCGAAGGCGTCGAGGGCACGTGGAAGCGGCTCACCGAGAGCGTCAACGAGCTGGCGAGCAGCCTCACCACGCAGATCCGCGCCATCGCCACCGTGACCAGCGCCGTCGCCCGCGGCGACCTCACCCGCTCCATCTCCATTGAGGCGCAGGGCGAGCTGGCCGAGCTGAAGGACAACATCAACTCCATGGTGGCCAGCCTGCGCGAGACCACGCAGGCCAACCAGGAGCAGGACTGGCTCAAGTCCAACCTGGCCCGCATCTCCCGGCTCATGCAGGGCCACCGCGACCTGCTCGAAGTCGCCAAGCTCACGATGAGCGAGCTGACCCCGCTGGTCTCGGCCCGCTACGGCGCCTTCTACAGCATCGACCCCGACGCCGACAACGAGCTGATCCTCATCGGCGGCTACGGCGTACGCCCCGACCGGGGTCCGCGCCGGCGCTTCGCCATCGGCGAGGGCATCGTCGGCCAGGCCGCCGCCGAGGGCCGGCACATCGTGCTCGACGACGTGCCGCCCGAGTTCATCACCATCGACAGCGGGCTCAGCCGCTCCACGCCCGCCCAGATCGTGGTGCTGCCCATCCTGTTCGAGAACCGCGTGCTCGGCGTGCTGGAGCTGGCCTCGTTCACGCCGTTCGGCGAGGTGCATCTCGACTTCCTGACGCAGCTCGTCGAGACCATCGGTGTCACGATGAACACCATCATCGCCAACTCCCGCACCGAGGACCTGCTGAAGGAGTCGCAGCGGCTCACCCGCGAGCTGCAGGAGCGCTCCGACGAGCTGCAGCGCCAGCAGGAGGAGCTGCGCAGGTCCAACGCCGAGCTGGAGGACAAGGCGGCGCTGCTCGCCAAGCAGAACCGTGCCATCGAGATCCAGAACTTCCAGATCGAGCAGGCCCGCCGCACGCTGGAGGAGCGCGCCGAGCAGCTCGCGGTGTCCTCGCGCTACAAGTCCGAGTTCCTCGCGAACATGTCGCACGAGCTGCGCACGCCGCTCAACAGCCTGCTGGTGCTGGCCAAGCTGCTCACCGAGAACGCCGAGGGCAACCTCACATCGCAGCAGGTGGAGTTCGCGCGGACCATCCACAGCGCGGGCTCGGCGCTGCTGCAGCTCATCAACGACATGCTCGACCTGTCGAAGGTCGAGGCCGGCCGGATGGACATCCACCCCATCCAGGTGTCGCTGCCGAAGATGGTCGAGCTGCTCGAGGCCGCCTTCGCGCCGGTGGCCCAGGACAAGGGCCTGGCCTTCAGCGTGGAGATCGAGCCCGACGTGCCGCAGGAACTGCGCGCCGACGAGCAGCGGCTCCAGCAGGTGCTGCGCAACCTGCTGTCCAACGCGGTCAAGTTCACCCCGCGCGGCGAGGTCAAGCTGCGCGTCTCCACCGCGCCGCCCGGCGTGCAGTACGACGACGACTCGCTGCACGACGCCGAGGACCTGCTGGCGTTCCAGGTGATCGACACCGGCATCGGCATCGCGCCCGACAAGCGCGACGTCATCTTCGAGGCGTTCCGCCAGGCCGACGGCACCACCAGCCGCAAGTACGGCGGCACCGGCCTCGGCCTCGCCATCTGCCGCGACATCGCGCGGCTGCTCGGCGGCGAGATCCACGTGGACAGCGAGCTGGGCAAGGGCAGCACGTTCACCCTCTACCTGCCCGCCTCCTACACCGGCCCGCTGGCCGCCACCGACGGAAGCTCCGCCTCGCGGCGCCAGCTCATGACGCCGCCGCCGGAGGAGGTGACCGGCACCGCCACCGCCGCGACGACCACCGCCGCCACCACCGTGCCCGAGCCGCCGCTGCCGCTCGACCTGCCCATGCCCGAGCTGGTCGAGCCGCCCGTCGAAACGCCCAGCAAGTGGCAGGGCGACGACCCGCTCAACGGCGCGAAGATCCTCATCGTCGACGACGACATCCGTAACGTCTTCGCGCTGACCAGCGTGCTCGAACGCCACGGCTCCACCGTGGTCTACGCTGAGAACGGGCGGGAAGGCATCGAACAGCTCGAACGGAACGAGGACGTCGCGCTCGTGCTGATGGACATCATGATGCCGGAGATGGACGGCTGGGCCACGACCTCGGCCATCCGCCGCATGCCGCAGTTCGCCGACCTGCCGATCATCGCGCTGACCGCCAAGGTCATGCGCGGCGACAGGGAGAAGTCCATCGCGTCGGGTGCGTCCGACTACGTTCCCAAGCCCGTCGATGTCGACCGCCTGCTCGAGCGCCTGCGCGGCTGGCTCAGCCGGGGAAGCGGCGGCTCGGCCGACACGTCCGCACCGCCATCCGAAGGGTCGTGATCGATGCCGGAGCGTGCCAAGATCCTCCTCGTCGATGACCGCGAGGAGAACCTGATCGCCCTTGAGGCCATCCTCAGCTCGCTCGACCTGGTGCCGGTACGCGCCAGATCGGGCGAGGAGGCGCTGAAAGCGCTGCTCAACACCGAGTTCGCGCTGATCCTGCTGGACGTTCGCATGCCCGGCATGGATGGCTTCGAGACGGCCGCCCACATCAAGCGGCGCGAGCGTACCCGCAACATCCCGATCATCTTCCTGACCGTGGTCGACAGCGCGCCCGACTACGCCTTCCGCGGCTACGCGGCGGGCGCCGTCGACTACCTCACCAAGCCCTTCGACCCGTGGGTGCTGCGGGCGAAGGTGTCGGTGTTCACCGAGCTGTACAACATGAACAAGCGGCTCGCCGAGCAGGCCAGCATGCTGCGCGACCGGCTCAGCGGCGAGCTGCCGCCCGGCGCGGGCGACCAGGCGTCGGTGCTGCCCGAGCTGTCGCGGCGGCTGACGGCCGTCGAGGACGAGCTGGCCAGGGTGCGCGAGCTGGCCCGCAAGTCTCAGGACCCGGCGCTGGCGGTGCCGCTCGCCGATCTCGCCGACCGCGTCGCCCGGCTGCGCGCGGGCTTCGACGCCCTCTCCTGACCTCCACCGCTCGCCACGGCCCTGGCCGGAAAGGGTCAGTGGCGGGCGCGTTCCAAAGCGTCCCAGAAGCCGCGCCGCAGGGCGTGGCGTACCTCGTCGTGCAGCAGGAAGTCGATCGGCAGCGACGAGCCCTGGAGCAGGCGGGCCTCCAGGTCGGAGGGCATGCGGGGCTTGCGTGCCAGCACGGCCTCCAGCCAGAGTGCGGGCGCGTCGCGGGCGACGGACTCGCCGAAGTCGTGGCCCTCCCGGTGCGCGGACTTGACGGCGTCGGCCAGCGTGGTGGCACCGGCCGTGGCGGCGGGGGGCGGGTTGATCGGGGCGGGCTGCGGCCCGGTGTAGGGGCCGAGCTGCGCGGGCTGGTAGGTGCTGTTCGACTGGGCGGGCTGCTGTTGCTGGTAGGAGCCGCTCGACTGCGCCGGCTGCTGTTGCTGGTAGGAGGTGCTCGGCTGGGCCGGGAACTGGCCGGTGCTGCCGTTGCCGCTCTGCGACGACTGCGGCTGCGCCTGGACCGGCGCGGTGGCGGTCGGGTTGGCGGGCGCGGGCGGCGGCGTCTGCGCCGGCTGCTCGGGCTGATAGTTCGCGTACGCCGGCAGCACGGGCTGCGACTGCTGCTGGCCCGACGACGGCCCGTTGGAGGCCGCGTGGCTGCCGGTGGACGAGGAGCCCGACTGCGATCCCGCGGCGTGGCTGCCGGTGGGCTGCGGCGTCTGCTGAGGCTGCTGACCCTGCTGAAGCTGCTGGGCCTGCTGAGGCTGCTGACCCTGCTGAAGCTGCTGGCCCTGCTGGGACTGCTGGCCCTGCTGGGACTGCTGGGACTGCTGGGGCTGCGGGGCCTGCGGCATGGGCGGCAGCGAGGACGACGCCGGCAGCGACGGCTGCTGCGCCGGCTGAGCGGGGTGGGGCTGAGCCTGGGCCTGAGCCGGTTGGGCGGGCGGCAGCGAGTGGGCGGCCTGCCCGTTGCTGAGCGGCTGGTGGCCGTTGGACGCCTCGGTGGCACCGGAGACGAGCGTGACGTACGGCCGCAGATGGACCGCTCCCAGCTCCACGAGGTCGTCGCACTCCTGGCGCAGCGAGCGCGAGACGGCCCAGCCGCCCTCGGCGGCGATGTGGATGACGGTGACCCTGATGCCGAGGTCCTGGGCGTCGCACACGACCTGCGCCAGGTCCTCATCGCCGCTCACCACGACCGCGTCGCAGATGGCGTTGTTGCGGGCGAGCGTCATCAGGTCGCGATGGACCTGGGCGTCCACGCCCTCGCGACGGCCCGGCCTGATGCGCGACAGCCGCAGCTTAAGCCCGGGGATGTCGGCCAGCGCGTCGTGCTCTGGAGTGCGGCGGCCTTCGACCGTCGCCTCGTACCAGTAGCAGCGCAGCAGCGGCAGGCCGGTGCGCTCACGCGACAGACTGGTCATCAGCTGGAGCAGCCCTGGGTAATCCCAGGCGACCGCTTCACGATGACGCGTGCCGTGCACGGCCATCGCGCCATCAGCCAGCAGATAGCCAGCGTCCACGAACAGCGCGCAGCGATCCACTGACACCGCCCCTTTCCTGGTGGTCCGACCTTGCTGGCTCTGCACCGTCAGAGACCGGACTCGGCGGCCCTCTCTCAGGGTAATGAAAGCAGGTGATCGCGCGAGGCTTAATCACCACGATTCGAATAGCACTCGCCGTCTCACCAGAGCAATCAGCCGAACCGTACCAGTTTGTCCCGTTCACGGTCACTGCCTCGCCCGTACGCTCACCGCGGCCACTCCGAACAGCACCACGTCCTTGTCCGTGACGATCGTCAGCCCGGGATCGGCGCCCAGCTCGGCGGTGACCGTGTCGACGTCCACCCCGAACGTCAGCTCCGGCACGCCGCGCGATGAGCCGTCGAAGACGTTCGAGCGGTCGCGGTCGCCGCCCACCGGGGTCAGCGCGCCCGTGCCCAGCGAGACCTTGTCGCCCCGCAGGTCCACGTCGCCCTCCCAGGTGACCAGCTCCGCCCTGGCCGGCGCGGCGGCGGGCGTGAGTCCGCCGAGCGGGAAGCGTACGCGCCGTGACGCGCCGCCGATCACGGTGGCGGTGTCGAGCACCATGGCCTGGCCGTACGGCTCGTCCGGGTCGCTGACGATCATCACCAGGCTCCAACCCGCGTGGCGGGCGGGGCCCTCCTCCATGGGGGCGTCGCCCGCCCAGTAGGTGCCGCTCTTGCCGACCAGGTGGGTGACGTCGGCGAACGCCTGGTAGACCGGGCCGAGCGGCAGCTCGCGCACCGCCACGTCGGCGGGCTTGACCGTCACGTAGCGCCGCCGCCCCGGGGGCCGCAGCTTGATCGGGCCTGCCTCGTCGCCGGTCGCCGACCAGTACAGGCCCGCCCACACCACCTTGCCGCCCTTCGGCAGCGTCAGCTTCGCGCCGCTTGATGACTTGGTCTCGGAACGGTCGTCGAGATCGAGCGCCATCATCGGCCACAGGTCGTTGTCGCGCTGGGCGCCCGCCCGCCTGCGTGCCTCGGCGCAGCTCGCGACCTCGCGCGGGCAGGTCAGCAGGGTGTTGCCGATCGCGCGTACCGTCACAGGGCCGTCGGTGGCGAACCTGGCGGGCGCGCCGGACGCGCGTACGCCGTGCTTGGCCTTAGCCCGCACACGCAGCGACCCGGCCGCGACCCGGACCGAGGGGCCACCGCCCTCGGGCGCGCTCTCGGCCACCAGGACCCGCAGGAACACCGCCGTCCCCTGCCCCGCCGCCAGCGGCCTCCTCGTGCACGTGGCCCCGCCGGAGGACGGCCGGCAGGTCCACCCGTCCATCGTGCTCTTCGGACCGGAGGACCCGTCGGACTTTGCCCCGGCCGCCTCATCGGACCTCCGCCCGGCCGCCCGCTCGACCGCCTCAGCAACCGCCGCACCACCCCCGCCACGAGCCGTGACAGCGGCCCCCTGAGCAGACGGAACTCCCGACGCCGGCCGACCGGAGGAGCCCGTGAAGGGGTGAGCCGCCGGGACCGCGAAGCCGGGGCGGGCCACCGGGGCGGGGATGAGGGTCACGCCGGAGGGCAGGCGTACGTCGGCGGACAGGCTCGCGCTCGCGGAACCGCCGTAGTTGCGCAGGCGCAGCGCGATCAGGCCGGTCTCGGCCCGGACGAGCGCGCCCAGCGGCTCGATCGTGACCCGCAGCCGGGCGGGGCCGGGCTTGGCCGTCTTGACGGGCGGCGGCACCCTGGCCGGCGCCTCGCTCGGGCTCGGCGCCCGTACCGGCACGGGGGTCTCGGCATCGGATGGCGCATCGACCGGCACCGGCACCGGATCGGGCGTGACCGGCGACTGCGCGACCGGCGTGGCCGCCGGATGCGCGGCCTGCAGCGGACGTTCGTCGGAGACCAGCAGCAGCCCGGCCGCCGTGGCCACCAGCACGGCCGTGCCGCCCGCCATCATGGCCTGCTGCTGCCTGGGCGTCCGCCGCAGCCGCCGCAGCATGCCGAGCAGACCGCCCGCGCCGCCGGTCGCCGTGGCCTTGGCCAGCGCCGCCGCGTAGCCGCCGAACATCGGCCCGGCGATCAGCGGGCCCACCATGACGCGCAGCCCGCGGTTGACGTCGGTCAGCTCGAGCAGCACCCCATTGCATTCCTCGCACGACTTGACGTGCTCGTCCACCGCCTTGGACTCGCGCCTGGCCAAACCGCCGCGTACGTACGCCCCCATCTTGCTCAGCACAGGACGGCACTCGCGCTGCGGCGGCGCGCCCAGGTGCAGCTGCAGGTACGCCTGCCGCAGCCCTTCCCTGGCCCGGTACGCCAGCGCCGCCACGCCGTTGGCCGACAGGCCCAGCAGCGGCGCCACATCCGCCGGCTTGAGCCGCTCGACCTCCGTGTGCCACAGCACGGCCCGCCACCGTTCGGGCAGCGACAGGTACGCCCTGGCGATCAGCGACTTCTCCAGCCCCGCCAGCGCGGGATCGATGAACGGCACCCCGGGGTCGTACTGCTCGATCTCGCCCGAGCTCACCTGGCGGCTCTCCACGCGGGAGCGGTCGTGGACCGTGCGGCGCACGACGGTCAGCAGGTAGGTGCGGAAGGCCGTGTCGGGCCCGCCACCCCTGCCCACCAGGTCGAGGATCTTCGTGAACGCCTCCGCCACCACGTCCTCGGCCTCGGCACTCCTGACGAGCTGCCGGGCCATGGCACGCGCCGCTACCACGTGGCGCTCGTAGAGCTGCCCGTAAGCAGCGGCATTGCCCTCTCTGACCGCCTGAAGGAGCTCTGCGTCGCTCTGTGCCGATACGGTACCCATAGTGACCTCACGATTACGCGGGGTTGCCCGCGCAATCATTCCGCACTCCCCCTGTTGACTAAACCGCGCACGGCCCTTTACTCCGCGCGACCGCAGCCTTGCTATCGGCGAGCCGCGGACCGGCGGCCACGGGAGAGCGGCGCGGGCAGGGCGGCGAGCACGAGCACCGGCGCACGCCGTGGCGAGGGCATGCGCCGGCGAGCACGAACACCGGCGCACGCCGTGGCGAGGACGTGCGCCGACGAGCAAGGCAGCGTGGCGGCCGCGCGTGCCTCGGCGCGAACAAGCGAGCCGCGCCCCCGCAGCGCACGCCAGCCGCCACGAACCGACACGAGCTGACACAAGCCGCCCCACCGCACGCCCACCGCGCACACCAGCCAACGTGAGCGGAAGGCGCAGGTGAGGCGTGGCTGTGCGGCACCGGTAAGTGCGAGGGCCATTGCCCGAGCAAGGCGAGAAGCGCGAGCAGCGGGCCACCGCGAAGCGCAGTGGCGCGCAGCACGGGCGGCACGTAACGCGGGCGGCGCACCTCAGCGAGTGCGGGCGGCGGGCACCCGCGAGGGCGGGCGATCCGCGCCTGCGGCGTGAGGGCGTCACCGACCGGGGGCGAGCAGGCGGAAGCAGGGGGCGGTGCGCCTGCGGCGTACCGGCGGAGGGCCGTTTTGATCAGGAGCCTAAGCTTGGACGCATGACGGATCGCGACACCCTCCTGGCCGAGATCACGAAGAAGGCCATCGTGCACGGCAAGGTCATCCTGTCCTCGGGCAAGGAGGCCGACTTCTACCTCGACCTGCGGCGCATCACGCTCGACGGCGTGGCGGCGCCGATCGTCGGCCGCGTGATGCTCGACCTGACCGGCGACCTCGACTACGACGCCGTCGGCGGGCTCACGATGGGGGCCGATCCTGTGGCGGTCGCGATGCTGCACGCGGCGGCGGCGCGGGGCCGTACGCTCGACGCGTTCGTGGTGCGCAAGGCGCAGAAGGCGCACGGCCTGCAGAAGCGCATCGAGGGGCCCGAGGTCAAGGGACGGCGGGTGCTGGTCGTCGAGGACACCTCGACCACCGGCTCGTCCCCGCTGACGGCCGTGGAAGCGCTGCGTGAGGCGGGCGCCGAGGTGGTGGCGGTCGCGACGATCGTCGACCGTGGCGCCACCGAGCGGATCGCGGCCGAGGGGCTCGAATACCGCTCGGCGTACACGCTGGCCGATCTCGGACTTTGAGCACACCACTTCGGGCCAGGGCCGATCTCAGACTCTAAGCACACCGCTCCCGGCCGGGGCCGATCTCGGTCTCTGATCACACCGCTGCCGAGGCCGACCGGGGCCCGATCTCGGACCTGAGCGCACAACGGCCGAGACCGCCAGGTCGCGGCCGACGCAGCGGTTCGGGTCAGTCGGGGGCGGTGGCGGTGAAGGCTTCGCGTTTGCCCGGGGCGCCCTGGGGGCGGAGTTCGCCGTTCTCCGTGACGCGGACCGTGGCGGCGTCGCTCAGCACCACGTCCAGCTCCGGCTCGAAGTAGCTGACCTCCTCGCCCCGCGCCATGTCCCGGTACAGAAGCACGTCCCCACCCGGTACGCGGACTGTGACGAGGGGGCAGGTCTCGGCGATGCATTCGATGCGTACGGTGGGCACCCGCGCACTGGCAGAGGGGGTCTCAGCGCCCGTCTCTGCGTCCGTCTCTGCGTCCGCCTGCGTGTCCGCCTCCGTGCCCCCGTCGGGCGCCGGGGAGGAGCGTTCGCGTGCGGTCTCACCGGCCGCGTCGCCGAGCATGCCGAGCAGGGCGCGGCCGCCGACGAAGAGGAGTGCCACGACGGCCAGCGCGGTCACGACGAGGAGCGCTAATCGGGCGAGGCCCATCGGTTCAGACCTGTGGCGTCCCACAGGGGGCAGCGTACCTGGAGACGATCCGCCCCGCCCGGCTCACGAGCGGTCAGTATTGGCCGTCGAAGCTCGAGGGCACGCGGTGGTGCTTGCCGCTGGGCTCGGGGAGCCGCTTGCCGGCGCGGCGGTGCTTGATGGCCTCGACGATGATCGGGATCAGCGAGATGAACACGATCAGGAAGACGCCCGGCAGGATGTACTTGTCGATCTGCTTGGGATCGACCTGGGCGCCGAGGAAGTTGCCGAGCAGGATGAGGCCCTCGACCCAGATGACGCCGCCGACGACGTTCCAGATGAAGAATCGCTTGCTGCTCATCTGCAGCACGCCGGCGACGGGATTCATGAACGTGCGGACGATCGGCACGAACCTCGCCAGAATCACCGCCCTGGCGGGACCGAACTTCTCGAAGAACTCCTCGGCCCTGACGACGTGTTCGCGCTTGAACAGCCGGGAATCGGGTTTGTCGAACATCTTGCGGCCGAAACGCATGCCGAGGAAATGTCCGAGCTGAGCGCCCGCGATGGCGCACAGCGGTGTGCCGATCACCAGGACGGGGAAGGAGAGCGGTTCGATGCCCATGCCCTGCGCGACCGAGGCCGAGCTGAAAATCCCCGCGGCCACCAGGAGCGAGTCGCCGGGCAGGAAGAACCCTAGGAGCAGACCCGTTTCGGCGAAGATGATGGCGAGAACGCCGATGGTGGCGAAAGCGCCCAGAATGGTCAGCCACCATGTCGGGTCAAGGAGATTCAAGAGCCAGTCCACGGCGGAGAGCCTACCTGTAGCCGGGATGCGGCAGATGACCTTCAAGGATGCTGTCCCCGTCATCTGCCGTCAAAGACGTGTTGTCTCCACTACAGACCATGAAGCGCGCGTTGTCTCTACCACAGCGGGTAGTGAGCCGGGATACTGGGCCCTGGCGCGAAGCCGCAACTTCTCAGGGAGATGAATCATGCCTATTGCGACTCCAGAGGTCTACGCTGAGATGCTCGACCGGGCCAAGGCCGGCGGATTCGCCTACCCGGCGATCAACGTCACCTCCTCCCAGACGCTGAACGCCGCCCTGCGTGGCTTCGCCGAGGCCGAGAGTGACGGCATCATCCAGGTCTCCACGGGCGGCGCCGAGTACCTCTCGGGCAGCACGGTCAAGGACATGGTCACGGGCGCGACGGCGCTCGCGGAGTACGCCCGGGTGGTGGCCGCGAAGTACCCGGTCACGGTGGCGCTGCACACCGACCACTGCCCGAAGGACAAGCTCGACGGCTACATGCGGCCGCTGCTCGACATCTCGATCGAGCGGGTCAACAAGGGTCTCGACCCGCTGTTCCAGTCGCACATGTGGGACGGCTCGGCCGTACCGCTCGAGGAGAACCTGGAGATCGCCAAGGAGCTCCTGGACAAGTGCGCCAAGGCGCGCGTGATCATGGAGATGGAGATCGGCGTCGTCGGCGGTGAGGAGGACGGCATCGTCGGCGAGATCAACGAGAAGCTCTACACCACTCCCGAGGACGCGCTGGCCACCGCCGAGGCCGTCGGCCTGGGCGAGAAGGGCCGCTACATGCTGGCGGCCACGTTCGGCAACGTGCACGGCGTCTACAAGCCGGGCCACGTCAAGCTGCGGCCGAGCGTGCTGAAGGAGATCCAGGAGGCGGTGGGCGCCAAGTACGGCAAGGAGAAGCCGTTCGACCTGGTCTTCCACGGCGGCTCCGGCTCGCTGCTGGAGGAGATCCACGAGGCCATCTCGTACGGCGTGGTGAAGATGAACGTCGACACCGACACCCAGTACGCCTTCACCCGCCCGATCGCCGACCACATGTTCCGCAACTACGACGGCGTGCTGAAGGTGGACGGCGAGGTCGGCAACAAGAAGACCTACGACCCCCGCTCGTACGGCAAGGCCGCCGAGGCCGGCATGGCCGCCCGCGTGGTCGAGGCGTGCCAGCACCTCAAGAGCGCTGGGACGAAGATCTCCTAGTCATGTGGGCGGCCCTGCGGGTATGACTTGTCCTATGGAAAACCTTCTCGCCGGGCCGCCCCCGACCAAGCTGCCGGACCTGCCCGAGGCCAGGCAGGCACTGGAATCCGGTGCCAAGGCGGCCGACGTGGCCGCGCGTTTCCCCGCCTACCCGGCTGCGTGGGCCGCGCTGGCGGAGGAATACTTCGCCCAGGGCCACGCCGTGACCTCCTACGCCTTCGCCCGTACGGGCTACCATCGCGGGCTCGACCAGTTGCGCCGTAACGGCTGGAAGGGACACGGCCCGATCCCCTGGGAGCATGAGCCCAACCGCGGCTTCCTGCGCTGCCTGTACGCGCTGCACCGCGCCGCTCAGGCGATCGGCGAGAAGGACGAGGCCGAACGCTGCCTGCAGTTCCTCAAGGACAGCACGGAGAGCGGATACGACGCGCTGACCAAGGGCTGACCCTTGGGACGAATAGGCACGTTCGGGTAGTCTCTCTACGCAAGAGCCCCTGTCGCGCTTGCGCCAGGGGTTTTCGTTTTGTGCTCGGGAGACTGAACCATGCCGGCTGCCGTACTCGTGGGTGCCCAATGGGGCGATGAGGGCAAGGGCAAGGCCACCGACCTGCTCGGTGGCGACGTCGACTATGTCGTCCGCTATCAGGGGGGCAACAACGCGGGTCACACCGTGGTCATCGGTGATCAGAAGTACGCGCTGCACCTGCTCCCCACGGGGATTCTGTCACCGGACGTCGTACCGGTGATCGGCAACGGCGTGGTGATAGACCCGGGTGTGCTGCTCGGCGAGATCGACGGGCTGGCCGAGCGGGGCATCTCCGCCGAGCGGCTGCTGATCTCGGCGAACGCGCACCTGATCATGCCGCACCACAAGGCCCTGGACAAGGTGACCGAGCGCTACCTGGGCAAGGCCAGGATCGGCACCACCGGGCGCGGCATCGGGCCCGCGTACGGCGACAAGATCGCCCGGATGGGCGTGCGCGTCCAGGACCTGCTCGACCCGGGCATCCTGGCGAAGAAGATCGAGGTCGCGCTGACCGAGAAGAACCAGGTGCTGACCAAGGTCTACAACCGCCGCGGCATCGACCCGGCGGCGGTGCTGGACGAGTACCTCGCCTACGCCGAGCGGCTCAAGCCGCACATCGCCGACACCTCGCTGGTGCTGTCGAAGGCGCTGGACGAGGACAAGTTCGTGCTGCTGGAGGGCGGTCAGGGCACGCTGCTGGACATCGACCACGGCACGTACCCGTTCGTCACCTCCTCCTCGCCCACCTCGGGTGGTGCGTGCGCGGGTGCGGGCATCCCGCCGAACCGGCTGACGAAGATCATCGGCATTCTGAAGGCGTACACCACGCGCGTCGGCTCCGGCCCGTTCCCGACGGAGCTGGAGGACGAGATGGGCGAGTGGCTGCGCACGACCGGCGGCGAGTACGGCGTGACCACCGGCCGCAACCGCCGCTGCGGCTGGTTCGACGCGGTGATCGCCCGGTACGCGACCCGGATCAACGGCATCACCGACTACTTCCTGACCAAGCTGGACGTGCTGTCGGGGCTTGAGCGGATCCCGGTGTGCGTGGCGTACGACGTGGACGGCGTGCGGCACGAGGAGATCCCGATGACGCAGACCGACTTCCACCACGCGGTGCCGGTCTACGAGGAGCTGCCCGGCTGGCAGGAGGACATCTCCAGCGCCAAGTCGTTCGAGGACCTGCCGCCGAACGCGCAGGCGTACGTGCGCGCCATCGAGGAGATGAGCGGCGCGCCGATCTCGGCCATCGGCGTGGGCCCCGGCCGCGACCAGACGATCGTGGTGCGCCCGCTGGTCTGAGCCGCTACCCCGTGAGGACGGCCGCCGTCATGGGGGTGTGCAGGGTCCACCCGAGCGTGGAGTAGAGCGCGCGCCCCTGGGCGGTGGCCACCAGGACGCCGTTGGTGGCGCCCATCGAGGTGGCCGCGGTCGCGATCGTCTTCATCACGACGGTGCCGAGGCCGCGGCGGCGGTGGTTCGCGGCGGTCTCCACCTGGTCGATGACGGCGGTCTCGCCCGCGATGGCGAACTGGCCGCGCGCCGCGACCTCGCCCGCCGCGGTCAGCACCCTGGCGACGGTGACGCCGGCGCGGGTGGTGACGGCCAGCGTGTAGCCGTCGGGCGCGGGCACGGGGTCGCGGACCAGGCGGGCGGTCATCATGAACTCCGGGTCCTGTACGGCCCAGGGCTCGGGCAGCAGCGGGGCCACGGCCTCGGGCGGGGCGCAGAGCTTGAGCCAGGTGCCCGGGGTGCGGATGGTGGCCGTCAGGCGGCGGAGGATCTCGGGCGTCGGCGCCGAGACGATGTGGCGGGCCACGTGGCCGGGCAGCCCGACGTCCACGCGCAGGCCCCACGGTTCGCGTACGGGCCGGGGGGCTTTGCGGGAGATGACCCAGCCGTCAACCCACGCCCGTACTGTCGGGAAATGGGCTGACTTGAGAACCTCCGTCATGACGAACAGCCTATTGTCTGGCCTGATTCACCCGACCGGGCGTATCAGGATGAAAAGGACACGGCGTGGCTCTGCCTTCAAGAGCCTCCGGCCAGGTAGGGTCCCGGGTGTGCGCGTTGAGATACATGGTCACCGGGGGGCTCGCGGCCTCTGGCCGGAGAACACCCTGCCCGGGATGAGCCGCACGATGGAGCTGGGCGTCCACGCGCTGGAGCTCGATGTCGCGCTCACCGCCGACCGCCGCCTCGTGCTCACGCACGACCTGACGGTGTCGGCCGTCACCAGCGCCGACCGGCGTCCGGCCTATCCCGGCGATCCCCTCTACCCCTACGTCGGCAAGCCCATCAACTCCCTGACGCTGGCACAGCTGCGCACGCTCGACGTGGGCGTACGCGTGCCGCGTCACCCCAACGACCCGTTCGCCATGACTCAGGTCCCCATGCCCGAGACCCGCATGCCGACGCTCGGCGCGGTGCTGGGGCTGATCAACGCCTACGAGGCCGATGGCGTACGGGTGCACGTCGAGCTGAAGTCGGACCCGACGCGGCCGCACCTGACGTCGGACCCGCACATGTTCACCGAGCTCGTGCTCGAAGAGCTCGAACGGCACCGCAGGCTCGACAACGCGGCCATACTCAGCTTCGACTGGCGGATCATCAGGCACGCCGAGAAGCTCGCGCCCGGCACGCGGCGCTTCGCGCTGATCGAGCTCGACACCCTGCACTGGAACGAGGGCGTCGGCGACGATGTGCCTGCGGCGGCGCGCGATGCGGGCGCCACCACGCTCTCGCCCGAGCACATCATGGTCGACGAGACGCTGATGGCGCAGTCGCGGGCCGCCGGGCTCGACGTCGCGGTGTGGACCGTCAACGACACCGCCCTGGCGGCGCGGATGCTGGATCTGGGCGCGGCCGGGATCGTCACCGACTACCCCGACCGGATGCGGGAGCTGTGGCGGGAGCGGGGGCTCGAGCTTCCCGAACCGGTCGGCCCGCTCAAGCCGGTCGGCGTGTGAGCCGCACCGGGGCGTGGCTCAGGCTTCAGAGCCAGCCGTTACGACGGAAGCCCCGGTGCAGCAGCACGCAGACCGTCACCATGACGCCCAGCACCGCCGGATAACCCCACACCTGGTTGGTCTCGGGCATGAAGTCGAAGTTCATGCCGTAGATGCCGGCGATCATCGTGGGCACGGCCAGGATGGCCACCCACGACGAGATCTTGCGCATGTCCTCGTTGGCGAGCGCGTTGGAGCGCGCCAGCGCGGCCTGCAGTATCGAGTTGCACAGCTCGTTCGACGACTCCACCTGCTCGCACACCCGGGACAGGTGGTCGCCGACGTCGCGGAAGTACTCGCGCATCTCCGACGGGATGACGCGGCGCTGGGGCAGCGCCTGCAGCGGCGCCTGGAGCGGCGTGACCGCCCGCTTCATCTCCAGCATCTCGCGCTTGAGCTGGTAGATGCGGTTGATGTCGCGGGAGCTGACGTCGGCGAACACGGTCGCCTCGACCTCCTCCAGCTCCAGCTGCATCAGGTCGGCCACCTGGAGGTACTGGTCCACCACGTGGTCGGCGATCGCGTGCAGCACACCGGAGGGGCCGCGGCTGAGCAGCTCCGGCTTGTCCTCAAGGCGCTCGCGCACCCCGCCGAGCGGACAATGGCGGCCGTGGCGCACCGTCACCACGAAGTCCGCGCCGAGGAACATCATGATCTCGCCGGTGGCGATGATCTCGCTGCCGTCGCCCGGCTGCTCGTGGTCGAGGTAGGCGACGGTCTTGAGCACCATGAACAGCGAGTCGCCGTACCGCTCGACCTTGGGGCGCTGGTGGGCCTTGACCGCGTCCTCGACGGCCAGCGGGTGCAGGCCGAACACGCCGGCCAGCCACTCCACCTCGGGAGCGGCGGGCTCGTGCAGGCCGACCCAGACGAAGGCGTTCGCGCCGTCGGAGGTCGCGTTGTGCTCGCGTACGAGCTCCAGCGCCTCGACGATGCCGGGCGCGGGCATCTTCTTGCCCTGGACGTAGGCGCCGAACTCGACGACGGAGTCGCCCGGCGGCACGCGTACCGGTGCCGGGGGCTTCACGTGCTGATGCTTGGCACGCGTAGGTACGGACGAGTGTCGGTTGATGCGACGGAAAAGGGTGGACGAGCGCATGGCAGTCCCTTTCCGCCCGACCAGGCACGCTCCACGCGCGACGAAGTCACCTCAATCAAACACACATGCGTGGAGGCACGATCAGGCTGCCGAATTGGAGTGGTCGGGGGTATGCACGGTGTACGTGTGCGAGCACGTACTGCTGGGATCACCAGGATTCATCCCGGACCACCTCCAATCACACGAGACGCCGTAGAGCCGCCCTAACCTACCACAGGCGGGAAGAACCCATCTGACGATACTCGCCCCCAGGCCCCCGCCGATGTAGAACTCCACAAAGTTTCTTGCCTATTCCGCCATCCCCGCCGCCGTACCCCGGGGCCCGCCGTTGCGAGGGCCTGTCCGCACTTCGGTACTGTCCTTCGGGGCCCATCCGGCGAAGTCCGCCGAGCACGGAGCCGACCCGGCGGCTCGGCGGCCCGGCGGAAGCCAGGGCGGCGCCCCTCCGAGGCCGGAACCCGGCACACCGGGCAGCACCGAAGCGACCGAGCCGCACGGCTCCCCCCTGCCGCCCCCGTCTCCCGAAGGACAGCACCGAAATACGGCGGGAGCGTCGCGACGGCGGGTCGGCGAAACGGCCCTCGCCGACCACCGCGAGCGCCCGGCCGTGGACGGCCCGACGCAGCGGCTGCCACCTCCTCCTCTTCCCGAAGGACAGCACCGAAGTACGGCGGGAGCGCCGGAGCGCAGGGTCAGCCGGACGGCCCCACCCGACCACGGCGAAGTCCGCCGGACACACCGCCGGCGGGACAGACCCGGCGAAGCCGGGGCAACACCCCTCCGAAGCGAAGATCAGCAGCCCCGACCCCACCGAAGGACGCACCCCGCCCCGCCGAAGAGCCGCGTCTCGGCGGGTGGGCGGGGGACTCGTGGGTGGTGGTGGGCCTGCGAGAATGGGGCGCGTGCGCGTTCTAGTCATTGGTTCCGGAGGGCGTGAGCACGCCCTGTGCCGTTCACTCAAGCTCGATCCGCAGGTCAGCGAGCTTCACTGTGCGCCAGGCAATCCTGGCATCGAGGAGGTCGCCACCGTCCATCCCGTCGATCCGCTCGACCCCGAGCAGGTGGCGGGGCTGGCGACCAGACTGCGGGTCGATCTGGTGGTGATCGGGCCGGAGGCGCCGCTCGTGGCCGGGGTGAGCGACGCCGTACGCGAGGCGGGCTTCGCCTGCTTCGGTCCCTCGCGCGACGCGGCCATGATCGAGGGCTCCAAGTCGTTCGCCAAGGAGATCATGACGGCCGCCGACGTGCCGACCGCGCGCTCGCGCACCTGCACGACCGAGGCCGAGGCGGCGGCGGCGCTCGACGAGTTCGGCGCCCCGTACGTCGTCAAGGACGACGGGCTCGCGGCGGGCAAGGGCGTCGTCGTGACCGAGGACCGCGACAAGGCGCTCGCCCACGCGCGGGCCTGCGAGCGGGTGGTGATCGAGGAGTACCTCGACGGGCCCGAGGTGTCGCTGTTCGCGCTGTGCGACGGCAGCACGGCGGTGCCGCTGCAGCTCGCCCAGGACTTCAAGCGCGCCTACGACCGCGACCAGGGCCCCAACACCGGCGGCATGGGCTCGTACACGCCGCTGCCGTGGGCACCCGACGGGCTGACCGAGCAGGTCATGCGGGAGATCGTGCATCCGACGATCGGCGAGCTGACCCGGCGCGGGCTGCCGTACCAGGGCGTGCTGTACGTCGGGCTGGCACTCACCTCGAAGGGCCCGAAAGTGGTGGAGTTCAACGCCCGCTTCGGCGACCCCGAGACCCAGGTGCTGCTCGACCGGCTGGAGACGCCGCTCGGCGGGCTGCTCATGGCCTGCGCCACCGGTGAGCTGGGGCTCGACCCGGTCTTCAAGGCCGGCTCGGCGGTGTGCGTGGTGGTGGCGTCCGAGGGCTACCCCGACTCGCCGGTGAAGGGCGACGTGATCCGCGGCCTGCAGTCCACCGACAACGCGTACGTGCTGCACGCCGGTACGGCGTGGAAGGACGGCGAGATCGTCTCGGCCGGCGGCCGGGTGCTCAACGTCATCGGCCACGGGCCCGACCAGGAGAGCGCGCGGCGGGCGGCGTACGAGCTGGTCGGCCGCATCGAGATGCGCGGCTCGCACCACCGTACGGACATCGCCACCGTGAAGTGACCACCGCATGAACTTCGCGACCGTGAAGTGATGTGACGCCGCGGGCGAGGGGCCGCATGGCCCTTCGCCCGCCGGGCCCGCCGGACGTGCCCCCTCGCCCGCCGGGGCGGGCGGCCGGTGGCAGACTTGACCCGTGAAGCATGTGCACTCTGGCAAGGTCCGCGATCTCTACGAGACGGACGACGGCCTGCTGGTGATGGTCGCATCCGACCGGATCTCGGCCTTCGATCACATCCTTGAGCCCGACATCCCCGACAAGGGGGCCATCCTCACCCAGCTCTCGCTGTGGTGGTTCGACCAGCTCAAGGACGTCGTGCCCAACCACGTCGTCAAGCGTGGCGACGACGCCCGCAGCGTGGTGTGCAGGCCGCTGAAGATGGTCGCGGTCGAGTGCGTGGCCAGGGGCTATCTGACGGGTGGCGGGCTGAGCGAATACCGCGCCACGGGCACGGTGTCGGGAGTGCCGCTGCCGCCGGGGCTGGAGGACGGCTCCAGGCTGCCCGAGCCCATCTTCACGCCGTCGACCAAGGCGCCGCAGGGTCAGCACGACGAGCCGATCTCGTACGAGCGGGTCGTGGCGGAGGTCGGCGCGGAGACCGCCGAGGAGCTGCGCCGGATCACGCTGGCCGTCTACGAGCGCGGCGCGGAGATCGCGGCCGAGCGCGGCATCATCGTGGCCGACACGAAGATCGAGCTGGGCTGGGACTCCGACGGCGTGCTCACGCTGGGCGACGAGGTGCTCACTCCCGACTCGTCGCGGTTCTGGCCTGCAGACGAGTGGCAGCCCGGCCGCAGTCAGACTTCTTTTGACAAGCAATTTGTACGCGATTGGCTGCTATCGCCCGAATCCGGATGGGACAAATCCACCGGAAACCCCCCACCGCGCCTTCCGGACCACATCGTCGAGCGCACCCGGCAGCGATACCTAGAAGCGTATGAGCGCATCACGGGGGCTCCCTTTAGCGGATGATTCGGCTGGGCCAAGTGGTGTGAGCGACTACTGTTGGCCCGTCCGAGCCTCACCGGAAATCAAGGAGCCGCACGAAATGGTCCGTTACCGCGTGCGCGGTGGCAACGCACTGCGTGGAACCGCGTTCATCCAGGGCGCGAAGAACGCCGTGCTTCCCATGATCGGTGCGGCCCTGCTCGCCGCCAAGGGCCGCACCGTCCTGCGCAACGTGCCGATCATCGAGGACGTGCGCCGCGCGGTCGAGCTGGCCGAAGCGGTCGGCGCGTACGTCGAACTGCACGAAGCCGAGCGCACGCTGGTCATCGACGCCTCCAAGGTCAGCAGCCCCGTCCTGCCCGCCGAGATCGCCCGGCGCTTCCGCGGGTCGGTGCTGTTCACCCCCGCACTGCTGCACCGCCTCGGCGAAGCCGTCGTGGAGGGCGTCGGCGGCTGCAACCTCGGCAGCCGCAACCTCGACTTCCACTACCTCGGCTACAAGCGCCTGGGCGCGGTCGTCGACGAGGGCGAGACCGTCATCCACGTCAAGGCGGCCGGCCTGACCGGCGCCACCCTCTACCTCGACACCCCGTCCCACACCGGCACCGAGAACCTCATCATGGCCGCCTGCCTAGCCAAGGGCACCACGGTGATCGAGAACGCCGCCCTTGAGCCCGAGGTGCTCGACGTCATCGACATGCTCGGCAAGATGGGCGCGCGCATCAGCGGCGGCGGCACGGGCTTCATCACCGTCGAGGGCGTCGACGAGCTGCACGCCGTCGAGCACACCGTCATGCCCGACCGCCTCGACGCCGGCGTCTTCGCCATGGCGGCGGCGATCACCCAGGGCGAGCTGAGCCTCGTCGGCACCGGCCTCGACCTCGGCGTCGTGCGCTACAAGCTGGAGCAGATGGGCGTCGAGTTCCACCGGCAGGGCGCCGTCCTGCACGTACGCTGCGACGGCCCGCTGCGCCCGATCAACATCATCACCGACACCTACCCGGGCTTCGCCACCGACCTGCAGTCGCCGATGATGACCGTCGCGGCGCTCGCCGACGGCACCAGCTACATCCACGAGCGCATCTTCGACGGCCGCTTCGCGCTGGCCGGCGAGCTCAACAAGATGGGCGCCAACGTCGAGGTGGAGGGCAGCAGGGCCATCGTCCGTGGCCGTACGCCGCTCACCGGAACGCACGTGACCGCTCACGATCTGCGATCGGGCATCGCGCTCGTGCTGGCCGGGCTGGCCGCCGAGGGCGAGACGGTGATCGACTCCGGTTACCTGATCGACCGCGGCCACGCACATCTCGCGGCGCGAATGCGTGCTCTCGGAGCGGACATTACACGAGAGATTTCTGAGCGCTAAAAACGCCAGAAAAGTGGCGTTGAGCTGCCAAAACACGTAGTCGGACGGTCCAGCAGAACGGCTTTCCGGAAAAGTCGGGCGTGACATTACGGCCCCCGCGAGCGATCGTTCCAAAAGAGAGCACTGCAACGGACGGCAGGATGGGACGAACATTGGTCGAGAGGGCCGAAGAAACTCCCCGAGTGTCACGCCCGGGCGCTATGACACCGGACCTCACCATCGGCGTGGTCGGACCCCACGACCTGGTCGAGCGAGTCATGCTGATGGGTCACGCCGCGGCGCCGCTGCCGTGTCGCCTGGTCGCCGCGGCCTACCGCGACGAGCAGGAGGCGCCCGACAAGGTGACGCGGCTCGGTCCCGGTGTCGACGCGTGCCTGTTCGCCAGCCCGGTCCCCTACGACCTGGCCCGGCGTTCAGGCGTGCTGACGATGCCCGCGACGTACGTGCAGCTCGGCGGAGCGGCACTGGTGGCGGCGCTCGCCAAGGCGGCGCTCGACACCCGCATCGACCCGAAACGGGTCAGCATCGACGTGGTCACCAGGGCCGACGTCGAGGAGGCGTACACCGACCTCGGCATCCCCGCGACGGACGTGCACAGCCGCGACGAGCCGGGCGCCACCGGCACCATCGCGGCCTACCACGAACGCCTCGCCCGGCAGGGGGCCACCACGGGCGCGCTCACGTGCCTGCCCGCGGTGGCCGAACGCCTGCAGACGGCGGGCGTGCCCGTCATCAGGATCAAGCCGACCTCGGCGGCGGTCCGTACGGCGCTGCACACCGCGGCGCTGCTCGGAGCGCACCACCGCCTGGAGGAGTCGCAGCTCACCGTCGTGCTGGTGGAGGTGCCGACGCTGCGCGAGCCCGTGCGGCGTGCGGCGCCCCGCTACTGGCGCGACGAGCTGCGGCTGTCGCTGCACCGGCTGCTGGTCCAGGAGGCGAACCGCATCAACGCCACCGTCTGGCCCATCGACGATCACAGCTACCTGGTGACCGCCACCAGAGGCTCGATCGCGGCGGCCACGGACGGGTTCAGGGTGTTGCCTTTCGCCGCCAGGATCAGGGACGAGCTGGGGCTGGCGGTCGAGGTCGGCGTGGGCATGGGCCGCACGACGCACGACGCCGAGTCGCACGCCCGCGCCGCGCTGGCGCGCACGCAGGCGGGCAAGCAGGCACAGGGCTTCGCGGTGGACCGCGAGGGGCGGGCGCTGATCCCGGCTCCGCGGATGCCGCCGACCGGGGCCACCGCATTGAAACCGAAAGGAGTGGAGGTACTGGCCCGGCTGGCGGCCAAGCTCGAAGGCGGCGACACGGTGGTCGACGCCGAAGGGGCGGGCAAGATGCTCGGGGTGACGCCGCGTACGGCACGGCGGTTGCTGCGCACGTTGGTTGACGAGGGACTCGCGTGGCCGCTTCCGCCGAACCGCACGCCGCAGCCTGGGCGTCCACGGCAGCTCTACCGGCTGATCGTGGAGAAGCTCGGACCCCGCTGAGCCGGGACGACGAGGCCGGTCCGCTCTGCGCGGGCCGGCCTTCTTCTTGGTCCGGACCTTGACTGGAGCGTGCCGGCCTCTTTCTTGGTCCGGACGTTGACCGGAGCGTGTCGGCTTCAGGAACATTGCGGGCGCACTTTTGTGAACGGATTGGTTGACCCGTGGAGATGCGGGTATGTTCTCCCACGCCCCCGATCGACGGGATTCGGACGGGGGCACCAAATCCTCACCATCGTCGACGATCCGGTGTGACGCTCCGCCTGCGCAACGTACGTTTTCGTACCCTTTTGCGCCTTTTCTGGGGCTTTTTCGGGTTTGTTGAGGAAATGACGGCCGGGGTGGGCGGCGGAATAGGGGCTGTGCGGGCCTGTACGGCGCTGTGAGCGCCCGCCGCCGTAGGGGTGGCTCTCGGGATTCGGCCATCCTGAACGGCGCCCAGAACCGGCCCTGTAAGCGCTCCCGCCGACCCACCCGGTTACGTCCCGTCGAGTGACCGCCGCGCGCCCGGACACGGCCCACGCGTGCGGCGGGGCGGGTGGGGCACGCGGCCAGTGCGGGCAGGCCCGCGCGGGGCGCACGAACGGGAGCTGCGCAGGCCGCGCGAGGCGCACGAACGGGAGCTGCGCAGGCCGTGCGGGGCGCACGAACGGGAGGTGCGCGGGCGTGTGCGGATGGCCGCGCGGACGTCAGAAATGACCTGAGTGCCCGATGGGTCGGCCTTGGGGGTTCAAGGGCTGATATTCGCAGGTGATCTGTCGTACCCGGGCTGTACAGTCATGAGCCATGAGTGCAAACGCTCCTGTCAGCCGATCCCCGCTCCTCATCTGGGGCGCGCTGGCGATCGTTTACGTCGTGTGGGGCTCGACGTACCTCGGCATCAGAATCGCGATCGAGACGCTGCCGCCGCTGCTGCACGGCGCCACGCGCTTTGTCACCGCCTCACTCCTGCTGGCGGGGTTCCTGCTCATCAAGAAGGGCACGGCCGCGTTCACGATGACGCCGCGCCAGTTCGGCGGCGCCGCGCTGGTCGGCCTGCTGCTGCTGACCGGCGGCAACGGCATGGTGGCCGTGGCCGAGCAGCACATCTCCAGCGGGCTGGCCGCGCTGCTCGTGGCCAGCGTGCCGCTGTGGCTGGTCGTGTTCCGGATCATCGCGCGCGACAGGCCCGCGCTGCTGACGGTGGCGGGTGTGCTCGTCGGCTTCGGGGGTGTGGCCGCGCTGTCGCTCAACGGCGGCGGCGAGGAGGCCGGTACGACCGGGATCGTGGTGATCCTGCTGGCCTCGCTGTCGTGGTCGATCGGCTCGTTCATCTCCAGCCGCATCCCGATGCCGCCCAACGTGTGGACGGCCAGCGCGGTCGAGATGCTGGCCGGCGGCGCCGGGCTGGCGATCGTCAGCACCTCGATCGGCGAGCACGTCGATCTGGCCGCGGTCTCCGGGCGGTCGTGGGCGGCGCTCGCCTACCTGGTGCTGGTGGGCTCGCTGGTCGGCTTCACCGCGTACACGTGGCTGCTCGGCAACGCGCCGATCTCGCTGGTCTCCACGTACGCCTACGTCAACCCGGCCGTCGCCGTCGTCCTGGGCGTGCTCGTCGTGAACGAGCACGTGACGGCGCAGATCGTGCTCGGCGGCGTGGTGATCCTCATCGGCGTCGCCCTGGTGGTCTCGACAGAGCGACGCGCGAAGAGGACACCGGCACCCGCCCAGGCCGGCGAGGTCGATACGGCCCCGCAGCAGGCCTGATCAGCGGGGGAAGCGCGCGGCGACGGCGAGGAAGGCGTCGTTGGCCTCGGGCGAGCCGATCGACACCCGCACGCCTTCGGGGTGGAACGGCCGCACCGCCACGCCCTCCGCGGCGCAGGCGGCGGCGAAGTCCTGGGTACGATCACCGAGCCGCAGCCAGACGAAGTTGGCCTCGCTCGGCGGCACCGTCCAGCCCTGACCGATCAGCGCCTCGCGGACGCGGGTGCGCTCCTTGACCACCTGCTCGACCCGGTCGAGCAGCTCGTCCTCGGCGGCCAGCGAGGCGATGGCGGCGACCTGGGCGAGGTGGTTGACCGCGAACGGCATCATCGTCTTGCGGACGGCCGTGGCCACCGGCTCGTGCGCGATCATGTAGCCGACGCGCAGCCCGGCCAGGCCGTACGCCTTGGAGAAGGTGCGCAGCACGGCCACGTTGGGCCGGTCGCGGTAGAGGGTCAGGCCGTCGGGCACGTCCTCGTCGCGCACGTACTCGCGGTAGGCCTCGTCGAGCACGACCAGCACGTCCTGCGGCACCCGGTCGAGGAACGACTCCAGCTCGGCCCTGCGGATGGCGGTGCTGGTCGGGTTGTTCGGGTTGCACACGAACACCATGCGGGTCCTGTCGGTGATCGCCTCCGCCATGGCGTCGAGGTCGTGGTCCTCGCCCGCCAGCGGCACCCGTACGGACGTCGCCCCCGCCAGGTCGGCGAGCAGCGGGTACGCCTCGAACGACCGCCAGGCGTAGACCACCTCGGCGCCCGGCTCGCTCACCGCCTCGAAGAGCTGCTGCGCCACGGTCACGGACCCGGCGCCCAGCGCGATGTGCTCGGCCGGCACGGAGAACCGCTCCGCGATGGCCTCGGTCAGCTTGACCGCGCCGGCGTCGGGGTAGCGGTGGATGGTCCTCGCGCCCTCGGCGATGGCCTCTGCCACGGAGGGCAGCGGCTCGTACGGGGACTCGTTGGACGACAGCTTGTACGACCGCCCGTCGGGCGCGACGACCGCCTTGCCCGGGGTGTAGGGGGCCATGGTGTCCAGAATCTGGCGGAAACGAGGCATGGCATCACCTTAAGAGGAACGGCCGGGTGGGACATCACCCGGTTGCCCTTCGATCTTCGAGGCTCATTCTTTGAGGCTGCGGAGCATGGGCGGGTGGAGCAGCTCGGCGGGGCCGCGGCGGTAGAGCTTGGCGGGCCGCCCGCCGTCGCGGGCGGTGGTGCCGCCGGTCTCGACGAGGAAGCCCTCGGCCTTGGTGACCTTGCGGTGGAAGTTGCGCGGGTCGAGCGTGCGGCCCCAGACGATCTCGTAGACCCGCCGCAGGTCGGCCACGGTGAACTCGGGCGGGCAGAACGCCGCGCCCAGCGAGGTGTATTCGAGCTTGCCGCGCGCGCGTTCGACGCCGTCGAGCATGATGCGCCGGTGGTCGAAGGCCATCACGGTCAGCGAATCGACCGGCTGCCAGCTCATGTGGGCCTTCTCCGAGGCCGGCAGGTCGGGGGCGAGGCCGAGGTAGGCGACGCTGAGCACGCGCTGGCGCGGGTCGCGGTCGGGGTAGCCGTAGGTCTGGAGCTGCTCCAAATGCACGGGCGCGCCGGGCAGCCCGGCACGCTCGGACAGGATGCGGTGGGCGGCGGCCGGCAGGTCCTCGTCGAGCTGGATGAAGCCGCCGGGCAGCGACCAGCGGCGCAGGAACGGCGGGTTGTCGCGGCGCCACACGAGAGCGCTCAATGCCTGGTTGCGCACGGTGAGCACGACCAGGTCGACACTGACCGGGATGCGCGGGACCATGCCCGGCACGTTACACGCAGTCGTACGAACGCAGCGAACCGTACGTCATGCCGCACGTCATCCTTTACGTCATGCCGGTGCCGCGATGCGGACGTGCAGCTCCTCGGTCGTGGCCTGGCCCGACGGCAGCCTGACCCCGATGCGCACCCATTCGCCCGGCGGCACCTGCGTCCAGTCGAACGGCACCCATGCCGCCGCCATGCCCTCGGGCAGCTCCTCCTCGATCGGGTCGCGGTCGAGGTAGCCGGTGCTCGCGATGTCCCGTTCCTCGGTGCCGCCGGACCACTGGATGGTGACGGTGCCGAGGTCGAGGTTGTAGCCGCGGACCTCCACGCCGTCGTCGGCCTCGCGGGGCCGTCTGATGGCGTCCACGGCGATCGGGCGCTGCCAGTCCTTGATGATCTCCTCTTCGATGGACGGCTTGCCGCACGTCATGAAGTCGCTCCACATGTAGGAGACGATCTTCTGGACGTACCGGCCGGCCATCGCGACCGCCTGGTCGAGGCGCTCCTTGTCGGTCTTGCCGCGGGTGCCGGTGGGCGCGCACGGCTTGTCGCCGGACGGCTCGAAGACCTCGACGTTGGCCCAGAGCTGCACGTGGTGGCCCTCGTCGATCATCTGGTCGCGCGCCTCGGACATCGCGCGGTAGTAGTCGCGGGTGGAGCCGTGGTAGGCGGTCCCGTACGTCGACTCCCCCACCACCGGCCGCAGCCGCTCGTCCACCTCGGTGTCGCGCTCGTCCGGCCAGAACAGCCCGACCTTGCCGGTGCCGCGGCTGTCCTGCGGCGCGATGATGCCGACACCGGTGCGCGCGAGCGCCTTGAAGCCCTCGGCCACCTGCTGCGGCGTCTGCCCGAACGCCACCCGCTTGCGCGCGTCCATGTAGGGGCTGATGAGGATCGGCTTGCCCGGCAGTTCCTGCTGCACGATGCGGTGCTGGTCGGCGTAGACCTCAAGCGTCGGGTTGTCGGCGAGCGTCGCCGACATCTGCACCTCGAACGGCTGGTAGACGCCGCCGAGCGACTCGCGGTCGGCGAAGCGCTGGCCGTAGTCCTGCAGGATGCGCCTGGTCAGGGTGGTGAGCGTGCCGAGGTGGCGCTTCTCCGCCCTGATCGGCGTCTTGTGGTCGCGCGGGGCCAGCGGCAGCGCGGGGAAGATCCGCATGCCGAACTGATCTCCGAGGTTGAGCAGCTCGCTCAGGCTGTCGGACGGCGAGCCGGCCACCAGGATCATGTCGTACGCCTGCGCCTTGCTGCTGAAGTCGCAGGTGGCGTCGTCGGAGCCGTCGGCCTGGGTGATGAGGCGGTAGTAGATGCGCTTGCCCGCCTCGATGGAGTGCTCCATCTCCGGGCAGCGGTACAGGCCGGAGCCGAACGCCTCGTCGGTCCTGTAGACGTACACGCGGCCGATGCGGTTCTTGGGGTTGGCCCGCTTCAGGTCGCGCTCGGCCGCGTCGTGGCAGCTCATGCCGTCCTCGACGCACGCCTTGTACAGCGAGTCGATCTCGCCGTCCTTGGTGCGCACCTGGCCGGAGGCGGTGACCGTACGGAACTGCAGGCCGTAGCCGATTCTGATGATCGTGTCGCCGCCGACGCGGTGGATCTCCTGGAGCTGCTTGCGCCAGGTGCAGGGGTTCGACTTGGGGGTGATCCAGTAGCCGGTCACCGCGTACGGGGCGATCTCGCCGGTGTCGAACGTTCCACAGGGGTCGGTGAACTCGCTCACCTTCGGCGTCGGGAGCGTGCTCGACGGCTTGGCCACCGGGGACCTCGCGGCCGTCGGCTCGGAGTCGCCGAACGGCAGCACGATCACCACCGCGGCGATCACCGCGAGAATGGCTGCGCCCGCGACCAGTAAGAGCCAGCGCACGTTCAGGAACCTACCCGCCCCTCGTTGGTTACGGCTTGACCCCGGCCCAGGCCTCCAGCTGCGCCACGAACCGCTTGGCGGAGTTGGGCCAGTGGTGGTTGGCGCGGGCCGCCGCATAACCGCGTGCGCCCTGCCGCCGCCGCTCCTCCTCGTCGTCGCGCAGCGTCAGCACCGCCTGCGCGACCGCCTTCGGGTCCTCCCACGGCACCACGACGCCGCTGTCGTAGCGCTCGACCAGCTCGACCGCGCGCGGCGACGGCGTGGTGATGACCGGGATGCCGTGCGCCATGTACTCGACGATCTTCGTCGGCATCGAGTGCCGGTAGTTGGGCTCGTCGTGCAGCAGCGACAGGCCGGCGAGCGCGCCGTCGAGCCGCTTGAGCGCCTCGTCGTTGGGCATGAAGTCGCGCCACTCCAGCAGGCCCTCGGTGACGGCCTTGTTGAGTATCGGGCGGCTCTGCGGGTCGGCGTACCCGATGAGCTCGACCGCCACCTGGTACGGCTGGAGCAGCTTGGCCACCTCGACCGCCTCGCACACGCCGCGCGCCCGCGACAGCCACCCGAGGTAGACCACCCGGTCGTCGCCGGGCGGCGTCACCGTGTCGGGCACCCACGTCTCGTTGGGCACGATGAGGTGGGCGTGCTTGAACCGGCCCGCGTACGCCGTCTCGGCGAGCAGCAGGTGCAGGTGCCGCTCGGCGGTGCCCTCGAGCAGGCGGGCGAGGAAGCGTACGGGCGGGCGCAGCATCGCGGGCAGCCACGGCTTGAGCGAGAGCGTGGCGGGGGTGTCCTCGTGGACGTCCCACACCACCGGCGGCCTGTTGCGCACGCCCCACACGGCGAACAGCAGCTCGGGGTCGTGGATGAGCACGAGGTCGACCTTGTCGCGCATGCGCTTGAACAGCCGCCGCGCCGCGAGCACGGCGGCGATGCGCTTGCGCTGGGCCGCCCGCGGCAGGTCGACGCCGTTGACCCAGGGCCTGGGGACGACGCCGTGCGCGGTGTAGGAGGCGGCGTACGTGACCTCATGACCGGCGTCCACGAGAGCGCGGATCTGCCGATGCAGGATCCTCGCGTCCTCGGGGTTATGCACCACCGTCATGACGAGCACGTGCACTGCGCGCAGCCCTCCGTCGCTACAGCCGCTCGACGCGTTCACCCTCGGCGAGCACGCCGCGGGTATCCAGCACGAGCTTGGCCTTCGCCTCGACCATGTCGAGATCGAACGCGGAATGCTGCTGCAGCAGCAGCGTCACGTCCGCGTTCGTCACGGCCTCCGCCAGATCCTCCTCACGCTTGACCGGGGTGCCGTCGACCGACCACTCCTTCACATAGGGGTCCGCGAACGACAGCTCGGCGCCCAGCTCCAGGAGCGCCCGCGCCACCGGCAGCGCCGGGGTCTCGCGTTCGTCGGCGATGTCCGGCTTGTACGTGACGCCGAGCAGCACGACCTTGGAGCCGTTGACGGCCTTCTTGTGCCGGTTGAGCAGGCGCTGCGCGCGGGCGACCACGTACGACGGCATCCGCTCGTTGATCTCCTGCGCCAGCTCGACGAACCGGAACGGGTAGCCGAGCTTGCGCACCGTGTACGACAGGTACGACGGGTCGACGGGGATGCAGTGACCGCCGACGCCGGGCCCCGGCAGGAACTTGTGGAAGCCGAACGGCTTGGTGGAGGCGGCCTCGATGGCCTCCCACAGGTCGATGCCCAGCTCGTCGCAGAAGATCGCCATCTCGTTGACGAGCGCGATGTTGACGTGCCGGTAGGTGTTCTCGAGCAGCTTGGCCATCTCGGCCTCGCGGGTGCCGCTGACCGGCACGACCCGCTCGACGAACCGCCCGTAGAACGCCATGGCCCGGTCACGGCAGGTCGGGGTGTAGCCGCCGACCACCTTGGGCGTGTTGCGCAGGCCGAACTTGGGGTTGCCCGGGTCGATGCGCTCGGGCGAGAAGGCGAGGTGGAAGTCCTCGCCCGCGACGAGCCCGGACGCTTCGAGCAGCGGTCTTGCGACCTCGTCGGTGGTGCCCGGCCAGGTGGTGGACTCGAGCACGACGAGCGTGCCCTTGGTGAGGTTGCGGGCGACGGCCTTGGTCGCGCCCTCCACGGCGGACAGGTCGGGTCGATGGTCCTCGTCCAGCGGGGTGGGCACGCAGATGACGATCGTGTTGCTTCTGGCCAGCACGGTCTCATCGAGCGTGGCGCTGAACCCGTTGGCCAGCATGTGCTCGAGGTCGGCGTCGGTCAGGTCATCGATGTACGACCGCCCGGCGTTGAGCGAGTCGACCTTCGCCGGGTCCACGTCGAGGCCGACGACCCGGAGGCCGGCGCTCACCGCCTCCTTGGCGAGAGGCATGCCGACGTAGCCCAGACCGATGACAGCCAAGTCGATTTCTGTCACAGCTGTGCCTTTGGGAGCCGGAAACAACACTTCATGGTGGCAAAGGTTATCTCAAGTCCACCTAGCTCACGCCTAATGCGAGCGAACCAGTCACAAGAGACAGCCATCTGAACGGTCAACGTTCGGTAAGTGAACGGTATAGAGCTTGATAAGTCTCGGCAACGCGGCTCCACGTGCGCTTGGCCGCGACCTCGGCCTTGCCCGCCTCGCCCATCTCCCTGCGCTTGGCGGGGTCGTCGCGCAGCCCGGCGATGGCCTTGGCCAGCGCCTCCGGATCGCCTGCGGGCACGAGCATCCCGGCACCGTCGGAGCCGACCAGCTCGGCCAGCGCGGGCAGATCGCTCAGCACGACCGGCTTGCCGAGCGCCATCGCCTCGACGGGTTTCAATGGCGTAACAAGTCGGCAGACCCGGAGGTCCTCGCGCGGGCAGGCGAAGATGTCGATCGCGTCCTGGGCCTGCAGCGCCTCGTCGGGGCCGACCCGGCCGGGCAGGATCGCGTCCTTCAGCCCCAGCTCCTCGACCAGCTGGAGCAGGTTCTCGCGCTCGGTGCCGTCGCCGACGAGCAGCACGCGTACGGGAGAGCCCTCGTCGCGCAGCAGCGCCGCCGCCCGCAGCAGTGTGGCGAATCCCTCATAGGCCACGATGCTCGACACCGAGCCGACGACGATCTCGCTGTCGGCGATGCCGTACGCCCTGCGGAACGAGGCGCCGTCGTACTGCGCCGTCAGCAGCGAGTCGTCCACGGCGTTGGGCGCGAGGTGGATCTTCTCCCTCGGGACGCCGCGCTCGACGATCTCCTGAGCCATGGTCTCGGCCAGCGTGACGACCGCGTCGGCCTCGCGCATCAGGAACGCCTCGCGCTCGCGCTGGAGCACGTGACGCTGGCTGCCGACCCTGATCGGGTTGCGGGAGGCCCAGGTCTCCTCCAGGAAGCCGCGGACCTCGTACACGAACGGCGTGCCCGTGCGGTCGCGCACGGCGTGGGCGACCGAGCCGTTGCGGTGGTCGGTGGCCGCGTGCAGGATCTGCGGGCGCAGCTCGGTCACGAGCTTGGTGACCCGGTCGGCGCCCCTGATGATGCGGCCCTGCGTCTCGAACGGCATCTCGATGCCCGGCTCGGGCAGCAGCCGGTGGTAGGGGATGCCGTCGATCTCGTCGTACGGCGCCGCGTCGGCGTGGCCCTGCAGCATCGGCCAGCCCCAGCTCGTGACCACGTGCGGGTCGATGCCCGCGGCCTTCTGGGCGGTGACGATGCGGTGGGTGCGCACGGTGTAGCCGGCCTGCGTGTACGGCAGCGCGTTCGTGACGACGTGGAGCACCCGGTTGCGGACCCGCTCCAGGATGGCCACCTTCGGGCCCGGCGGGATCGGGTCGGGGCTGATCGCGGCCAGCTCGCCGCGGTAGTAGGCGGCCCTGCGCTTGACGAACGGGTACTTGGTGTGGGCCTCGAGCACCGCGGCGGCCTCGCTCACCCGCCCGGCGTCCCAGTGCTCCTTGGCCTCGTTCCACGGGCCCTTGACCACGCGCATGCCGAACTTGCGTACCATGCGGCGGGCCTTGCGGGCGGCCGGCCAGGCGACGCTGCCCACGACGGGACGCAGCTTCGGCGGAAGCGTCTCGGCCGCGGCCTGTGCCACGCGGACCGGGTCGGTCCTGACCTTCGTCCACACCACGCGGGAGACGATGACGGGGTGGTTGACGAACCCCCTCAGAAGCCCACCGACGCCGGCACGGGCGGACTTCGCGGAGACCCGGTCGTTCGTACGGGAGGAGTCTTGACGACTGGCGTCGGATGCCACGGTGGGACCGTACCATAGGCAGCGTTTTTTCCCTTCCGCTATGAAAGGCGAGGTCAATGAGGGAGAACCCCCTGGTCCTGCACGTATTGGGCGCTCGCCCCAATTTCGTGAAAGCGGCCCCGGTGGTGCGGGCACTCGGCGAGCTCGACGTGCGGCAGGGCATCATCCACACCGGTCAGCACTACGACGCGCTCATGTCGGACGTCTTCTTCGCCGACCTCGGGCTGCCCGAGCCGGTGGCCAATCTGGGCGTCGGATCCGGCAGCCACGCCAAGCAGACGGCGGCGCTGCTCGTCGGTCTCGAAGAGGTCGTGCAGGAGCAGGACCCGGACCTGGTCGTGGTGTACGGCGATGTGAACTCGACGCTGGCCGCCATCCTCGTCTGCGCCAAGCTGGGGGTGCCCACGGCGCACGTGGAGGCGGGGCTGCGCTCCTACGACCGCAGCATGCCCGAGGAGGTCAACAGGGTCGTCACCGACGCGCTGGCCGACGTGCTGTTCGCGACCTCGCCTGAGGCGCTGTCGTACCTGGCATCCGAGGGCGTGCCGGCGCACAAGGTGCACCTCGTGGGCAACCCGATGATCGACAGCCTCTTCTCCGCGCTGCCCAAGCTCGACCCCGCGCCGATCAAGGCCAGGCTCGGCCTGCCCGGCCGGTACGCGGTGGCCACCCTGCACCGCCCGGCCAACGTCGACACCGCCGAGGCCGCCAAGGAGCTCGTGGACGCGGTGCTGGAGGTCTCGCGTCAGGTCCCGGTCGTGGTGCCGGTGCACCCGCGCGGCAAGGCGCGGCTGGCCGAGGCCGGTCTCGTGGACGGCGAGACCGTCAAGGTCATCGACCCTCTCGGGTATGTGGACTTTCTCTCACTCGTACGCGGCGCCGCGCTCGTCGTCACCGACTCCGGCGGCGTACAGGAGGAGACGACCATGCTGGGCGTCCCCTGCCTGACGGTCCGGCCCAACACCGAGCGGCCGATCACGATCACGCACGGCACCAACCGCCTGGTCACGCCCGCGCTGCTGCCGGTCGCGGCGGAGAAGGCGCTGGCCGACGGCGCCGCCACCCCGGCGGGCGAACTGCCGGTGCTGTGGGACGGCAAGGCGGGCCCGCGGATCGCCACGGTGATCGCCGCCTGGCTGAAGGGGGACAACCTCGCGCCGGCCTCTCAGGCCAAACGCCCCGAATAGCGGCAAACCCCGCCGTAGTATGAAACACCTCCGCTGAGCGATAGGCGTACCACCATGGCCGAAACCCCCGAACAGCCCACGTTCCAACGGCTCGGGCCCGTCAACTGGCTGCCCGAGGAGCGCAAGCTCGTCGAGCGTTACGAGGCGGAGGTCAGGGAGCTGCGCAAGCGGCTGGAGATCGCCGAGGCCAAGGCCGCGTACGCCACCTGGAAGCTGGAGGCCACGCAGGCCAAGCGGACGTACAAGCTGGGCGAGGCCCTGGGTTCGAAGAAGCCCAGGAAGATCGTCGAGGCCGTACGCTCGCGGGAGCGCGCGCCCAAGCCGCCGATCCCGGTCAGCGAGGCCATCCAGCAGGCCGAGAACCGGCCGCCGCTCGTCGAGGTGCCGCCGGTCAAGTGGCCGAAGGGCCCGATCAACCGGCCCGACCTGAAGGTCGCGGTGATCCTCGACGACTTCTCGCGCATGGCCTTCCGCTACGAGTGGGACCAGATCGAGTTCGGGCTCAAGGACTGGAAGGACATCTTCGCCGAGAAGCGGCCCGACCTGCTGTTCTGCGAGTCGGCCTGGCACGGCAACCAGGGCCGCTGGCGCTACCAGATGACCGGCACCAACGCCCCCAAGGAGCCGCTGCGCGAGCTGGTCGCCTGGTGCAAGCAGGAGGGCATCCCCACGGTCTTCTGGAACAAGGAGGACCCGCCGAACTTCGACTTCTTCATCGACACGGCCAAGCTCTTCGACTACGTGTTCACCTGCGACGGTGACATGATCCCGAAGTACCGGGAGGTCCTCGGGCACGACCGGGTCGACGTGCTGCAGTTCGCCGCCCAGCCGCGCGTGCACAACCCCATCCAGCAGAACAAGGGCCGCCTGCACGACGTGGTCTTCGCCGGGATGTACTTCCGCGACAAGCACCCCGAGCGGCGCGAGCAGATGGAGATCGTGCTCGACCCGGTCAGGGAGCTCGGCCTGCACATCTTCGCCCGCAACGGCGAGGTGGACGAGAAGTACGCCTGGCCGGAGAAGTACCGGCCGCACATCGTGGGCGAGCTGCCCTACGACCAGATGCTGGCCGCGTACCGGATGTACAAGGTCTTCCTCAACGTCAACTCCGTGCTCGACTCGCCCACCATGTGCGCGCGGCGCGTCTTCGAGCTGTCCGCCTGCGCCACCCCCGTGGTGTCCGGGTGGTCGCGGGCCATCGAGGAGACGTTCGGCGACCTCATCCCGATCGCGCGCGAGCCGGTCGAGGCGTACAACCAGGTGCTGCACCTGATCAACAGCCCCGAGCTGCGGGCCCGGCTCGGGCACCTCGCGATGCGCGAGGTCTTCGACAAGCACCTGTTCTCGCACCGCGTGGACCAGATCCTGCAGAACCTCGGCCACAAGGTGACGCCGCGCTCGCGCTCCATCAGCGTCGTGCTGCCCACCAACCGCGCCTCGCAGATCGAGCACGCGATCTCCTCGGTGGCCAAACAGCGGCACCGGCCGCTCCAGCTCGTCATGGTGCTGCACGGCCTCGACATCGACCCCGTCGTGGTGGCCGACAAGGCCAGGATGGCCGGCGTCACCGACGTCGTCGTCCTGCCCGCCGACCCCTCGCTCACCCTCGGCGCCTGCCTCAACCTCGGCATCGCCGCCGCCGAAGGCGAACTGATCGCCAAGATGGACGACGACAACCTCTACGGCGAGCATTACCTGTCGGACCTGGTCAGGGCCTTCGACTACTCCGACGCCGAGCTGGTCGGCAAGGGCGCGCACTACGCGTACTTCGAGGGCATCAACACCACGATGCTGCGGCTGCCCGGCCTGGAGCACCGGTACTCGTGGCTGGTGCAGGGCGGCACCTTCCTCGGCAAGGCCGACTTGTTCCGCAAGTACCAGTTCGCGGACATCACCCGGGGTGAGGACACGCACCTCGTACGCCGGCTCAAGGAGGACCGGGTCAAGATCTACTCGGCGGACCGGTTCAACTTCGTGTACTGGCGCAGCGCCGACACGAAGATGCACACCTGGCAGGCCGACCACATCAAGCTGACCCGCAACGCCCAGTTCTCCTTCGTCGGCCGCCCGGACGACCACGTGCTCATCTGAGACGTCACGTGACGCAGCGTTACATTCGTCTACATATGATGACGAAGCGGAAAGTGTGCCGTAAGTGGGTGAAGGGGCGCGTTCGTGCATACGAGCCTGCTCATCGAACGCATCGACCGCGTGCCGGTGACGGTCACCCTGACGCCCGGCCTGTCGATGCTCGCTTTGATCACCGACGCCCTGGCGGGCCGCGCGCGGGGCGCGCCCGAGGCATGGCGGCGGCTGGTGCGCTCGGCGGCGCGCCGGCCCGACCCGACGGTGGTGCGCTCGCTCGCCAGCCCCGGCTTCAGCGTGCTGCCCGACCTGGTGCTGCCCGGTGAGTTCACCCGCGACCTCGACGTGCCCGACCAGCTCGACATGCTGCGCGACCTGCCGGGTGACGCGCTGGTCGAGGAGGTGGAGACGATCGTCGGCGGACGCCCGCCCGAGCACTGGCGGCCCGCGCTCACGCACCCGCACCGCTGGCTGCACGGCTACGCCGCCCTCCTGGAGGAGGTCTGGTCGGCGATGCGGCCGGTCTGGGAGCGGGCGCGGCCGCTGCTGGAGCGCGAGGTGGAGCGGGTGGCGGTGGCCGCCGCGCGCCGCTCGCTCGACGTCCTGCTCAACAGCCTGCACCCCAACTGCCGCTACCGCGACGACACGCTCAGCTTCCCCGACTTCGAGCCCGAGCACTTCACGATCGGCTCACGCGGCCTGGTGCTCATGCCCATGCTGGCCGGCCCCGAGGCGCTCATCTCGCGCCTCGACGGTCCCGAGGCCGTCTGGCTCGGCTACCCGCTGCCGGGCGCCGACCTGCCGCCGCGCCGGCACGAGGACCGCCTGCGCCTGCTCGTCGGGGACGTGCGCGCGGCCATCCTGACCGCGCTGGAGCGCCCGCTGACCATGGGCGCGCTGGCAAGGCGCGTCGGCTACGCGCCCAACGCGGTCAGCTACCACTGCAACCGGCTGGAGTCGGCCGGGCTGATCTCCCGGCGGCGCGACGGGCGGGAGATCTACGTCGAGCGCACTCCCCGCGCCTCGGTGGTGGTGGACCTCTTCGCGGGCTGGTGAGCTACCTGCTCGCCCTGGCGAGGTTCTGGTCGGCGAGGTCGGCCAGCTCGTACAGGCCCTTGGGCTTGACCTGGCGGCCGACGACGAGCATGGACATGACCGTGGTGCCGCGCCTGATCATGACGGAGCCGATCTGCGCGTTCTGGTCGCCGCCCTTCGCGGTCGTCAGGTAGGCGCGCGACTGGTCGCCCTTGGTGGGCATGTCGAGCGTCCGCGTGGTGTACGTGACCGGCGTGCCCCCGACGTCGGCCGTGTACGAGGTGCACTTCTCGGGCAGCGCGGCGGGGAAGTCGGGCTTGGGCAGCGACACGACGGCCTGGCTGATCGAGCCGCGCTCGGCGGAGAAGGCGATCACGGCGGCGGGCGACTGGGCGACCTCGGCCTTGGCCGCGTCGAGCTGGGCCGCGCCCGCGCACTCGGGGTGCTGCAGCTTGGCCTGGCGTACGGCCTCCAGGCCCTGCTGGGTGGACTTGAGCGAGCCGAACGCGCCGGTCTCGGGGCCGTAGGCGACCTGCATGCCCTTGGGCACCGGCAGCAGGGCGGCGCGCAGCCGGTCGGCCTCGGCGGCCGACGGCGCGGACGGGGCGGTGGCGGCCGGGGCGGACGGCTTGTCGGCGGCGGAACATCCGGCGAGTACGAGTGTGCTCAGAAATATGCCGGAAACTGCTTGACGCATGGGTTCTCCATTTCACTCCAGCGGCATTGTGGAAACGTTAGAGGAAGCAGCGCACGAGGGGCCGCGCAACGTCGCTATCCGCGGGATTAAGCGGCTTCGGGAGCCATTTACCGTTCGCCCTGCGTAACGGGCTCCACCTCGGTGGATGCACCCACAAAACGGCATCAGCTGTAATGGGGCGGGCAAAATGTTCGCCGATGTGCTGCGCGCCCCTGTGCGGCTTTTCCCGGGCGCTGCCGATGATCGCGCCATGAGCCTGACCCCGCGCGATCTCGGCATGGATGTTCCCATTTCCCGCCGCGACTTCTTCGACGGGATCGCCGTCGGCTGCGTGGCCGCGACCGCCGCCCCGTACGCCGCCGCGCCCGCGCGGGCGGCCCAGGAGCCCTCAGGGCCGTCCGCGCTCCGTACGCCGTTCACGGTGCTCGGCGACACCGGTGAGGCGCTCAGCGTCCCGCACGCGCTGCGGGACGGGCGGTTCTGGGAGCACGCGGGCACCCCCGTGCCGACGGGCGAGCACTACGGGCTGGTGGTCGTGGGCGCGGGCCGCAGCGGGCTGGAGGCGGCGGCCGAGTGGTCGCGCCGCCGCCCGCGCGACCGCGTGCTGGTCCTGGACAACCATCCCGAGGGCGGGGCCGGGCGCGAGCCGCTGCGCCGGGGTGTGGCGTTCGACGCCGTGATGTGCGACAGGGAGAGCTTCGGCGCGGACACGCTCGTCACGCTCTCCGGCCCCGGCTGGATCGACCGGCTGCCGATCGACGGGCAGGCGCGCAAGGACCTGCGCACCCTGTACGACGACCCGCCCGACTGGCTGCCCGGCCTGTCGCGGGAGGCCAAGGAGGAGCGGCTTGCGGGGCTGACGTACTCGGCGTTCCTGCGCGAGGTGTGCGGCGCGCACCCGGACGCCGAGCGGTTCTGCCGCACCATGTCCGCGCCCGAGTGGGGCTACGACACGCGGGCGTTCGGCGCGATCGACGCCTGGGGCACCGGCTATCCGGGCTTCGACGGGCTGGGGCTCGACCGGTCGAGGCCGTCCCGGTACAACTCGGCGACCGTACGGGCCGAGTGGCACGGGGCCGCGCGGGAAACGCCCGCCCCGCAGGACGCACCCGTGCGATGGTCGAGTCCCGTGGTGTCCGTGCGGGACGGCGCGCGTACGGCGACCGTCGGCTACTTCGACGGGCACCGGGTGCGCACCGTCGAGGCGGGAGCCGTCATCCTGGCCTGCCCGAGCGCGGCCGTCCCGTACCTCGTGCCCGATCTGCCCGAGGAGCGGCGGCGGGCGCTGTCCAGGGCCGTACGCGTGCCGCTGCTGCGCGCCGAGGTGCGCCTGAGCGACCCCGAAGCGTGGCGGCGGCTGGGCGTGCGCAGGGTGCGGTGGACGGGGGCGTACTGGTGCGCCGCCGAGTTCGCGCCGCCCGACCGGGTGCGGCTGCTGGCCACGCCGTGCCGTTCGGAGCTGGGTCCCGACGCGGGCTCGGCGGCGGGGCGGCGCGAGCTGTTCAGGACGCCCTACGAGGTCTTCGAGCACACCGTGCGCGATCAGCTCGCCAGGCTGCTCGGCCCGGCCGGCTTCGACCCGGGGCGCGGCATCGCGGCGATCACCGTGCACCGCTGGGGACACGCGATTCCCCCGGAATATCGGCGACCGTGGCACGAGTTTCATCCGGACGGACCGTCCCCTGCGGACGCGGCGCGCGGGCGCTTCGGCCGGATCGCGATCGCGGGCTCCGACGCGGGCGACGGCGCCGCCGTGCTCGCCGTCGAGGAGCTGACGAGATGAAGAGACTGTGGCCGCGGATCTTCCTGACCGGTCTCGTCCTGTGGCTGGCGACCGTCGTGGTCACCGCCTGGACGGAGAACCCCAACCTCGTGCCGACCGTGGTGCTGTTCGGCAGTTTCCTGGTCCCCGTGACGTTCGTGGTGTGGGCGTACGGGCGGGGCCGCTCGCCGGTGGTGACCGTCGAGCTGCTGTTCAAGGCGTTCGTGATCGGCGGCGTGCTCGGGGTGCTCGGGGCCTCGCTGCTGGAGAACTGGCTGATCCGCCCGTCGCTGCTGATGTACGTGCTGGTCGGCCTCATCGAGGAGGGCGTCAAGCTGGCCGCGCTGGTGTTCGTCACCCGTCACGTGGCCAGGCGCTTCACCAGGGACGGCGTGGTGCTCGGCGCGACCGTGGGCTTCGGCTTCGCCGCGTTCGAGAGCGCCGGGTACGCCTTCAACGCCCTGTTCACCGCCGACGGGCTGTCGCTGACCCAGCTCGTGGAGACCGAGGTGCTGCGCGGCATCCTCACCCCCGTCGGCCACGGCCTGTGGACGGCGATCACCGGCGGCGTGCTGTTCGCCGCGCGCGGCCGGCTCTCCGCACCGGTCCTGCTGACCTACCTCGGGGTCTCGCTGCTGCACGCGCTCTGGGACTCGATGAGCGCCATCGCCATCGCGATCACGCTCGTGCTGACCGGGCGGCCGTGGCAGTTCGAGCTGCTGCGCATCGGCCGGGTGCCGGACGTGTCGGCGTGGCAGGTGCACGTGTACACGCTGGTGAACTGGGCGGGACTCATCGTGATCTCGCTGGTGGCGCTCGTGTGGCTGTGGGGTGTGGTGTCCGGAGGACGCCGCGAGAGGGAGATCTTGTCCCAATAATCACGAGAATGAACGTGTTCCCCCCACTGCGCCGGAAGCATAATCGGTGCTAGTCTCCTGTGCGATCTTCCGGAGGTGTATTTACACAAGGTGTGGAAATGCCCCCGACTCGAGGTTGGGACATGGGCTCGCGAAACCGGTCTATTCGGTTCAAGATCTTCTTATTGCTGCTGCTACCCCTCCTGTCTCTGAGCGCGCTGTGGGGTTTCGTCCTCAACCTCACCATGGGCGACGCACAGTCACTGCTTCGTGCGAACACCCTTTACTCCACCATCGGCGTCACCTCCATGGACCTGGGAACTCAGCTCCAGGCCGAACGCGTGCGCTCCGCGGAGACGGTCACAACGCGTCAACTCTCCGACGTGGTGCGCGCCCAGCGAGCCCGCACCGACCGCTCGGTCGCCGACTTCCGCAAGGCCGTCACCGAGGCGGGCGGCGCCGTCGACGGCAGCCTGCGCCGCCCGATCCAGGCCCTCGACAAGGCGCTCGACAACCTCACCGCCATCCGGGCCAACATCGACAACGGCTCCGCCTCACGGCTGTCGGGGCTCAACGCCTACAACCGCATACTCGACGCCCTCTTCGCCGTCTACGACCACATCGTCACCCTCCCCGACCTCACGCTCTCCCAGCAGGCGTCCTCGCTGCAGGCCATGGGCCACGCCAGGGAGTACATCGCCAGGGAGAACGCGCTCATCGTCGGCAGGCGCGCGGGGCAGCGGCTCAGCGAGGCCGAGGCGACCGCCTTCACCGAGTACGCCGCCTCCAGGAAGTTCCTGTACTCGCGTGGCCTCGCCGGTCTCGACGTGGCGCTGCGGCGGCCGTACGAGCAGGTCTTCGCCACCGAGCCCTACCTGAGCTTCGTCTCGCTCGAAGACCGCGTGATCAAGACCGGGGCGCCGCCGCATGACATCGCCGCCTGGCACGAGACCATGGACCGGCTCGCCTCCCGCCTCGACGACCTCAACGCCTCCTCCACCGCCACCCTGGCCGAACGCGCCTCCGGCGCCGCCATCGCCACCCTCGTCAAGATCTCCATCGCGGGCGGCCTCGGGTTGATCGCCGTGCTCGCGTCGATCATCATCTCTGTACGCTTCGGTCGTCGCCTCGCAGGAGAGCTGGCCGGGCTGCGTGCCGCCGCGGTCGAGCTGGCGCAGCAGCGGCTGCCCGCGATCGTGGCACGGCTGCGCAAGGGTGAGGACGTCGACGTACGGAAGGAGGCCAAGCCGATCAAGGTGAGCGGATCCGCTGAGATCACCGACGTGGCCAGGGCCTTCGGTTCCGTGCAGCGCACCGCCGTCGACGCGGCGGTCGGCCAGGCCGCGCTGCGGCGCGGGATCGGCCAGGTCTTCCTCAACCTCGCCCGCCGCAAGCAGGGCCTGCTGCACCGCCAGCTCGCGCTGCTCGACGGCATGCAGCGGCGTACGCACGACCCCGACAGGCTCGAAGAGCTGTTCCGCCTCGACCACCTGACCACCCGCATGCGGCGGCACGCCGAGAGCCTCATCGTGCTCTCCGGCGCCGCGCCCGGACGGGCCTGGCGCAAGCCGGTGCCGGTGATCGACATCGTCAGAGCCGCGATCGCCGAGGTCGAGGACTACACCCGTGTCTCGGTCGAGACCATGCCGGCCGGGGCCGTCGAGGGCACCGTCGCCGCCGACCTGACCCACCTCGTCGCCGAGCTGATCGAGAACGCCACCATCTACTCGCCGCCCGACACCACCGTCGAGGTGCGCGGCGACCTCGTCAGCAACGGCTACGCCATCGAGGTCGAGGACCGGGGGCTGGGGCTGTCGGCCACCGATTACGCGCGCTACAACGCGCTGCTGTCCAAGCCGCCGGAGTTCGACCTGGCGGACAGCGACAGGCTCGGCCTGCTCGTGGTGGCCACGCTGGCCCAGCGGCACGGGATCAACGTGCTGCTGCGCCGCTCCCCCTTCGGCGGCACGACCGCGATCGTGCTGGTGCCGCGCTCGGTCGTCACCGAGCAGAGCGCCCTGGAGGCGGCGGGCGGCGGCGGCAAGGCCGAGCTGCCCAGCCGTACGCGGAAGAAGGCGCTGGCCGTCGTGACCTCCGGCACCCACAACGGGCTGCCGCGACGCGTCCGCCAGGCCAGCCTCGCACCGCAGCTCAAAGAACCACCGCCGGAGCAGGAGCGGCAGGCAGAACGCTCTCCCGACGAGGTACGCGACCTGTTCTCCGCCTTCCAGCGGGGAGCCCAACGCGCCCGAGAAGAAGCTCCTGAGGAGGGGCCATGACTAAGGGGGATGCATGACTGTGCCGACCGCCAACACCGGTGAGCTCAACTGGCTGCTCGACGACCTTGCCACCAGGGTCGCAGCGGTGCGCCAGGCGGTGATCCTGTCGACCGACGGGCTCGCCGTCGGCCACTCGAAGGGTTTGACCCGTGAGGACGCCGAGCACTTGTCCGCCGTGGCCGCCGGTTTCCAGAGCCTCGCCAGGGGCACCGGACGGCATTTCGGCGGCGGTGACGTGCGCCAGACCATCGTGGAGATGGAGTCGGCGTTCCTGTTCGTCACGGCGGCCGGCCAGGGCACCTGCCTGGCCGTGATCGCCGAGGCGAACGTGGACGTGGGCCAGATCGCGTACGAGATGGCGATGCTGGTCAAGCGGGTGGGCCAGCACATCACGACCAATCCGCGCGCTGGAGCGTCATGAGCGACGGCCCGCAGTGGTTCGATGAGGAGGCGGGACCCGTCGTCCGCCCCTATGCTCTGATTCGCGGCAGAACACGGTCGTCGGGCGACATGTTCGACCTCGTGGCCACCGTGCGCACGCTCGGCGACCCCGAGGCGGAGCCCGGCGACGACATCGGCCCCGAACAGCGCCACATCCTGCGGGCAGCGCGAAACCCGATCTCGGTGGCCGATCTCGCCGTCGAGCTCGATCTGCCCGTCGGTGTCATCCGGGTCATGCTGGGTGACATGCGTGACAACGGCCTCATCTCGGTGACGTCGCCCTCCGCCGGAGGCGTGCGGTCGAATGAGCGCATTCTCAAGGAAGTGATCAATGGACTCCGTGCTCTCTGAGGACCCCGTCGCGCTCAAGATATTGATCGCGGGCGGGTTCGGCGTCGGCAAGACCACCCTGGTGGGGTCGATCAGCGAGATCAAGCCGCTGCGCACGGAAGAGGTGCTCTCCGACCGCGGGATCGGCATCGACGACCTCGACGGCGTCGAAGGCAAGAACACCACGACCGTCGCGATGGACTTCGGCCGCATCACGATCCGCGAAGGGCTGGTCGTCTACCTGTTCGGCACCCCCGGGCAGGAGCGGTTCTGGTTCATGTGGGACGAGCTGTCCTACGGCGCGCTGGGCGCCGTCGTGATCGCCGACACCCGGCGGCTGACCGACTGCTTCCCGTCCGTCGACTACTTCGAGCAGCGCGGCACGCCGTTCGTGGTGGCCGTCAACTGCTTCGACGGCGCCCAGCGGCACAGCGTGGACGACGTGCGCATCGCGCTCGACCTGGACGACGACGTGCCCGTCATGCTCTGCGACGTGCGGCGGCGCTCGTCGGCCAAGGAGGTCATGATCACGCTGGTCGAGCACTCCTTGCGGCAGCTCACCTCGGCCAACTAGCGGCCTGCGCGCCCCGGACCCGCTACAGGGCACGCAGGCCGTTGATCACCTCGCGGAGCAGGCTCTCCGACGGGGTGGCGGCCCTGTCGCGCGGCGGGCGCACCGTGACCAGGTTGTGTTCGAGCAGATCGCCGATCAGCACCCGGACGACACCGACGGGCAGGCCGAGATCCGAGGCGATCTCGGCGACCGGCTTGTTGTGACCCGACACGCAGCTCAGCAGCCGCCGGTGCTGGGCGCTCAACTCGGCCTTGGCCGGGGCGGACGCCCCCGTCAGCACGACGGTCGCCAGCAAGTCGACCTCGGCGGAGGCGGGCCTGGTGCGTCCGCGCGCGACCGCGTACGGCCGCACGACGGGCCCCGCCTCCTCGTCAACCCACTCGTGCTCGCGGCTCACGATCGAGATCCCCCATCCTGCTCGCTTTCCTGCCGGCCGCGCTGCCAGCCCGACTGGAGCGAGGAGAGCAGTGCCCTGGCCTCCTCAGGCGAGCGCTCCTCAGCGGCCGGAGCCGGCCCCTGAGCCGGTCCCTGAGCCCGTGTCTGACCGTTGCCGGGCTCAGGAGCCCGCCTCAGCCGCTGCCGCTGCGGCAGCCCTGTGGTCCGCTCACGGCGCGGCAGCTGCTGGGGTGGCGGGTCGTCCTGGGGCGGCGCCTGCCTCGGCAGCACCGCCCCGGCGTTGTTGCGCTTGCTCGTACGGATACGGCGCGGCAGCCCGCCCGGCCCCGTGGGCTCCGACCTGACCACCGACACCGGGACCGGCTCGGGCTCCGGCGGTGCGGGCGGCGCGATGGGCTCCACCAGCGAGGCCGGCACGAGCACGATCGCGGTGGTGCCTCCGTACGGTGACGGCTTGAGCGTGACCTTCACCCCGTGCCTGGCCGCCAGCATGCCCACGACGGCGAAGCCGAGCCGCTCGGTCTGCGACGGGTCGAACTCCGGCGGGCTGGCCAGGCGGGCGTTGATGGCCCTGCGGGTCTCCTCGTCCATGCCCAGGCCGCGGTCTTCGATCTCGACGGCGAAGCCCCTGCCGACCATCTCGCCGTGCACCGAGACCTCGTTGTTCGGGGAGGAGAAGGAGGTGGCGTTCTCGATCAGCTCGGCGAACAGGTGCATGAGGTCGGCCACGGCCGCGCCGGAGACGCCGCACTCCGGCATCGGGTAGACGCGGACCCGGGTGTACTCCTCCACCTGGGCGGCGGCGCCGCTGAGCACGTCCTCGATCGGGATGGGGCCGCGCCACCTGCGGCCCGCGGAGCCGCCCGACAGCAGCACCAGGCCCTCGGCGTGGCGGCGCATGCGGGTGGTGAGGTGGTCGAGCCGGAACAGCCGCTCAAGGGCCTCGGGCTCCTCGGTCTGGCGCTGCATCTCGTCCAGCAGCTTGAGCTGGCGCTGCAGCAGCGACTGGCTGCGCCTGGCCAGGTTGCGCAGCGCCTCGGCGATGCCCTCGCGCAGCCTGGCCTGCTCGACGGCGGCGTCCACGGCGGTGCTCTGCACGCTGTCGAAGGCCGCCGCGAGGTCCTTGACCTCGCTGGTCGCCTTCTCGCCGACGGTGATCGGCGGGGCCTCGGTCGCGATGTCGACCTTGTCGCCCTTGCGGAGCTTGGCGACGACGTCCGGGAGCCTGATCTCCGCGAGGTCGAGCGCGGTACGGCGCAGCGCGCCCAGCTCGCGGGTGAGCCGGCGGCCGACCCGCACCGAGATGACGACGGAGAAGATGACCGCGATCAGGCCGAGCGCGCCCGCGACGCCGGCCCGCACCACGACCGCCGTGCCCGCGGGTTCCATGCGGGCCAGCAGCTTGTTGCCGGTGGTGGAGATCGCCTGGCGGTACTCCGTGCGCACCTGGTCGGAGATGCCCCGCCACAGGTCGAGGTCCATGGGCTGGCCGCTGATGTACGCCTCCAGGAGGTTCTCCATGGTGACGTAGCGGGAGCTGTAGTAGAGCTTCTCGAACGGCGCCCGCAGCTCGGTGTCGAGGTTGGCCAGGGCCTTGGGGAACTCGTACCTCCTGGCGCCGTCGAGGCTGGCCAGCATGTGCACGTCGTGCATGCCCGCCTTGCCTTTGGAGGCGATGACCAGGGCGTGCTCCCTGGACAGCAGCTCGCGGGCCTGGTCGGCGGCGATCAGGCCCTGGGCCTGGAGCGCGAGCTCCAGGTCGGTGCTGACGGTCAGGCGGGAGTAGAGCAGGTGGATCTCGTCGGAGATCCTGGCGTACTCGGTGACCAGGGCGCTCGGGGTGAAGCGGCGATCGTCGGCCTTGCGGCGGATGTCAGGCAGCCGGTCGATCGCCTCGAAGACGGTCGAGAGCTGGGTCTTCATGTCCTCCGTCAGCGCCGACTGGGTGTCGTCGGACGTGGCGGCCTGGCGGAAGTTCTTGACGCGCTCGTCCACCTTGGCGCGGGCCTTGGCGATGGCGTCCTCGTCGCCGCCCGATCCGGCCAGGCGCTCGGCCGTCTCCAGCCGCTCGGTCTGGAGGTCGGCGATCAGCCAGTCCGCGTGGTTGATCACACCCGTCCAGATGGTCTCGACCTTGAGCAGGTTGAGCGCCTCACCCAGCGTGGTGCTCGCGGCGAAGCCCCATAGCGCTACCAGGGAGACCAAGGGGATGACGAGCAGCGTCGAGATCTTGAATCGGATGGATCTGCCCGATGCCATGACACCTGCTCCCGGATAGAAGATCGCGGGAGAGAATAGCATCGAAACACATGGTTTTAAGATCGACTAGCGATAAATCTGTGATATGTCGGGAAATTTATCGCCTTGCGGGTGCTCCGCTGCCACGTCAGCACCACCAGCCGGCCGGCCAGTACGGCGAGCAGCGCCACCTCCGCACCCAGCAGCAACCGCTCCACGAGACCGATCATGACCCGCTCGCCCGGCAGCGCCACGTAGGTGATCGCCAGCAGCCCGAACCCCCCGGCCAGCGACACCCACTCCACCGCCCGCGCCACAGGCTTCCAGGCGGCGTCTGAGGCCAGTCTGGGCACCAGCAGCGCGCCCGCGGCCGGGAGACTCACGAACGCCGCCACGGACGTGTACCGGTGGATCTGCGCCGCGAGGTCGAGGTTCTGGCCGATGGGTGTGGTCGGGACGGCCGCGGCCACCACCAGGGCGCCCGACCACACCATCAGCAACCGCTCGGGCCATCCCCGCACGGGCGCCCCCGACGCCCGCAGGCCCAGCAGCAGCGCGAGCGACCCGATGCCCAGCACCGCCATCGCGGTCTCCGTGACGCCCCCGCGGTCGGCCACGGCGTACTCGCTGACCGTGACGTTCACGGGGTCGAGCTGCGGATCGGGGACGAGCTGCCCCGCCACCACGGCCACCACCGAGAACAGGATCGCGGCACAGGCGATCCAGGGGCTGAGCCTCGTCACTGCTGCGGTCATGCGCCCAACTCTTCCGCCAGTGCGGGGCCGTACACATCGGGCCTTTCCCCCTATCCACCCCTGACCCGACCCCTAGAGGACACCCCTGAACCCCCCTGAATGATCATTTGCGAGGGTGGAAAAATCCGATCATCGAAAATCCCGGTCCCGCGCCCGGAAAATACGACGCCCCCGCCGGCGTCGCGTGCCGGCGGGGGCGCGGAAAATCGCGATCAGTCCAGGATGTGGCCGGTGGCGCGGTGGTAGCGCGCACGCAGCGAGGGAACGGGGTCGCCGGTGTACGTCTCCGCCTCCCCCGTGCTCCAGTCCGGCGGCTCCGTGACGAGCGTGGCCGCCTGGTATGCGGCGCCGTCGGCGACGTACTCGGCCGGCGGCGGCACGGTGATCGGCAGGCCGAAGACCGTCGGGGCGATGCGGCGCACCGCCTCGGAGCGGGCCGCGCCGCCGATGAGCAGCACGCGCTCCGGCTGCATGGCGAGCGCGTCGAGGGCGTCGGCGAGCCCGCACAGCATGCCCTCGACGGCCGCCCGTGCCAGGTGCGCGGGGGTGGAGGTGGCGAGCGTGAGCCCGTGAATGGAGCCGGTGGCGGTGGGCCTGTTGGGCGTACGCTCGCCCTCCAGGTACGGCACCAGCGTCAGCCCGTCGGCACCCGGCGGCGCCTGGAGCGCGAGCTCGCTCAGCTCCTCGAGCCCCACGCCGGCGATGCGGGCGGCGGCGTCCAGGACGCGGGCGGCGTTGAGCGTGCAGACCAGCGGCAGGAACCGACCGGTCGCGTCCGCGAACCCGGCGACCAGCCCCTCCGGGTCGGCGCTCGGCGACTCCGCGACCGCGAACACCGTGCCGGAGGTGCCCAGCGAGACCACGACGTCGCCGGAGCGCGCGCCGACGCCCAGCGCGGCCGCCATGTTGTCACCGGTGCCGGGACCGACCAGGATCGGGCCCTCGTTGGCGGCCTCGGCCGGCCCGAGCACGCGAGGCAGCTTGGGCACCGTGCCGAGCGCGGTCTTGAGCAGGTCGGTACGGTACGCCCCCGTCGCGGGCGACCAGTAGCCGGTGCCGGAGGCGTCGCCCCGGTCGGTGACGAGCCTGTCGAGCGAAGGCGCGGGCGCGTCGGCCCAGGCCGAGACCGAGAACGGCCCGCTCTCCAGCGCCCCGATGAGCCGCCAGGTGAGCCAGTCGTGCGGCAGGCACACGGCGGCGGTGCGCGCGACGCTGTCCGGCTCGTTCTGGGCCAGCCAGCGCAGCTTGGTGACGGTGAACGAGGCCACGGGCACGGACCCGACCGCATCGGCCCACGCCTGCGGCCCGCCCAGCTCGGCGATCAGATCGGTGGCGGCCTGCGCGGAGCGGGTGTCGTTCCACAGCAGCGCCTCGCGCACGACCTGCCCCGACTCGTCGAGGCAGACCATGCCGTGCTGCTGCCCGCCCACGCTGATGGCGGACACGCCGTCCAGCCCGCCGGCCTCGTCGATGGCCTGCAACAGCGCCGTCCACCAGTGGGACGGATGTACTTCCGTGCCGGCGGGGTGGGAGGCCCGGCCCTGCCGCACCAGCTCACCGGTGTCCGCGTCTCGAATGACGACCTTGCAACTCTGCGTGGAGGAATCGACCCCTGCGACCAGCGTCACCCACGAACTCCTAACAAGTGGTCCAGCGCAAGCTGGGTGAGATGCGTGAAATGGTATCCGCGGACGGCGGCTGCCTCGATAACGATGTCGTCGCCCACGAGACCAGTCTGCGTCTCGCCGCGATCGGGCGCGGGGCCGATGCCCCGGGCGGCTCTGCGCCGCACGTCGCGGATGAAAGCGCCGTAGGCCCCTGGTCCGGCCGGGCGGTGCACGCTCTGGGCGGGGCCGAGGGGCGCCCGCACGGCGCCCCCGAACGGATCGCACGCCCGCCGGCCGGCCGTCCACGGACCAGCCGTCCGCGAACCGACCATCCACAGACCGGCCATCCACAGACCAGCCGTCCGCGAACCGGCCGTCCACAGACCGAACGTGAACCAGCCGTCAGGGGGTGGCTCGTCCATGGTTCGATGCTCCCCTGGCAGCCGGTCGTGCACAACCATGCCGAACGCGATCGCGCGATCCCAGGGCCCGCCGCCGGGCGCCCCGCGGCTCAGAGACCGGAGGGATCGCGCCCCACGCTGATCTCCTCGGCGATCTTCCGGATCTCCGCCACCTCGAGGCCGGGAGCCTTGGGCAGATGGCGCAGCAAAGCGTCCATCACCACGGGGACGGGCTGGCCGGCGAACCGGCCCGCGATCCCGTGAACCGCCCTGAACAGTGCCTCTTCGGTGTCGTGCATCGGCCTCTCCTCGGTCGGGTACCCGGCAACGCTACGGCCTCCGCCCGACAGTTTTCTCGCTAGCCCTCCAACGTGTTCCTGACGGCCGAGCAAATCTCGTCCAGCCGGCGCACCTGCTCCGGCGTGAGCACGTCGAACAGGCTGCGCCGCACCTCCTCGACGTGGCCGGGAGCGGCGGATTCGAGCACCGCATACCCCTCGTCGGTGAGCACGGCGAAGTGGCTGCGGCGGTCGGAGCTGTCCTGCTCGCGGCGCACCCACCCGTGCTCTTCCAAGCGGCGCACGGCGTGCGACAGGCGGCTTTGCGAGCACCCCGCCTTGACCGCGAGATCGGACATCCGCATCGTGCGCCCGGGCTGCTCCGACAGCACCGCGAGGATCACGTAGTACGTGTGCGGCATGCCGGCGTCGCGCTGCATCTGCCGCTCAAGCGCCTCGTGGACAAGCCGCGTCGCGGCCAGGAAGTTGCGCCACGTGCGCTGCTCATCATCATCCAGCCATCTGGTCACCCTCCCAATTTAGTTGCACGCTCATATACTCGATCCCGGGACCCGTCGAGAGGGGCGAACCATGCCGGTCCAGCGGCTCAACCACGCCGTCCTGTACGTACGCGACGTGGAGGCGAGCGTCGCCTTCTACCGCGAGGCCCTCGGATTCGACGTGGTGATGAGCATGCCGGGCGCCGCCTTCCTCCAGGCCCCAGGCTCGTCCAACGATCACGACCTCGGCCTGTTCCAGATCGGCCCGGACGCCGCGCCGTCGCCCGCGGGACGCACCTCCGTCGGGCTCTACCACCTGGCCTGGGAGGTCGACACGCTGGAGGAGCTGGAACGCGTCCGCGCCAAGCTGGCCGAGCTGGGTGCGCTGGTCGGCGCGTCCGACCACAGCACCACCAAGGCGCTGTACGCGCGCGACCCCGACGGGCTGGAGTTCGAGGTGTCCTGGCTGGTGCCCGCCGCGCTGCTCACCGAGGAGACGCTGGCGGGGCGGACGCGGGTGCGTCCCCTCGACCTCGACGCCGACATACGGCGCTACGGTGCGCGGACCAGGGGCGGCGTGGGGGTGTCGATTCCCGCCTGACGTACCGTGGAGGTATAAGCCCTCTGGTCATACGGAGAACCGGCCATGCCAAGCGATCCTGACCATGTGGTCGACGCCATCGACGGCGTCGTCGAGGAGTGGGAGACGCTGAGCGCCGACGCCATGCGCTGGGCGCCGCCCGAGAGCAAGCGCCCCGACCTCATGACCGAGGTGAGCGATATCTTCGGACCGCTCGTCAACGCCGTCACCCACGCGCTGCGCCCGATCGGCGACGCGTTCGAACGGGTGCTCACGTCGCTGGAGGAACACGTCGGCCAGGCGATGATCGAGCAGGGCGAGCGCGGTGAGCAGGGCGAGGAGGCCGACCGGCGCGGCGAGTGACCGTCAGCTCGTGCGGCGGCGTTTGGTCCTGCGCGGGTAGGCCTTGGCGGTCTCGGCCAGGCGGGCGGCGTGCTCGGCCTGCTTGCGCCAGTGCCCGTACGCGTCGCCGCGCTGCGCCAGCCGGTCCAGCTCGCTCATCGTGCTCAGCGGGATGAACGCGGGCTCGGCGTCGCGCCACGGCGTGCCGGGCAGCGGCATGAACGTGTGGGTGTGGATGCGGGCGCCCATGTCGGCCAGCTCACCGGCCAGGGCCAGCGACTGCGCCTGGTCCTCGGGCGACTCCCCCGGCATGCCGAAGATGAAGTCGACGTTCGGCCGGAAGCCGTGCTCGACCGCGATCCTGACGGCATCGCGTACGGGCGAGGTGCCGTGGCCGCGCCCTGAGGCGGCCAGCACCTTGTCGGAGCCGGACTGGGCGCCGATGATGATGTTGTCGTTGGCGACGTACCGCTTGAGCAGCCGCATCGCCTCAGGGGTGACGTGCTCGGGCCGCACCTCGGACGGGAAGCTGCCGAAGAACACCCGGCCGTGCGGCGGCAGCTCCTCCTTCACCCCGGCCAGCAGCTCCTCCACCTTGTCGAGGTCGGGGTCGGGCCCGGGCGAGCCGTAGGAGAGCGAGGTGGGCGTGATGAACCGTACGTCCCGCAGCCCTCTGTCGACCATCGAGCGCACGTGCTCGCGCACGCTCGCCACCGACCGGTGCCGGAACTGGCCGCCGAACATGAACGGCGTCTGGCAGAAGCGGCACGTGTAGCGGCAGCCGCGGGTGATCTCGATCGGCCCGTGCCTGCCCACGAAGGACGGGAACGCGTCGAGCGGAAGCTGCGGCGCCGGCCTGGTGCGCAGCGCGACGCCGTCGGAGTCTCTGATGGCGAGGCCGGGCACGCTCGTGAGCGGCGCGTCGTCCTGCAGCGCGCGGACGAGCGAGATGATCGTGGACTCGCCCTCACCGATGCCGGCGAGGTCCCACCCGGCGTCGATGACCTGCTGGGGCTCGGCGGTGGCGTGTACGCCGCCCGCGATGTGCAGGCCGCGGCCGTCGCTGAGCTGCTTGACCGTGGCGAGCTCGGCGGCCATGGCCTCGGCGTCGGGAGAGTAGAACGACCAGAGCGTGATCACTCGGTCGGCCGTCGTGGCCTTGATGTGTTCGGCGGTCTCCTCTGGGGTGGTGCCGAGCCGCAGCTCGTGTTCGACCTTCGCGGTCTCCAGGGCGGCGAGTAGGGCGTGCACCCCGTACGTCACCGCCTTGCGATATCGGACCACCACACAGACTGCCAGCGCCACGTCCGGCAGCGTAGCTCAGGCGTGGGCGAGCCGCATCGCGCGCAGCGGCTCGGTGAGCTTGGCCAGCTCGGCCAGCATGGCGTCGGCCCCCTGCTCCATCTCGGGGGTGGGCCGCAGCTTCTTGTCCTCGGTCAGGCGCTGGGCGACGAAGGGGATGATGACGCCTTCGAGCACCGGCACCATCTTCATCGAGCTGACGACGTGGCGCAGGCCGGTGACGGCGCGGGTGCCGCCGGAGACGCCGCCGTAGCTGACGAAACCGACCGGCTTGTGCTGCCACTCGATGCACAGGTAGTCGAGTGCGTTCTTGATCGTCGCGGGGAAGCTGTGGTTGTACTCGGGCGTCACGAACACGTACGCGTCGGCCCGCTCCACGGTGGCGCTCCACTCCTTGGTGTGGGCGTTCACGTACTGGCGCAGCTTGGGGTGGTTGGGCTCGTCGAGCAGCGGCAGCGCCACCTCGGCCAGGTCGATCAGCTCCACGTCGAACAGGCCGGACGCGGCGGCTTTGTCGCGGAACCACTCGGCCACGGGACGGCCCGCGCGGCCCGGTCTGGTGCTGCCGACGATGATCTGCAGGACAGGCTTGACTTCCATGGTTACTCCAGGTGAGCGGGATTTGACTGCTCAACATTATTGAGGAGCTACATATTCCTTAGCAAACGCTACACTGGAAACATGAGCCCCCCGTCCGTGTGCACGCGCTTCCACATCGCCCTGGAACTCATCGGCGCCCGCTGGTCAGGGGCGGTGATCAGCATCATCTTCAAAGGCGCCCATCGATACGCCGACATCAAGGCCGCCATCCCCGGCATCAACGACACGATGCTGGCCAGGCGCCTGCGCGAGCTGGAGTCCGCCGGCATCATCGAGCGCCGGGTGCTCGCCACCTCGCCCGTACGCGTCGAATACCACCTGACCGAAATGGGGCAGGAGCTGCGCCCTGTCGTGGACGAACTGGTCACGTGGGCGCACAAGTGGATCCCGCTGCCCGAAGCCGCCTCCGCCTGACCCGCGTCCTGTGACTCCTGCGGGCCGTCCGGCCCTCGCGGACTTCGCACCCCACGCGACTTTCGCAGCCCTCGCGGACTTCGCACCCCACGCGACTTTCGCAGCCCTCGCGGACTTCGCACCCCACGCGACTTTCGCAGCCCTCGTGGACTTCGCACCCCACGCGACTTTCGCGGCCGTCGCCCGCTTCTGCGGCTTTTGCGTTGCGTACGCCGGTAGCGCAACGCGCCTGGCGTGCGCGAATCCGTCGCCTAGAATCGACGGCATGACCTGGCGACATTGATCCATAACCTGCGGATCCATCACCAGAGGCCGGCGCGGGGCGCGCGGGCCTCCGAGTCGACGAGCACTCGGAGCCCCATTCGATCCGCCCCTGGAAGGCCTCATGCTCGTCGCATCGTTGTACGCGTACGCGTTCCTCAGCGAATTCATCCTGCTCTACCCGGTATACGCGCTGCTGTTCACCGATACCGGTCTCTCTCTGGCCCAGGTCTCCAGCCTGTTCGCCATCTGGTCCATCACCGGCCTGCTGCTGGAGATCCCGTCCGGCGCCTGGGCCGACGCGGTCTCCCGCCGCCTGCTGCTCTGCCTCGGCCCGCTGCTGAGCGGGCTCGGGTTCGCCCTGTGGGTGCTGTTCCCCTCGTACTGGGCCTTCGCCGTCGGCTTCGTGCTCTGGGGGACGGGCGAAACGCTCGTGTCCGGCTCGTACGAGGCGCTCGCGTACGAGGAGCTCGACCACCGCGGCGAGGCCGGCCGCTACGCCACGGTCATCGGCCGGGCCACCGCGGCGGGCATGATCGCCACCGCGGCCGCCATGGCGCTGGCCGTGCCGGTGTTCGCCGTCGGGGGCCATCCCGCCGTCGCGACGGCCAGCGTGGCGGCCTGCGTCCTGTGCGCGGCCACGGCGCTGACGCTGCCCGAGCACCGGGTGCGCCAAGAGGCGCCGTCGTACCTGGCCGTGCTGCGCGAGGGCATCGCGCAGACGCGGGCCGATCGGCGCGTCACGCACGCGGTGCTGCTGGTCGCCTTCGTGGTCGCGGTCTGGGGCGCTCTTGAGGAGTACATCCCGTACCTCGCGCTCGAAGCCGGGGTGCCCAAGGCCGCGGTGCCGCTGCTGGTCCTGCTCGTCACGCTGGGCGTCGCGGGCGGCAGCATGCTCGCCGGGCCCGCGGAGCGGCTGCCGCCCCGCGCGTACGGGCTGCTGCTCGGTCTGGCCGCGCTCGCCCTGGTGGCGGGGGCGCTCAGCCGGCACGTCGCCGGGTTCGTGCTGATCGCGCTGGCGTTCGGGGCGTTCCAGCTCGCCGGGGTGCTGGCCGACGTACGGCTGCAGAACCGCATCAGCGGGCCCGCCCGGGCCACGGTCACCTCGGTGGCCGGTCTCGGCACGAACGTCGTGACCCTGGGGACGTACGGGGCTTACGGGGCTCTGTCAACTTACGGGTCCAATGGGACGACGTTCGCGCTGCTCACCCTTCCGTACCTGATCATCGCCCTGCTCACCGCCCGCGCTCCCCGATAGCGGCCTGAGCAGCGCCATCGGTGGCCGGAGCCGAGAACCGGCTCCGGCCACGTCTTTTCGGACGACATTTATGCGCTGTGAGATAGGTCCGCAATGGGAGCCATAACACCGAAATAGTGCCCTTTCGGTATCTGAACATCGGGCGCAACAGCCGTTAACTTGACAGCACCCCCACCCGAGGAGTGCACATGTTGAGTAAGCGCTGTGCGCTGGCAGGCGGGCTGTTCCTCGCCGTCTGCCTGGCAACCCCCATGAGCCCGGCCTTAGCTGACCCGGCACCTCAAACCGCCTCCCCATCCGCACCACCGGAGATGATCGACGCGCTCGAACGCGACCTCGGTCTCTCCGAAGATCAGGTCATGACCCGCCTGGCGAACGAAGAGCGCGCCGCCGCCACCGAGAAGAGCCTCAGCTCCGAACTGGGCAACGACTCCTTCGGCGGCGCCTGGCTCAACGACGACGCGACCCAGCTGAACGTCGCCACCACCGACCCGGCGGAGGCCTCCGCCATCGAGGCGCGCGGCGCCAAGCCCGTCGTCGTCAAGCGTTCGCTCGCCGAACTGAACGGCATCATGGCCAAGCTCGACCAGGCCCCGGAGAAGGCCAGGGCGGGCGCGGCGCTCTGGTACGTGGACGTGAAGACCAACACCGTCTCCGTCCAGGCGCCCACCGTCGAGGCGGCCCAGGCCCTCGCCGACGCCGCGGGCGTCGACAAGAGCGCCGTCAACGTCTCCGCGACGACCGAGCAGCCGAAGCCGCTCATCAACATCATCGGCGGCAGCCCGTACTACATCGGCTCCAGCCGGTGCAGCGTCGGCTTCGCCGTCACCCGTGGCAGCACGCCCGGCTTCGTCACCGCGGGCCACTGCGGCCGGGCCGGCCAGACCACGAGCAACCCGTCGGGCACCTTCCAGGGCTCGTCCTTCCCGGGCAACGACTACGCCTGGGTCGCCGCCCCCGGCAACACCGTGACCCCGTACGTCCGCGGGTCCGGCGGCGCCTACGTGACCGTCCGCGGCTCCACGCAGGCCTCGGTCGGCTCGTCGATCTGCCGCTCCGGCTCCACCACGGGCTGGCGCTGCGGCACCATCCAGCAGCACAACGCCAGCGTCACCTACCCGCAGGGCACGGTCACCGGCCTGACCAGGACCAGCGCGTGCGCCGAGCCCGGTGACTCCGGCGGCTCGTTCATCTCCGGCAACCAGGCGCAGGGCATGACCTCCGGCGGGTCCGGCAACTGCACCTACGGCGGCACCACCTACCACCAGCCGGTCAACGAGGCCCTGAGCGTGTACGGGCTCACCCTCGTCACCGGTTGATCCTCCGCTGCCTACGCGGATATAACGCGGCGCGTCCCCACGGGGGCGCGCCGCCCTTTTCGCGCCTGCCCCCGCCCATCAAGCCGCCCCCGGCTCATCGGGCCCGTCCCCGCTCATCAAGCCGCCCCGACTCATCGGGCCCGTCCCCGCCCATCGCGCCGGACGGCCGCTCGCCCCCTGCGGCACCACCGCGATGACTTTCACACGGCCCGCGGGTCTGTACTGCCGACGTCAGCGAGAAGGGACCTCTTGGCGATGCAGCGCCCCGCACTCGGCAGCATCCTTCTGTCCAGCACCGACCCGGAACGGCTGCGCACCTGGTACGCCACCGCGCTCGACCCGTCGGAGAACACCGAGGTCAACGGATACCGGGTGCTCAGGTTCGGCGGCTTCTACCTGTTCATCGACGGCCGCGGGGACATCGCCGACACGAACCCCGAGCCCGGCCGGGTGATCCTGAACTTCGACGTGCCCGACGCCCGCGCGGTCGTCGCCCGCATGGAGCAGGCCGGCACCCAGTGGCTGGCCGGCCTGGAGGACCGCGACGGCAGCCTCCTCGCCACCGCCATCGACCCGGACGGCAACTACGTCCAGATCATCCAGCTCAACCAGCCCCACTGACTCCGGTGCGCTCACGGATCGGCGACGCGGAGGCAGGTGCCGTCGCGATGCCTGTCGTTGCTCTGCTCCGGTCCGGCGTCCTCCGGCGATGCGTCAGAGCACCGCGGAACCGTCACCGGCGGCGTCCGCCCCGGCCTGCCTGCGAACTCCGCCCGGCTCGGCCCGGCCATCACCGGGTTCCCGATCGCACCGTCATTTGACCAGGCAGAACTCGGGATGCGCGGCCCATGCGCGCAGAAACGCCGGTGTGCCGAAGGCCGTCGAGTGCTCCGGCACCAGCGCGATGAGACCCTCAAGATCGGCGACCGCCGGTACATGCCGGTCATCCACCTCGACGTTGGCGACGCCCCCGACCACGTCCATGATGGCGGCGGTCAGGAGGGCATTGGCGACGTGGTCTATCTGACCGTTGCTCATCGCGGCCACGTTGACGGACTGCGTCGGTTCGAAGCCGATGTACGCCGGAAAATCCGGCGACTCCAGGTGCTCGGCCTCGAACCACTCCTCCTCGCCGATACCCGGCCCATGGACGGTGACCAGGAACGGCCGATGTGCCCCCGGCGTCTCGTCCTCGACGATCCCGAGATGCCTGGCGCAGACAGTGAGGTCGTACGCGCCGGGACGCCTTTCCTCGAAACGACCGGACATGTGGAACAGCATCCGGCGCAGGTCCGCCAGCGCCGCGTCCGGCACCGGTTCCGGTAACTCGATCAGCAACACAGGACCGGCCACGCCACCGAGCATAACGACCCGAATGCCGCGTACAGCCGGATTTTCTTGGCCCGCACGGGAGCACGCAGCGATCGGCACATGTAGGGGTGTCCACATGCGGGGACCGTCCGATGACGAACCGCTCCCAGCCTCCTCGCCACCGCCATCGACCCGGACGGCGACTACGTGCAGATCATCGAATCGAAGCGTGGAACACCACCGGGTGTCCTCGTAGGCTTCGATCATGGATTGGCTGACGTGGCACGACCAGTACGACGTCCCCGGCTCCAACCTGGCGCGGCGCTTATTAGTCGTCCAAGAGCGCATCCGCCTCGCGCTCGACACCTCCCCGCCCGGCCCGCTGCGGCTCATCAGCCTCTGCTCCGGCCAGGGCCGCGACGTGCTGGAGGTGCTCGCCGAGCACCCGCGCCGCGACGACGTCCGAGCCCGCCTGGTCGAACTGGACCCGCGCAACACCGCCATCGCCTCGGAGGCGATCGCATCGTACGGACTCGGCCAGGTCGAGGTGCTGACGGCCGACGCCGCACTCACCGACCACTACCAGGACCTGACGCCCGCCGAGATCGTCCTCGTCTGCGGCGTGTTCGGCAACATCACGGACGAGGACATAGAGCGCACCATCGACACCTGCCCCCAGCTGTGCGCCACCGACGGCGTGGTCATCTGGACCCGGCACCGGAAGGCCCCCGACCGGGTGCCGCTGATCTGCCGCTGGTTCGAGGAACGCGGCTTCGAACGCGCGTGGGTGTCGCCCCCGGAGGCCGGCTTCGGCGTCGGCGTCCACCGCTTCAAAGCCGACCCCCTTCCCCTCGTGCCGGGGCGGCGCATGTTCACGTTCACCGATGATTCCCGGACGGAAGCGCCGTCATAAGCACGAGCGACACGAAGGTCGCTCGACAGCCAGCGACCCCGGGAGTCCCGATCATGCGGAAACTGATAGCGACGGTCTTCAACTACTCCCTCGACGGCCTGCTCGCCGACCAGGACACCGACTTCTGGGAGTTCTGCTTCGGCCTGCCGGAGAACCGCCGGCCCGACGGCCAGGCCCACCTCGAGTTCCTGCGCGGCGCCTACGCCCACGTCATGGGCCGCACCACGTACGAGGGCACGTCCAAGGCCATGATGACCTCCCCCGACCACCCCTTCTCCGACCTCCTGACCAGCGGCCGCAAGGTCGTCTTCTCCAGGACGATGCAGACGGCCGACTGGGCGAACACCACGATCGTCGCCGGCGACACCACAGAAGAGATCGACAAGCTGCGGCAGGGCGGCGACGGCTACATCATCGTCTGGGGCGGCGTCCGCCTCTGGCACTCCCTCATGCAGCGGGACCTGCTCGACGAGCTGCACGTGAGCCTGTTCCCGTACGTCGCGGGCGAAGGCACCCGCCTCTTCAACGGCGTCCCGAAGTCGTACGAGCTGGAGCTGATCTCCAGCACACCGTCTAAGAGCGGGATCGTCGACCTGCGGTACCGGCGACCCCGCTGACTCAGGAGGCCACTGACGTACGGGCTACTCCGAAGGGGTTGTCGACCCCCGTGGCGTAGACGTGGCGCGGCCGAACCGTGATCGGCACCCCGAGCGGCGTACGGAGCGCAGACGGCCCTGAGGGCTCCTGGGCCGCCCGCGCGGGCGCGGCGGCGGACGGGGCGGCGGTCGCGGCCACGCAGCCGACGGCGATCCCGTCGAAGAAGTCGCGGCGGGAAATGGGAACATCCATGCGGCCGCCGCCTCGGCCCCGTCCTGCAAGCCCTCTGGGACTGGGGCTCAGCCGCTCCGACGAGGGGGCTCGATGACGCCCAACGCGACTAGAAAGCCATCGCCACGGGCAAGCGACATCCGCCGGTAGCATCCAGAACGCAGGCGGGCACGTATGGGACGTCACCAGCTCTTGGAGCAGGACAAGAGCCATCTCCCATTCGTCGTGCTCCAGGTGATCGAGCACATCGCCCACACCGGCACCGAACTCGGCCCGTACGTCGGCGGAGCACAGCCGAGCGGCCCTCAGGAGAAGATCCTCAGGTCGGTGTCGGCGGACGCAGCGTTCAATCGCGGTCGGCGGACGCAGCATTCAGACGCAGCATTCAATCGCGGCGGCGTTCCGTCCGGACCCGCCGGCGGAACTCACCGAGCCACCCGGCCACCTGCTCGTCGTCGTGCAAGTAATCCCCATCGGGGCCGGAGCGCAAGTCGACGCCGCAGAGATGCATCAACGCCTCCCACACCGGCTCGTCGTCCCCCTCGGCCATGTCGGCGGCCACGAACCGCGCCGCCCACCGGTCCACTTCTTCCCGGGTCATGTCACCCCGGAGCAGCCCCTCGAACCGGGCTTCGACCTCCGCGCGCGTCGGTAGCGCCACCATGGCACGCATGCTCCCACGCCCTCGCACGCAGAATCACCCGGTTCACGCTCGCGAGCATGCCCGTCCCCCGGCCGGCTCCCTCCCGCGCTCCTGGCTCTCCTACGGGCCCACAGGAAGGTCCAGGCGGCCGAACGGCTCAGAACTGGGGACAAGTGGACAGATCACGATCTGGTCTTCGCAACGAAGCTCGGCGGCCCGATCGAGCGCACGGAGTGGCGACCCTCCAGATGAAGGACGCCGGTGAGCGGATGGGCGCCGCGCTCTGGGGATCGTCCTGAGGACAACGGCACCTCTGATGCTCGCAAAGATCAAAGAGGCCCTTCCCCGGCTGCCCGGGGAAGGGCCTCTCACGTGCGGAGGATGAGGGATTTGAACCCTCGATGGGCGGTAAGCCCAAACCGCATTAGCAGTGCGGCGCCATAGACCTGACTAGGCGAATCCTCCTGGAAGCCAGTGCGGCTCAGCACAGCGTACCGGCCTTCCGGCGAGGCGGCAAAGCGATTGCTCCGCGGGCCTCCATCACAAGTTATCAACAGGCTGTGGGTAACTGCCTGTGGATGAAGCCCGCCCAGTGTTGAGGCGGGCTTCAGGGCTGTGGATAACTGAGTTTTCCACAGGGATCCCCCGGGGGTTCAACGCCCCCGTACGCCCAAAGAAGGTCAGGCGGCCGGGTTGGCCTCGCCCTCGATCTCCACCTTGACCTTCTTGCCCACCAGCACGCCGCCGGTCTCCAGCGTCTGGTTCCAGGTCAGGCCGAAGTCCTCGCGGTCGAACTCCGTGGTGATGGAGAAGCCCCACACGGCCTGGCCCCACGGGTTGGTGCCCGCGCCGCCGTACTCGACCTTGAGCTCCACCTCGCGGGTGACGTCGCGGATGGTGAGGTCGCCCACGACGGTGAACTCGTCGCCCGAGTGGCCGGTCACGCGGGTGCTGCGGAACGTGATGTTCGGGTACTTCTCAACCGACAGGAAGTCGTCACCGCGCAGGTGGCCGTCGCGGTCGGCGACGCCGGTGTGGATGCTGGCGGCCTCAATGGTCAGCTCGGCGGAGGACTCGAGCGGGTTCTCGGCGATCGTGACAGAACCGCTGAACTTGCCGAAGTGGCCGCGGACCTTGCTGACCATCATGTGCTTGACCACGAAACCGATGGTCGTGTGGGCTACGTCAATGGTGTAGGTACCGGCGGCGGGGATGGTCAGGGACTCCCAGGTACGGGTGGTCATCGGATCTCCTTGGATGGAAAGTTGCTGCGTGGATTACTGCGGCAACGATTGTCTACCTGAGGAATATTCCTCTCGTCAACTATCGTCGGCTAAGGTATGAGTGTGATGAACGTGGACGACCCTCGGGTGACGGCGATCGGACTGCTGCACGAAGTGCACGAGGGCTTGATGGAGCGCTTCGCGCCAGTGATCAATGCCGCGGGGTTGTCGGACGTCGACTTCGAGACACTGATCCGCCTGGCGCGCTCCTCCGGCGAACGGCTGCGCATGTCCGACCTGGCCGCTCAGACCGGGCTGTCCACCAGCGGGGTGACCAGGGTCGTCGATCGCCTCGAACGCGAGGGCCTGGTCCGCAGGGAGGCCTGCGCCACCGACCGCCGGGCCTCGTACGCCGCGCTCACCGACGCCGGACGCGAGCGGCTGGAGAACGTGCTGCCCAAGCACGTACAGGACATCGAGGACTCCTTCACCGGGCTGCTCGGCAAGGAGGAGCTGGAGGCGTTCCTGGGCAGTCTGCGCAAGATCCGGCAGGTCGTACGGCCGTGCGCCACCGCCGGCATCCCGGCAGGCACCGCTGACGCCGGCTCGTCGGTCCACTCCTGAGCCTCCGCCATGCGGAGCCGCTCCTGAGCCGTCGCCATTCGGCCCGAGCCCGCCGCACCCGCCCCCAGGCGAAGCGAACCCGCCTAGCCCGTCAGCGCGTTCCTCAGCTTGGCCATCGCGCGCGACACCGTGCTCTTGACCGTCCCCACGCTGATCCCGAGCGTCTTGGCGATCTCCGGCTCGGTCATGTCCTCGTAGTAGCGCAGCACGATCGCGGCGCGCATGCGTTCGGGCAGCTCGCGCAGCGCCTGTTCGAGCGCCTCGTGCAGCTCACCGCCCTGCTCGTGGTGCTGGTGGTGGACGACGACCTCGGGCAGCTCGGCGGAGGGGTACTCCTCCAGCCTGCGCCGCCGCCACTGCGAGATGTTGATGTTGACCATGGCCCGCCGCACGTAGCCGTCCAGCGCGCCCCTGTCCTCGATGCGGTCCCATGCGAAGTACGTCTTGGTGAGCGCGTTCTGCAGCAGGTCCTCCGCGTCGAGCGGGTGCCCGGTGAGCTGGTGCGCCTGGCGCAGCAGAGCGGGACCGCGCGCCCTCACGTACTCGCGGAACTCGTCTTCCCAGCCGGTGGTCTGCATCGTGGCCAGAATCGCAGCCTGATGCCCTTTTGTGCCCGAACCGCAATTCAGGTTTCGGCCCACCGCAGACAAAGGTAGGTCAAGGTTGGTGGCGGTTTGTACGACGCCGTAGGTGAAGGCACTTCCCCTGGGATGCGTATTTTGCTCTCATCCAGCCTCCACGGCGTGACCAGCCTTGGAATCGTGTGACCCTAGTACCCGAGGCGAGGGAGGGCGGATGGGCTATCCGAGCGTTGAGCGCCGCAGGGTGCTCGCCGCGGCGGCGCTCGGCCGTGAGGGAGGCGTTCCCGGCCCCGAGGCGGGCACCGGCGAGCCGCTTCGGGCCGTGGTCGGCGAGGTGCTCGACGTCAGCCCGCACCTGATCACCATCGAGACCCCCGGCGGCGGCGAAGAGCGCCTGGTGATCGCGCCCTGGGCCACCGCCTGGCACGGCGCGGAGGTGGCGCCCGCCGACGTGCCCGTGGGCTCCATGGTGCTCATGCGGGCGATGCGCGACGGGCGCGTGGTCGAGCGCATCTGGGTCGACACCACCCGCATCACGGGAACCATCCTGTCCATCGAAGGCCGCAGAGACCTCACCGTCGAGCTCGACTGCGGCCCGCACCGCGGACACCGTACGGTCGTCATCCCCTACCGCGCCTCCGGCCGGCTCCAGGTGCGCCATCCCAGGTTCGAGCCCGGCTACCTGTTCGACGCGATCGGCATCCGGCAGGACGGCGCGGGCCTCGCGCTGCTGCCCGCCACCTCGCAGCCGCCTTACCCGGCGCGGGCGGTGCCGCCTCCGCCCCCGGCGTACGCGGGCGCGCAGTCGCGCATCGCGGGCACGGCCACCTGGTCCGACACGTTCGACGAGGAGGAGCGCGGCGCCGCCTACCCCATGCTGGAGCGCTCCGACACGGGCTGCCCGCAGGCGGGGGTGTCGTGCGCGGGCCTGCCGTACCTGTCGCTCGGCTCCCTGCTGCGGGTGCGTAACGTGTGCACCAACCGTTCGGCCAACGTGCCAGTGGTGGCGTGCGGGTGCGTGGCGGGGCGGTTCTGCGACCGGTGTGTCGAGTGCGACACCTCGCCGCGCGGGCGGATCGCGGAGCTTTCACCCACCTCGTACGTCGAGCTCGGCGGCGACCTGGTCAAAGGGTGCTTCAATGCGCAGATCGGATTGGGGTGACGTTGGTGCTTGAATCACAGCTTCCGCTCCTGATCGTCATGCTCCTGCTGGGCACGGTGGCGAAGGTGGGCACCGTGACCTCGGGCCGCGAGCCCGGGTCGCTGTCGAGGCTGGGGCCGGCGGTGCTGGTGCCGGGGCGCATGCAGGTCCCGGCGTTGCTGCTGTGCGCGGTGGGCGAGCTGGTGCTGGCCGCAGGGCTGCTGGTGACCACGCATCCGCTGTTCCGGTGGGGCACGGTGGCGTTCTTCGCGCTGTCCACGTACGTGCTCCTTGAGCTGCGCAGGAGGCGGCCGGACGCGGGCTGCGGCTGCTTCGGCGAGGTCAGCTCGGCGCCGGTGGGGCTGCGCTCGATCGGCCGCACGGTGGTGCTGACCGGCATGGCGTTGATGTCGGTATGGTCGCCGGTGACGGGCTGGGTGGCGGCCTTCCAGCTGTCCTGGTACGCCGCCGCCGGTGTGGCCCTGCTCGTGCTGCTGTCGCCCGAGATCGAGGAGCTGATCGACCGCGTACGCTTCCGCGCCCCCTGCGAGCAGCGCCGCGGCCCCGCCGAGTCGGTCACGCTGTCGCGGCTCAGGTCGAGCGGCGTCTGGCGGGCCAACAAGGAGACGCTGACGTCGGCCGAGCCGTACGACTCGTGGCGGGAGCTGTGCTGGCGGTTCTTCGCCTTCCGCAACCACGACGGCGACGACGTGGTCTTCGCGGTCTATCTCAGCGGGCGGCGGCCTGCGGTGCGGATGGCCGTGGTCAGCGCGGAGGGCAGCGAGCCTCTTACGGAATATACGACGGTATCGGCCTGACGCTAGAAAGCGTTAGATTCCGCTCGACAGGCATGGCGATATGACTCTATTGGGCTGTCTAGCTTCCCCACTAGACAGCCCAATAGAGGTCTAGGGGCGCGCTCAGATGGGCTGGGCGCGCAGGAACTTGCCGAAGTGCGGCACCGTGAACGCGATCTGGCCGCGCTCGGCGCTGTAGATGAGCCCTTTCTTGATGAGGCTGTCACGGGCGGGCGAGAGGCTGGACGGCTTGCGCCCCAGCGCCTCTGCCACCTCCGCGGTCGCGACCGGCTCGTCGCCGATCTGCGCCATGGCGTGCATGTAGTCGCGCTCGGCCGGGGTGGCCCGCTCGTAGCGGCTGCCGAAGAAGCCGACCGCCAGCTCCTCCTCGGCCTCGGGGGCGGAGACCTTGACGTCTTCGAGGGTGATCGGGCTGCGCGGCGCGAGGTCCCAGGCGACCTTGCCGTACGCCTGCACGAAGTAGGGGTAGCCGTCGGCGGCCTCGTAGAGAGCGTCGAGCGCCTCGGGGGTGAACTCCACTCCCTCCTCGCGGGCCGGCAGGATCAGCGCGAGATCGGCCGCCTCGCGGTCGAGCTTGTCGATGCGCGCGTACCGGAAGAGCCGCTCGGAGTAGCTCTTGCTCGCCGACAGCACGCTCGGCAGGTGCGGCAGCCCGGCGCCAACCACGATCAGCGGCCCGCCCGACTGCGACAGCTCGTGGCAGGCGGCGCAGAGCGCGGAGACGTCGGCGGGCTGGACGTCTTGCATCTCGTCGATGAACAGCGCGATGCCCACCCCCAGGTCGGTGGCCACGCTCGCCGCGTCGACGAAGAGCTCGGTGAGGTCGATCTCAAGGTCACCGGAGTCGGCGCGCCCGCGGCTGGCGGGCACCTCGATGCCGGGCGACCAGTGCGAGGTGCCCTTGGCCGCGGACGGGTCGCGCATCGCGAACGCCTTGAGCACGCCGAGGAACTCCTCGATGCGCTCGGGCGCGCGGTGACGCGGCGCCAGCTCGCGGATGGCCATGTGGAGGGCGGCGGCCACCGGCCGCCTGATCGACTGGTCGGGCCGGGCCTCGATCTTGCCCGTGCCCCACAGCCGCTGCATGGCCATGGACTTGAACGTGTTGAGCAGGACGGTCTTGCCGACTCCCCGCAGGCCGGTCACGACCATGCTGCGCTCGGGACGGCCACGGGCCACCCGCTCCAGCACGACCTCGAACTGCTGCAGCTCGCGATCGCGCCCGGCGAGCTCCGGCGGTCGCTGCCCGGCGCCGGGAGCGTAGGGGTTTCGCACAGGGTCCACGCTCTCGGACTTTATTGCCGGATATAGCGGCCGTCTTAGATTTGGGAAGAAAGTGCTACGGCGTGTCCGAGCAGGGGCGGGCGCGCACACCGTCATCGGACACATCCCCTCTCACCAGGCCGAACCTCTGTTCGATTGCGATACCCAAGACTGTAGCGCGGACTCGAACACAGATGCGATGGTTTCGAGTAAAGATCTTGGGAACACCCGGAGCCCCGGGTTATCCGGCCCCGTTTCCGGCGCGTCGCGCCCTCCCGGCGGCGTACGGGGAGTTGGCAGCCGTACCGCCCGCGCAATAGCGTTCGTGGCCATGCGGACCTTCGCGAACGTACAGGAACTCAAGGCGGCCGTCGGCGAGACGTTCGGCCCGACCGAGTGGCGCACCATCACCCAGGAGCAGGTCAACACCTTCGCCGACGCCACCGACGACCACCAGTGGATCCACGTCGACGTGGAGCGGGCCAAGGAGGGGCCGTTCGGCGGCACCATCGCCCACGGCTACCTGACGCTGTCGCTGCTGCCCTCGTTCATGTTCTCCATGGTCAAGGTGGAGGGCATCCAGATGGGCGTCAACTTCGGCCTCAACAAGGTACGTTTCCCCCGCCACGTGCCGGTCGGCGCACGCGTGCGCGCGGTCGGCGAGCTGACCGACGTCAAGGGCACCCCGGCCGGCTACCTGGCCAGCTTGAAGATGACGATCGAGATCGAGGGCGAGAAGCGTCCCGCCTGCGTCGCCGAGACCCTCAGCCTGTACGTCCCCGCGGAGTCATAGGAATCCCACGACGATGGCCGCCAGCGCGACCAGGCCGATGAGCCCGAGGTAGGCCAGCACGAGCCGGGTGTCCCGGAGGAAGCACTTGCTCCTGGACAGCCCCGCTCGCCTGGCCCGCCAATAGCCGGCGAACCCCAGCGCCGCGAAGCCCAGCACCGCCCAGGGGCCGAGCAGCCAGGCCAGGAGGGCGACGGTCGCGTACACGCACAGGCGCAGCGGATCGTACGGCTGCGCCCCCGACCCCTGCGCACCCCCCGATCCCTGCGCACCCGCCGACCCTTGCACCCCCGCCGGGCCCTGCGCCCCGTTCACCGCGGCGTCCCCTGTGGCTCGGTCACGGGCGCCACCACCGGCAGGCGCCGGCCCTCGGGCATCCGCGCCACCGCCGACAGCCGCTGACGCGAAAGCTGCGGCCAGGCCTGCACCGCGCAGAACGGCGCGCACTGGTCCTGCTCGCCGCGCGTCCCCACATGCACGCAGCACTGCGTGAGCCGTTCCTCGATCATCGTCGACAGGTCCATGAACGGCTTGATCGTGATCCGCACCACCCGCTCGCCCAGCATCCTGCGCAGCTTCTTGCGCCGTCCCGGCAGCGCCGACGAGGCCAGCGTGAGCAGGGTGGAGATGCCGAGGTCGCAGTTCTCGCAGATGGTCCGCCACAGGTCGCCGATCTGCGGATGCGACAGCGACGACTGCTCCGACAGCAGCCCGAGCAGCGACTCCTGTACGGCCAGGCGCAGCTCGCGCGGGATCTCGGTGTCGGCGATGCGGTTGGAGACCAGGCCGAGGTTCGCCTTGAGCCGGTCGTGTCCGATCAGCGCGGTCAGCGAGCGCCACTCACCCGCGTCGTCGCGCAGCATGTAGCCGACCGAGCAGCAGTGCGGGTGGGAGCAGGGCAGCGCGGTGAGGTCGCGCCAGGTCACCAGCCCGCCGGTCTGCGGGCCAAGGCGCTTGAGCACGCCGGTGTGGGTGAGCCGGTCGTTGGGGTCGATGGCGCCCGACCTGCCGGAGCCGAACTGGGGTTGCAGCGAGACGCCCCCGACGTACGGGGTGTCCAGCGCCATGCGTACGACGTCGCCGATCTCCCCGTCGTTCACGCCGAGCGCGGCGGTCATGACGAGCGTGGTGAAAATCTCGCGCTCCGACAGCCGGCGTACGGCGTCCGCCTTGATCCTGGTCAGGTCGCCGCCGCGGTGGTGCCGGGACGCCTCGGCCGACGTGCCGTCGTACTGGAGATAGACCTCCACCCGCTCCCTGTGCTCGGTGAGCAGGTCGAGCAGCGCGTCGTCCCTGGCGATGAGCACGCCGTTGGTGTTGACGAGGATGCGGGTGATCGGGCGGGCGGTCAGCTCGGCGAGCAGCGTCTTGAGCTCGGGGTGCAGCGTGGGCTCGCCGCCGCTGAGCATGAGGACGTCGAGCTTGCCGTTCTCGCGCGCGAGACGCTGGTCGACGTTGGCCAGCACGTCCGCGACGGGGACGACGCCGGTCAGGTCGGGCGAGCTGTCGGCGAAGCAGGTGGGGCAGCGCAGGTTGCAGGTCTCGGCGATGTCCTCCAGGAGGATGCAGGTGTGCTGCGTCTGCATCTCCGGCAGGCCCTGGAGGTAGGCGGAGGGGATGGGCAGGAAGTTCCCCGGCGTGTCGGGGATGTGCTGCTTGGTGGGGGCGGTCCATTCCTCCAGGTACGCGAGGATCTCCGGGTCCTCGTCGTACAGGGTGCGGATGAAGCCGTGCTCGCGGCAGCCGCGTTCGAGCCAGACCTTGCCGTCCCGCTCGGCCAGGTACCCGCTCAGCCGCTCGACCTCCGCCAGGTCGCGGCCGTGACAGCTCGGACAGAACGCGTTCACGTACCGCAGGATGCGATCGCCACGAAGCCCCATACCAGCACTCATGTCATGACCTCCCGCCTGAAAAGGGCATCGTAGTAACCGCGCCGCCAGCCGTACGCGAGCCGCACCCCGAGCAGCACCATGCCCGGGATGAGGAACCACTGGGGCCTGGTGAGATCGAGCCACACGGTCTCGTTCGCCCTGGTGAACTCCACGAAGAAGCGGAAGACCGCGTAACCCGCCAGGTAGAGCGTGAACAGCTCCCCCGGCTGCGTGATCCTGTGACGCGCCCAGCGCAACGCCACGAACGCGGCGAGCTGGAAGATGATCTCGTAGATGAACGACGGGTGCATCGCCTCGCCGGTCAGGCATCCCGGGCATTCCGGCGTCGTCGGCGGCGCGTGCACGCCCCACGGAAGGTCCGTCGGCCGGCCCGGCGCCTCCGTCAGATGGCAACCGATGCGGCCCACCGCCATCCCGAGCGCCACCGCCGGGGCGAACAGGTCACCCGTGCGCTGCTTGTAGCCGATGATCCGCTTGGCCACCAGCACGCCGGCGTACGCGCCGGTCAGACCGCCCAGGATGCTGCGCGAGCCGTACAGCCACAGGTCCTTCACATTCAGGGTCTCCATCCAGCCCGCGAGCCGCATCCCGATCGCGCCGCCCACCAGCGCCCCGGCCACCGCCACAAGGGACTGCTCGTTGAGGGCGCCCCTGCTGCGCGCCTCGCGTACGAACACGATCCCGGCCACCAGCACCCCGAGGCCGACGAAGATCTCGTGGTACGGCATGTCAGGTGTACAGGTCCGGATTGAGGCCCGTGCAGAAGCCCGCCGACATGATCGACCACAGCGCCCACCCGACCATCAGCCCCAGGCCCAGGCCCCGCGCCCACGGCCTGCGCACGAAGCACAGCCCGATGCCCGCAACCAGGCCGACGGCGGCCAGGATCACGGTGCCGGCGATCACGTACGGGTTGGAGTTGCCCTCGGCGTTCAGGGCGGCGAAGAAGACGAAGAAGCCGATGACCGCGTTGAGGACGCTGTAGATGGCCAGGCCGGCGAAGAAGAAGGCCACCACGACGCCCGCCTTGTTGCTCGCCGTGGGCGGGGGTGGCGGGGGGCCGAAGGTGGGCGGCGGGAACTGCCCGCCCGGCGGCGGGCCTCCGTACGGGCCCTGGCCTTGCGGGTTGTACGGCTGGCCTGAGGGCGTGGGGCCGCCGTACTGCGGCTGGCCTTCGTGCGGTGACTGGCCGGGCGGCGTGGCTCCGTACGGCTGCCGGCCGCCGTAGGGCGGCTGCCCCTGGCCGGTCTGCGCATGACCGCTTTCAGGCCCGTACGGCGGCTGCCCGGGGCCGGTTGCCCCAGGCTGCGCATAACCGCCTCCAGGCCCGTACGGCGGCTGCCCGGCGAACCCGCCCTCGTACTGCGGACCGCTGCGGCCCTGCGGCGGCTCGGGGCGCAGCGGGTAGGCGTTGTCGGGCGGCACGAACGTCGGCCGCCCAGCCCCCGCGGGCACGTCCGACGACGGCCCGGCGCCCGAGAACGCCTCCGACGACTGCCCAGGCTCTTCGTGACCCGCCTCCCCTTCACCCGACGCCTCGGGCTGCCGGTCCCCGTCGCCCGGCGTCTCACCGCCCTGCGCCCCCTGGCGCGACTCCCCAGCCTCGGCTGCACTCGCGCGCGGCTTACCCACACCCCACGTGTCTTCGTCCGGCAGCGGCATCGGCCTCGGGACACCGGACGGAGGCGGGATGGCGGCGGGCGTACCGGTGGGCGGCGGCATCATGATCGGCCGGCCGCTTGGAGCCGGCGGCACCGGCTGCCCACCGGGCGGCTCGGCACTGGGAGGCGGCTTGATCACCGACCCGTCCGGCGGAGGCAGGAACTGCGGCTGCTCAGCAGGCACCCCGTCCTCACCCGGCTGACCGCCCGACACGCCCTCACCCGGCTGACCGCCCGACATGCCCTCTTGGCCCGGCTGTCCGGGCGGCTGCATGTCGCGCGGCGGCATGTCACGCTGCGCCGGCTCGGCATCCCCCTGCCCCGGCTGCTCGGGCTCCTCGTCAGGCCCCGACGGCGGTGTCGTGGTCATCGGCTCGGTCCACCCCCCTAGTCGTCACGATCAGACCAATCGCCATGATCGGACCCGGCATCCGCAAGCGACGTCCGGTCAACGCCTTCACCGCCCGCTCACGACGGCGGCGAGCCCGTACCGCATGAAGCCGGGCGCCGACGACGACCAGGACAGCAACGACAAAACGCTCACCCCGCACACCCTACGGCCCAACAGTCCACTTGCCCCGTTACGCACCCTCCGAGTAATAGATCGCCGCCTGAACGCGGCTCTTCAGCCCCAGCTTGTTGAGCACCCGGCTCACATGCGTCTTCGTGGTGGCCTCCGCCATGTCGAGCTCCCGGGCGATCTCGGCGTTGGACAGCCCCCGGCCGATGCAGGCGAGCACCTCGCGTTCGCGCGGGGTCAGCGCGGCCAGGTCCGCACCGCCCTCGGGCTTGCGCGCCGGTGCCGGCGCCTGCTCGGCGAAGGCGGCGATCAGCTTCCGCGTCACCCCGGGCGAGATGAGCCCGTCACCACGCGCCACCACGCGTACGGCCTCCACCAGGGAATCGGCGTCCGTGTTCTTCAGCAGGAACCCGGCCGCGCCCGCCCGCAACGCCCCGAACACGTACTCGTCCACATCGAACGTGGTGAGGATCAGCACGTCACAGACCCCGGCGAGCTCGCGGGTGGCGGAGATGCCGTCGAGACGCGGCATCCGTATGTCCATCAACACGACGTCGGGCCGCAGCTCCTTGGCCATGGCCACGGCCTCCACCCCGTCGGCGGCCTCGCCCACGACCTCGATGTCCTCGGCTCCCTCCAGGATCAGCACGATGCCGACCCTGACCGCCGCGTGATCGTCAGCGACCAGCACCCGTACAGCCACCATCCACCTCCACCGCAAGTCGAAGGAACCCCATCACCGAATCCCGCCACCGGAAGCCGCCCCGACCTCGGCGTCCGGATCAGCAGGCAGCACGGCCATCACCCGCCACCACTGCCCGCCGGCGCTGTTCGCAGCAGCCGCCGCCGCATCGCCCGCCGCCGCACCGCCCGCGGCCGAACCCTCCGCTGAGCCGGCCGCACCCGTCACCGACCCTGCTGAGCCCGCCGTCCGGCCCTCCAGATGGCCTGTCACCGGCCCCGCCCCCGGGCCGACCGCAGGATTCGCCGCCGAGCCCACAGCGGACTCGGAAACCGCCCCCTCAGCCGCCCCTTCCGACGGACCCGCCGACGGACCCGTGGCAGACCCGGCCGCCGCCGGCCCCGTAACAGGACCGGCCTCGAAGGACCCGCCCACCAGCGAGGCCCGTTCCCGCATCCCGACCAGCCCGGCTCCGACACCGAGCAGGCCCTCTACCCCTCTCGCCCGGCCTTCGCCACCGATCCGGTTCTCCACGCGCAAGGCGACCTGCCCGCCCCCGTTGCCGCCCTCGTACGAGATCAGCACCCGCACCGGCGACTCCCCATGCTTCATGGCGTTGGTGAGTGCCTCCTGGAGGATGCGGTAGCCGGCCAGGTCAACGGCGGCGGGCAGCTCCCGCGGCTCCCCCTCGACCCGCGCGTCCACCGACATCCCCGCCTGACGCGCCCGGTCGATGAGGGTCTGCGCGTCGGCCAGCCGGGGACGCGTGGCCTCGCCCTCCCCGTCGTCGCCCTCCTGCCGCAGCAGCCCGATCATGGCCCGCATCTCGGCCATGCCCTTGACGCTGTTCTCGCGTACGGACTCCATGATCGATCGCACCGTCTTGGCGTCGAGATCCTTGCGGGACAGCGCGGCCGTGGACTGGATGGCGATGGCGCTGAAGTGGTTGGCGATCAGGTCGTGGAGCTCGCGGGCCATCCGCGTACGCTCCGACGTGACGGCCGCCTGCCGGTCCAGCTCGGCGAGGCGGGCGACCTGCTCGGCCCGCGCCCGTTCCGCCGCCGCCCGGTCACGGTGCTCGCGCAGCACCAGCGCCGTCGTGACCGGCGTGATGAGCACGAGCCCCGCCTGGATGCCCATGACGGCCAGCGTCCGCCAGTCAGAGTCGAGGATCCCGGCCAGCGCCCCCGCCACGACCGCCAGCACGGAACAGATGCCCAGCAGCACGCGGGCGAAGCGGGCGGGACCGTAGAGCGCGGCGGCGTACAGGTTGTCGGTGAACACCAGCACCGTCCCCAGGGACGGCCCCACGAACCCGTCGATCGTCACCCCCACCACGCCCAGCGCCAGCGAGGCGAGCGGCGCCCGCTGCCGCACCAGCACCCCCGCACAGGTGAACGCCAGCGGCACCACCAGCACCCACGAGGGCACGCCACGGGGCAGGTAGGCATTGCCCACGATCAGCAACACGCCGGTCGCGAAGGCCACCACAGCCCCCAACACCACTCGCCACATGCCTTCCATCCCACCACCTCCCACCGCCCCTGACCTCCTGCGAAGGTCCGCCTGTGAATACACCCTTCGATGTATCCACAGCCCGAAGCCCGGGGGCACGCGCGCCGTACAGGGGTGGGAGAGACGCCGAACGTCCGCCGGATCCCCGGGACGGCGCTCAGACGGCTAAAAGCACTGTGCGACTCTGGTAGAGTCTTCTTGTCGCTGAGGCCGGGCAGGTCAAAGCGGCAGCGCCAAGCGGCCGTAGCTCAATGGATAGAGCATCTGACTACGGATCAGAAGGTTAGGGGTTCGAGTCCTCTCGGCCGCGCACCAGGTCAAAGGCCCTCTGGGATGATCCCGGAGGGCCTTTGTCGTGGCCGTACAGCAGCGTCGTACAGCAACGCAGCCCGACACAGCCGATCCCTCGCGTACAGCCCACGCCTCACAGGACGCCGACCGCTGCACTCAGGCGTCGTCGAGGCCCTCTCGCAGGCGGCGCACCCAATCCTCGGGTAAGACCTGCTCAAGTCGCTCCCTGCTGGTCTCCAACAACCCCTCCTTCGCCAAGGGGAGGAGGGCGCCGTCCTGGACGGCCTTGTGCTTCTCGGGCGCAGGGCAGATCAGGACGGCGAGGATCCGGCATCCTCGTTGGATCTCCTCGGCCCCCGCTGTGTCGATCATGCTCGTGATGGACTTCCATGCCGTTCGTACGGCAAGTCCCACCAGTGCATCGAGAAGGACACTGCGTCCCTCGGCTTTCCGAGACTGCAGGACGGCCGCCGTCACGTACTCTGGGACTCGGTCGATGGCCTTCGAGAATGTCTCGATGGCCTCGGCCACGGCGACAAAAAGATCGCACCAGAAGTGATCAGTGAGTTGCTTTCTAAGCTTTCGGGGCCTGGTCCCACCGAATTGCTTATCGAGCTCCTGGATTACCGGGCCGGCAAGGAGGTCGCCGATAGCCTGAATACGGTCGATGGTGTCGGGGTTTTCGGATAACCAGTCAACGAGATCGACTGTGGCACTATCGGTGGCTGCTATCCGCCTGTACCTTGGCGGCTTCTGTTGAGCTTCGGCCCAAGCTCGATCGCTGTCATCTCTCGCCTGCCGACGAGCGGCAGGAGAAGGGTCCCGGGCCAACTTGAGATCATTGGTCCAGCCGTGTTGCGTCCCTCCGCAGGCAGAACACGCGCAGTTGTGCCCCTTGGCCCGTTCACAGATCACAGGGTGCGTCATCCGCCCTCCGCCCCATCCGGCAGGCAGTGAATTGAGCGCTTCGCTGGAAGCCCTCTTCTTTTGAATCACAAGCAGCGAAAAGCGAAATGACCACCGTAGCCAGTCCGACATATCTCTTCGGCTAAGACGGGGTCCGGTGCACACACATAGGCCCTCTGGGATATCCCCAGAGGGCCTATGTTGTAGCACTGAGGGATTAGTTACATATCGCTTGAACGGTCGAGGCTCCGGTTGAGCCGGTCAAGCGCCTTACGGGTTTCAGGACTGGGAATCTGCGTGTAGACGTCCATGGTCATCGAGATCTGCGAGTGGCGCAGGATGCGCATGGCCACGCGAGGATGAACGTCGAGGGCGGCCAGAAGCGAGGCACAGGTGTGGCGGGTGTCGTGGACGCGGATGCGCGGGACACCCGCTCGCCGGCAGTGGCTCTCAAAGGCGCGGTTGAAGTTCCGCGGCTCGATGGGTGTGCCCGTCCGCGTGGTGGGGGCCAGGTCCGAGGTCCGCAGCCCGCCTCAACGCCGCCGACGTAGCCGCCGCCCTGTCCGTAGCCTGAAAACCGTCAGCAGATGGCTCAACGGCCGCATCCCGTATCCCCGCCGGCCGTCCGACGGCTCAGCGGGCGTCGCGCATCACCTGCTCCTCGGCCTCGTCCAGCCAGCGCCGGTACCACCGCGCGAACCCCATACGCCTCCCATCGTCGTCGACGAGCGGAAAGAATCCGCCGCCGTCGGCGGTGTGGTCGCCCCACATCTGCCCCCGCGCAGGCCCGCTGACCACCAGCGACGCCCACCGGGCGCACCCGAGGTCGCCGAGATACAGCAGGCCGGTCGAATGCCGGAGGTCGTAAACGACCGCGTGGTACTGCTCCCAGTACGCTTCATCGGCCGCGTTGTACTCCTCGATGGACGCGGCCAGCTCGCCAGGGTCAGGGGCGGCTCGGGCGTCCAACCGTTGGCCCGCAGCGCCGCTGACCTCGGCCGGCCGTGCGAGCCTGTCGCGTACATCCGACCAGTCGGAGTGGATCGTGTCGCAACGATACAAGCGAGCCGTCAGGACGTCGGCTGGTCCTGGTGGCGCGGGTACGTGCTGCGCATCGCCCGGTAGCGGCGCGGCGTGACGCCGATGCACTGGACGAACGCGTCGCTGGCGCGGCTGCGGCTGCGCCAGCCCACCTGCCGCCCCGCCTCGGCCACGGTGAGGTCCGTCTCGCGGAGCAGCCGCGCCATCTCCTCGACCCGCAGCATCGTCAGGTACGCGAGCGGCGTCTTGCCGAAGGTCTCGGTGAAGATGCGGCACAGGTGCTTCGGCGATAAGTGGACCATGGCGGCGAGCCTGGGCAGCGTCCATGACTCGGCGATGTCGGCCCGCATCGCGTCGCGGACCTGGGCGGCCTCGGCTCTGAGGGGCGCGAAGCGGCGGTCGCGCGGCAGCGTGGGCCGGGTGGTGGCCCGCTGCGTGGGCGTGCGGCGTACAGGAGAGATCCGGATGTACGGCGCGACGACGTCGACGATCGAGAACCACAGCGCCTGCATCCGGTGGAACGTGGAGGTGTAGTCGCCGGCGATGGTGAGCGCGACGAGCTCGTCGAGCCAGGGCATCATCATGCCGGTACGCTGCTCGCCGACCCGCAGGATCTGGGCGGGCTCGCTGTAGACGGTCTCGGCGAAGCCCTGGGCGTCGAGCCGGTCCTGCAGGACTCCGGCGTACTGCCAGAAGATCTGGTCGACGAGGTAGTCGGTGTCGAGGTACACGGTGGTCGTCGTGAAGTGCCCCTCGGGGTCGCTGCCGCACAGGACGTTCGAGCCGAGGAGTACGACGTCGCCCGGCTTGACGGGCTTCTCGCCGAACTCGCTGAGCAGGATCGCCGAGCCCGACCGGGGCACGACCAGGCGGACGCAGTCGTACGCGCTGGGGCAGACCGGCTGGTGCCAGGTCTCCGTCCTAGCGATGATCGGGGAGAACTGGGGAGTCGCGTCCGGGTCGATGTCCGCCGGCTTCGGCGTGTAACCGTAGGTCGCGAGCGGGCTCACCCCTCACCCCCGAGCCGGCGGGAGCGCGCCGGGGTCGGGGCGCCGCACGCGCCGTGGACGGGTCCGGCAGGTCTGCGAAGCGGTACGAGCATTGTGCCAACCCCCTGTCATGAGCACGGATGTCGTCAGCGCGGACCGAACCGAGAGAGCACTCAGGATCCGAACACCAGGCTCCTGATGTAGTCGATCACCTCGTGCAGTTCCTCATAGTCGCGGACGGCCGGGTCGACGATGAGGAAGTTCCACAGCGTGGCGACGCTCGCCGTCAGCCCGAACACCACGACCGAGACGATGAGCCCCGTGAGCGCGAGGCCGGTGCCGTGGTCGCTGCGCCGCAGCCCCGCCCACGCCACCGCGACCCCGGCCGCGGCCATGAGCGCGGGCAGGAAGCCGAGCAGCGGAATCAGCAGCAAGAACGGCGAGAACACGAAGGCCGCGGCCGCCAAGCAGAGCGCCAGGACGCCATGGAACCTGGCCGAGCGCCGCCCGAGCTCCCCAGCGGGTTCCGGAATGTTCTCGTATGACATCGTCGCTCCTTCAGCACTCGTGGAAGGTCAGGTACGGGTGTCGCGGCGGTCCAGGATCGCCGTGGTGGCGGTGAGCAGGGCCGTGGTGAGGACGAGCGCGGCGGTCACGATCGAGACCACGTCGCCCCCGGTGATGGCGCCGGTGTCGCTGAAGGTGCCGGTGCCGAGCTGGGTGGCCCGGCTGATGAGCGCGTACGGGACGACGAAGATCGCCGCGTCGAGACCGGCCAGCAGCAGGACGACGGCCGCGCCCGCGCCGAGGAAGGCCACCGCGATCGGCGCGGCGAAGGAACGCATGAGCATCGACAGCCCCGACTGCAGCACGGCCACGGGCAGGCAGGCGATGATGATGAGCAGGCTGACGGCCGCGTACCGGCCGGGCGGCGGCCCGGGGATGGCGAAGACGAACGAGCCGATGACGGTCACGGTGAGGAACAGGACCGCCTGCATCGCGGCGGCGAGCACGGCCACCACGACCGCCTTCGCGGCGACGATCCGCATCGAGGACGTCGGGCCGCTCATGAGCGCGTTCCAGTTGCCGCCGCGATGCTCCACCCGCCACACCAGGGAGGCGAGGATGCCGATGCCGATGGCGAGCGGGAACAGCCCGTAGAACACGACCGACCGCAGCCACATCGTGGGCCAGCCGTCCTCGGGGCTCTCGCCGGAGACGAGCGAGTTGACCGCGCCCGCGATCACCATCGCCACGGGGAGCAGCACCACGACGGTCCAGCTCAGGGAGCGCTTGAGCTTGATGAACTCCGCGCGTACGGCACCCATGTCAGCCCTCCTTCCAGCCAGAACGGCCGGTGATGAACAGGAAGAAGGCGGCGGCGACCACCCCGAGCGCGGCGATGCTGCCGTACGCCGGCGTCATGGCCACGAGCCGCTCCCCCTCGTAACCGGCGGCGGCCGCGAGCGCGTAGTAGCCCCATGGGGTGACGTGCGCCGCGGCGGGCGGCAGCGCGGTCGCGAACACCGCGACGATCGTGCCGAGCACGCCGATGCCCAGCCCGACGAGCTGGTTGTCGATGCGGGCCGACAGCAGGATGTGCAGGGCCAGTACGACCAGGTTCGCCACCGACACCGAGGCCGTGTATCCCGCCCACAGCCCGGCGGGTACCGGGTCGGGCACGCCCAGCAGCAGCCCGGCGCCGAGCAGCAGGACGCTCTCCAGGACGGTCGCGGCGGCGACCACGATGCCGACGGCGAGGAGCTTGATCCGGCACAGGCCGCCCGGCGTGAGCCCGGACGTCTGGGACAGCAGCCAGCCGTTGCCCTGGTGCTCGATGTCCACCTGCCGGCTGGCCATGACCGCGAGCAGCAGCGGCGAGGCGAGCGGCACGGCCAGCGACATGCCCGCGAGCAGCGCCTCCCAGGAGCGGCCCGCCGCCTCGGCGAACGCCGGGCTCGTGGCGGCGCTGCCGACCGACAGGCCGACCACGATGATCACCATGACGGACGCGACCACGCCCATCCGCAGGTGCCGCATCTTGGCGAACTCGTTCGCCACGGCCGCCCACCTGTTCGCCATGGTCCCCCACCCGTCCGCCCTGGCGAGCGCGCCCACAGCCCGCGCCTCGTTCGCCCCGGCGCGCCCGTTCACAGCCCGCCTCCACTCGTGAGGGCCATGAACACGTCCTCCAGCGACTGCTCGTCCCGCCGCACGCCGTGGATGTCCACCCCGGCCCCGACGAGGTGCGCCACCACCCGCGCGGTCACCGGGTCGCCGATGCCGCTGACGCGCACGGAGCCGCGGTCGAGGCGGCTCGCCACCATGCCCTTGAGCTGCGCGTTGGCGTACTCCGGGTCCGGGGTGTCGATGAGCACGTCGGGGGTGGAGGCGGCGAGCAGCTCGTCGCGGGTGCCCTGGAAGATCAGCCGCCCGCCGTTCAGGATGCCGAGCATGGTGGCGGTCTTGTCGATCTCGCCGAGCAGGTGGCTGGAGACCATCACCGTCACCCCCGCGCCGGACAGGCGGCGCAGCAGGTCGCGGATCTCCTCGATGCCGGCCGGGTCGAGCCCGTTGGTGGGCTCGTCGAGTATCAGCAGGCGCGGCCGCCTGGCCAGGGCCATCGCGATGCCGAGGCGCTGCTTCATGCCCAGCGAGTAGTCGCGCACCTTCTTGTCGAGCTGGTCCTGCATGCGCACGGTGCGTACGGCCTCGTCGACGTACCGGTCGGGCAGGCCGAGGAGGCGCTGCACGAGCCGCATGTTCTCCCGGCCGGTGAGATGGCCGTAGCCGGGCGGCGACTCGATGAGGGAGCCGATGCAGGCGAGGAGCCCGCGCCGCGTGGCGGGGTTCATCGGCTGTCCCATGATGTGCACCTCGCCGCTGGACGGCCGGACGAGGGACAGCAGCATCTTCATGGTCGTGGACTTGCCCGATCCGTTCGGGCCGAGGAAGCCGTAGACGCAGCCAGGGGGGATGCGCAGGTTCAGGCCGTCCACCACGGTGCGGCTGCCGTACCGCTTGGTGAGCTGCTCGGTGGCGACGATGTAGGACATGGCTCAACCGTGCCTGGAAGGGCGGGCGCGGATCGTCTCGCCGCAGGCATATCTTTCGCGTATGCCTCAGGCGATAGGCGCCGTGCCGCGTATGCCTCAGGGCATAGACGCGGTCAGTGGTCGCCGGCCGTCACCAGGCCCGTCTCGTACGCCAGCACCACGGCCTGGACGCGGTCGCGCAGGCCGAGCTTGGCCAGGATGCGCCCGACGTGGATCTTGACGGTGCCCTCGGTGAGCACGAGTTCCCGCGCGATCTCGGCGTTCGACAGCCCTCGGGCGATCAGGAGTAGCACCTCGCGTTCGCGGGGCGTCAGCCCGGGCAGGCGGCTGCCCTTCCGTAGCAGGTCGGCGGGCGGCCGGCCGCGTACGAAGTGGTCGAGCAGGCGGCGGGTCGTGCTCGGCGCCACGACCGCGTCCCCGGCGTGCACGTGGGCGATCGCGGCGGCGATCTCCTCCACCGGGGTGTCCTTGAGCAGGAAGCCGCTCGCCCCGGCCTGGAGCGCCTCGTAGGCGTACTCGTCGAGGTCGAAGGTGGTGAGGATGAGCACGCGCGGGGCGTCGTCGCGGGCCCGGATGCGCCGGGTGGCCTCGACGCCGCTCATGCGCGGCATGCGTACGTCCATGAGCACGACGTCCGCCTCGACGGTCTTCAGCGCCTCGATCGCGGTGTCGCCGTCGTCCGCCTCACCGACGACCTCGATCTCCGGACGCGACTCCAGCACCATGCGGAAGCCCATCCGGATCATCTCCTGGTCATCGACCAGCAGGACGCGGATCGTCACAGTCGCCTCCGATCGGAAGTTCCGCCACCACCTCGAAGCCGCCGTCCGGCCGGGGTCCCGCGCGCAGCGTGCCGCCGTACGCCGTGACCCGCTCGCGCATCCCGACCAGGCCGTGACCGCCCGGACCCGTCTCTGGGACGCCCTCCCGAACGCCGCGGCCGTCGTCGGTGACCCGGACGCGCAGGCTCGTGTCACCGTAGTGCAGCTCCACCTCGACCTTGCCGAGCTCCGGCCCGGCATGTTTGCGTACGTTGGTCAGCGCCTCCTGAACCACCCGGTAGACGGCGAGGTCCAGGCCCGCGGAGACCTCCACCCGCCGGCCCCGCACCGCCAGCTCGACCGGCAGCCCGACCGCCTTGGACTCCTCGATCAGGTGGTCGAGGTGCGCGATGCCCGGCTGCGGGGCGTGCGAACCCGGCTCTCCGTCGCGAAGCACGCCGAGCATGCGCCGCATCTCGGCCAGCGCCGTACGTCCGGTGTCGCGTACGGCCAGCATCGCCTGCCGGGCGCGGTCCGGCTCGCTGTGCGCCTTGGCGGCCGCCCCGTCGGCCATGACCACGACGACGCTCAGGCTGTGGGAGACGATGTCGTGGATCTCCCTGGCGATCCTCGCCCGCTCCCTGGCCGCCGCGACCTTCGCCTCGGCCGCGCGCTCGCGTTCGAGCCAGCGGGCGTGCTCGCGCAGGCTGTCGATGTACGCCCGGCGGGTCTTGACCAGCGTCCCCCAGGTCCACGCCCAGATGATCACCACGACGAGCACGCCGATGTCGCCGACGCTCGTGTACCCCTGGCGCATCACCGGCACGGACGCGACCAGCAGCCACCCCACCACCGACGCGGCGGCCGGGACGGTGACCGTCCACCGCAGCCTCGTCGCGAGGTTGTAGAGGGCGAACAGCAGCATCACGTCCGCGACCAGCAGGCCCACGCCGAGCAGCACCTGCACCACGGCCGTCAGCAGGATGGCGCAGAACACGCCGAGCGGATGACGCCGCCTGGCCAGGTAGGGCGCGCACAGCGCCACGGACACGACCGCGCCGGTGCCCGGCCACAGCCCGCTGGGGACGAAACTCGCCTGAATCGGCAGGTTGTAGGTGAAGACGGCGAGCACCACGACCAGCTCCACGACCCAGGGGCGCTCCTGGAACCACGTGCCGGAAGCACCGGCCGGCGGGCGCCCGATGCCCGGGGCATCGTCGCTCGTGCTCACGCGGGCTGATGCGTCAGTCATCCGCCCTCCATCGTACGGCGGCACCCCGGACGGATCACGGGTCGCCGTGACGCCGGCTATCGGGCTGCCCTCCCGTGCCCGGCCGCCCGCGGCCGCGATCCCGCGGCGCGGTGCGACATCCTGCGCAGGGCGAGCAGCGCCAGCGCGGTCGCAGCCGCCGCCCACAGCCCCAGTACGGCCGCCGTCTCCACCGGCCGCCACGACCCGCCGATCTCGGTGGCGGCCAGCTCGGCGGGCAGCATCGCCGACCGCATGCCGAGGCCCAGCCAGTACAGCGGGAAGAGCTGCCCGGTGACCTGCAGGTACGGCGCCTGCAGCGCCAGCGGGTAAAAGATCCCGGATACCGCCGTCATGCCCATCAGCAGCAACGAGACGAAGCTGAGCTGCCGGGGATGCCGCACCACGACGCCGAGGATCACGCCGATGGGCAGCATCGCGACGATGCCGAGCGGCAGCACCCAGCACAGGGTCACGAAGCCGCCGATCGGGTCGGAGGTGAAGTCGTCGAAGAGCGCGATCGCCACGGTCAGGACCACCGCGAACGTCACGCACGTCAGCGCGGCCTGGCTGACGATCTTGCCGACGAAGTAGCCGACCGTGCCGTGCGGGGTCGCGCGGGCGCGCATCAAGGTGCCGTCCTCGCGCTCCACCATCAGCGCGGAGGCGATGCCCATGAGCCCGGTGAACAGCACGTTCATCGCGATGATCCCCGGGATGGCGTACGCGCCGAGCGAGTAGTCAGTGCCGGCGAGCGAGAAGCCGCGCAGCGCGTACATGACGAGGACGGCCAGCGTCGGGAAGAACACGTAGTTGAACGTCAGTGACAGGCCGTGCCGCAGCTCGATGAGCCCGCGGTGCAGGCCGATCCTGACGATGGACCCGGTCGTCGTCACGGCGGCTCACCTCGGCCTGACCGCGTCGTCGAGCACCCGCCGCGCGGACCCCAGGGAGCGCACCATGCTCAGGTAGGCCTCCTCGAAGCTCGACCGCCGCACTTCGAGCTCGGAGATGCCCGGATCGCCGTCGAGCAGCCGGCGTACGTAGTCCACGGCCGCGTACTCGGGCACCGCGACGCGGTGGTCGTCCCCGCGCCGCCGGTACGACACGTTCACCGACTCCGAGTAGCGCGCGGACAGCTCGCGCGGCGTGCCCCGGGCGGCGATGCGGCCGTCGATCAGGATGGCGATGGTGTGGGCGAGGGTCTCCGCCTCGGCCAGGTCATGGGTGGTCAGCACGATGCTGGTGTCGTTCTTCGCGGAAATGTCGCGTACGAGCTGGTGGAAGTCGTGCCGCGCCTCCGGGTCGAAGCCCACGGTGGGCTCGTCGAGGAAGAGCAGCTCGGGATTGCCCACGAGGCCGATCGCGACATCGAGCCTGCGGCGCTGCCCGCCCGACAGGTCTCCGACGACCTTCGACGCCTGCCCGGTGAGGCCCACGCGGGCCAGCAGCTCGTCGGCCGGGTAGGGCCGTGGCCGATCCGGCGTGCCGTAGGCGCGGTAGTAGCGGCCGATGTGGTCGAGCAGCTCTCGGACGCGCCAGCGGCGGTGATCGCGCCAGTATTGCAACACGATGCCGAGCCGCGCCCGCCAGCGCTCTCCGCCGGTCTCCGGGTCCACGCCCAGCACCCTGACGTGTCCTTCCGTGCGCCGGCGGAAGCCCTCCAAGATTTCGATCGTCGTGGTCTTGCCCGCTCCGTTGGGGCCGAGCAGCGCGAGGATCTCACCCCGTTCGACGCGCAGATCGACACCGTTGAGCACGTCCTGGGCGCCGTAGCGCATGCACAGGCCGCGGACATCGACCGCCGGAGCCGCGTCGCCGTCCTTCATGTGACTCCTCATGAGACGTCGTGTGGCCGCCGATCCCGGCCGCCGGGCCGGCCAAGGCCGCCTGGCCTGTTCCTGGCGCGTGCCGGGCGTGCTGTAATGGCAGCAAAGGGTGCCCGCTGTGAGATCACGTGCCGATCTCACAGCGGGCGCTGCTGCGTCGGGCGCCGTCACCTCAACGACGTTCTGGATGCCAGTCGCCTCGCGTCATGAGGTACAAGCGCCTGTCCCCTGGCAGGGTGATCGTCAGGGGGAGTGGTCCTCGAACGGGAGGATGGCCTCCTCGTACGGGCCGATGAACTCGCCGGTGTCCTGGTGGAAGTCACCCACCTGCACCAGCGACGGCGCCTCGTACTTGACGTCCATGGAAACACCTCCTTTCAGCGACTCGTGCGGTACGCCACCAGCGGCGGCTCAGGACGACCGGTCCGCCAGCGGCCACCAGCCCTCGGCCGAGGTCCCGATGCCGTAACCGGTCTCCTCGTGGAAGCTCCCGAGCTCCACAACGGCCGGCGACTCGTAGGTCTCCTTCATCAGCGCTGCACCTCCTTCCTGTCATCTCTGTGGTTCGCGGCCGGGCGGTCGCCCGGCCGGGCTTCGACCGCGACCTTGAAGAAGGCGCGGTAGTCCGTGTGGGCGAGGGGCTCGTCGACGATGCGGCCCTCCGCCTCGACCCAGGCGTGCGCGGCGAACGGCGGCACGGCGAGCACGCCGACGCACCATGCCGGCCAGACGCCGCGCAGCCTGCACAGCAGCACCACCGACAGCGACCTGATCAGGCACGCCCTGTCGCCGCGGCATCGGGGGCTGGCGGTCAGGATCTCGTCGCGCGCCCGCTTCGCCTCGTCGTAGCGGGCCGGCCGCGCGCCGCGCGCCAGCCGGGCGAGCCGGCGCCGCAGCTCGGCGGGCGGCCGCCGGTGGATCAGGCGGGCCACCGGCACGACGGCGGCGATCTGCAACCGGGTGAGCGGGCTCAGGCGCGCCGGGGCCTCCGGGAGAACGGCGCTCACAGCGCGCCCAGCCTGCGCAACTCGCCGCTGATCGCCTCGATGTCGGCTCTGGCGCGGTCAGCGTCGATCCCGTACGTCTGTACGAGGTCGGCGACCGCGTCGTCCTGGCTACCGCCCCGTTCGAGCACCGCCAGGACGCGGGATGCGCTCTCGTTGAGATGCCAGTAGGCCCCGGTGCGTTCGTTCAGCACGACGTCGCCGTACTCCGTGCTGACCCGGTGCAGCGCGGACCTGCGCTGCTCGCTCACGCTCTCCATGACGGCTCCTTCTGCTCGATCTCGCGTCGTCGCGTGGTGCTGTTCCAGGCCTGCAGGAAGATGGCGGCGTTGGTGAGCGCGTGAACGTAAGGGGAGGGCATCGCCGTCGCGCTCGGCCTGGCTGAGGACAGCAGCCGGCTCCGGTCGATGAGCCCGGAGCCGAGCAGCCCCGAGTCCTCCCACAGGCTGGTGAGAGCGTCGAAGTGGGCGGCGTAGCCGCGGACGGACTGCGGGGCGCCGCCGATCTTCGTGGTCCGCCGCAGATAGTCGTCGGGCAGTAATCCCGTCATCGCGGCCTTCATGAGCGGTTTCCACTCGATCGGCGAGTCGCGTTCCTCGTATCTGACCTGGAACACGGCCTCTACCACGTGGTCGTCAAGCAGCGGCGCGTCGTACGAGACGCCGAGCGACTGGCCGACGAGTCCCATGCTCCTGGCCAGGCGGCCGGCCTGCTGCACGGTGAAGACATCGAAGTGCCTGGCCAGGCCGGTGCCGAGTGGTGTGGCCTCGGCTCCGAGCCGCCGTAATCGGTCGAGCATCGACGCCCGGGCGTCGGCCGTGAGCCAGTCCGGCAAGGAGAGCGGCACCGACCAGTCGTTGATCCTGGGCAGTTCGGGGGGCTCGACGCCGCGTGCCGCGTCGCGCACCGTGGCGAGGTACCACTGCCGGTAGGTCCGGCGGTCCATGAGCTGCCGCAGCGTGGAGAGCGGGCCGATCCCCATGGGCGCGTCCTCGGCGCGGGAGCGCGACCACGCGGTGAACGGCCTGGCGCGCATCAGGGTGTGGTTCCATGCCTTCACCCCGCGTAACAGGTGGTCGCCGCCGAGACCGTTGATGTGGATCGTCACGCCGCGCTCGACGTCGTCGGCGAGCATGTGCCTGATCCGCGGTATCGCCGCCCCGGCCTGCGTGGGCTCGTCCATGGGGATGGCCAGGTCGTACAGGCCCTCGTAGAAGCCGGGCAGGCCCTGGGCGGAGAACACGTCGTGCGTGTGCACTCCCGGCATCGCGGGCAGCGCGCGGCGCGCCCATTCGAGGTCCTCGCGGCCGCCCGGGTCGTCGGTGTAGAACGTCCGGGCGATGACTCCTTTGGGGCCTCGGGCGGCGAAGTAGCACAGCGGGGTCGAGTCGAGCCCGCCCGACAGGTCGCACGCGATATCGGCCTCGGTTTCCGTACGAACCCGGACGGCGGTCTCCAGCGCGTCGCGCAGCAGCGCGGCGCCGTCCGCTCTCGTCAGGCGCGGCTCCGGCCGGCGCCACCAGGTCCGCTGCTCGGCCTCCCGCCCGTCACGCCGAACGAGCACGTACTGCGGCCCGGGTACGGCGCTCACGCCCTGCCACATGGGCAGCCTGTCGGCGGGGTACGGCAGCCCGCGGGCCAGGCGGAGCCCCAGCGCGATCTCGTCCAGAGGCAGCCCGCAGAGTTCGCTCAGCACGTCGGCCCGGTCGCACAGGACGCGCACGCCGTCGATCATCGCGTGGAAGACCTGCCGTGTCTGCATCGCGGGGCCGTTGGCGAACAGAACGCCGTCGAGCGAGCCGAAGACGCAGAAGCTTCCGTCGAAGCGGCGGGAGATCTCGGCGAGCTCGTGCGGGGCGCGAACCCGCCGCGAGATCTCTTCGAGGTCCTCGGTACGCGCCGAGGTCGGCCCTGCGACGGCCAGCGGAACCGGCTTGCAAAAGAGGCGTGTACGTGGTGGCCGTGGAGGCGGGCGATCCGGGGCTCAGTGCCACCGGTGATCGCCTCTTCTACCGTGGCGAGCCCTTCACCGGGAAGGTCATCGCGTCCCTTTCCGACTTCACCGGCTGCGGCGGCGCAGGCGGTGGGACGACGCGGATCACCCGGCGGGCTGCGCGGCCGGGTAGTTGCGGAGCAGGCCGGCGCTGTTCAGCCGCCACACGCCGTACAGCATGGCGAGCAGGGTCAGGGCGCCCGAGCTGATGATGGCCGCCCGCGCCTCCAGGATCACGCCGGGCGTGCCGACCAGATAGCCGACGGTCACGCAGGTGTTGGCCAGCACGCGCCAGTACGCCCAGGCCCGCCCGTGCATGTCCGGCGGCACGTGGTGGTGGATGACGTTGCGCAGGCCGACGTTGTGGGCGCCGTTCCCGAAACCGCCCAGGACGAAGACGACGGCGATGACCAGGGCGACCGGGACGAGGCCCTCGACGAGCAAGGCGCCGCCCATGAGCGCCGCGCCGCCCAGCACCAGGACGAGGTGCTGCCTGCCGAGCCTGCCCCAGCCCGCGACGAGCGAGCCCGGCAGCGAGCCGAGCGCCCACGCCGACAGCAGGAAGCCGTAGAGCGTGTCGCTGCTGGTGATACTGCGCAGGTAGAAGACCCCGGCGACGCCCTCAAGGGCGGTGCAGAAGACCACGGCCGCGAGGATCGGCAGGAGCGGGCGGATGACCGGCGACCGCCACATCACCTGCATGCCGTCGAGCGCGCCCGCCATCGAGCCGCCGCCCACGGACAGACGCTGGTCCTTGCCCGCGGGCACCACGAACCAGACGACGAGCGAGACCGCCACGAACGTCACCGCGTTGAAGCCCAGCAGCCACGCGTTCCCGTACGCGGTGTGCAGCGCGCCGCCCAGGCCGGGACCCACCAGCGTGGAGAGCGACGTGGCCGCGGTGAGCCAGCTGTTGGCCTTCTCCAGCCCCGCCCGGCCGGCCACGGCGGGCAGCAGCTTGAAGCCCGCGGCCGAGGAGATCACGCCCAGCACGTTCGCCAGCGCCACCATGAGCACCCGCGCGTGGAAGAACGGGGTGGCGGCGGCCCCGGCGAACAGCGCCGCCTGGACGAGCACCGCCACCAGCCAGGCGCGCTTCGCGTCGGTCCGGTCCACGAACGCGCCGAGCAGCGGGGCGAGCAGCAGCGGCGGTACGAGCTCGGCCAGGTAGACCTCGGTGACCCACCACGACGGGCCGCTGTCGGCCGCCTCCAGCACCAGTGACAGGGTCGCCATGCCGTCGCCGAGTGTGGAGACGGTGGTGCCGGCGAGCAGCATGATCAAGGCGGCAGGGATCTCGCGCCCTGACGATCGTGGCCCGTCCTGTCGAAGCTGCGCCGGATCTTCCGGATCATTTCGCATCAGGAGCAGGACCCTAGGCTCGCCCGGCATCGCCGGGCAATCGAATTTCTCCTCCGGCTGATCTCCCGGGAAGCCCGCCGCCCGTCCGGCGCGGCCGCCGGCTCAGCTTGCTTCGAGGGCGCCGTGTGCCTCGATCGCGAGCTCCTGCCAGTCGGACCAGGTCTTGAGACGGTCGGCGTACGCCCGCTCGATCATCGGCTGGAACCCCTTGCCGAACAGCACCCGCAGCGGCGGGTTCGCGGAGTCGACGAGCTTCAGCAGCGCCTGAGCCGCGGCGGCCGGGTCGCCCGCGGGCATCTTGCCGGTCATGGCCCCGAGCCGCTGCCGCAGTCCGTCGTACGCCGGGTCGGTCGTCGCCATGTGGCCGTTGGCGAGCGGGTCGGGGTTGTTGCCGTCCCGGGTGGCGAACCCGCCGGGCTCGATGATGGTCACCTTGATCCCCTGGACCACCCACACCGGAAACCCGCCGCGCCCGCCCGGCCCACGAAGCGGACCCCACCTCCTGACGCCTGAGCCCGGCTGCGCGCGACGTTGTGACGCCTCCACCCCGTCGCGCGCATCCCCGACGCTTCAGCCCGCCGCGCGCGACCCCCTCCCGGCGCGCGCGACCTCTGCGGCCTCGGCCCGGCACCGCGACGCCGCGTGAGCGGGTCAGCCCGGGTTGCGCAGGAAGCGCAGCTCGTCCATGGCGAGGTCCCAGAAGGACCGGTAGCGGCCGGCCCCGGGCTTCCACGGCGCGAGGTACCACGCCTCCCACTCGCCCTCGGCGGTGCGGACGTGCGGGTTGAGCAGGGCGGCTCCGTCGTCCCAGTACCCGATCAGCAGGGTGTCGGGCACGTACTCCCCGCGGAAGTGGATGGAGTCCTGCTCCGGCCCGTAGACGAAGTAGAGCTCGTCGGGCACGCTCCACCCGTGCTCGGGCTTGAGCGCCGCCCAGCTCTCTGCGAGCGTGGGATCGATCTCACGCAGCCAGCCCGCCTCGGCGGCGCGCAGCAGGCAGCAGTCGTCGTCCTCGCGCCAGCGTCGGCGAACAGCAGGAACTGCCGGTAGCCCGGCGGCAGCCCCACCCCCAGGCGCGCTTCGAGCTCCCGGACCTCCGCTTCGGCGGCCGGAGGATTCAGGCCGCCCGGCGTGCCGTGGGGGCGGGCGGAGAAGTGGTCGGGCCACGCGTACCGGACGGTCACCGCGCAACGATATCCCGGGTCAGCCGTCCCAGCCCGGCGGTGGGCCGAGCGGGGCCTCGTCGCTGTCCACGAGCGTGCAGGGCTCGACCGGGCCGTTCGAGATGTTCGCCCAGATGCCGGCCACGCGCTCGTCATCGGAGACGCTGAACTCCAGCACGGCCGTCTGTCCCGGCTTGACCGCGCCCGGGTCGATCTGGAAGGCCCGCTCTTCGGTCTTGGGCGGCCAGATCAGGAACGGCCGGCCGTCGGCCGGGTTCTGCGCCTCCTCGCGGGACAGGAAGGCGGTGCTGCGCGGCTGCGGCGAGCAGCGCTTGCCGCTGGGGATGTAGTCGACCACCGCGTTCACCCCCATGGACCGGAGCGTGGCCTCCAGCGGCTTGGGGTCCTTGGCCTGCTGGATGGTGATGGTGAGGGTGCCGTCGGGGTTCTTCGACACCGCGTACGCGGGCGTGCCGCCGCCGAGCGCCAGGGGAACGCCCACGGCCGCCGCGAGACCGAGGGCCAGCGCGGGGACCAGGAGAGCGGGGCGGGGCAGCCGCCTGGGGCGGGCCGGCCTGCGGATCTCCGACATGACGAACTCCTTGAGTTGATGGTGCCGGCCGTCGGGAAGCCGCGGTTCCGCCTCGAATGGCAGCAGCTCGGCCAGCGTGTCGCGCTCGTCCGCGTTCATCGCCTCTCCTCCCGTACGGACCGGGCCACGTGTTCGTGGTCACCCGTTACCTGTCGCCGCGCGGCGGGGCGTTCCCGTTCTTCTGCGGCGAGTTTCTCCAGCTTCTTGCGCGCCCGCGACAGCCGGGACCTGACGGTGCCCACGGCGACGCCCAGCGCCTCGGCCGCCTCGGCGTGGTCGAGCCCCGACCAGACGCACAGCGCGAACACCTCCTGCTCGTGGCGGCGCAGCGCGCCGAAGGCCCGCCGGACCGCGGCCAGCCGTTCGGCGGCCTCGATGCGGCCGACGATCTCGTCGGTGAAGTCGGGGATGCGGTCGCCTCGCGGCATCCTGGCGAGCGCGTCCTCGTACCGGCGGGCCGCACGGCGGAGGTTGCGGGCCACGTTGGTCGCGATGCCCAGCACCCATGGCCGCAGGCTGCCGCCGTCGGCGTCGATGCGGTGCCGCAGCCGCCAGGCTTCGAGAAACGTCAGCGACAGCACGTCCTCGGCGGCCGACCAGTCGCCGGTCAGGCGGAAGGCGTGGGCGAACACCGGCCTGGCCGTCTCCTCGTAGAGCGCCTCGAACGCCTCGGCATCCCCGTCCCGTATGCGGGCGCGCAGTGACATATCCACACACAAGCACTGTCCGTCCGGCGGTGGCCGTTCCCGTTGACCGCGCGAAGGCACCGCCCCTAGCATCCTGTGGGAACGATGCCACAACCCCGTTGAAAGGCGCCATGTCCTCCGTGTCCTCCGCGTCATCTCTACGCGTTCTCAACAAGGGCTGGGAGCTTCGGGGTTTCCTCGGGGACGACTGGCAGCTGCACCGCGCGCAGTTGCACGCCCGCGAGGGCGCCACCGGCGGCTGGGTGCCCGCCAGAGTGCCGGGGAGCGTGCACGCCGACCTGCTGGCGGCCGGTGAGGTGCCGAGCCCGTACGTCGGGCGGCAGAGCATGCTGTCGGAGTGGGTGCCGCAGCGGACCTGGGTGTACCGGACGCGGCTGGTCACACCGGAGCCGGGACCCGGGCGGCGGGCGTTCCTGGAGTTCGACGGCATCGACTACGCGGCGGCCGTCTACCTCGACGGTGAGCGGATCGCGCGGCACGAGGGCACGTACGTGCCGCTCGTCGTGGAGGTCACCGGCCGCCTGGGCGGCGAGCACGCGCTGGCCGTGGTCATCGAGCCGGCGCCCGTGAGCGAGCCGCAGGTCGGCTACACGGAGAAGGTGAAGGTCCACAAAGGTCGCATGGGGTACGGCTGGGACTTCTGCCCCCGCCTCGTGCACCAGGGCCTGTGGGGCGAGGTCCGGCTGCGGACGACCGGCGCGCTGCGGCTGGCCGACGTGTGGGCCCGCCCGACACTGCACGGGAGCACCGGGAAAGTCGCCGTCCATCTCACAACGGACGGAGACGGGCAGGGCAGCGCCGAGCTGACCCTGCGTACGGCGGAAGGCGAGGTCGTCGCCACCGCCACCGCCCCACCCAGCGGCACCGCCGAGCTCACCGTCGACCACCCCCGCCGCTGGCACCTGAACGGCGACGGCGACCCCCACCTCTACACGCTCACCACGGTCCTGCGCGACACGACGGGCGAGGTCAGCGACCGGCGCGAGACCCGGATCGGCTTCCGCGACGTGCGCTTCACCCGCGACCCGGGCGCCCCCGAGGGCTCGCTGCCCTACCGCCTCACCGTGGACGGCCGCCCTGTCACCATCAAGGGCTGGAACTGGGTCCCCGCCGACGCTCTCTACGGCGCCATCGACCAGGGGAAACTCCGCCACCTCCTCACGCTGGCCCGCGACGCGGGCGTGACCATGCTGCGCGTCTGGGGCGGCGGCCTCATCGAGACCGAGGCGTTCTACGACCTGTGCGACGAGTACGGCATCCTCGTCTGGCAGGAGTTCGCCCAGTCGAGCTCGGGCATGCGGAGCCTGCCCAGCGACGACCCGGCGTTCGTGGCGAGAATGGTCGCCGAGGCCGAACGCATCGTCCCGGTGCGGCGCAACCATCCGAGCCTGGCGATCTGGTGCGGCGGCAACGAGCTGCAGCGGGCCGACGGCGTGCCGCTGACCGACGACGGCTCGCCGGTGCTGGCGGCGCTGCACGAGGTGGTGGCCAGGCTCGACCCCGGCCGCCACTGGCTGCCGACCTCACCGACGGGGCCGGTGTTCGGCAACACGCTGCAGAGCGTGCGCAGCGGCCCCGAGCACCACGACGTGCACGGCCCGTGGGAGCACCAGGGGCTCGACGACCACTACCGCCTCTACGACGAGGGCCGGGCGCTGCTGCTCAGCGAGTTCGGCGTGGAGGGGATGAGCAACCTGCGGGCGATCGAGTCGGTGGTGCCCGCGCCGGAGCGCCGCCTGCCGACCTACCGCAACCCGGTCTGGGACCACCTCGGCCGCTGGTGGAACAACGAGCCGCTGGTGCGGGCCGCGTTCGGCGGCGCGATCGAGGACCTGCGGGCGATGTCGCGGGCGAGCCAGTTCCTCCAGGCCGACGGCCTGCGCTACGCGATCGAGGCCAACCGCCGCCGCCCCGCGAGCTGCGGGGTGCTGCCGTGGCAGCTCAACGAGTCGTTCCCGAACGGCTGGTGCACGTCGTCCGTCGACTACTTCGGCGAGCCGAAGGCGGCCTACCACTACGTGCGCCGCGCGTACCGGCGGGAACACGTGTGCGCGGCGCTGCCCGCGCCCCGCGTGGACGAGCTGCGCGCGACCGTATGGGCGTGGTGGGAGGGCGGTCCCGCCGAGGTCGAGGCGCGGGTGCTCGGCCTCGACGGAGGTGTGCGCGCCGAGCGGCGCTGGACCGCCACCGTTCCGGGCGAGATCGGCGTGATCGCGTGCGCCCCGGGGGCGGGAAGCTTCCTGCTCGATCTGTCCGTACGCGGAGACACCGGCCGTACGATCACCAACCGGTACGTCCTGACCGGCGGCCCCGGCTTCGCCGACCTGCTCACGCTGCCCGAGGCGAGCGTCACCGCCGAGCTGGAGACCGGCGAGGACGCGTGGACCCTGCGGCTGCGCCACGAGTCGGGGCCCGTGGTGCCGTTCCTGCGTCTGCTCGACGACCGGCCCGCGCACGCGCCCGGCTGGGTGCGCTGGGACGACAACGCCTTCGACCTGCTGCCCGGCGAGGAACGCGTACTCCGCGCCACCTGGGACGGCGTGCCGCCGCAGGACCGCAGGATCCGGCTCGACGCGTGGAACCTCCCGCCGACGACCCTCATCGAGAAGGGCTGACGCGCAGGACCCGTACGGCCGGCCGTGCCGTCTCTGTCACCCGCCACGTGAGCGAACGGGTGGACATCGGCCGCCCGCTTCTGTCACCATTCCACTCATGATCATGCGAAAGGAGGGCGCCTCCGCCCGCGCCCGGTGAGCTACGTCCTGCAGCGGGAAGCTGCTGTCAAGCTCCGTGACCGATGGATGGGCCGCTCGCTCTCGACACGGCCCGCGGACCGCCCGGCCGCCGAGGCCGCCATCTCCGCCCTCTACCGGCACATCGGTCTGTCTCCGCCCCGATTCCACTGGGTCACCTCGCCTGCCGCCGCGTTCGCGACCGTGCCCGCCGGGCTGCCGCCGGGCCGCCTCCTTGAGCGGGTGGACGAATGGCCACTCGCGAAACGCTTCATCGAGCTGCGCGACCGCCTGTACGGCGCGGTCCACGCCCACATCCGCGGGGGGCAGCACAAGGTGGACTGGCGGATGCGGGACGAGGTCTGCCAGCCGCTCCTGGGCACCACCAGCCGCTGCCTGCTGCCGGCCGTCCGCCGCGCACACAACGTGGGCTCGCCTACCGAGGTCTGGTACCGCACGCTGTGCGTCTCCTGGATCGCCCACTGCGACGCGCTGCGCCAGGTCGCCGGCGTCGAGCTGCCGGCAGAGCTGTCGAAACGGCTCGGCCTGTGGACCGCCGTGGCCGCCGCGTCCCACTGGTGGTGGCCGTCCGAGCACGTGTGCGTCGTCTCCGAACGTCCCGCCGAGCTGCACACCGAGGCATGGGCGCAGAACGGCGAGCGCCGCCCGCACCGCGACGACGGCCCGGCCATCCAGTACGCCGACGGCTGGGCCGTGCACGCCTGGCACGGCACCGTGGTGCCGTCCTGGGTGATCGACGATCCGACCCCAGAACGCATCTCCGCCGAGCCCAACGCCGAGGTCAGGCGCTGCGCGATCGAACGCATCGGCTGGCCCGCCTACATCGCCAAGGCCGGGCTGCGGCTGGTCGCCACCGCGCCCGATCCCGGCAACGCGGGCTCCGAGCTGCGCCTTTACGACACAGCCTTCATCGACAGGGGCCGGACCACGCGGGTGCTGCTCGCGGTCAACGGCTCGGTCGAGCGCGACGGCCACCGCAGGCAGTACGGCCTCCTCGTGCCCGGCTCCTTCGACGATCCGCTCGCCGCCGCCGGCTGGACGTACGGGCTGTCCGGCGAGCAGTACGCCCAACTCCTACGCAGAACCTGAGGTGATGTCCATGACAGTGACGCTGGCTTCGCTGGCCCGCCAGACCGGGATGACCGTGCTCGACCACCTGGAGCAGGAGATCCAGATCCCCGTGCTCGACGGCCCGCAGGCCCAGGGCGACCTCATCGTGGTGCCGCTGCGGCTGGTGTCGGCGGCGGTGCAGATCCGCGACGATCCCCGATGGCAGGCCGTACCGCCGGAAGGCATCGAGCTGCTGCGCGGCGAGGCCGGCGGCAACCCGCACACGCTGGTCGCCGAGCCGGGCAGCTGCCGCTGGACGGTGAACGTGACCGACGCCGACGGCCTGGCCATCGGCGTGTTCTCCGCCTCCGCCCCCGTCTACCTGCTGCATCCCGAGCACGGCGGCTCAGGCTGCGCGCCCGGCACGTACGTGGTGCGCCGCCAGCGCGAGCACGACGGCCACCGCCGCGCCCGGCTGGTGGCCGACTGAGGGACCGGCGCGGCAGGACCGGTTAGAGCGACCAGGCTTCGGCGAGCAGTTCGGCCGAGCGCAGCCACACCTTCCTGTCGACGGCGGAGAAGGCCACGATCAGCTCGTCGGCCCCGGTGTGCTCGGCGAACCGCTCGACGTACGCCTTGACCTCTGCGGGGTCGCCGACGGCCGAGTATTTGGTCATCTGCACGATCTGCTGCCCCGCCGGGGATTCGAGGATCATGTCCGCTTCCTCGGGCGTGAACGTGCGCCCGCGCCCGAGGAACCTGGTGACCCGCAGCCGCTTGGAGGCCAGGAACTGCTCCTGCGCCTCCTCGCTGGTGTCGGCGGCGATGACGTTGAGCGCGGCGATCACGTACGGCCGGTCGAGCTGCGCCGACGGCTTGAACTCGCGCCGGTAGAGCGCGATGGCCTCCTCCAGCGCGGCGGGCGCGAAGTGCGAGGCGAACGCGTACGGCAGGCCGAGCGCGGCGGCGAGCTGCGCGCCGAACAGCGACGACCCGAGGATGTAGAGCGGCACGTTCGTGCCCCTGCCAGGGGTGGCGTGCACGCCGGGGATGCGGGTCTCGCCGGTCAGGTAGCCCTGCAGCTCCAGCACGTCCTGCGGGAACGAGTCCGCCGACGACGGGGTGCGGCGCAGGGCGCGCATGGTCTGCTGGTCGCTGCCCGGCGCGCGGCCGAGCCCGAGGTCGATGCGGCCGGGGTGGAGGGTCTCCAGCGTGCCGAACTGCTCGGCGATGGTCAGCGGCGAGTGGTTCGGCAGCATGACGCCGCCTGCCCCGAGGCGGATCGTCCGAGTATGAGCGGCCACGTGGGCGATGAGCACGCTGGTGGCGGAGGAGGCGATGCTGTCCATGTTGTGGTGCTCGGCGTACCAGATGCGCTTGTAACCGAGCTCCTCGGCCCGCTGGGCGAGGGCCACGCTGGCGGCGAAGCTGTCGGCCGCCGTCTCGCCCTCGCCGATGTGCGCCAGATCAAGGATGGACAGCGGCAGAGCCATGAGTACGAGCCTTTCGCAGAGCGGAATCGACCTGGTCGTGGTCAACAGCCGCGCCTGCGCGGTTATTTCATCCCGTAGTGAGGGGCCCGTTGTGAGAGGGGCTTATGGGGGCCGCAATGGATGACCGCAATGAGCGGCCCGTAACGAGAGGCCGAGCCCCCGCAGGCGTCGCGCGGGGGCTCGGCGGGGTGCGCGCGCAGGCCGGAGGCGCGCGCTAGGAGGCGGTGCAGGTGAGCGCCGACGGGTCGCCCGAGCCGCCGCTCGCGATGAAGCCGAACGAGGTCGTCGCGCCGGGTGCCAGCGCGCCGTTCCAGCTCAGGTTGGTGACGCTGACCGTGCCTCCGCCTGTGGACAGGGTGCCGTTCCATAGCTGCGAGATCGTCTGGCCGCTTGGCGGCGTCCAGGAGACCTTCCAGCCGCTGATGGGCGCGTCGCCGGTGTTGGTGACCGTGATCTCGCCTTGCAGGCCGTCGTTCCACTGACTGGCCACCTTGTACGCCGCCGTGCAGCCCTCGGTGCCCGGCGTGGGCGTTTCGGTGGGGTCGGTGGTCGGCGTGATCGTGGGGTCGGGCGCGGCCATGGCCAGCTCGTACGCCCGCTGCGGCACGAACTGCCCCGCCTGGGCGATGCACCCGTCGGCCTCGCCCGGCGGCTTGACCCACAGGAAGGCGTCGATCGCGGAATCGCCCGTCTCGGTGGTGCTCCAGATGCCGGTGGCGCGGCCTGGCGGGTCGCACCACTCGCTGCCGGACGGGCCGTTGCCGTTGCGGCTGGTGTCGATGACCGCCTTGAGCGTGGACACGCCGGTCGCGGCGATGACGCTCTTCGCGTACGAGATCAGGCCAGGTGTCGAGCGGTAGTTGGAGGTGTTGACCGCGATGCCGTCGGCGCTGTTGGCGATGTCCGCGCCGACCAGCCTGGAGGCCGCCTCCGACGCCGACAGCCAGGCGTCGTGCCCGATGTCGAAGTACACCTTGACCTGCGACGACGTGGCCTTGAGCCGCTTACCGGCGTAGGCCATCGACGCCTTCACCTCGGCCTGCTCCGAGGCGTTCATGCAGTTGGTCATGATGGCCAGGGCATCGGGTTCCAGGACGATCGTGGCCGGTCGCCCGCCGAGCCCGGCGGCGATCTGGTCGATCCAGGCGCGGTAGGCGGCGTGGTCGGGGGCGCCGCCCGCGCTCGGGCCGCCGCAGTCGCGGTTGGGCATGGCGTACACGGCCATGATGGGGATCTTCCCGGCCGCCGCCGCGGCGCCGACGTACGCGTCCACCTGGGCGCGCACGGTGTCCGGGTTGTAGGTGGCGAACCAGCGGCCCTGCGGCACGGCGGCGATCCTGTCCCTGATCACCGGCGTACGGCTGTCGTCGGGGTTGGCGGCCACCCATTTGGCGGCGTTGGTCTGAGGATCCACGTAGAAAGCGGAGTCTGCGGCCTGGGCGGTGGAGGACGAGGCGGCGATGACCGCCCCCGCCGCGGCCGTGGCGATCGCTGTGAGGAGCGCCGCCAGTGCGGGCTTTCTGCGAGACATGAACGATCTCCGTCCGTCGTGTGGGAGCGCTCCCACCGGCTTTCAGGATGGTAGGGAGCGGCCCCCGTCAGGACAAAGACCTCCGATCGCTGCCCACGCCGTCATCGCAGGTCGGCGCGGCTGCGGACGGTGAAACTTTCAACCGCCGCACGGAAAGCGCCGGCCCGGCGCTTGAGGCCGAGCCGGGACCTGAGGCCATGTCGGGAGCTGAGGCCATGTCGGGAGCTGAGGCCGGTCCGGCGCTCAGCGTCGAGCCGGGGCGTTCAGACGCCCAGGCACGCTTTGAAGACGGCGGTGAGCCGATCGACGTCGGCCGGCGTCGGCTCCTCGGGACCCAGGCGGCGGCGCGTGGCGCCGACGCCGAGCAGCACCGCGGTGGCCATGCGGGCACGGGCGTGGGCGTCGGGCCCGGACAGCCTGGCTTTCAGCGGCTCGATCACCGCGGTGATCAGGCGCTCCCTGGCCACCGCGTGCACCTCGGGGTGGCCGGCCGAGCGTTCGAGAGTGCGCAGGATGGGGCTGTCCGGCGGCCGGTGCATGCGCTCGGCGGTGTACTCGGCGAGCTTGCGCGGCAGGTCCTTCTCGTCGCCCTCGAACAGCGCGCTGAACGTCGGCTCGCCCTGCAGCACCGCGCCGAACAGGCCGGCCTTGGAACCGAAGTAGCGGCCGACCAGTGCGATGTTGGCGTCGGCCGCCGCCGCGATCATGCGTACGGTCACCTGCTCGTAGCCCTGCTCGCCGAAGAGCGTACGGGCCGCCTGCAAGATCCGCTCCCGGGTGGCCTCACGGTCGCGTGGCCTGGCCTCAGTCACCTGGGGACTCATGCCCGCACTCTACTGAACGGACACCCGACTTACCGCCCGGCTAGTAAACAGTCGTATACTCCTGGTGGATAAAAAGTACGAAGGGGATGTGGTGTTGTCTTGGTAGCGCACGCACCGGCCGCGTCCCCCGCGAAGCGGCACTACACCCACCGCGAGATCCTCGAAGTCCTGTCCGGGCTCATGCTGGCGATGCTGACCTCGATGATCTCGACTTCCGTGGTGGGCACCGCGCTGCCGACGATCGTGGGGGAGCTAGGCGGTCAGGATCAGTACTCATGGGTCGCCAGCGCGACCATGCTGACGATGACGGTCTCGACGCCGTTGTGGGGCAAGCTGTCCGACCTGTTCGGGCGCAAGCTGCTCTTCCAGACCGCTCTGGCGCTGTTCGTGGCGGCCTCGATGGTGGCCGGCATGTCGCAGAACATGGGACAGCTGATCGCCGCTCGTGCCATCCAGGGCCTCGGTGTCGGTGGGTTGTCGGCTCTGTCGCAGGTGATCCTGGGTGACATCGTCTCCCCGCGCGAGCGGGGGCGCTACTCGGGCTACATGGGCGCCGTCTTCGGCATCTCGACGGTCGCGGGGCCGTTGCTGGGCGGCTTCATCGTCGACACCGAATGGCTCGGCTGGCGCTGGTGCTTCTACGTGGTCGTGCCGTTCGCCCTGGTGTCGTTCATCGTCATCCAGAAGGTGCTCAAGCTGCCGCGGGTCAAGCGGAACACCTCGATCGACATCTGGGGCGCCACGACGATCACCGCCAGCGCGAGCGCGCTGATGCTGCTGCTGACGCTGGGCGGCAACGAGTTCGCGTGGAACTCGCCCTGGACGTACACCCTCGCCGCGATCGCCCTGCTCATGCTGGCCCTCGCCGTGCTGTCGGAGCGGACCGCGGGCAACCCGATCCTGCCGCCCCGGCTGTTCCGCAACCGGACGTTCGTGCTCACCAGCGCCGCCTCGCTGTTCGTCGGCATGGCGATGTTCGGCGCGATGATCTACCTGCCGCAGTACCTGCAGATCGTCAAGGGGCTCAGCCCGACCAACTCGGGCCTGATGACGCTGCCCATGGTCGTGGCGCTGTTCCTGTCCGGCGTGATCTCCGGGAAGATCGTCACGCAGACCGGGCGGTGGAAGATCTTCCCGGTGGCGGGCCTGCTCATCGTGGCCGTCGGCCTGTTCATGCTGTCCAAGCTGCACGTCGACTCCAGCGAATGGCTCATCGGCTTCGACGTCGCGGTGCTCGGCATCGGACTCGGCCTGTCCATGCAGATGCTCATCCTGGCCGCGCAGAACGGCTCCGAGCTGCGCGACATGGCCTCGACCACGTCCGGCGTGTCGTTCTTCCGCTCCCTGGGCGGCGCCGTCGGCGTGGCCGCGTTCGGCGCGATCCTGACCAACCGCCTCAAGGACGAGATGGCCGAGATGGTGCGGGAGGCCGGCATCAAGCTGCCCGGTGGCGGTGGCGACGTCAAGCTCGGCAGCCCCGACGCCATCCAGCATCTGCCGGGGCCGATCAAGAACATCGTGCTTGAGGCGTTCACGCGGGGCCTGGAGACGGTGTTCCTGGTGGGCGTGCCGATCGCGCTGCTCGGCTTCCTCGCCACGCTCCTGCTCAAGGAGCTGCCGCTGCGCAGCACCGCCGCGCCGGCCGCCCCCGAGCCCAAGCCGCTCAGCAAGGACGACCTGGTACTGGCGGGCCTGCTGCTCGAGCTCATCGCCCAGCGCATCGAGCGGGCCAACGGCGAGCACTCCGCGCTGCTCACCGCGGTCGCCAAGATGGCGCCGCCCGACGACCGCACGGAACGCGAGCGGGCCAGGTCGGTCGCGCAGAACGTGCTGCGGCCCACCTCACGGGCCCTGATCGCGCAGGCCACGCCGCCGCAGAAAGACCTTGTCACAGGAGGAATCACGCAATGATTCGCAAGTTCGTGGGTGCCGTCACCGCGGCCCTGGCCGTCATGGCCGGGCTGTGGCTGATGCTCGCGCCCTTCGCCCTCGGCACCCAGCCGGAGGACGCCGACTGGATGAACGCCACCAAGTCGGAGTTCTTCACCGGCCTGGGCGTGGCCGTCGTGGGCGTCGTGGCCGTGATCGCGTTCGTGTCGGCCATCTACGAGGAGCTGGTGGCACGCGGCCTGGTCGTGCCCAAGCCGCGCCGCGTCGAGCCGGAGCCCGAGCCCGTGCCGGTCGCCGCGCCGCAGTCGTCGTCCGCCGAGCTCGCCACCCTGCTCGCCCCGCTCGTGGAGGCGCTGCGCGAGGACCTGAACGCCCGTAACAGCGGCGGCGAGCACCGCCAGAACGGCAAGGCTTCCCTGGTCGGAGTGGAGGAGAACCGATGAAGGCCAAGCTGGGCGTGGGCGCCCTCGTGCTGCTGTTCCTCGGCGGCCTGTGGCTCATCGCCGCCCCGTTCGCGGTCGGCTACCAGCCGCGCGGCGCCGAGTACGTCGACGCCACGGTCAACGACCTGTGGCTCGGCGGCGTCATCGCCGGGATCTCGTTCGTGTCCCTCGTGATCTACGCGGCCGACGCCCTGCGCGAGCTGGCCCGGCGCGGCAAGCACGCGGACGCCTGACGCCGGAACATGCCGTGTCCGGCAGTGATGTGGACCCGCGGTGGGAGCCCGCCTCCCGCAGGCTCCCCGAAGGGCAGTTCGAGATCGGCAAGGACGGCGCCGGTCTGCTCGTCGTGGGCTTCGACGGATCGGGCCCGAGCCGCAACGCGCTCGCGTACGCGGCCGGGCTCGCCCGCAGGGACGACGCGGTCCTGCTCATCGCCTTCGTCGAAGCGCTCAACACGGCCACGCTGTGGTTCTTCGCCGGGGCGCCCATCGTCCCCGACTCGGCGGCCGACCTGACCGAGGACCTGAGGGACGAACTGCGCGGCTGCGGGGCGCCCTGGCAGTTCGTCAGCGTGCGCGGCGACGCGGCCCGCGAGCTTGAGGCGCTGGCCGACACGTACATGGCGGACGCCATCGTGGTGGGCCGCTCCCGGTCCTCGTGGCGGGGCTCGGTGGCGGCCAAGCTCGCGAAACGCGCCAGGCGAACGGTGCTGGTAGTGCCCTGACCTGGCCTGACGTCGCATATGGTGGCGAGATGAAACGTGTTGCCGCCATGGCGTTCGTGGTGCTCGCGTCCGTTTCGTGCGCGGAGTCAGGCGCGGGGCAGCAGGCCGCCGCGCCCGCCGACCGGCCGCGCTCGTCCACGCCCGTGACCGCCACGGCAGAACAGACCGCATCGGATCGTTCCACGGCGACGCCCAGCCCGACGGCGCCGCCCCCGTTCACCTCGAAGGTCTCGCGGGTCTCCCGCGACCGTCTGCCCTACTCCTGGCGGCCCGGCTGCCCCGTCCACTACCGCGATCTGCGGCTGGTGACGCTGTCGTACTGGGGGTTCGACGGCAAGCCGCACATCGGCGAGCTGGTCGTGCGCAAGACCGTCACCGGCGACATCGAGAAGGTCTTCAAGAAGCTGTACGACCGGCGCTGGCCGATCCGCAAGATGAAGCTGGTGGACGCCTACAAGGCCGACGACTACGACTCGATCGACAACGACAACACCTCGGCCTTCAACTGCCGCCGGGCGACCGGGTCCAGCAACTGGTCGAACCACGCGTACGGGGAGGCCATCGACGTCAACCCGTTGGAGAACCCGTACGTCACCGCGAGCGGGAGCACCGCGCACCGCAACGCCAGGAAGTTCACCAAGCGCCCGATGAAGGGTAAAGGTGTCATCAACCCCGGTGATCGGGTCGTGAAGACGTTCGCCGAGGTCGGCTGGGAGTGGGGCGGCTACTGGTCGGGCGCCAAGGACTACCAGCACTTCTCCAAGGGCGGAGGCTGAGAGGATCCCCTCATGACGGCTAAGGACGGCGACGGCTGGACCGAGTGCGCCCAGGGCCACCGGCATTGGGGCGTCCACGGCGCCTCCGGGCTCCTGGTCGTCCACCACGACGATCGGGGCATTCCGTACGTGCTGCTGCAGAAGCGCTCGCTGCGCTGCCACCACGGCGGCACCTGGGGGCTGCCCGGCGGGGCGCGCGACAGCCACGAGGACGCCCTCACCACCGCGCTGCGCGAGGCCCGCGAGGAGGCCGCCCTTGGCCTTGACCGGCTCCGCGTCCAAGGCGTCTACCTCGACGACCACGGCGGGTGGGCGTTCGAGACCGTCATCGCCGAGTCGCCCGAGCTGTTGGCCGCCGCGCCGGCCAACAACGAAAGCGACGAGCTGCGCTGGCTCGCCCTGCCCGAGGTCACCGGGCGCGAGCTGCATCCCGGCTTCGCCGCCACCTGGCACGAGATCCAGGGCGCGATCAAGCCCGAGACGCTCGTGCTCGACGTGGCCAACATCGTCGGCGCGCGGGCGGAGCACGGCTGGTGGAACGACCGCCTGGGCGCGGCCACCCGGCTGCTGCGGGCCGTCTCCGGGCTGCGGCTGAGCCACCCGGTGCTGGCGCAGTGGTATCCGCGCATGGTGGCCGTCGTGGAGGGCGCGGCCAAGAGCGCGCCCGAGGTGCCGGGGATTCAGGTGGTCGCCGCCATGGGAAGCGGCGACGACGCGATCGTGGGCGTCGTACGCCGGGCCAGGCCGTGGGAGCGCGTGCTCGTCGTCACGGCCGATCGGGGGTTGCGCGAACGCGTGGCGGAGCTGGGAGCGGAGACCGTCGGGCCCAAGTGGCTGCTGTCGCAGCTACCCGCATGAGCGTCCCGCCGCGGCTGCCCGCATAGGCGCAGCCGCCCGCCTGAACGTTCATGGTTCGGCGACGGTCACGTGGTCGAAGGCGGACTTCAGGCCCGTGACGTCGAGCACCCGCCGTAAGACCCCGTGCACGCCCACGATGCCCAGCGACCCCGCCTGGGCCGCGACCCGGCGCCGGTGCTCGACCAGCACCCATAACCCGCTGGAGTCGCAGAACTCCAGACGCTCGGCATCGACCACCACCCGCACTCGGCCCTCAGCGAACAACGCGAGAAAGGTGTCCTTGAGCAGCGGCGCGGTGGACTTGTCGAGGTCGCCGGCGAGGCACACGCGCACGTCGTGGCCACCCCGCTGCACCTCGACGTCGAGATCCGCCACCACCTGAACGTACACCGCCGCCATCACAGCCGCTATCGTGGTTTCCGCACAGGAGGGTTCGCATAGTGGACGAGTGCAGCCGCCTTGAAAGCGGCCAGGTCAGCGATGGCCTCGTGGGTTCGAATCCCACACCCTCCGCTCAGTCGCGGATCCCCGCGAAACCGTCGCCTACGCTGGCGGCGAGCTGCAGGTAGGCGTCCCTGGTCGCCTCCTGCAGCCGGTCCAGGTCGATCTCCGCGCCCTCCTCCAGGTGCGGGTCGTACGGCACCCTGATCACCTCGCGGCAGCGCGCGGCGAAGTGAGCCTCCAGCTTCTTGATGTCCACCGCCGACTTCGACCGCGGCCGCACGCTGCACAGCACCACGGTGGCGTTCTTCACCAGGTCGCCGTACTGGTGCGCCTCCAGCCAGTCGAGCGTCGCCGACGCCGCTCGCGCGCCGTCCACCGACGGGGAGCTGACCAGCACGATCTGGTCGGCCATGCCCAGCACGCCGCCCATCGCCGAGTGCAGCAGGCCGGTGCCGCAGTCGGTGATGCAGATCGAGTAGAAGTTCTCCAGCACCTGGGCGACGGCCTGGTAGTCCTCGCCGCTGAACGCCTCGGAGACCGCCGGGTCGCGGTCTGAGGCCAGCACCTCGAGCCGCGACGGCGCCTGCGAGGTGAACGCCCTGATGTCGACGTACCGCTTGACCTGGTCACGCTCGTTCAGCAGGTCGCGTACGGTGGCCGAGGTCTCCAGCTCCACCTTGTCGGAGAGCGTGCCGCGGTCGGGGTTGGCGTCCACCGCGATCACGCGGTCGCCGCGCACCTGCGCCAGCGTCGCGCCCAGCCCCACCGTCGTCGTGGTCTTGCCCACGCCGCCCTTCAGGCTCAGCACCGCCACGCGGTGATGCCCGGTGGTGACCGGGGTGCGGGCGCGGGTGATCAGCTCGCGGCGGCGCCGTACCTCCGGCGGCTCGCCCGGCTTGATCCAGCCGCCGGACGCCTTGTACACCAGACGCCGCCAGCCCTTGGACGGGGCGTTGCGCCGCCCGCGCAGCAGCGTCTCCGGGTCGAGGCTGTCGGCCGTGGGACGGCCGGTCACCGGCGGCCTGGGCGGCGCGCTGAACACGGGGGCGGGCGCCGGGCGGCGGTTCTGCCGCACCTGCGGGATCTCCCGGTCGGCCGGGCGCCACTCGGGCTGCTCGGCCCACTTCGGGCGTTCTTCTGGCCGCTCGGCCCACTGCTCTTCCGGCTGGTCGCGTACCCACTGGGGGCGCTCTTCCGGCCGCTCCTGGCTCCACGACGCGGCCTCGTCACGCCGCTCCTGGCCCCAGCCCGGGGTCTCGTCCCGCTGGCTCACGCCCCACGGGGATGTTTCGTCCGGCTGAGTTCCACCCCATGTGGACGTTTCGTCCCGCTGAGGCCCGCCCCATGGGGAAGCCTCATCGCTGCGCGCCCCGCCCCACGACGGCGAGGTCTCGTCACTGGAACCGTCGCCCCACGGCGAGGCCGCTTCGGGACCGTCTGCGCCCCAGCGCGGGCCCTTGCCCTCCTCGGCCCCCTGCGGCCGGTCCTTGCCCCAGTGCGGGGTCTTCGCCGCCGGGTCCTTGCCCCACTCGAAGTGCTCCGGCTGGTCGGCCCAGGCGGCCGGCTGCTCCTGCCGCTCCTGGGGCTCGCGGGCCGGCTCGCGGGCCGGTGCGTCGGCGTCATCGGCCTGCGCGGCCTTCCCGGCCTGCGCGGCCTTCCCGGCCCTCGCGGACTCACCCGACGCGCCGGACACGCTGGATGCGCCGGACGTGCTAGACGCGCCGGACGTGCTAGACGCGCCGGACGTGCTGGACGCGCCGGACGTGCGGTCCCAGCGCGGGAGCGACTCCGCCTGCTCCCTGCTCCACTGGGAGCCCTCCTGCGCCCACTGCGGGATACCGGTGGCGGGCGTGTCGGCGTTCGGCGCGGCCGGCTCGTCCTCCGGCTCGGCGGCGTCCCAGCGGGGGCGCTCGGTGCGCGGCAGGGTTTCGGACACGTCCGAGGACCATTCCTGCCGTTCGTCGCGCGCGGCGGGCTGCTCCTCCGGCTCCTCGGACGTCTCCTTCGCCGGCTTCTCGACCGTCGTCTCCCGGGCCTTCGCCGGCTCGTCGCCGCTCTCCCGGTCGGGCGCCGCCTGCTTCTGCGGCGTCGGCGGCTCGGTGCGCGGCTGGGTGTCGGCCGCCCCCGCGTCCTTGACCGGCTCCTGGTCGCCGTCGCTCCGCGTACCGGCGGCTTCGGGCTCCGCGCGCAGCGGCTCCACGCGGACCGTGTCATTGGCGGAAGGACCGTCGTCGGGGCCGGGCCAGTCGGAGGCGGGCGGCCACGTGGCGTCCTCCGTCTTCCCCGCAGGCTGCGGCGGGGTGAACGGCAGCGCGTACGTGTCGGTGTCGTCGAGCCTCGGCAGCGGCTTGAGCGGCGCCAGGAACGGATCGTCCACGCTCGGCGCGGCACTCGCCCGGGATTCGTCCACGGCAGGGCCCGCCGGCCACTCGCCGGAGCCGCTGCGGCTCGCCGGAATGTCGTCGGCCGTCACGGAACCGCCGTACACCTCGGTCGCGGCGGAACCGCCGTACGCCTCAGCGGGGTACGCCGAGTCGACCGCCGCCCTGAACACCGGCGGCGGGGTCGTCTCCTGCTGCTGCCGCACCAGCGCCCACGGGTCCGCGGGGTACGGGGACGCGACCGGCTCGTCCACCGGAGCTGACGACGCGCTGACGGAGACAGGGGTCTCCTCCGTCTCTTTGATCGCGTCAAGCCAGGCGAGCTGTTCCTCGAGAGATTCTTCTCGATCGTGTCTTGCCACCGTGTTCCCCCTCGGGTGGGTCTAAAGGGGCAGCAAACACATTGCAGGGTAACGCCACCTGCTCCCATGCAGCCCGGCAACCCACAAGTTCTTTGCCCGGCTACCGTGGTTCGCATGCGAGCCATTGAGATCGTCAAGCCAGGCGGGCCAGAGGTGCTGGAATGGCGCGAGGTGCCGGAGCCGCACGTCGGGCCGGGAGACGTGCTGATCGACGTCACGGCGTCCGCGGTCAACCGTGCCGACGTGCTGCAGCGGCAGGGATTTTACGATCCGCCGCCCGGGTCGTCGCCGTACCCGGGGCTTGAGGTCTCCGGCGTGGTGGCCGAGGTCGGAGCCGACGTCGAGCAGTTCAAGCCGGGCGACGAGGTGTGCGCGCTGCTCGCCGGCGGCGGTTACGCCGAGCGCGTAGCCGTGCCCTGGCAGCAGGTCATGCCGGTGCCCGAACGCGTGTCGCTGCGCGAGGCCGCGGGGCTGCCCGAGGTGGCGTGCACGGTCTGGTCCAACGTCTTCATGATCGGGCGGCTGCGCAGGGGCGAGACGCTGCTCGTGCACGGCGGGGCCAGCGGCATCGGCACGTTCGCGGTGCAGCTCGCCAAGGCGCTCGGCAGCCGCGTCGTCACCACCGTCGGCTCGGCGGCCAAGGCCGACCGGGTCAGGGAGCTGGGCGCCGACGAGGTGATCAACTATCGCGAGGAGGACTTCGCCGACAAGGTCCAGGCCGACGTCATCCTCGACATCATGGGCGCGAAATACCTGGACAGGAACGTCCGTTCCCTGAAGACGGGCGGCCGGCTCGTGGTCATCGGCCTGCAGGGCGGCACCAAGGCCGAGATCAACCTCGGCGTGATGCTGGCCAAGCGGGCCACGGTCCACGCCACGACGCTGCGCGCGCGCCCCGTCGACGAGAAGGGGGCCATCGTCCGCAGCGTCGTCGAGAACGTGTGGCCCCTGGTCGGCGCGGGTGCCGTGCGTCCCGTCGTGCACGCGGAGGTGCCGATGTCCGAAGCCGCCGAAGCCCACCGAATGTTGGATTCGGGAGAGCACGTCGGCAAGATCCTGCTAGTACGGTGAGTGTTATGAATGCTGAGGACAACAACACCCCCCACGTCGTGGTGGTGGGCCCTGATTTCCAAGGTCACGGCGATGGCGGCGAAGACGATCGCTCGGTGACCAACCTGGTCGAGCAGCCCGCCAAGGTGATGCGCATCGGCAGCATGATCCGCCAGCTCCTTGAGGAGGTGCGCGCGGCTCCCCTCGACGAGGCCAGCCGCAAGCGGCTGAAGGAGATCCACGAGTCCTCCATCAAGGAGCTCGAGGACGGTCTTGCGCCGGAGCTGGTCGACGAGCTGGAGCGGCTGTCGCTCCCGTTCACCGACGACAACGGCACGCCGCCGAGCGACGCCGAGCTGCGCATCGCGCACGCCCAGCTCGTCGGCTGGCTCGAAGGGTTGTTCCACGGCATCCAGACCACGCTGTTCGCGCAGCAGATGGCCGCCCGCGCCCAGCTCGAGCAGATGCGCAGGGCGCTGCCCACCGGTGTGCCCCAGGGCGAGGAGGCACAGCGTCCGCACGGCGGCTCCGGCCCCTACCTGTAGGCCCGCTTCAGGGCCTACAGGGGCCCAGTCCTCAGGCGCAGAGTTTCGTTGGTGCGCCGAGTTTCGTTGGTGCGCCGCCCGCAGGCACGAAGCGTTATTGGGTCGCCGCCCTCAGGCACGGCGCCTGCGGGACCGGGAGCCCGTCCTCAGACATGAAGCTGCCTGCCCAGGGCACCGCAGGCGCCAAGCCTGCCCAGGGCACCGCTTTGATCGGGGCGCCACCCACAGACGTCAGATGTCAGGCGGGCGATGAGCGTCAGATGTCAGGCGCGTGTGTTGGGCCGTCAGGCGCGGGCGTTGGGCCGTCAGGCGCGGGCGTTGGCCGTCAGATGTCAGGCGTGGGCTTTGGGCGTCTAGGCGTAAAGCTTCTCGATGACCTGCGCAACGCCGTCGTCGTCGTTGGTGGCGGTCACGTGATCGACCGCCGCCAGCACGAGCGGGTGCGCGTTGGCGACCGCGTACGACGTGCCTGCCCAGCTCAGCATGGGCAGGTCGTTCGGCATGTCCCCGAACGCCACCGCCTGCGACGGCTTGATCTCATGCTGCTCGGCGAGCGCCGCCAGGGCGGTCGCCTTGGTCACGCCCCGGGCGCTCATCTCGATCAAACCCCTGCGACTTGAGTGCGTCGCGGTCACCAGATGGCCGACCAGCTCGTGCACCGTCGCCTGCAGCTCGTCGGGGTCCATACGGGGGTGGAGGGCGAGCAACTTGGCGCATGGGCGGGAAGTGACCGAATCCACACGTGTCGCGTCCCGTGTCCGGTCCAACCCACCTGGGAGGAAATCCGACTCATGCGCAAAACCGGCTTCATACTCGACCGAAAATACGAGTTCAGGCACGTTCGCTCTTAGCTGAGCGACGACTTCCTCGAGTACATCGACGCTGATCAGGTGAGATTCCACTATCCGTTCGGTATGGAGGTCGTAGATCAGCGCCCCGTTAGCACAGATGGCCAGCCCACGGTGACGTACCGCACTCGCCACCCCGCCCATCCACCGCGGCGGACGCCCCGTCACGAACGCCAGGACCGCCCCCGATTCCTCGACTTTGCCGAAGGCGGCGACCGTGCGGGGAGACACGGTTCCGTCCGTACGCAACGCGGTACCGTCGAGGTCGGTGGCCACTAGCCGCGGTGAGGGATCGCTCTGCATAACAGGTTCCAGTTTGCCCGGTGATGCCGGCTGACAGAAATCTTCGTTGGGACGGGAACACCAACGCTCCAGAATGGTGTTAGATGTGATGGCGTTGTATTAGCTGATCCCGTAGTGAAAACCAGCATGACTTTGTCTGAGCCACCCCGGGGTGCTTGCTGTACGACACACCGGGACCCACGAGGTGTGGGTCCCATAGATTCACATCCTGAGGGAGAGCTTTTATGGCTCAGGGAACCGTCAAGTGGTTCAACGCCGAAAAGGGCTTCGGCTTCATCGCCCCGGACGGCGGTGCGCCGGACGTGTTCGTGCACTTCTCCGAGATCGTCGGCAACGGCTACCGCAGCCTTGAAGACGGCCAGCGGGTCGAGTTCGAGATCACGCAGGGCCAGAAGGGGCCGCAGGCCTCTCAGGTCCGTGCCATCTGACCTGTAGCAGCGAGACAGGCCGGAGTCCGCTTCCAGCGGACCCCGGCCTTTCGCTTGCCCAGGAAATCTTTCGCTCGTCCAGGGGATGACGCCGCTCCCGCCCGAGCACTCCCTACCGGTCCCCGGCACTTCCCGCTCGTCCCCTGCTCACCCAGGCACTCCCCGCCCAGCCCAGCACACTCCTTGCTCGGCCCAGGCACTCCCGCTCGGCCCAGCACACTCCTTGCTCGGCCCAGGCACTCCCGCTCGGCCCAGCACACTCCTTGCTCGGCCCAGGCACTCCCGCTCGGCCCAGGCACTTCACAACCGTCTCGTCGTCAGGTGCATGCGCAAGCAGGGCATCACCATCGACCCACCCGCCGAGAGCGCGGCGCAGATCGCCGCGATCGATCCCGGCAACTCCCGCCGCTACGGCGTCGCCGACCCGGACGCGGCCAAGACGCACGGCTATCACCTGGCCAGGCCGCCGTCTCCCGACACGACCGGCGCCTGGGCCGGCAAGCTGCCCAAACGCGCCCAGTCCCTGCTCCTGCCGAGCGCTCCTGTTCGTGCCGGGGATCCGCCCTCGTGCGCCGGGCGCTCTCTGCTCGCTGTCGGAGGTACTGGAGGTCGGTCCTCCGCTCGCATCAGAGCTCCCTGGCTCACTCCGAGGCTTGTCCACTCGTCTGCCCGCCCAGGAGCCTCTGCACCAGCGCGCCGTAACCCTCCGCCGACGCCAGAACCGCCGTGGTTTCCGCTCACGCCAGGGTGCCTCCATGCGCCGAGGCCGGCGAGCAGGGTGACCATGCCGGCGGTGGACCAGGACGCCACCGCCGGCACCGCGAGTCCTCCGCCCACGCCAAGAGCCCACCGCCCGTGCCGGGATCGCACCACCCCATGCCAGGGCATCCGCTCACGCTAAGGCTTCCGCTCGCCGGGACTTCCGCTCACGCCGGGACTTCCGCTCGCGCCGGGACGTCACGCATGCCGAGCCCGCCGGCCACACCAGCACCCGACCGTTAGCGCCGGGAATCCTCCATCGGCGCCGGGAGGCCACCGCCGCGCGCACCAGGACTCCATCGCCCAGACCAGCACCCCCGCTCGCGCCCAGCACCCACCGATGCCGGGAGCCCCCGCCGCCCGCACCAGCACGCCACCGCCCACACCGAGGCGCCAGCCCTAATGTCCGCGGTCTTCCGGTGGTGTCGGGTTGGTCACGGCTGTGACTCGACTCACATGCGCTTTGAACCGCTCCCACCGCGCAGCGGTCAATGGGGGTATGAGGTACGCGTGGTTGTGCCACCCCGTGACGGTTGCCGGGGTACTCCTCCTCCTGATCAACGACCACCTGCTCAAACCGGCCTTTCCTGGGGTCGTGACGGGCAAGCTCAGCGACGTGGCGGGGCTGGTGATGGCCCCCGCGCTGGTCGCCGTCCTGCTCACCCGCCCGGCGGCGGCCCTGGCCGCCCGCCTCCGAGCCGCCTTCCCCCGCGCGGAGCGTCGAGCCCGCACTGCCGGGCGACCTTCCGAGGCCGACCGGCGTAGCCGGGCTTTCCGGTTCGGGCGGCCGGACTCCTGGTCCAGGCAGCCGGGCCCCTGGTCCAGGCAGCCGGGCCCCTGGTCCAGGCAGCCGGGCCCCTGGTCCAAGCGGCCGGGCGCGAAGCCCGAGCTGCGGTGGCTGCGGAGCGACGTGACAGCGGTCGTACTGACCGGGACGCTCTTCACGCTCGTGAAAACGACGGAGGCGGGCGCTGAGACCGCCTCCCAGGTGTGGACCTTCCTGGCGGGCCCGTCGCGCGTCCTGGCCGATCCTACGGACCTGCTGGCACTGCCGGCGCTCGTCATTTCCTGGTGGGCACGGAACCACAGCCTGCGCAGACCGCCCGCCGCCCGGTGGCGGGTCGTGGTGACGATGCCGCTGGCCATGGTGGCGGTGACCGCGACCTCCGCCATGCCGGTCCACTCGTACGCAAGCGACGTCACGGTGGACGACCGCGGCCGCCTCCTCGTCCAGACCTCGGCAGGCAGCTCGTACGTCTCGGAGGACGGCGGCATCACGTGGTCGCTCGACTCCTTCACCCAGGAGGGCAAGAAGGGGCAGAGCGCCCAATGCGTACCCAAGCAGGCGACCCGCTGCTACCGGGTCACCGACCATCGCACCGGCGTGGACCAGTCGGACGACGGCGGCACGACGTGGCGTCCGTCCTGGCGGCCGTCCGCGGACGACATCAAGCGCCTGCGCCGGCTGTACGAGGACAGCACCGACCTCGTCACCACCCTGGCCGTGCAGGAGCGCCCCGGCGGTCACGTCGTGGTCGCCGCGAGCGGGCCCGACATGGTGCTGGTCCGGGACACCTCAGGGACGTGGCGGCACGTCCCTCTGGACGGCGACCTGCCGGCGGTGCCGCTGACCACCGAGCTTCTCTGGGCGTGGCTGCTGGCGGCCTGCACGCTGCTCGGGTTCGTGGGGGCTGGGCTGCGCCGCCTCGTCCGTTCGTACCTGTGTGTGGCCGCCGTGACCTACGCCGGGTTCGCGGCGTTCGTCACCTTCAAGGTCGATCCGTCGTCCGGCCCGTCGGACGAGGTGGTCGGAATGATCATGGCCATGGGCGGACTCTACGTGACCCTGATGGGCGGCGCGAGCTGCCTCGGTCTCGCGGCCGGCGGGCGGGCGCGCGCCCTGCCCGTCTCCGTCGGCCTGCTCGGGGCGCCCTTGGTCTTCGCCTCCATCTGGACGCCGTTCCAGGCCTGGTCGAGCGGGGCTTTGGCCTCGTACCAGGTCGCCACCGCCCTCGCGGCGCTCCTGGCCTCGGCCGTGCTGGTCACGAGCGTCCTCCTCGTACGGCGCGCCGCCCGAGACACCGTCCCCGCCGACGTCCTCGTACAGCCCGCCACCGGAGAACCGAACCCGCTCACGTGGCACGATGCTCAGGACGCCGAGACGCCGGGCCCTCACGTACGACGCGACACGACCCCCACCGAAGGGCAGGGGTCGTGACGGTTACTCGGACAGTGCGAGCCGCACCCAGGTAGCGGAGCGGCTCGAGCCACAGGCTTACTTGGGCGGCTCGAGGACGTCGAGCCCCACGTACGGCCGCAACGCCTTGGGTACCACCACCGAGCCGTCGGCCTGCTGGTGGTTCTCCAGGATGGCCACGATCCACCGGGTCGTGGCCAGCGTGCCGTTGAGGGTGGCCAGGTGCTTGGGCTTGCCGTCCTTGTCGCGGTAGCGGATGCCGAGCCTGCGCGCCTGGAACTCGGTGCAATTGGACGTCGAGGTCAGCTCGCGGTAGCGGCCCTGGGTCGGAATCCAGGCCTCGCAGTCGAACTTCCTCGCCGCCGACATGCCGAGGTCGCCCGCGGCCGTGTCGATGATGCGGTACGGCACCTCGATCTTGGCCAGCATCTCCTTCTCCCAGTCGAGCAGCCGCAGGTGCTCCTCGTGGGCGTCCTCGGGACGGACGTAGGAGAACATCTCGACCTTGTCGAACTGGTGCACCCGGATGATGCCCCTGGTGTCCTTGCCGTACGAGCCGGCCTCGCGCCGGAAGCAGGACGACCAGCCCGCGTAACGCAGCGGCAGAGCGTCGGCGCTGAGGATCTCCTGGCCGTGGTAGCCGGCCAGCGACACCTCCGAGGTGCCGACGAGGTAGAGGTCGTCCTCGGGCAGCCGGTAGATCTCGCTGTCGTGGGCCACGGCGAAGCCCGTGCCCTGCATGGTCTCCGGCTTGACCAGCACCGGCGTGATCATCGGCGTGAACCCGGCCTCGATCGCCTGCTGCATCGCCATGTTGAGCAGGCCGAGCTGCAGCCGCGCGCCGACGCCCTTGAGGAAGTAGAACCGCGCGCCCGACACCTTGGCACCGCGCTCGGTGTCGATGGCGTCGAGCGCCTCGCCCAGGGCCAGGTGGTCCTTCGGCTCGAAGTCGAACTGCCGGGGCTCGCCGTGCGTCTCCAGCACGACGTAGTCGTCCTCGCCGCCGGGCGGCGCGCCCTCCTCGACGAGGTTGGGGATCGTACGGAGCAGCTCGTCGAGCTCGGCGCCGAGCTTCTCCGCCTCGGACTCGGCGGCCTTGACCTGGCTCGCGAGGTCTTTGGCCCGCTGGAGCAGCGCGGCCTTCTCCTCACCCTGCGCCTTGGAGACCGACTTGCCCATGCTCTTCTGCTCTGCGCGCAGAGACTCGAACGAGGTCAGCGCCGATCGGCGGCGCTCGTCGAGGTCGAGCAGCGTGTCGACGACCGAGTCGTCCTCACCGCGGGCACGCTGCGACGCCCGTAGCCGGTCAGGGTCCTCACGAAGGGTACGCAGGTCAATCACAAGGAAAGGCTACCGGCGTACGGCGCCTGACCGCCCCCGGTTATCCACCGACGCCGAGGAAACCTTCGCCCCGGCCCGCTCACCTGCCCGTTCACACGGAAATCCCGCCAGGTCGCATGCCCCGGCCAGCCGGACGCCTCAGCACTCCGGACAAGCCGCACGCCCCGGCGCATTCGACGAGCCGGAGAGCCCGCGACCGCCGGCGTCAGATCTTGCCCGCCCGCACCTTCGCCAGCCACTCGGCGGCCTCGGAGAAGTCGGAGTCGGCGGTGCCGCGCTTGATCTGCGGCTTCAGCCCGTCGGCCCGCGGATAACTGCCGAGGAAGCGCACCTCACCGCAGATCCGGTGCAGGCCGGCGACGGCCTCACCGACCCGCGCGTCGGCGATGTGGCCCTCGAAGTCGAAGTGGAAGAAGTAGCGCCCGATGCCGTCGCCCGTGGGCCGGGACTCGATGCGGGTGAGGTTGACCCCGCGTACGGAGAACTCGGTCAGCATCTCCAGCAGCGCGCCCGGGTGGTCGTCGGCCAGGAAGACCACCAGCGTGGTGCGGTCGGACCCGGTCGGCTCGGGCAGCGGCCCCGGCCGTGCGACCTTGACGAACCTGGTCACCGTGTCGGACCTGTCGCCGATGTCGGAGGCCAGCTCGACCAGCCCGTAGTGCTCACCGGCGATGCGCGCGGCGATGGCCGCGTCGTACGGCGACCCCGGCAGCGCCACCTCCTGCGCCGCCGCCGCCGTCGAAGGGGCGGACACCACGACCGCGTCGGGCAGCTCGCGGGCGACGAAGGCGCGGCACTGGGTGATGGCCGCGGGATGGGTGTAGACCCGCTTGATGTGCGGGATCTCGGTGCCCGGCCGCGCCAGCAGCGAGAACTGCACCGGCAGCAGCAGCTCGGCGTTGATCACCAGCGGCTCGCCCCATGCGAACTCGTCGAGCGTCGTGGTGATGGCACCTTCGATGGAGTTTTCCAGCGGAACCACGGCGCCGTCGGCCTCGCCGGAGCGGACGGCGTTGAGCGCGGCGCTCACATTGGCGCAGGGCAGGCGTTCGGCCGTGGGGTCGAGGAGCCGCAGGGCCTCTTCGGTGAAGGTGCCTTCCGGCCCGAGATAAGCGAGCTTGGGCATGCGTCCAGGGTAGCCCCAGGCGAACGCGCCCGCGGCGGTTTCACCCCGAGGCGAATCCGCAGGTAAGAGCCCCTGCTAGAGAGTCTCGGAGATCGGAGCGGCCACCAGGGGCCCCAGGCCGAGCCTCGCCGCGCGCACCGCCTCTTCCTCCTCGGGCGACAGCGGCTCCTGCCCCTTGCCGCCGACCACGGGCCGCACATACGTACGGGTCTCGCTGCGCCCGTTGATGGACGTCAGCACGATCCCGTCACCCAGCCCGTTGATCATCGCCACCGAGAACGACAGCCGCCCCGACATCTCCGACAGCGCGTCGTACCGGCAGACGGCGACGTCCCTGATGGCCCTGAGATCGCCCCGGCCCTCGCCGAGCTGCTGCCTGACGAGCATCCGCCGGCAGTCCTCGACCGTGGCCCTGGCCTGCCGCAGCGCCGAGCAGCCGACCAGCACGCCGCTGAGTCCGGCCACGACGCCCACGATCACCCAGATGGTAACGAGCACGCCACGAAGAGTAACGGCAAAGTCAAGTGAGCCGCCGTTTCGGCAGCCAATGCACGAGCAGCCACACCAGTGCCAGCGCGCCGAGCCCGAACCCGTTCTGCACGATCTTCCCCAGGACGAGGCTGACGCCCGGGATCTCCGCCGCCTTGAGCGACACCCCCCACCACGGCACCGGCACCACGTAGTACAGCCACACGCCGGCCGCCACGCGCAGTCGTACCGGGTCGGTCCCGTCGCCCACGATCGCGGCGAGCACCACGACCACCCAGGCCAGGTGGTGGATCCAGGCCACGGGCGACAGCAGCACCGCCATCAGCCCGACCAGCGCGACCGCGGTCATGTGATCGCCCGCCCGGTACGCGTCACGCGCGCCGCGGAACCCGTACCAGCCGACCGCCGCCACGATGAGCACCCACAGCACCGAGGTCAGCGCGTCCGGCCAGTAGAGCCGGATCAGCATGCCGCGGATCGACTGGTTGGTGGTGGCCGCGTTCGCGCCGAGACGCTCGGGGTCGAGCAGCGCCCCGAACCAGAAGTCCACCGCGTCCTGCGGGATCACCGCGAACGGCAGCAGCGTCAGCAGCGCGGCCGTGAAGCAGGCCATGAAGAACGTACGCCACTGCTTGGTGATCAACAGGTAGATGAGGAAGACGCCCGGTGTCAGCTTCACCGCCGTCGCGAGGCCGATCAGGAAGCCGCGGGGCCACCAGGGCCGCCGTGCCACGCAGTCGGCGACGCACAGCGCGACCAGCAGGATGTCCACCTGCCCGAACCTGACCTGGTCCCTGATCGGCATCAGGTACGTGCACATCACCATGAGCAGGGCGAACACCCACGGCGCGTACTTGCGCAGCGTCTCCCGGGTCAGCAGCGGCCGGAACGCGAACCCCACGGTCACGCCCAGCGCCACGAAGATCCCTGCCGTCCACGCCCACTGCGCGGTCTCCCACGACATTCCGGCCAGCGCCACCGCCAGCATGGCGGCGACGGGCGGGTAGGTGAACGGCAGCAGTTGCGGGGCCGGGGTGAAGTAGTCGTAGACCGGCTTGCCGTCGAGCAGCATCTGCCCGCCGGTACGGTAAACGTCCAGGTCGACCAGGCGTTGGTCGTCGGGGTTGGTGAGCCATTCGTACACCAGCGGCGCCGCGGCCGCCGCGACGAGCAGGGCCGCGATCGCCCACGCCCACCACTGCCGCCGTCTCACCCGTACCTCGCCACTTGTCACGGTGTGGCACGTTACCGTGGCTGTTGTTTGATCGAGGGGCAGACTACTGGGGGTCCGTACATGCCGAACGCCACGCCGTGCCCGGATCGGCGCGGGAAGCGGCTGAACGCGCGTGTCCGCCACCTCACGGCCCTCCTGGCCCTCGCATTCCCCTTGGCCCTCACCACCCCCGCGTCCGGCACCACCACCCCACCCGCGCTGGAGGGGCCGGCCGCCGCCCCCGAAACCCCGTCGAACACCGCCTTCCCACCCGGTTTCGAAGGGCGAGCCGCCGCGCAGGAGAGGCCGGCCACCGCCCCGGTGCCGTCAGGACCGGCGACGGCCGCCGCCGGACAGCCAGTCCCCGCCCCTGCCGACACCACGGGAGCCGCACCCACCGAGACCAGCGGAACCGCACCCACCGACACCGGCAGAGCCGCACCCACCGAGACCAGCGGAGCCGCACCCACTGACACCACAGAGACCACCCCCGCCGAAGCACGCCCGTCAGCCCCGCCGACCTCACCCGGCACGCTGGCCGCCACCACCGTCACCAGCGGCGACAAAGATGCGACCGCACTCCGGGGACGAGTGGCCTTGATAGGCATCCCCGGACTGGAGTGGAGCGACATCGACCAGGCCCAGACCCCCAACCTCTGGCGCCTGATGTCAGAGGGCTCATCGGCGTCGCTCTCCACCCGCACCGTGCCGCCTTCAGGCCGCGGCATCACCTGCCCCATCGCCGGCTGGCTGACGGTCTCCGCAGGCCAGCGAGCCGGTACGCCGGACGAGGGCTGCCCTGCCCCGCCCACCCCGCAGCAGAACGGCGAGGGCGCCACGATCCCCGGCTGGAACGCCCTGGCCGCCTACCAGCCGAAGACCGGGTACGCCGCCCGTATCGGCACGCTGGGCCAGATCGTCGCGGACGGAGGCGGCAAGGTGGCCGCCATCGGGCCGGGCGCCGCACTGGCCGCCGCCGACAAGTCCGGAAATATCACCAAATACGCCCCCACCCCTTCCGCGCTCGGCGACCCGGCTCCGTACAGCCTGATCGTCTTCGACGTCCCCGACCTCGCCACCGCCTGGGCGAAGCAGCCCCGCGACGAGTACGGCATCCCCACCGGTCTCCCCGTCGCCGCCCGCAAGACCGCCGCCGCCGAGGCCGACCGGCGCATCGGCGACCTGCTCGCCCTGCTCCCTCCCCGCACCACGATCCTGCTGGCCGGCATTTCCGACATCACCCCGAACGCCCACCTCCACGTCGCCATCGCCACCGGCCCCTCCCCGGACGGCTCCGCGTACCGCCACGGCTATCTCACCGCCACCTCCACCCGCCAGGACGCCCTCGTCACCATCAGCGACCTCACCGCGACCGCCATCCAGGCCCTGGGCCTGACCGCCCCCCGCGAGGTGGTCGGCCGCCCCTGGCAGTCCGGCGCCCCCGCCCCCGCAACCCCCGCCGAGGTGGTCACCGAGCTGGCGGGCGAAGACCTGGCCAGCCAAGTGCTCCGCGAGGTCCGCGGCCCGTTCTTCACCGTCCTGGTCACCGCCCAGCTCCTCTTCTACGCCCTGGCCGCCCTGACCCTCCGCCGAAGGAGGCCCGCATCGACGCGAACCACAAAGGCACGCCCAGGGCTTGAGGGGCCGAAGCGATCCCCGATCGCGCCCGAACCCACACCCCCGAGCCCGGCCCCAGCCCAGCCTTCACCCGCAGAAGCATCACAAATCGACACCCCTGGGGAGTCGCCTGGCTCTCTGAAAGCCCAGCCATCACCTGCCGGCATCCCGGCCGACCAGGCGCGCCCCCGCCCCCAGCGCACAGACAGCACCCGGGACGAACCAGCTCCGGCCGAACCGACAAGACCAGCACAACCCACCGGCACGACCGAACCGACAAGACCGGCACAACCCACCGGCACGACCGAGCGGACCTCAACCTCGGCCACCACCGGCAACCCGGCAAGCGGCTCGAAACTCCTGAAGTCCGTCCAGGTCGTGGCCGTGGTCAGCGGAGCGATCGCCGTCTCGACGTTCCTGGCCCAGCTCATCCCCTGGTGGACGTTGCCGGTGCCCATGCTGTCGGTGATCGTCACGATCCTCGGCATCGCCGTGCTCATCACCGCCGTGGCGTTCGCCGGCCCCTGGCGCGCTCACGTGCTCGGCCCGCTGACCACCGTCGCCGCCATCACCTCCGTCGCGCTCCTCCTCGACGTCATGACCGGCTCGACGCTCCAGGTGAACGCCGTGAGCGGCTACGAGCCCGTGACCGGCGGACGCTTCTACGGCTTCAGCAACATCGCCTTCGCCATCTACTCCACCGGCACCATCCTCGGCCTGGCCGGGATCGCCCACTGGCTGCTCGGCAAGAGGATGCCGAGGGCCGTGGTCGTGACGCTGTGCGCCGCGTACGGCGGATTCGCGGTGTTCGCGGACGGATGGCCCTCCTGGGGTGCGGACTTCGGCGGCGTGCCGGCGTTCGTGATCGGCCTGGCCGTCTTCCTGATCCTGCTCTCCGGTAAGCGGGTGTCGCCGCTGCGGCTCCTGCTCGTGGGGCTGGCCGGGGCGGCGCTCGTCGGCGTGCTGTCGGTGATCGACTGGCTGCGTCCGGAGTCCCAGCGCACCCACCTCGGCGCGTTCGTCCAGCAGATCATCGACGGTGAGGCGTGGACCGTCGTCGGCCGCAAGTTCGCCGCGATGGTCGGCGTGACCGTCGGCAACTGGTCGCTGACCCTCCTCTCGCTGGTGGCGCTGGCCTTCCTCTTCCTGGTGCTGGCCCGTCCTTCGCGCTGGGGCGTCGCGGCGCTCGGCCTCGCGTACCAGATGGCGCCGACGCTCAGAGCGGGCCTGTTCGGCGCCCTCGCGTGCGCGCTGATCGGCTTCCTCATGAACGACTCCGGCATCGCCATCCCCGCCATGGCCCTGACCGTCGCCGTGCCGCTCACGCTGGCCGCCTGCGTTCGCGCCCTGCAGCTCGCCACGCCCACACCACCAGCGCCACCGTCAGAGCCAGCAGCGCCCAGCCGATCTGCGGCCTGACCACCGTGCGCAGCCATTCGAGGTCTTCGGGCTGCCCTTCGACCCTGGCGGGCAGGTACGCCAGCGACAGCGCCAGCAGGTGCGCCACCACGAGCCCGTCCAGCGCGGACGCCCCCACGAGCACCAGCATCCCGAGCGCCAGCCCGTCGTACCAGGGCAGGATGTAGGGCGTCGCGAACAGGTACGCCACCACCAGCGCCATGGCCACAACCGGCGCCTCCAGCCCTCTACCCGCGGAGACCACCTCCGGCCCGGCGGCCCGAGACGACCACCCGAGAAGGCGAGGGAACGAAAGGCGGCCGGCCAACGACCCGTGCCGCCGCGAAGTCGCAGCAGAACCCTCCGACGGTGAGGCGGGGACCTGCGAAGGCACCACGCCGTCCTGCGGAGACGAGGCCGGATCCGGCGGAAGCGCAGCAGACTGTTGCGGGAGCGCAGCGGCGTCTTGAGACGGCGGCGCGGCAAGGCCGTCCTGCGGGGGAAGCGCAACGGCGCCTTGAGAGGGCGGCGCGGCAAGGCCGTCCTGCGGGGGAAGAGCAACGGCGCCTTGGGAGGAGGCCGGAGCAGGGGCTTGCGAGGCCGGAACAGGGGTCGGCGGGGACGGAGCGAGGTGCCGTGGAAGCGGACCACGGGCGCTCGTCCATCCCGTACGTACGGCCAACCGCAGCAGCGACCAGGCGATGAGCGCGAGCACCAGCAGGGACCCGACCTGGATGGGCCCCCGATACGCGCTCCCCGTGCCCACGATGGCCTGTAGCCAGCCCTGCACGAGCTTCCAGAACGACGCGTGGGAGATCGCCTTGCTCGTACGGGTGATCGGTGCGAGGGCGTCGAGGCCGACGATGGCGTACCCGATGACCACCACCGCGACCGCGCAGCCCGCCATGAGCGCCAGGCGGCCGGGGCGGCGGCGGAGCTCCCAGGCGGGGCCGAGCGCGACGAGACCCGCGTTCACTTTGATCGCCACGCCGAGCCCGAGCAGGACCCCAGAGCTTGCGGGACGGCCTCTGGCCAGCAGGGCCGCGACCATGCACGCGATGGCGAGGGTGTCGACGTGCATGCCGGCGACGAGGTGGTAGAGCAGCAGCGGGTTGGCCGTCCACAGCAGCGCCGCTCGCAGCCGCCTGCGGGGGTCGTGCCGGGTGAAGCGGTCGATGAGCAGCCCGGTCGCGATGAACGCCGCCGCGTTGAACAGCGCCAGGACGAACATCGTCAACCGGACCGAGTCGCCGCCTATCCAGCTCGCCACCGCCTGGAGAGCCGTGGCGACCGGCCCGTAGACGCTCGGCTCCTCCCTCCAGGGCTCCTCGACGGCGTCCGCTATGGGATCGCCCGGGAGGTCCGTCGCGCCGTGTGTGTACGGGTTGAGCCCCAAGGTGACCATGCGGCCGTAAGCGGCGTAGTTGAGGTGGTCACCGGAGCCCGATGGCGGCAGGAACGCCAGAACGGCGGCCGCCACGCACCCGATGATCACCAGGGTCTTCGGGCTGGGGAACGCCCCCAGAGATCGAAGCACCCCCTTGGACGGACGCTCGGAGCTGGGAGCGGACGGTGACCCAGGGGCGGGAGTGGATGGGTGCCCGGCGGCTGGAGGGCTGTGGGAGTCGCCGCTTTCCGAAAGCGCCGGCAGGGCCGCCAGAAGCCCCAGGCCGCCCAGCGACAAGGCCGCCACCGCCAGGACGATGACGAGGTGGGGCTCAGGGGCCGCCGCCAGGGAGTAGGGCGGCTGCCAGGCAGGGCCGGTGAGCGCGGGGACCATCGCCGACGGGCCCAGGAGCCCGATGGTGATGGTCAGCAGGATCGAGGCGGCGATCGCCACCATGGCCGGCCCGGCCAACCGGCCTCGTCCCTGTCTGCGCCGCGCATCCGAAGTCACCGGGAAATTCCAGCACACCCGCAGCACGGCTCCCGCCCGCACGGCTCCGTCTGTGGATAACACCCACCCTGTGGACAACCCCCACCCCGGCAGGAGACCACGAGGGCTACGGCGGTGCGCCGCTCGCCGACAAGATCGGGGTGCCGCCGAACACGAGCGGCGCGGACCACGGGCGGTCGGACCCGCGGCAGGCTACTCGCCCGTCAGACCGTCCACAGCCTCCCGGATGAGATCCGCGTGCCCGTTATGCCGCGAATACTCCTCGATCATGTGCACCAGAATCCACCGCAGGCTGGGCGCCCGCCCGTCCGGCCACTTCCGCCGGGCGAGCTGGTCGAGCCCGCCGCCACCGGCCAGCGCCTCGTCCAGGAGCTTCCTGGAACGCTCGACGGCGTCCTCCCACAGGCTGCGGAGTTCCTCAGGGGAGTCGGAGGCGGCCGAGTTCCAGTCCCAGTCACGGTCGGCCTTCCAGTCGACCGTGCTCCACAGCGGCTGGCCCTCCCGGTCGTGCAGCATGCGGGCGAACCAGTGGTCCTCCACGTACGCGAGATGCTTGAGCATCCCCCCGAGCGTCATCGTCGACGCCCCCACGGTGGCGTTCAGGCCCGCGGAGTCGAGGCCGGCGCACTTCCAGGCGAGGGTCGCGCGGTGGAACTCCAGGTAGCCCACCAGCATGCCGAGCTCGTCGCCGGCAAGGGGAGGTTCGGGACGGCCGTGCTCGTCTGTGTCGGTCATGGGCGGCAAGTGTAGGGGTTACGCCAGGCCGACCGCATTTCAACGCTTGGGACGAAGTTTGTCCAGATTTTGAACGACCACCGGCTCCCTCACCGCGAGCGCCCGCGCGACGTCACGGAGCTGGCGTGCCCGGTGGAGCTGGGAGCGCCAGTCGGTGCCGGTGGCGCGGTGGGCCATGTCGACCTCGACCTCCTTGACGCGGAACCCCTTGCGCAGCAGGTCGATCGTCAGCGCCGTCTCCACCCCGAACCCATGCGCCAGCGGGCGCGCCGCCTCGAAGGCCGCCCTGGTCAGGCAGCGCTGGCCATTGAGCGGCTGGGTGGCGTCGAACCCGGTGGCCCGGCGGATGCCCTCCTTGGACAGGCGGACGACTAACCCGTGACCGCCCAGCTTCACCCTGGTGGTGAAGACGGCGATGGTCATGTCGGCCTCGCCCGCGCGTACGGGCTCGATGAGCGGCGCGGCGGCCTGAGCGGTGTCGCCCAGATCGGCGTCGAGGAACAGCAAGTGGCGGGGGGAGTCGTCCTCATCGAGGAGGCGTACGGCCTCGGCCCCCGTCTCCATGGCGGCGGCCTTGCCGCGGTTGCGGCTGTGCCTGACGACCCGCGCGCCGGCCGCGCGCGCGATCCTGCCGGTCTGGTCGCGCGAGCCGTCGTCGACGACCACGACGAGATCGACGCCGGGCAGGGCCGCGGCGGCCTTGACGGTGGCGGCGATGCGGTCCGCCTCGTCGGCGGCCGGGATGATGACCGCCGTGTCACCGCTCATCGAGCCGCACCTCCTTCGGACGCGGCGCAGCCGCGATCGCGTTCTCTCATGATCCCTCGGTGATGAGGAACTCCTGCGGCACCTCTTCGTGCACGGTGAAGACCGAGTCGAGCCCGGTGACCTGCAGAATCTTCCGTACGGCGGGACGCGGCGCGGCGACCTCGAGCGTCCCTCCCTGCTCTTTCATCCGCTTGAGCGCCGAGAGCAGGACGTTCATCCCCGTGGAGTCGCAGAAATCCACGGCGGACATGTCGATGACCACCCGGCTAGGCCCCTCCTGCAGCAGCCGAGTGAACTCGGACTGCAGGTGGGGCGCCGTGTAGAGGTCGATTTCCCCGGTGACGGCGACGAGCGCGCACCCGGCATGTGATCGAGTCGAGACCTTGAGCTCCACATGGGCAGGCTAGCGGCGCTGAGGCTTCCGGTCACGTTGTCACGCCGATAGGGCAAGCACAGGTTTTTGTCCTCCGTTTGGGCTCCATGAAAACGGAGAGTACGCGAAGCTTGACAGCGTGACACCGGAACCGCCACCGCTTCACGGAGAGGGAGGGGCTGGGGCAGGAGCGACGAGCCCCGGATCGATGAACGCCGACGAACCCGAAGATCCTCAGCGTCAGGGCCTCCGCGAACGCCTGGAGACCATCCTCATCACCACAGAGAAGGCGACCTCATGGCAGAAGGAAGCAGGGCACCTGCGCGGCCTGGTGAACCATGAGGGCTACGTCCCCATCCGCGCCCGCCTCGCGCTCGAGGACCTGGAGTTCCTGGCCGGGGCGCGTACGGAGCTGCTCAGGTTCGCCGAGCTCGGGCTGAGGCTGCTCGACCTGCATCAGCCGCGTGATGCGGGGGGCATCACGAGCGACGCCGCGCATCCGATCCTGCGCTGCAGGAGCTGCATGTGGCGCTGGCCTTGCCCGACGTTCCGGGCGATGTCGGAGTCGTTCGGCCGCGACCTCTTGGACGGCGCCTGAAGCCGGGTGCCCGACATGCCCGAGCCGGGGTCGAACGCCCGAACCGGGCCGCGGAATGCGCCTGAGCCGGGCGAGCGTCCGGCAGGCGGGTCGCAGCGGCATCCGACGCGCCCGTGCGGTCCCGGCCTGTCGAGGGCTCAGCCGACCAGAGGGAGGCGGATTTCGAAGCGGCAGCCCGGTCCGTCGTTGACCACGCCGATCTCCCCGTCGTGCGCCTCCACGATCCCCTGCGCGATGGCCAGCCCCAGCCCGGCGCCGCCGTCGGCGGTGGGCGTACGCGCGGCCTCCCCCCGGAACGCCACCTCGAACACCCGCGGCAGGTCCTCCTCGGGGATCCCGCCGCAGCAGTCGCTGACCGACAGGCAGGCCATCCCCGACTCGACCGCCGCCCTCAGCACCACGGGTCGGTCGGACGGGGTGTGCCTGATGGCGTTGACCACGAGGTTGCGCAGGGCGCGTCCCAGGGCTCCGGCGTCGGCCTCCACGGGCACGGCCTCCGCGGCCTCGGCGGTGAGCACGACCCCCTTGGCCCTGGCCAGCGGCTCGGCCACGGCGAGCGTGTCGGCGACCAGGTCGGCGAGGCCGATGCGCGACCGCGACAGCCGCAGCGCCCCGGCGTGGATGCGCGACAGCTCGAACAGGTCGTCCACCATCGCCGACAGCCGCTCCACCTCCACCTTGATCTGCCGGTGGTAGCGCCTGATCGTCTCGGGGTCGGTGACCACGCCGTCCTCAAGGGCCTCGGCCATGGCGCGCATGCCGGCCAGCGGCGTACGCAGGTCGTGGCTCACCCACGCCACCAGCTCCCGCCGCGCCCCTTCCAGTGCCTGCTCCCGCGCGTACGCCTCCTCCAGCGTGTTGGCGATCGTCTGCAGTTCGGCGGGCAGCCCGCTCGGCGCGGCGAAGGGCAGGTCGCGTACGGCCGCCACCAGCCGCCTGCTCTCCTGGACCACCCGCCGGGCCAGCACGAACGCCACCCCCAGCCCCACGAGCCCGCCGACGGCCACCACGCTGAGCACGAAGTCCTTGGTGGGCCCCTCGATGATCATCATGTCGATGATCGCCACCACGCCCGCCAGCGTGGCCGCCACCGCGACCACCACGACGACGGCCATCATCACGCCGATCGACCGGGTGCGCAGCCGCCACATCAGCCAGATGCCCGCCAGCGCGATGAGCAGCCCCAGCCCGGCGGTGACCGCCATGACCATGGGCAAATCGCCAGGACGAGGCATCAGGGGCTCTCCAGGGGCTCACAGCCGGGCATCGCGGGCTCGGCGCCTCGCCGGGGCATCAGGGGCCCGTAGCCGGACATCAGGGACTCTCCAAAGGCTCGTACCGGTACCCGACACCCCACACCGTGACGATCCTCCGCGGTTCCGTCGGGTCGGGCTCGATCTTCTCCCGCAGCCGCCGTACGTGGACGGTCACGGTGGACGAGTCGCCGAACGACCACCCCCACACCTGGTTGAGCAGCGCCGCGCGGCTGAACGCCTGCCGCGGGTTGCGCATGAGGTAGGCGAGCAGGTCGAACTCGCGGGCGGTGAGCAGCACCTCGTGGCCGCGCAGCCGTACCTCGTGAGCCCCGACGTCCACCACCAGGTCGCCGTCGCGCAGTACGCCGGTGCCGCCGGTGACCGAGGCGCCGCGCGCCCGCCGCAGCACGGATTGCACGCGCAGCGCCAGCTCGCGGGGGCTGAACGGCTTGGTGACGTAGTCGTCGGCGCCGGTCTCCAGCCCCACGACCCGGTCGATCTCCTCGCCGAGCGCGGTCAGCATGATCACGGGGACCGGCCAGCGCTCCCTGAGCCGCCGGCACACCTGGAGACCGTCGATCTTGGGCAGCATGAGGTCGAGGACCATGAGGTCGGGCGGGTTGGCGAGCGCCCTGCGCAGCGCCTCGGCGCCGTCGCCGACGCACTCCACCTCGTGGCCGTCGCGCTCCAGATAGCGCGCCACGACCTCGGACACCGTGGGATCGTCGTCCACCACCAGGATGCGCGTGTTCACGCCTTCACGGTAAGGCCACCCTGCCGGAAACAGTGGGGTACGTCATGGCTTCGTAAGGGTCGCGGATCATGCCCTGAAGACGTACCGTAACTGCATGGGTAAAGTCGTGATGCTCGTTCTGGGCACCCTGCTCGGTCTCTTCGTGCTGTTCACCTTCATCCTGCCGATGCTGGTGGGCCTGATCAAGCTCGCGCTGATCATCGGGGTGATCGCCCTCATCGTGTTCGTCGCCGTCACCGTCGTCGGCAAGACCTCGCGCTCCACCTGATGCAGCTGCTGTTCGACCCGTGGCTGGTGGGGATCACCATGGTGGTGATCCTGCTGCTGGCCACGTGGGCGGCCGCGCTGCTGTCCGCCCTGCACGGGGAGCCGCTGGGCTTCCCCCTGTCCTACGCGCGCCGCACGGCCTTCCAGCGGCTGCGCGATCCAGACGCGGCCGGGCGTCCGCGTCCCCGCGCCCCTTAGGCGCGCCCCGCTTCTCGACGTGCACACGTCGGACGGGGCTTTCGGCGCTTCTCCACGCTTTCGGCGCATGTAAGCGCTTCTCGGCGCTTCTCGGCTTCCCCGCGCTCTCGGCTTTTCGGCGCTTCTCCGCGCTACTCGCCGCGTTTCCGCGCTTTCCGCGCCTTCCGCGCTTCTCCGCGCTCCGCGACCCCGTCGAGCGGGGCTTGCTCGGCATGACGAGCGAGCCCGTCGTCATCACCCCGCTGCAACGGGCCCTCTTCGCTGATGGGAAACCCGCCGAACGGAGTCCCTTCTGCCGAAAGGAAACCCGTCCAACGGGGTCCCCTTCGCTCAAAAGGAATCAGGGCTCATGATCGACTCTCTTGTCACGCTCATCATCGACGCCTCAGGCGGCAGTGCCGCGCTCGGCATCGTGCTGTTCACCCTGGCCGTACGCCTGACGCTGCTGCCGCTCAACGTCCGCCAGGCCCGTACGGCGAAGATCCGCGAACGCCTCGCCCCCAAGCTCCGCGAGCTGCGCGAGCGTCACCGGCGCGACCCCGAGCGCCTGCACAGGGAGATGACCGCCCTCTACGCCAAGGAGGGCTCGTCGCCGTTCGCCGGCATCCTGCCGTCGCTCGCCCAGCTGCCGTTCCTGTGGCTGATGTACCGGGTGGCCACGCATCCCACGGCGCTCGCCGGGCACACCCTGTTCGGGGCTCCGCTCGGGGAGCAGCTGGCCGGAGTCATCGCTCATTTCGGTCTGGTCAGCGCACCGGTTTTGGTCTTCGTATCGGTCATCGCGCTGGTCATCGTGGTGGCGTGGCTCTCCGCCCGCCAGATCAAGATCACAGAGGAGCAGCCGGAGCCGTTGAGGAGGATCATGCCGCTGCTGCCGTACGGCTCTGTGCTGGCCGCGCTCGTGCTGCCGCTGGCCGCCGGGCTCTATCTGCTCGTCTCCACGGCGTGGGCCACGGGCGAGCGCGCCGTGCTGGCTAGCCGGCCTCTCTGAGCGCCGCGACCTGCCCGTTCACCTTGTTGCTCGGTGCGGGCAGGATCGCCCACACGGTCGTGGTGTCACCGTCGTGCCTGACCCCCCAGCTCTCGGCGACGTACTCCACGATGCCGAGCCCCCGCCCCCCGAGCGAGGACAGCGTCGGCCGGCCCGCTCGGGGCTCGGTGGCCGCGCCGCCGTCGCTGACCGCCACCTCGATGTGATCGTCGCTGCACAGCCACGCCACCCGCACCATGCCCGACGGCAGCGGATGCGCGTGCCGCAGCGCGTTGCTCAGCAGCTCGCTCACCACGAGCACGGCATCGTCGATGGCCGAGGTGAAGACCCCACTGTCCTGCAGATCAGTGCTCAGACGCTGGCGGGCAACGGCAACGCTGGACGGCGCGTACGGCAGCAGCACCACGCTTGACACACCCACCTCCCCGTTCCCTGTGCCCCCCGCGGGAACACTCCCCGGTACGACCGAAATGCCCCGTTACTCGATCCCAGAAACCGCATCTCGATCACAGCTTGTACACATTGGAAGATAGATCAGCGCAACCGTGACCACCTCGTTACCGCATCGGTGTGTCGGATCCGATAGAGGAAGAGGCCCGCAGAACGAGCCGCATTCTGGTGCCCCCTCCCGGTCTCGGATGCGCGCTCACATCTCCCCCCTGTGCACGAGCGAGACTGCGGACGATGTAGAGACCGAGCCCCACTCCACCAAACCGTCTCCGGTCGCCGCTGTCCACCTGGACGAAGCGTTCAAATATGCGTTCGCGGTCAGGAGGGGCGATTCCCACTCCCTCGTCGTCCACGACGACGACCACGTTGTCGTCCTCAGGCCAGGCCGCCACACTGATCAGCCCGCCCTTCGGCGAGTACTTGAAGGCGTTCTCCAGCAGCTGCCCCAGCAGGATGTCCGTGGCCAGCGCGTCGCCCAGCACGCGCGGCAGTCCTTCGGGGACGTCCACCTCGACCCGGTGCCGGTCCGACAGCTCGGGCAGCCCCAGCGTGGCCGCCACGATGCGCTCCCGCAGGTCGAACTCCTCGATGCGGACCTTCAGCTCGTCGGCGCCCGCCCGCGCGCCGAGCAGCAGGTGGTCCATGAGCACGCCCAGCGACTTCGCGCGCTCGGCGATCGTGTGCACGGCCGAGCGGCGGGCCTGGTCGGTCATGGCGTCCCAGCGAGAGTCGAGCGTGCTGGCGAAGCCCCGCACGATGGTGATCGGGGTGCGCAGCTCGTGGCTGGTCGTGGCCAGGAACAGGTCCTTGGCCTCCTCCAGTTCCTTGGCCGCCGTCACGTCGCGGAAGTCGACGACCACCTCGCCGGTCTCCTCGATCTGCGCGCTCACCACGTCGAGCCAGCGGCCGTTGTCGAGCTGGAAGGTGCCCTTCTCACCGGCCTTGGGCAGCGGGAACGGCGGCGGCCCCCCGATGACGGACTCCGCGGGCAGCGCTGTCAGCTCGGCGGCGGCCGGGTTCCAGCGCACCACGTTGCCCTCCTGGTCGAGCACCGCGATGCCGTCGGCGCTCGCGTCGAACACGGCCCGCTCGTGCGCCCGCTGCCGCACCGCCTCCTGGTAGGCGACCGCGTTGCCGACCGCGATGCCGGCGTGCCCGGCCAGCAGCTCCAGCAGCTCCAGCTCCAGGTGTCCGGGGGTGCGCCGGGCGAACAGGGCGTACAGGGCGCCGTACGGCCGCCCGCCCACGGCCGCGAGCCCCAAAGCGATCGTGTGCAGCCCCTTCAGCCGCGCCCACACCAGGTCGTCGAGCCCCTCGGACTGCAGCAGCACGGTCTTGCCGGTGCGTAAGAGCTTGTCCACCAGGCTCGTCCGCAGGTCGGTGGTGATGCCCCTGATCGCCTCGGGAAGCTGGTACGTGCTGACCAGCCGCAGCTTGTCACCCTCGATGAGGACGAACCCGCCCGCGTCCGCCCCGGTCAGCTCGGTCAGGCTGGCCGAGATGCGGTCGAGCACGGCGGGCAGCTCAAGCTCGGAGTTGATGTCGCCCACGACGTCGGTGAGCCGGGCGACCAGGCGGGCCCTGCGCGCCATGCGGTGCTCGGCCACCTCGTCGGCCCTGGCGGGGTGGTAGGCGCACACGTAGCCGGCCACGGCGCTGCCCAGGCGCAGGGCGCTGATGTCCACCCGCAGGTCGAGCACCCGGCCGTCGGCGTGCAGGCGCTTGGTGCGCAGCGAGACGGGCTCTCCCGTGCGTACGCGCTCGAGCACCGCGTTGTGCTCGGCGGTCAGCTCCTCAGGCACGATCGGCGCGCGGCGTCCGAGCAGCTCGTCGGCGCTCCAGCCGAACATGCGCTCGGCGGCGGCGTTCCACACCAGGACGCTCTGGTCGCGGTCGAGCGCCACGATGGCGTTGGGCGAGCTGGCGAGCGCCGCACGAGCGATCTCATCGTCACTACCGGCCCATTCGTCCCCCACCACTCCATAGTGCATGTGGCGCGGTGGGTGCGTCGGGCGATCCGTCCGATACGCTGCGGTCACGGTGATTCCCGGCAGGTGGGAGGGTGAGGGGTATGTCGAGCAACGATCTCGATGCCCTGTTGCGAGTGACCTCCAGCACCTATCGGGGCGAGACCCCACCCGACATCGCGTTCGGCACCTACGACGGCGCGGTGGGCAGGCTGGTGCTGGCGGTGACCGCCAAGGGCATCGTGGCGTGCAGCTATGAGGCGGAGAACGACGTGTTCGAGCGGGTCACGCGGCATCTGGGCCAGTTCATCGGGCCCGACTCGCGCCGGCTCGACCCGGTGCGCAGGGAGCTCGACGCGTACTTCTCCGGGCGGCTGCGCGCGTTCGCCACGCCGGTGGACCTGACCCTGGCCACGCCGTTCGCGCGTACGGTGCTGCAGAAGACCATGGCGGTCCCCTACGGCACCACCACGACGATCGAGCGGATCGGGGAGAGCATCGGCAGGCCGCGCGCGCTGCGGGCGATCGGCAACGCGCTGGCCTCCAACCCCGTCTGCGTGATCGTGCCCTGCCACCGGGTGCTGCGCGAGGACGGCGAGCTCGGCGACTACCCGGGCGGCGCGGCGGCCAAGCAGCATCTGCTCAACGTCGAGCGGCGCGCGATCGCTGGATGAGCCCGATGAGCAGCGTGATCAGGGCGGCCACCAAGGCGCCGCCCAGCGCGCCGTTCATCCACGGCTCCCGTACGAAGCCGAGCGCGTCGCGCACACCGGCCCACCAGCCGTCCCACGCGGGGAAGGTCGGCGTCGAGGTGGTCAGCCAGTACGCGGCGAAGCCCAGCGCCCACGGCACCAGCATCGACCAGCGCGAGGGGGCGTCCTCGGCGGTGTTCCAGCCCTCGCCGCGGCGCAGCACGAAGTAGTCGACCGCGAGCACCGCGAACATCGGCACGAACACGGCGCCGATCACGCCGAGGAACACGCCGTAGGAGTTCACGTCCGCGAACAGCGCGATCACGATCGTGACCACGCCGATGGCGGTCGACAGGATGCGCCGGTCCACCCGCGGCATGAGGTTCTGCAGCGACATCGTGGTGGAGTAGACGTTGGCGAACGACTGGTCGGTCTCGCGCAGCACGAGGATGCCGAAGAACAGCGCGCCGAGCGGCACCGCGACGAACGGGTTGAACACCGTCGTCTGGTCGGCCAGCACGCCGTCCGCGCCCGCCAGCGCCACCGCGTAGACGCCCAGCCCCAAGCAGGCCACCTGGGCCAGCGTGTAGCCGCCGACCACGCCGGTGAACGCGGCCCGGCCCGAGCGCGAGTGCCGGGCGAAGTCGGCCGCCATCGGCACCCACGACACCGACAGCGCGATCACGTAGTCCACGGCGGCGGGGAAGGCCGTCCAGCTCCCGCCCTCGGGCGACGGGGCCTCGCGCAGGAAGAACACCGTGAACCAGATCATCGCCACGATCACGCCGACCGTGACGTAGCGGCGCAGCAGCCGGATCGAGCCGAGCGGCCAGATGGTCAGCGCCGCCGTCAGCACGCCCGCCACGATCACCCACACCTGGTACGGAACCGCCGGGAAGATCGCGCCCGCGCCCTTGGCGATCACCCAGAGCTCGAAGGCGCCCCAGCCGATCATCTGGATGATGTTCAGCACCGTGGGCACGTAGGAGATCCGGGCGCCGAACAGCCCGCGCAGCAGCACCATCGCGGGCTTGCCCGTCCGCGTGCCGGGGACGGCCGACAGGCCCACCATGGCGGTGCCGATGAGGCTGCCCACCACGGTGGCGATCAGCGCCGCCGCCAGCGTCAGCGGGGCGTTGCCCAGCGGATCGAGCAGCAGCAGGGCTCCGGAGAAGCCGAGCAGGCTGACCCCGAGATTGGCCCAGAGCGCGCCCTGATCGAGCACGCCCAGGGTCTTGGGGGCCTCTCCATCAAGGGTCAGCGGCACTTCTTCGACGCCGTGCGACATCGCACACTCCCTACGCCGGCATTACCCGGACAGGTTCAGGCGGTCGGCAGCGGATGGTTGTGCTGCCCTCTCAGCCCGGCGACCCCGAGCTCCCGCGACGATCTGTAGTTTGCGCCCCAATGATGCCTCAATGGCGACTAATTCGCCATAGTGGGCGACTTATGCCACAAAAGGCTCCTGTCCCGTCTCGCTGACCATCGGCCGCCGCGCCGCCTCCCACGACTGCATGCCGCCGCCGACGTTGACCGCCTCGCGCCCGAGCTGGTTGAGCCAGGCCGCGACCTGCAGGGAACGGCCGCCCACCCGGCACACGACGTAGATCGTGCGGTCGTCGGGGACCTCGTCCACGCGCCCCTGGATCTGCGTCATCGGGATGTGAACGGCCTGCGGCGCGTGGCCCGCCAGCCATTCCTCCTGCTCGCGGACGTCGAGCAGGTAAGCGTCTGCGGGTACGGCACTGGCCTCGATCTCAGGAACGGTCATGACTCCATCATGGCCTGCGCGAGGCGGTGCACCGGACGCCCGCCTACTTGAGCAGGCGGGACAGGCGGCGGTCGGCGAGCGGTTTGCCGCCGGTCTGGCAGGTCGGGCAGTACTGCAGCGAGGAGTCGGCGAACGACACCTCCCTGATCGTGTCGCCGCACACGTCGCAGGACTGCCCCGTACGGTTGTGCACCCGCAGCCCCGACTTCTTCTCCGCCTTGAGGTCCTTGGCCGCAAGGCCGCGAGCCCGCTCGACCGCGTCGCGCAGCGTCGTCACGATGGCCTCGTGCAGGTCGGCGATCTGCGCGTCGGTCAGCGTGGCGGCGATCTTGAACGGCGACATCTTCGCCGCGTGCAGCACCTCGTCGGAGTAGGCGTTGCCGATGCCGGCGATCACCTTCTGGTCGCGCAGCAGGCCCTTGATCTGGGTGCGCTTGCCGCCGATGATGCGCTTGAGCGCCTCGACGGTGAACGACTCGGCGAGCGGGTCGGGGCCGAGGGCGGCGATGCCCGGCACATCGTCCGGATTTTTCGTGACATAGACGGCTAGGCGCTTCTGCGTCCCCGCTTCCGTCAGCTCGAACCCCGGCGCCAGGCCCTCCTCGTCGGGCGCCAGCCGCACGCGTACGGCCAGCGGCCCCTTGCCGGGCCGCACCGGCTTCGCGCCCGACAGGTCGTCGCGCCAGCGCAGCCACCCCGCGCGCGCCAGGTGGATGACCAGGTGCAGCCCGTCGCAGTCGAGGTCGAGGAACTTGCCGTGCCTGGCCACGCCGGTCACGGTCAGCCCGTTGAGCGCGGTGACCGGCGGATCGAACGTCTTCAGCGCCTGGATGGCCACCACATCGACCCCCGCGATCGCGCGGCCCACCGCCCGCTCACGCAGAAAGTGAGTGAGGGACTCCACCTCGGGAAGTTCGGGCATGCCCCCAGCGTACGTCCCGCCCGGGGCTGTCCCCGGCACGCGCGGAAAACCGTCGGTGCACGTGGTGGGGACCTTGACGCCGTACGGCTGCCCCCGGCACGCGCGGAAAACCGAAGAGACCACACGGCCCTCCGGCCCCGGAACCTGAGCACGGCACCCCGGGCTTCGGCGGTTGAGGGCGGCGCCCTGAGTCCGGGACCTGAGCGCGGCGCCCTCAGCCCCGAAGCCCGGACGGGGGTGCCCGGGGTCCCGGACCTGAGCGAGGTGGTCAGTTGGAGTCGACGACGTCCTTCGGCACCGGCCGGTCTTCCTTGATCGCGTTGAACAACGCCAGCGCCTTGGGCCGGTCCCACTTCACCGCCGCGCCGCTGGGCACGGTCTCGTTGCCCCCGAACGGCACCACCGTGGTCACCGGGCTGTCGCCCATGGCCAGCCCGAGCGAGAGCATGTCGAACGCGCCCGTGCCCGTGTCGACCTCGACCGCGTCGGTGGCGCTGGCCGCCAGCGGGATCGCGGTGAACGGGTTGAGCAGCACCCCGGGGCTCGCGGCCTTCTTCACGACCGCGCTGAGGAACTGCCGCTGCCGCTTGGTGCGCTCGTAGTCGGGTAGCGCGCCGCCCTTGCGGGTGCGCACGTAGCCGAGCGCCTGCGCGCCGTTGAGCGTCTGCACGCCCTTCTTCAGCTTGAGCCCGGCCTTGGGGTCGTTGACGGCGGCCCGTACGTTGATCTCGACCCCGCCGACGGCGTCGACGATGTCGACGAACCCGGCGAAACCGATCTCCATGTAGTTGTCGATGTGCACGCCGGTGGCGTTCTCGATGGTGCGCACCAGCAGCTTGGGCCCGCCGAAGGCGTAGGCCGCGTTGAGCTTGTCGCGCCCCCTGCCGGGGATGGTGACGGCGGAGTCGCGCGGCAGGCTGACCAGCGTGGGCGGGTCGTCGGTCTCGGGGATGTGCAGCAGCATCATCGAGTCCGTACGCTGCCCCGCGGCCCGCCCGGTCGCCAGCTTCTTGCGCTGGGCGGCGGTCAGGCCCTTGCGGCTGTCGGACCCGACGAGCAGCCAGTTGGTGCCCGGCGTGTCGGCGGGCCGTCCCTCGTAGTCGTCCAGCACCCCCTCGATGCCCGTCAACCGCGAGTCGATCCAGAAGTACATTCCGATGCCGGCGATCAACAGCACCACAAGCAAACCGGCGATGATCGCCAAAACGGTCTTGCCGGAGAACCGCGGGCGCGGCACCAGCCCCCAGGGCCGCCGCTCGTCGGAGCCGGAACGCGACCTGAGCGGCCTGATCGGGCTCCTGCCCGACCGCTCACGCCCGTAAATCCGCGAGGACGCCCTGCGCGGCTCGTCCTCGGCGGGACCGGGAGGCACGGGGGCGGGAAGCTTCTGTGTGGGCGCCCCTCCGGGCGGAATCTGCCCTCCAGGCGGAATGCGCCCTCCAGGCGGAGTCGGCCCACCAGGCGGAGTAGGCCCTGCGGGGGGTATCCGGTGCGCCGGCGCGCCCCCAGAGCGGAGACGGCCGTCACCGGGCCGTGGTGGCAGCGGGCGGCCGTCGCCTGGCGAGCGCATTGCCCGCGTCCGGTCGTCCTCAGACACTTCGCCTCTTCCCTTCACTTGTCATCAACGCTACGTCCCAACCCCGGCAGTCAAGACCTTCCGCCAAGGATTTCCTACGGAAAAGTACGCGGAACCAGCAGAGAGTCACCGCGGAAACATAGATGCCACCCACCATCGTTACGGTTATGGACGACCCCTATCGAAAGGAAGATCGTGTCCGACTCGGACCCGTGTAGTCCCCGCCCGTGCTCGGGCACGGGTTCATCTGAGGACTCACCACGGTGAGCGCCTATCTCGGGCTGCTGGCCCTCCTGCTTCTGACCGCGGCGACCGGCTACTTCGTCGCCCAGGAATTCGCTTTCGTCGCCGCCGACCGCAGCGTCCTGCGCGAGCAGGCCGCGGCCGGCGACACCTCCGCGGAAAAGGCCCTCCAGGTCACCTCCCGGCTCTCCTTCATGCTCTCGGGCGCCCAGCTCGGCATCACGGTGACGGCCCTGCTGGTGGGCTTCCTCGCCGAGCCGGCGATCGCCGCACTCGTACGCCCCTGGCTGAGCGGCCTCGGCCTCCCCGACGCCGCGATCACCGGTGTCTCCGTGGCCACAGGCGTGTTCGTGGCCACGGTCGTGCAGATGGTGTTCGGCGAGCTGGCGCCCAAGAACCTCGGCATCGCCAGGCCGGAGCCGGTGGCCAAGTTCCTGGCCCGCTCGACGCTGGCGTACCTCGCGGTCGTGGGCCCGGTGGTCAGGCTGTTCGACTCGGCCGCCACGGGCCTGCTGAGGCGCGTCGGCATCGAGCCCGTCGAGGAGGTGGAGCACGGCGCGACCCCCGAGGAGCTGTCGCGCATCATCGCGGAGTCGACCCGGGCGGGCGAGCTGCCCGCCCGGCTCTCCGACCTCCTGGAGCGGGCCCTGGAGTTCGGCGACCGCATCGCCGAGGAGATCATGGTGCCGCGCCCCCGCGTGGTGGTGCTGCGCGCCTCACAGCCCATCTCCGACCTGTTGGACGTCATGCGCGACGGCGGACATTCCCGCTATCCGGTGGTGACCGACGACGGCGACGTGGCGGGCGTGACGGGGGTGCGCGAGCTGCTGACCACCGGCGTGGAGGACGGCACGATCGCCGCCATCACGCGCCCCGCGCTGCTGGTGCCCGACTCGCTGCCGCTGCCCGCCGTCCTCGACCGCATGCGCACGGCGCGCGACGACATCGCCTGCGTCATCGACGAGTACGGCGGCCTGGCCGGCGTCATCACGATCGAGGACCTGGCCGAGGAGCTGGTGGGCGAGCTGGTGGACGAGAACGACCCCGAGCCGCAGGGCGCCGTCGAGCACCCGGGCGGCGTCTGGGAGGTCCCCGGCCGGCTGCGCCTGGACGAGGTGGAGCGGGCGACGGGCTTCGCGCTGCCTGAGAGCGACGACTACGACACCCTGGCGGGCCTGGTGCTGGCCAGGCTGGGCCGCCTGCCCGACCCGGGCGACACGGTGACGGTGCCGGTGAGCCAGGACACCGACCCGTTCGCGGACGAGACCGAGGAGCAGTTCGCAGAGCTGACGGTCATCTCGCTCAACCGCAGGGTGCCCGAGTGGGTGCGGCTGACCCCGCTCAACAAGCACGCGGAGGCCACGCCCCGATGAGCCTCATCATCCTCAGCGTGGCCCTGCTGGCCTTCAACGCGCTCTTCGTGGCCGCCGAGTTCGCCTTCGTCTCCTCGCGCCGCCACCGGCTTGAGGAGATCGGCGCGAGCGGCAACCGCCTGGTCAGGATGGCGGCGCGCTCGGCGGCGGGCGGCAGCCGCAGGCTCTCGCTCATGCTCGCGGGCGCCCAGCTCGGCATCACCCTGTGCACGCTGGGCCTGGGCCAGGTGACGGAGCCGGCGATCGAGCACTACCTGGAGCCGGTGTTCGCGGCCGTGGGCATCCCCGAGGCGATGCGCATGCCGATCGCGCTGACGTTCTCGCTGGCCCTGGTGACGTTCCTGCACATGGTGGTGGGCGAGATGGCGCCGAAGAGCTGGGCCCTGACCCACCCGGAGCGCGCGGCCCTGCTGCTGACGTTCCCGTTCAGGGCGTTCACGACGGTGATGCGCCCGCTGCTGTCGGCGCTCAACGCCCTGACGAACGTCACTCTCCATCTCTTCGGCGTCCAGCCGAGAGACGAGCTGGCAACGACGAGAACTCCTCGCCAGCTAGCGATCCTGGTAGGGGAGTCAGGCCGCATGGGCCTGCTGGACAGGGAGGAACACGACCTTCTGACCAGGGCCCTGCGCCTGGGGGACGAGGGCATCGAGCGCCTGATGGTCCCCTTGGAGAAGGTGGTCAAGGTCAAGTCGGAGGCGACGGCAGCCGAGATCAAGAAGACGGCGGCGGGCAGCGCCCACCTGAGACTCCTGGTGGAGGGCCCTAACGGCATAGAGGGCGCCCTACACGTACGGGACGCCCTGCTGAACCCGGGGAGCAAGGCAAAGGACCTCCTCCGCAAGCTCCCCTCACTGCCCTGCACGACACAGGTGCCGGAGGCGGTAACGGCCCTACAGGAACAACGATCCCATTTGGCCCTGGTGACGAACCAGGACCAGAAAATCATCGGAATGGTGAGCCTCACCGACTTGGTGGGCGAACTCTTGGACACAAGGGCCACAAGTGTGACGTAGCTCACAAGAGAGGCAAAGGATACGACTTGGGGCTTGCAAGCACCTTGCAAGCCCCAAGTCGTACCGTGAAGCAGAAAAGAAGACCGGTTCCCCTTGCGCAGAGAGCACCCCTAAGCCAGGGTGAGCACAGCAAAACCAGAGAAGACCAAGCACCGAACCCCGAACTCCGGCCCAAAAGGCCCGCAAGCATCAACTGGGGGTCTGGTGGCGACAGCCCCCAGAAGCGAAGCGTCGGCTGGGGGTCTGGGGGCAAAGCCCCCAGGAGCGCCAGCGACCCCCTGGGGGTCCGGGGGTTACCCCCCGGGCAGACATGACGAGGGGACCCAAGGGAGCAAGCCGATCAAGGCTTGCGACCAGGGTCCCCCAGTCACCGAGTGGGCGAGGAGGGATTTGAACCCTCACGTCCTTTCGGACACACGGACCTGAACCGTGCGCGTCTGCCGTTCCGCCACCCGCCCTTGTGGGTGCGGAAAGAACAGTAGCACGGAACAGCCACTGGTACTGAACCCGGATACGATCGCATAAGACACGGGAGCGGAGGAGCTGGGCGCGGCCGCCCGACGAGCGCCTGTGACACCGTCACGTGGAACGAGCGGAGACCGGGCGCCGATGCGTCTACGGGGCCGCGATCATATGCACGGAGGAAGGGAGGTACCCGGTGGGAGTCCTTCAGCGCTTCGAGCGAAGGCTCGAAGGCCTGGTTGAGGGAGCCTTTGCGCGGGCGTTCAAATCTGACCTTCAGCCGGTCGAGGTCGCCAGCGCGGTTCAGCGGGAGATGGATGAGCGTGCGGCGATCGTCGCTCAAGGTCGCACGCTCGTGCCCAACGATTTCGTGGTGGAGCTGTCCACGACCGATGCCGAGCGGCTTGAGGTGTACGCCGACAGCATCAGCCACGAGCTGGCCAACCTCGCCAGGGAGTACGCCAAGGAGCAGGGCTACTCCTTCGTGGGACCGGTCCGGGTTCGCTTCGAGACCGCCGGCGATCTGGCTGTGGGCTTGTTCCGCATCCGGTCGGGGGTCATCCGCGGTGCGACGGTGGAGCAGGACGAGATTCGCCAGCCGGCGAGCGACCTGCCTCCGTCGAGGCCCCATGCGTTCGGCGGGCGGCCGCGGCTGCTCGTCTCCACTCAGGACGATCCGCAGGGCGACCGCTCCTACGAGCTCACCACTCCGGTGACCTTGCTCGGCAGGGGCACCGACTGCGATCTTCGTCTCGTCGATCCCGGTGTCTCGCGGCATCATGCGGAGCTGCGGGTCGAGGGCCAGAATGTGGTCCTCGTCGACCTGGGTTCGACGAACGGCACTTTCGTCAATGGCCAGCCGGTGCGCAGGATCGAGCTCCAAAACGGCACGCGAGTGACGCTGGGGCGTACGACTCTGGTGTTCCGGCGCGATTAGGGGTAGACAGACGGTCCATGTCCGAGCTCACGCTGCTGCTGATCCGGCTCGCCTTTCTGGCGGTGCTGTGGTTCTTTGTCATTGCCGCAGTCGGCGTGATCCGGACTGACTTGTTCGGTTCACGCACCGCGCCGGCGGGTGGCCGCAAGGCCATGAAGCCCGCCAAACCCGTGGCGAAGCCCAAGAGCAAGAAGGGCGAGCCACGCCAGCTCATCGTCACGGGTGGGCCTCTCCAGGGCACCACCATCAACCTCACGGAGCAGCCCATCACCATTGGCCGGGCCAATGACGCCACGCTGGTGGTCACCGACGACTACGCTTCCAGCCGGCACGCCCGGCTCTTTCCTCAGGACGGTCAATGGATCGTGGAAGATCTTGGGTCCACCAACGGCACGTATCTCGACCGTTCGAAAGTCACCCGCCCGACCCCGGTGCCGCTCGGTGTTCCGATCCGCGTCGGCAAGACAGTCATTGAATTGCGCAAATGACCATCGCACTCCGCTACGCCGCCCGCTCGGACGTCGGCCTCCTCCGCGAAGGGAACGAGGACTCGGCGTACGCTAGCGGCCGCCTGCTCGCCGTCGCCGACGGCATGGGCGGGCATGCACACGGCGAGGTGGCGAGTTCCGTCGCCATCGCCGCCATGGCCTCTCTGGAAGAGGCCCAACAGGGGGGTGACCTGCTCAACGCCATCGAGGCAGCGGTGCGCGACGCCAACCGCAGGCTGCACGAAATGGTGGGGCGGGATCCCAGCCTCAAAGGCATGGGCACGACGCTCACCGCCATGCTCTGGAACGGCACCCAGGTCGCCCTGGTCCATGTGGGCGACTCGCGGGCCTACCTCCTGAGACGTGGTGAGCTCTACCAGATCACCCATGACCACACGCTGGTGCAGCAGCTCGTCGACGACGGGCGCATCACGCCGGAAGAGGCGGCCACCCATCCGCAGCGGTCGATCCTGCTTCGCGCGCTCGACGGCAGCGGTGAGGTCGATCCCGATCTCACGCTGCGCGAGGCGCAGGTAGGCGACCGCTATCTGCTGTGTTCCGACGGCCTGTCGGGCGTGGTCAGCGCGGAGACGCTGCACGCCACGCTCACCAACATCGACGATCCTGAAGAGGTCGTCCGTCAGCTCATCGATCTGGCGAACCGGGGCGGCGGGCCCGACAACATCACGTGCGTTCTCGCCGACGTGCTGGAGATCGCCGACGATGAACAGCTGCCCGCGGAGGCCGCCATCGTCGGCGCCGCGGGGATGAACCGGCTCGACCCGACCAAGGACATCCAGCCGGGGCGAGCAGGCGCGGTGACCGCACCCCAGCCGGTGCTCTCCGGCGACGACTTCGATGAGCCGGTCGCCGAGGCCACGTCCCGGCGCTCGCGGAAGCGTCGCAGGTTGTGGCCCGTGCTGGTCACCGTGCTCGGCGTAGGCGTCGTCGGCGTGGCCGTCGGCGGCTACTTCGGTTACCAGTGGACCCAGGACCAGTTCTTCGTCGGCGCTAGGGGCGGCGAGGTGGTCGTGTTCCAGGGGGTCAAGAAGGAAGTGGGTCCCTTCCAGCTCTTCCACGTCTCCAAGCCCACTGGCCGCAAGCTCTCCCAGCTCTCCGAAGCCGATCAGGCTCTGGTCAAGGACGGCATCCCCGTCACCACCGTCGACGAAGGCATCACCAAGATCAACAGTCTGTCGTTCGCCGACGACGAAGAGGCCGACAAGGCCGAAACCGAAGATCAGCAGCCCGAGACGGAGGCGAGCGCCACTCCCACCGCGAGCGCCTCCGCCACCAAGTCCAAGACGAGACAGCAGTAGATGAGCGAAGTCGCCGTCACCCCCGTCCCGATGCCGGCCAAGCGGCGCGTGGCGCAGCTGCTCATGCTCGCGCTCGCCGTGGGCATCGTCATGGGCGCCTACGCGAACGTGGGCCTGGCCATGGACGGTCAGATCCCGGCCGGGATGCTGACGTACGGGCTGAGCCTGGGCGGCCTGATGCTGGCCGCGTACCTCGTGCTCGCGAAGTTCGCCCCGTGGGCCGACCCGCTGATCCTGCCGCTGGTGACGCTGGTCAACGGCATCGGCCTGGTGATGATCTACCGGCTGGAGAACGCCGGCATGGCCGGCGCATCCGCCACCACTCAGATCGTCATGACCGGCGCCGGTGTCGTGCTGTTCTCCGTGACGCTGCTGGTGCTGCGCGACCATCGCATGCTGCAGCGGCTGACGTACACGGCGGGGCTGGTCGGCGTGGTCCTGCTGATCTCGCCGCTGACCCCCGGGCTGGGCCAGGAGCGCAACGGCGCGCGCATCTGGATCGGGTTCGGCTCGGCCACCATCCAGCCGGCCGAGTTCGCCAAGATCGCGCTGGTCGTCTTCTTCGCCGGCTACCTGGTCGCCAAGCGCGACGTGCTGGCGCTGGCGGGCCGGCGGCTGCTCTTCATCGACCTGCCCAGGGCCCGCGACCTCGGCCCGGTTCTGATCACCTGGGCCGTCGCCATCGGCGTGCTGGTGCTGCAGAAGGACCTGGGCTCGTCGCTGCTGCTGTTCGGCGGGTTCGTGGTGATGCTCTACATCGCCACGCAGCGCACGTCGTGGGTGCTGATCGGCCTGCTGCTGTTCGTCGGCGGCGCGTTCGTCGCCGGGCAGATCTTCTCCCACGTCGGCGACCGCTTCGACGTCTGGCTCGACCCGAGCAACCCCGAGTACTACGACCGTGAGTTCGGCGGCAGCTACCAGATCATGCAGGGCCTGTTCGGGCTCGGCGCGGGCCGCATCCTGGGCACCGGGCTCGGCCAGGGACACCCCGACCTGATCCCGCTGTCGTTCTCCGACTTCATCTTCAACGCCGTCGGCGAGGAGCTCGGCCTGACCGGCCTGATGGCGATCCTGATGATCTACGCGCTGATCGTCGAACGCGGCCTGCGCACCGCGCTCGCGGCTCGCGACCCCTTCTCGAAGCTGCTCGCGGGCGGCCTGTCGTTCATCCTCGCCTGGCAGGTGTTCATCATCGTGGGGGGTGTGACGAACCTCATCCCGCTGACGGGCCTGGTCACGCCGTTCATGTCGCAGGGCGGCTCGGCGCTGCTGGCTAACTGGATCCTTATCGCGCTGCTGGTACGAACGTCAGACGCCGCCAGACGCCCCCCACCCCAGGCGATCCAGAACGAGGGACTGACGCAGGTGTTCCAGCGATGAACGGCACCCTGAAGCGAGTGGCGGTGGCCGCCCTCGCCATGTTCGCGCTCCTGATGGTGAACGTGAACTGGCTGCAGGCGGTCAAGGCCGACGAGTACATCTCCGACGCGCGCAACCGCCGCAACTTCTTCGACCGTTACGCGATCGAGCGCGGCCGCATCACGGCGGGCGGGAAGGTGCTGGCGGAGTCCGTCGACACCGGCGACAACAACTTCCGCTTCATCAGGAAGTACCCCGACGCGAAGCTCTACGCGCACGTCACCGGCTTCTTCTCGCCGGAGAGCGCCTCGGCCATCGAGGCGGCCGAGAACAAGCTGCTCGACGGCTCCAGCGCCGACCTGCTGCTGCGCAGGAGCATCGACCTGTTCACCGGCGAGCCGACCAAAGGCGCCAACGTCGATCTCACGATCGACCCCAAGGCGCAGAAGGCGGCCTACGACGCGCTGCGCCAGAGCGGCAAGCGCGGTGCCGTGGTGGCGCTCGACCCGAAGACCGGCGGCATACTCGCGATGGTCTCGCTGCCCACGTACGACCCGACCGAGCTGTCGGGCACCGACAAGGGGACGGTGTTCAAGCGGTACGACGAGCTGGCCAAGGACAAGAGCCAGCCGCTGCTCAACCGCGCCATCGCCCAGACGTACCCGCCGGGCTCGACGTTCAAGGTCGTGACGGCGGCGGCGTACCTGGAGGACGACTCCTCGCGCGGCCCCGAGACCACGGTGCAGGCCCCGCAGCGGCTGCCGCTGCCCAACACGAACATCAGCCTGCCCAACTACGGCGGCGCGGCGTGCGGCAGCGGCCAGGTCACGCTCACCTACGCGCTGGAGCGGTCGTGCAACACGCCGTTCGGCGCGATCGGCATGGAGCTGGGCTACGACAAGATGCGGGAGCAGACCGAGAAGTTCGGCATGGGCGAGCAGATCGGCGTGCCGATGTCGGTCGCGCAGAGCGACTTCGGGCCCAAGGAGGACCAGGCGGCCGTGGCGATGGCCTCGATCGGGCAGCGCAGCAACCGCATGACGCCGCTGCAGATGGCCATGGTCGCGGCGGGCATCGCCAACGACGGGACGGTGATGAAGCCGTACCTCGTCAACAAGATCACCGACTCCAAGGGCGACACCATCGAGGAGGCCGACCCCGACGAGCTCAGCGAGGCGGTCAGCTCCGAGACGGCGGCCAAGCTGCGCGAGATGATGGTGAGCGTCGTCTCCAACGGCACCGCCAACCTCGCGCAGATTCCAGGCGTCGAAGTAGGGGGGAAGACGGGCACCGCGGAGACCACCGACGGCCGGCCCCCGCACGCTTGGTTCATCAGCTTCGCGCCCGCGGACAACCCGAAGGTGGCCGTCGCGGTCATCGTCGAGTCCGGGGCGGCCAAGGTCGGGGCCGAGGCCACCGGTGGTCACACCGCCGCGCCCATCGCCAGAGCCGTGATGGAGGCGGTGCTGAACAAGTGAGTGACGGTAACCTGCTGGGTCATGCGGCTCCGTAACCGCTATCTCCTGGTCTCCCGCATCGCCACGGGCGGTATGGGGGAGGTCTGGCGTGCCCGCGACGAGCTGCTCGGGCGCGAGGTGGCGGTGAAGATCCTGCGCAGCCACATGCACGCCGACCCCACGTTCCGCGAGCGGTTCAGGAACGAGGCGCGGCTCACCGCGGCGCTGGCCGACCCGGGCGTGGCCCAGGTCTTCGACTACGGCGAGCAGAGCGACCTGGCCTACCTCGTCATGGAGCTGGTGCACGGCGAGCCGCTGTCGGCCATCCTGGGGCGCAACGGCGCGCTCGGGCCCGAGGTGACGCTCGACGTGGTGCACCAGACGGCCAAGGCGCTGCACGCGGCGCACTCGGCCGGCATCATCCACCGCGACATCAAACCCGGCAACCTGCTGGTCACCCCCGAGGGGGCGATCAAGGTGACGGACTTCGGCATCGCGCGGGCGCTGGAGGCCGCGCCGGTGACGCAGACCGGCACCGTGCTGGGCACCGCCCAGTACGTCAGTCCCGAGCAGGCGCAGGGCCTCCCCCTGACGCCTTCGACGGACCTCTACTCGCTGGGCGTGGTGGCGTACGAGTGCCTGGCCGGGCGCACGCCGTTCCGTGCCGACAGCCAGGTGGCGATCGCGCTGCTGCACCTCAACGAGCAGCCGCCGCCGCTCGGCGCCGACGTGCCGGCCGCGGTGCGCGAGCTGGTCATGAGCCTGCTCGCCAAGGAGCCGGAGCAGCGGCCGGGGTCGGCGATCGAGGTCGCCGACCGGGCGTACGTGCTGCGCGAGTCGCTGGCCGGGGCTGTTCAGGGCCCGGCCGAGCTCAGTATGCTGACCGACCCTGCGGGCTTCCGCGTCCGCGAGCCGGCCCCTGAGGACGAGCTCGCGACCGACGACCTCCAGCCGGCCACGCTCCAGGAGGGCACGGGGAGGAAGCGGCGCAGGGGCGCTCGGACGCTGGCGCTGGTCGCCACGGCGGGCTGCGCGGCGGCGGTGGGGCTGACCGCCATCACGTTCGCCGACCCGCAGCGGCCGCAGGCCACTCCGCAGGTGGCCGAACCGACACAATCGCCTACCGTGAAGTCGACGCCGACCCGGCCAAAGCCGCGGCCGTCGAAGACGAAGACCACGCGGCGACCGCCGGTTGTTACGGTGAGGACACCGAGGCCGATACCCTCGCGGTCGGCTACGGTAAGCACGTCGGCTACTCCCACCAAGAAGCCGACGCCGAAACCACCCCCGACCACCCGGACACCCACCCCCACCCCGACCCCAACGCCCACCAGGACTCCGACAACTCCGACACCCACCACGACCAGCACCTCGCCGGACCCGGGTGAGACAAACCCGCCCAATGAGGAGACGTGACGCGCCATGGGGTCGATGATGGACACCGGCGGCCCCGCGAGCCGGCCGGTACCCAAGATGAACGGTAAGGGACAGTGCAGGAAATGACTCAGCCTCGGCTACTCGGAGGTCGCTACGAGCTCGACGGTGTCGTCGGGCGCGGCGGCATGGCCGAGGTGTATCGCGCCAGAGACATCCGGCTGGACCGCGTAGTCGCGATCAAGACCCTCCGGTCTGATCTGGCGCGAGACCATACCTTCCAGGCCCGGTTCCGCCGTGAGGCGCAGTCGGCGGCCTCACTGAACCACCCGGCCGTGGTCGCGGTCTACGACACCGGCGAAGACGTCACCGACGGCACGCCCGTGCCGTACATCGTGATGGAGTACGTCGACGGCAGGACGCTGCGCGACCTGCTGCGCCAGGACCGCCGGCTGCTGCCCGAGCGCGCCGTGGAGCTGGTCGACGGCATCCTGCGCGCGCTCGACTACAGCCACCGCGGCGGCATCGTGCACCGCGACATCAAGCCCGCCAACGTCATGATCACCCGCTCCGGCGACGTCAAGGTGATGGACTTCGGCATCGCCCGCGCGATGGCCGACTCGGCGGCCACGATGACGCAGACCGCCCAGGTGATCGGCACCGCGCAATACCTGTCGCCCGAGCAGGCGCGCGGCGAGCGGGTCGACGCGCGCAGCGACATCTACTCCACCGGCTGCGTGCTGTACGAGCTGCTGACCGGCCAGCCGCCGTTCACCGGCGACTCCCCGGTGGCGATCGCCTACCAGCACGTGCGCGAGGAGCCCATCCCGCCGTCCCAGATCGACCCCGAGATCCCGCAGTGGGCCGACGCCATCGTGCTCAAGGCCATGGCGAAGGACCCGAGCCAGCGCTACCAGAGCGCGGGCGAGATGCGGGCCGACATCCAGCGGGCGATGTCCGGCATGCCGACCGACGCCCAGACGATGGCGATGACCGGTCCCATGCACCAGGGCACCCGCATGATGACCGCGACCCAGGCGGCCACCGGCCCGGCCACCCAGCGCACCAGCGCGATCCCGCCGTACGAGTACGACGACGACGGTGGTGGCCGCGGCGGCGGTGGCCGGCGCAGGGCGTCGAGCGGAGGTGGCGGCAACAACGCGCTCAAGACCGCGCTGTGGATCATCATTCCGCTGCTCATCATCGGCGCGTTCATCACGATCGGCTACACCGTCTTCAGCGGCAAGGACACCCCGTCCGACACCAAGGTGACGATCCCGTCGCTGGTGTCGCAGGAGCGCTCGTACGCCGAGGCCGAGCTGAAGAAGCTCGGGCTGGTGCCCGACGTGGAGCTGAAGGCGAGCTCCGACGTCGAGAAGGGCGCGGTCATCGAGACCGACCCGCCGGCCGACACCCAGGTCGAGAAGGGCGCCACGGTCAAGCTGGTCGTGTCCAAGGGCCCCGAGAAGATCAAGGTGCCCGACGGCCTGGTCGGCATGTCCCAGGAGGACGCGCAGCGGGCGCTCGAAGAGGTCGGCCTGCGCGGCGTCATCAAGACCCGCAACTCCACCAAGCCGCAGGGCACGGTCATCGCGACCGACCCGAAGGCCGGTGCCGAGCTGGAGAAGGGCGGCTCCGTCACGCTCTTCGTGCCGAAGGAGATGCGCGAGGTCCCGAGCGTCATCGGGCTGACCCAGGAGGACGCGACCGCCCAGCTGAAGTCCGCGGGCTTCAAGGTCAAGGTCTCGCAGCAGCCCGCGCAGGAGCCCGAGGGCACCGTCGTGCAGCAGAACCCGGGTGAGGGCACCAAGCTGCTGCCCGGCACCACGATCACGATCACGGTGTCGACCGGTCCCCAGCAGCAGGAGGACTCCCCGCCGCCGGCCGACGACTTCCCGACGGAGGACGTCCCGAGCGACGACCAGCCGAGCGACGACTTCCCGTCGGAGGAGGAGCCGCCGGGCGACAGCCCGATCGAGGACGGCCTCGGCGGCGGCCTGCACAACCGAGGCCCGAGGCACTGACGAGAAAGCCGCCCCTTCCGCTCGGGAAGGGGCGGCTTTTCGCTGCTCATATCCGCCGCGCGGCCTGGTCCCCGCGCACGGGAGCCCCCGTGCGGCAGGAGGTCCGCACACAAGAACGCCCCCGCCGCTCGGGGGCAACGGCGGGGACGCTCACTGGTACGTCGCTCTTCGCGAGCCGTTTGTTACACGGTTTTCCGCCACTTTCCGCCACCAATTTCCCAGCAGCCGGTGGCCGTGCTCGGACAGCACCGATTCGGGGTGGAACTGGATGCCCTCGATGGGCTTCTGACGGTGCCGCAGGCCCATGATGACGCCGTCTTCGGTGCGCGCGGTCACGTCGAGCTCCGGGGGCACGGTCTCGGGCAGCACGGCCAGCGAGTGGTAGCGGGTCATGCGCACGGGCGACGGCAGGCCCTCGAACACGCCCTTGCCGTCGTGGACGATCTCGCTCGTCCTGCCGTGGAACAGCTCGGGGGCCCGCGCCACCGTGGCGCCGAAGGCGACCGCGATGGCCTGGTGGCCGAGGCAGACGCCGAGCAGGGGCAGGCCGGTCTCGGCCGCGTGGTGGACCAGCGGGACGCTGACGCCCGCCGCCTCCGGCGTGCCGGGTCCCGGGCTCACGAGCACGCCGGCGAAGCCGTCGGCGTCGTACACGCGGACGTCGTCGCGGGACCGGACGTCGCAGTCGGCGCCCAGCTCGCGCAGGTACTGCACGATCGTGTGGACGAAGCTGTCGTGGTTGTCCACGACGAGCACCCGGCTCATTTCCTCACCGTCACCTCGTCGAGCGTCACCGCCGGCTCCATCAGCGGGAACACGACGTACCAGAGTACGGCCCCCGCGAGCAGCACCAGCAGGGCGGCCGTCAGCAGCCGGACGGGCGGGCGGCCGGGCAGCTTGCGCCAGAGCCAGGCGTACACGGGTCACTCCTCTCGCGGTTCGCTGTGTTTGAGCACGCCGTAGACGATGAGCCGCTCGGCGGCGGAGTACTCGGGGTGGCAGGTGGACAGCGTGATGAACGCGCGGATGGGCCGGATGTCGGGCTTGCCGGGCACGGGGGCGAGCACCTCGACCTCGTCGGGCCGCACGATGTCCTGGGAGGTGACGCGGTAGGTGTGGCGGGCCTCGCGGGTCTCCACGATGATCTCGTCGTCGCGTTCGAGCTCGTCGATCTCGTTGAACGGGGCCGCGTACGTGGTGCGGTGGCCCGACAGCACGAAGTTGCCGACCTCGCCCGGCATCGCGCTGTCGGGGTAGTGTCCTGGCCCCTTCTTGAGCTGCTCAGCGCCGACGCCCTCGACCACCGCGTACTTGTAGTCGCGGCCCAGCTTGGGGATGCGCAGCAGCGCGAACGCCTGCCCGATGGCCGGCTGCGGCGGACGCCGCGCGCCGCTCTCCTTGGCCGCCAGCTCGCGCTGGAGCAGCAGCTGCTGCCGCTGCGTGTACGCGCCCGTCCCCCAGAGCAGGTACGCGCAGAACAGCATGAGGATCAGGCCCGCGGTGATGCTGAGCTCCCCGAGGGCCCGCAGGGCGGCCCGCATGCGCTCAGGGTAATCCGCGGCGATGCGGCCCCCTGGGATCGCCATGCGATGCGCGTGGCGACTATCCTGGGCCTCACTTCAACTACCCTTACCGAAGAGCCTGCGGACGATCCGGATGCCCAGGCCCTCAGCAGGAGTCATCCAGTGCCCAAGTCCAAAACTCGCAAGAAGGCGGTCTACACCCCGCCGCAGCGGTCGCAGCAGGTCAAGGTCAGCCCGCGCTGGCTCGCCCCCACGATGGTGGCCGCGTGGGTCATCGGCATCCTGTGGATCGCGACCTATTACGTCGCTCCTCAGGCGCCGTTCTTCAGGGACCTCCAGAACTGGAACCTGCTGATCGGGTTTGTTTTCATCATCTTCGGTGTGGTTCTTTCCACCCGCTGGCGTTAGTTCTTTCCACAGTCTTTTCCACAGCCTGGGGAAGCTCAGCCGCCGAGCATGCTGACAATCGCTGGGACGCGTACGAGCACGAGCACCACCATGAGCGCCAGCGCTCCAGCGATCGCCAGCCACTGCACCCGCGCCCTGTTGGCCTTCGGCGCGTAGACCAGCGCCAGGGCCAGGAGCGTGCCGGTGAGGAGGCCGCCCACGTGGCCGGTCCAGCTGATGCGCACACCTGAGATCGCGGGCAGCACGAACGTGATGGCCAGGTTGAGCGCGATGATCAGGCCGATGCCGCGTACGTCGAGGTTGAGCTTGCGCCCGACCACGAAGACCGCGCCGAACATGCCGAACACCGCACCCGACGCGCCCAGCGTGAGGGTGTTGAGCGGGTCGAGCCAGAGGCCGAGCACCGAGCCGCCCAGCGCGCTGATCAGGTAGAGGGCGGTGAAGCGGGCGTGGCCGAAGGCGCGCTCGAGATAGGGGCCGATGACCCAGATGGCCCAGCCGTTGAACAGGATGTGGATGACGTCCTGGTGCAGGAACGCCGCGGTGATCAGGCGGTAGTACTGGTCGAGGACGGCGACCCCGATGGGCGACATCCCCAGCTCCGCGGTGACGACGTAGGAGCCGCCCAGGAGGAAGTCGGCGGCGAGCGTTGCGAGGAAGACCAGAACGTTGAGCGCCAGGATGGCGTAGGTGACGATCGGGGTGCGCACCACGCCGCCGCCGAAGGCGGTCTTGGCCTGGCGGATGGCCTTGTTGCCCTCGGCGACGCACTCGGGGCACTGGAAGCCGACCGCGGCGTCGCGCATGCAGTCGGGGCAGATGGGGCGCTCACAACGCTGGCAGCGCACCCACGTCTCCCTCTCGGGGTGTCGGTAGCACGTGGGGACGGCTTCAGCGGGCTGCTCGGGCTGCGGGGGCTGGCTCGGCGGCTGGCTGGTCATGACCGAAGCCTAAGGCTTACGGAGGCGTGCTGCGTGAGCCTCCTGGACCGGCGGCCCCGGCGCGGCCGGAAGGGCTCTGAGAACGGCCATCCGGCCCCGCGAGGCCCGCCTCCGGTGTGCGCGCCCCCTGAAGCTGCACGCCGGCGTTGCGGGCCTCCCTGCGGCCGGATGTCAGGCGGCCTGGCGCTCGATGGTGACCGACTCCAGGATGACGTCCTCGACCGGGCGGTCCCGCCCGTCGGTGCGGGTCTTGGAGATCGCGTCCACGACCTCGTTGCCCTCGATGACCTCGCCGAAGATGGTGTGCTTGCCGTTGAGGTGCGGGGTCGGCGCGACCGTGATGAAGAACTGCGAGCCGTTGGTGCCCTTGCCGAAGCGCTTGCCCGCGTTGGCCATGGCCAGCAGGTACGGGCGGTCGAAGCGCAGCTCGGGGTGGATCTCGTCGTCGAACTCGTAGCCGGGGCCGCCGATGCCCTGGCCCAGCGGGTCACCGCCCTGGATCATGAAGCCGGCGATGACCCGGTGGAAGATCGTGCCGTCGTAGTAGCGGGCGTTGCTCTTCTCGCCGGTGCCGGGGTGCGTCCAGGAACGGGTGCCCTCGGCGAGCTCCACGAAGTTGCGCACCGTCTTGGGTGCCTTGGTGGGGAAGAGCTCCACCTTGATATTGCCGTGATTGGTCTGCAGGTTCGCGATCAGCTTCTCAGCCACGAGACAGCTGCCCCCCTCTATGAACAGGGTTCGATTGTGGTGTTTTGAGGACTATGGCCGTTCGGCCTACCGAGCCATCCTCCCATGGACGGCCATGATTGAGCCGCCTTGTCCAGGGAAGGTCAGGCTCGGGGCCCCAACGACAGGGGAGGTTGTCGTGTCCCTGACAATGAAGAGACGCCGCGTGGTCATAGACGTGCCCACCACGTGGATGGGTCAAGTGAAGACCCGGGCCGCTGAAACCGGCCAGCGCCTCGCGCCGATGGCAGACCAGGCCAAGGTGGTCGCGGCGCAGCGTATCGAAGAAGCCCGTCACTGGGCGGCGCCGCGGCTGGAGTCCGCGGCGCACGGGTTCGAGCAGCAGGTCGCTCCCAAGGTCAGCTCGATGCTGACCGCCGCGGCCAAACGCATCGACCCCAAGCCGACGCCATCGCGGCGATGGCCGACGCTCGTGCTGCTGACCGGCCTCGCGGTGGGGACGATCGGTTACATGTTCTACCGCCGCAACGCTCAGCAGTGGACCGAGCACATGAAGGACTCCGCCTCCGATGCCACACGTTGGGTCAATGAGAAGGCGGACAGGGCTGCGGAGTCCGCGGACCAGGTTGCGGCCACGGTGTCCAGCAGGACGGACGAGACCTCGCACAAGACATCGTGAGCGCGTTCGTCCTGGGAAGCGCGCCCCCGTCACACGACGGGGGCGCGCTTCGCGTTACGGGCGCCGGCGTCCGGTCTACGCTCCCGGCACCCGCGACGTCGTCAAGGCTGTGATCACGTTCGCGCCGCCCGGCAAGCCGTTCGACGTGCTGTACGCCGCTGCCGCCGATGCACCTCATGGTCGGTACCGGCTACGGCCTGGAGCAGGACTGGCGGCACGGCATGCACTGGGGTCCGGGGCCGGTCGTGCAGGGCGTGAGCGGCGCTCTTAGTCGTCGAGCCCCGCACCGCCGATCGTCTTGCAGACGAGCTCGATGGTCTCGGCGGGCTTCTCGGCCTGGGTCTCGGCGGTCTCGGACGGGGTCACGACGCGGACCTTGGCCGGGGCGTCGGCGGTGGGCTCGCCGCTCTCGGCGGCCCTGGTGGCACGGAACTTCACCCCCTCGGCCTTGCCCTCACCACTGCCCGGGGACACGACCTGCGGCTTGCCGTTCGGGTCCACCGACTCGGCGCGCTGCGGCTGCGTGATCACGCCGGACGGGTCCGCGGGCTGGGCCGGGCGGGTCTCGGCGACCGCGCCGCCGTCGGCGGGCTTCACCCTCGCCAGCTCGATCACCTTGCCGTCGGAGGTCTTACAGGTCAGCGTGCCGGCCCCTGGGACGGCGACGGAGGCCACCGAGGCCGCGACGGGCTCGGGCGGCGAGGACGGGGTCCCGGCCAGCGCGGACCCGGTCAGACCTGCGACGGTCAGCGCAACCGCCGCGCCGAGCACCGCGAAACGCCGCTTGAACATGAAGTTCTCCTCTCTCGGAAACGATCGGACGGCTCCGAGGGTGGCCGCACGGACCTGAAGTGATCCTGAAGAGAGCCCAAATGATCTTCAGGTTCGCTTTAGGTGCGCTGAGGCAGGCTGGACGGCGTGCGAGTCTTACTGGTGGAGGACGAGGAGCGGCTGGCCGACCTGATCAAGGGTGGGCTGGCGGGCGAGGGCTTCGCGGTGGACGTCGCCCACGACGGGCGCGACGGCTTGTGGCTGGCCACCGAGAACACCTACGACGTGATCATCCTGGACGTCATGCTGCCCAGGATGAACGGCTACGCCGTGTGCTCCCGGCTGCGCGAAGCCGGTAACTGGACGCCGATCATGATGCTCACCGCCAAGGACGGCGTCTACGACGAGGCCGAGGCGCTGGACAACGGGGCCGACGACTACCTGGCCAAGCCGTTCTCGTACGTGGTGCTGCTGGCCCGGCTGCGCGCGCTGGTCCGGCGCGGGGGGCGGGAGCGGCCTGTCTGCATCACCGTGGGCGACCTCGTCATCGACCCGGCGGGGCTGCGCTGCCGCCGGGGCGAGGTGGACATCGCGCTGACGCCGAAGGAGTTCGCCGTGCTGCACGCGCTCGCCCGGCGGGCCGGCGAGGTGGTCTCCAAGAGCGACCTGCTGGCCCAGGCGTGGGACTTCAGCTACGACGGCGACCCGAACATCGTGGAGGTCTACATCAGCGCGCTGCGCCGCAAGATCGACGTGCCGTTCGGGAAGACGACGCTGATCACCGTACGCGGTGCCGGATATCGGCTGGAGGCGGCGTGATCGCCCGGCGCTCCCCCGAGAACGGGCGGCGCTCCCCCTGGTTCACGCGGCACTCCCCCTGGTTCACGCGGCGTCCGCGCATCACGATCCTGTCCGGGAAGCTCGCGCGCGGCCCGAAGGCGCTCTGGCGGCGGCTCTCCCCCGGCCTGTCCTCGGTGCGGGTGCGCGCGACGGCGGCGGCCACGCTCGTCGTGGCGCTCGCGCTCGGCATGGCGGCGCTGGTGCTGGTGGTGTCGCTGCGCGGCACGCTGGTCAGCAGCGCCGACGCGGAGGCGGCGAGGAGGGCCACGGCGGCGGTGCCGTACGCGCGGACGCTGGAGATCCCCGAGCACTCCACAGAGCGCATCGCCGAGCCGGACGCGAAGGCCCCGGCGGAAGAGCCCAAGCTGGTGAAGGGGGCGCAGCGGGCGGCGGTCCCGGAGGAGGGCGTGGCGGTGCGCTTCGCCGACCCCGACGTGATGGTGACCAAGGAGGACGGCGCCGCGGAGCTGGTCAGGGCCAGCGGGTACGCCGTCGCCGCCGTCGAGGTGACCACCGCCGACGGTCCCGCCACGCTGCTGTCGCGGGTCCCGCTCGACGGCGTCGAGCAGGCGCTGCGCACCGTCTACGGGGCGCTGCTGCCCGGCGTGCCGGCGCTGCTGGCGGTGGTGGCGGCGATGACCTGGCTCTCGGTGGGCCGCGCGCTGCGCCCGGTGGCCGCGATCCGCGCCAAGGTGGCCGACATCACGGCCCGTGACCTGCACCAGCGGGTGCCCGTACCGCGCTCCAAGGACGAGGTCGCGGCGCTCGCGACCACCGTGAACGGCACGCTCGACCGGCTGGAGACGGCCGTCGAGCAGCACAAGCGGTTCGTGGCTGACGCCGCGCACGAGCTGCGCAGCCCGATCGCGACGCTGCGGGCCAGGCTGGAGCTGGCCGAGCCGAGCGAGCTGACCGCCGAGGCGCTGGCCGACGTCGAACGCCTCCAGTCGCTGGCCGCCGACCTGCTCATGCTGGCCAGGCTGGACGCGGGCGAGCCGCTGCGCGCCGCCGAGCTGGACCTGGGTCAGGTGGCGGCCGAGGCGGCGCTGCGGGCCAGGCGGCGGCCCGGCGTGCGGGTGGAGCTGGACGTCGCGCCCGACGTGGTCATGTCAGGGTCGAGCGCGCATCTCGACCGCCTGGTGACGAACCTGGTCGACAACGCCGTACGCCATGCCGCCTCGACCGTGAAGGTGCGGGTCGCCGCCGAGGACGGCGCGGCGGTGCTGGTGGTGAGCGACGACGGCCCCGGCATCCCGCCGGACCAGCGCGAGGCGGTGTTCGGCCGGTTCACCCGGCTGGACGAGGCGCGGGCCAGGGACGCGGGCGGCGCGGGGCTCGGGCTGCCCATCGCCAGGGACATCGCGCACCTGCACGGCGGTTCGCTGGTGTACGACGACTCCGGCTTCGTCGCGCGCTTCCCCCTCGGCTGACCTCTGCTGACCTCTGCTGGCCTCACCTCGGCTGACCTCTGCTGACCCGGGCTGACCGCTCGGCTGACCTCAGCTGACCGAGGCGTCGAGCTGGTCGAGCTGCATGAAGGCGCGCTCGATGGCCTGGCGGGAGATCGGCTCGGGGTAGGGGAAGAGCTTGATCGAGTCGCGCAGCCCCTCCACGTGGGCCTTTCTGGCCAGGTCGGCGACCAGCGCCAGCTCCTCCTGCTGCCCCTGCACGTACGCCCGGTCCACCACCGCGCCGTGGCCGGGCACGATCACCTGCTCGGGCATCTCGGCGAGCATCGCGGCCGTGGTGACCGGCCAGTCCAGCGGGTAGGAGTCGCTGAACGCGGGCGGCGCGCCCTCCTCCACCAGGTCGCCGGCGAACAGCACACCCGCGTCCGGCACCTGCACCACGATGTCGTTGCTGCTGTGGCCGAGCCCGAAGTGCCGCAGGTGCACCATGCGCCCGCCGATGTCGAGGCTGGCCGCGGCGGCGAACGTGTGGTCCGGCGGCACGATCGTGACCTCTTCCCACTCGTCGCGCCGCTCGGGGCGGCTCTCGATCAGGTGGGCCCGCTGCTGCTCGCCGTACTGCTCGATCTCCTCGGCGCACCTGACGTGGCCCCAGATCTCGGCGGGGCCGAACGCCGCGTTGCCGAAGAAGTGGTCGAAGTGGGAGTGGGAGTTGACGATCGTCCAGGGGGCCGGGGTGATCCGCCGGACGGCCTCGACCAGGTCCGCGCCCTCACGGTGGGAGCCGCGCGTGTCCAGCACCAGGCAGTGCCCGTCGCCCACGATCAGGCCCGTGTTCACGTCGTACGACCGGTGGCGCCGTACGTAGACCCGGTCGCCGACTTCCTGCCACTGCTCGTTCATGCCACCGAACCATACTGAGCGCGCCGGGTCATGACATATGCCCCCATGAACCATCAGCCCCTCACGCCGTGCTGACCACGGTGTTGACGTCGGGCTGCACGACCGGCGTGAGGATGAGCAGCACAGGGCCGCCGGCCGTGAACGCGAGCATGATCAGGTCGATCCACCACAGCGCCAGCACGGTCATGAGCGCGAGTCCCGCCTCCCGCTTGCGCCGGTCCGGCGGCTTCGGCACGGCGATCCGGTCGACGAGGCGCAGGCGGAGGCGTTCGAAGGCGGCGACGAGCGGCACGCACAGCGCCAGCGCGGCCAGCCCGGTCGCGACGCCGAGATACGGCGTCAAGCCGAACCCGGCGGCGGTCGCCGCAACCGTGACCCCCGCCGCCGCTCCGGGGACCAGGCTGGCCAGCAGGTACGCGGCGCCGCGCCACGGCCAGGCGGAGGCGAGGAACGGCAAGGGCCGTCGGGTGAGGGCTTCCAGCGCGGTCCTGTCGAGCATTCTGCGACCGTAACCGCTGGTGCGAGGCGTGGTCAGTAGTGCCGGGTCTAGCTTTTCACCGCACGCTCAGGCCCTTTCACCGAAGGCTCAGGCCCTCGGACGCGCTTCTCAGCGCAACGCCCGCCCCTCGCACGCGCTCCTCAGCGGAACGTCAGCCCTTCGAAGTCGCCCGAGCTCCGCCAGCGGTCGATGTAGGCGAAGTAGGCCATCGCGCCCTGCGGGTGACCGACGTTCAGCCAGGACTTCAGTCCGAGGTCGCGGCCCTCGTTGTTGTAGTAGCCGGGCGTGCAGTCGAGCGAGCCCATGATCCGCCCCTTGCCCGACAGCAGCAGCTCGATCCAGGCGTCCTCGGCCTCCCGCGTGGCCTCGACCTGGGTGTGGCCGTGCTCGATGGCGTGCTTGACGATCGCGGCGATGGTCTTGCCGGCCTCGGTGAAGTTGTGCGGGATGTTGGAGATGAGGTTCGCGCCCTGGGCCGGCTGGACGATGAAGACGTTGGGGAAGCCGTGCACGTGGATGCCGTGCAGGGTCCGCATCCCGTCGGCCCAGCGCTCCGACAGCCGCACCCCGCCGCGCCCCCTGGCCTCGTAGCCGGCGCGGCGGGTGTAGTCGGTGCCGACCTCGAAGCCGGAGGCGTAGATGACGCAGTCCACCTCGTACTCGTGGCCGGCCGCCACGACGCCGCGCTCGGTGATGCGCTCGACGCCCTTGCCGTCGGTGTCGACCAGGTGGACGCCGGGCAGGTTGAACGCCTGGAGGTATTCGTCGTGGAAGCAGGGGCGCTTGCAGAGCTGGCGGTACCACGCCTTGAGCTTCCCGGCGGTCTCCGGGTCGCGGACGACGGCGTCCACGCGGGCCCTGATCTCCTCCATCTTCTCGAAGTCGGCGTCCTCGAACGCGGCCTGCACGCTCTCCGGGGTGATCTGGCCGGGCGGCAGCGCGCTGATCTTCGCGCGGAAGCGGCGGGCGATGTCGGTCCAGCCGTCCATCACCAGGTCCTCGTCGGCCAGGACGCCGGTCTGGTTGGCGGTGAAGTTCTCCAGCCAGCGCTGCTGCCAGCCGGGCGTGGCGATCGAGGCGAACCACTCGGGGTCGGTCGGCCGGTTGTCGCGTACGTCAACGGATGAGGGCGTGCGCTGGAAGACGTACAGCTCGCGGCAGGCCCTGGCGAGGTGCGGCACGCACTGCACGGCGGTCGCGCCGGTGCCGATGATCGCCAACCGCTTGTCGCCGAGCCGGTCCATGGGTGCGCCGGAGGGGTCGCCGCCGGTGTAGGCGTAGTCCCAGCGGCTGGTGTGGAACGAGTGCCCGGCGAAGTCGTCGATGCCGGGGATGCCGGGCAGCTTGGGCACGTGCAGCGGGCCGATGCCCATGGCGACGAACCGAGCGGTGAACGCGTCGCCCCGGTCGGTGCGGACGATCCAGCGGGAGCGGGCCTCGTCCCACTCCAGGTCGGTGACCTCGGTGTGGAAGAGGGCGTTGTCGTACAGGCCGTAGTGCTTGCCGATGCGGCGACAGTGTTCGAGGATCTCCGGCGCGTGCGCGTACTTCTCCGACGGCATGTGGCCGGTCTCTTCGAGCAGCGGCATGTAGACGTACGAGGCGGTGTCGCACTGCGCGCCGGGGTAGCGGTTCCAGTACCAGGTGCCGCCGAAGTCGCCGCCCTTCTCCACGATGCGCACGTCGTCGATGCCGGCCTCCTTGAGGCGCGCGCCCGTGAGCAGCCCGGCGAAGCCGCCGCCGATGAAGGCGACCGTCACGTGGTCGGTCTTGGGGGCGCGTGCCGTGACCGGGGTGTACGGGTCCTTGAGGTAGCGGGCGAAGCGGCCGGTGAGGCGGATGTACTGGTCGTTGCCGTCGGGGCGCAGCCGCTTGTCGCGCTCTTCGCGATATTTCCGGCGGAGGGCTTCCTTGTCGATCGCGGGACGGTCGGCGACGGTCATGCATCCCTCCGGCGGCGTACGGCATGTCCGGACCTCATTTTCAGAATGTCATTCGGAAATAGTCGCGGCAAGCCCGGCCCCGATGCGCTGACCAGCTTGTCCACTATTGTGTGGTCCCGGGACTCACGAGGAAGCGGATTCGTCTTGGCCCATCGCGCACTGGTCATCGCCATGTTGCCGGCGATCGGGCTGCGCGTGCTCGCCGTGCTCGGCTTCCCTCCGGCCATCCTCTTCTACGGCGACTCCTTCGCCTTCCTGCGCGAGGAGCTGACCCCCGGCACGACGCGGCCCTCCGGCTACTCCCTGCTGCTCGCGCTGCTGCGCCCCGCCCACAGCCTCACGCTGGTCACGGTCCTGCAGCACCTGCTCGTGCTGGGGCTCGCGGTCGCCCTGTACGCCCTGCTGCGCCGCCGCGGCCTGCCCGGCTGGGGCGCCACGCTGCTCGTCACCCCGCTGCTCTACGACGAGTTCATGATCCTGCTCGAGCACATGATCATGGCCGATGCGGTCTTCATCGTGCTCGTCACCGCCGCGGTCGCGCTGCTCGTCCGGCGGGTCACCCCGGCCACCGCCGCCACCGGCGGCATGCTGCTCGGCCTGGCCGGCATCACCAGGACCGTCGGGCTGCCGCTGCTCATCCTCACCGCCGCCTACCTGCTCATCCGCCGCTACGGCTGGCGCCCCCTGGTGGCGCTGCTGGTCGCCGGGGCGATCCCGCTGGGCGCGTACGCGACCTGGATGAAGGCCGAGAAGGGCGTCTTCGCGCTGACCGAGGCCGACGGGAACTTCCTGTGGTCGCGCACCATGAGCTTCGCCGACTGCGACGTCATCAAGCCGCCCGAGCGGCTGAAGGTGCTCTGCCCCGACATGCCGGTCGAGGAGCGGCCCTACCCGCCCCACTGGCTGTGGGAGGACTTCTCGCCGCTGCCGAAGGTGCCGGGCACGGCCAACCGCAACCGGCTCGCCGGTGAGTTCGCCCGCGCCGCCATCCTCGCCCAGCCGGGCGAATACCTCGGTGCCGTGCTGACCGACCTCGGGCAGCTCTTCCGGTGGGAGCGGACGGCCGTGGACGAGAAGACGCCGTACAAGTTCCCCTCGTCCGAGCGGCCCATCAGCGAGTCGGTACGGGGCGTCGCGGAGTCGTACGAGATGGGGCCCGCCGCCACCCGCGTGGTCGAGCCGTACGCCGGCTGGCTGCGCGCCTACCAGCGCTTCGGGTACGTGCCGTTCCCTGTGCTCACGCTGGTCCTGGCAGGCACCCTGGTCGCCGCGCCGCTGCGGCGGCGCTGGGACGCGCTGCTGCCCGCGCTGGCCGCGCTCGCGCTCGTCGCCTCGCCGCCGTTCCTCGCCGCCTTCGACGTCCGGTACGTGATCCCGGCCATCCCGCTGATCTGCCTGGCCGTGGGGCTGGCCTTCGGGCCGCCGACCCCGTTCCTCGCCCGCCGGGCAGGCGACGGCGAGCCATGACCTCCTCAGCGCCGGGCTCCACCGGTGACGCCCTGGCCGCGATGCCGGCGGCGCCGGCCAACCCGCTGCGCCTGCGCATCATCGCCAGGCTGAGCACCGGGCACGGCCACGATCGGGCACAGCTTACGGACGGTCGAGTGACGGCGGCTCGCCGCGAGCGCGGGCTTGCGGGGTCGGGTCGACGGTCGGCCGCGAGCGCGGGCTCAGGGGCGGTCGGGTGACGGCTGGGCGCTGAAGCGGGCGACGTAGCGGCGCTGCCAGGGCGTCTCGACGGCGTGGCGGGAGTAGTGCTCCCGCACGTACGCGACCGCCTGATCGGCGGGGACGCCGTCGATCACGGCCAGGCAGGCGAGTGCGGTGCCGGTGCGCCCGCGTCCGCCGCCGCAGGCCACCTCGACCCGCTCCGACGCGGCACGCTCCCACGCCTCCCGCAGGTCGGCGGCGGCCTTACGCCGATCGGACGGCAGCCAGAAGTCCGGCCAGCGCACCCACCGCTGCTCCCACGTGGTGGGCGGCGGCTGCTTGCCGAGCAGGTAGAGGCCGAAGTCGGGCTCAGGGCCCGGCGGGAGCGGATGGCGCAGGCCACGGCCGCGCACCAGCCGCCCGGAAGGCAGGCGCAGCACGCCCGGGGCGTCGGGATCCCACGTCACGCCGCCGAGCGTAACCCGGTCCGGCCGGCCGCGACGGCGACACGGCAGGCGTTCAGCGCTGGGCGATCAGGACTCGCCGGCGAGCCAGGCGGTCGTCGCATTCGCCCGCACCCTCCTCGGCTCACTCACCCCGTGACCACGCGACGGGGCCGCCTCCGAACCGGGGCAAACCCAACGGAACCCCAAGTTATCTTTGAAGCGACACTGAAATTGCATCGTTCATAAACTTGTATCGTTCGCCTTTAGGTGAGTAGGTTAGTCGCCATGACCGCACCCAGGACGCCGACCGGCGCCGAGGAGCTGCGCAGCGTAGGGCTGCGGGTGACCGCCGCCCGGGTCGCGCTGCTCGAGACCGTCCGCGACGGTGACCACCTCGACGTCGAAGCCATCGCCGCCGGGGTGCGCGAGCGCGTCGGCCACATCTCGCTCCAAGCCGTCTACGAGGCGCTCAACGCCCTCACGGCCGCCGGACTCGTCCGCCGCATCGAACCGGCGGGCAGCCCGGCGAGATACGAGGGACGGGTCGGCGACAACCACCACCACGTCGTGTGCCGCGTCTGCGGCGCCGTCGCCGACGTGGACTGCGCGGTCGGACACGCGCCCTGCCTGCACGCGTCCGACGACCACGGCTTCACCATCGACGAGGCCGAGGTCATCTACTGGGGTCTGTGCCCCGACTGTTCCACAGCCACCAGCTCATGAGCATCTTGCGTCAGATAGTCCGGAGGGATTCCCATGTCTGAAAACCACGACGCGATCGTCACGGACCCGAAGCCGGAGGATGGAGGTGGCTGCCCGGTAGCCCACCGCGCACCCCACCCCACCCAGGGCGGCGGTAACCGTCAGTGGTGGCCGGACCGGCTCAACCTGAAGATCCTGGCGAAGAACCCCGCCGTGGCCAACCCCATGGGCGAGGACTTCAACTACGCCGAGGAGTTCAAGACCCTCGACCTCGCGGCGGTCAAGCGTGACATCGCCGAGGTGCTCACCACGTCGCAGGACTGGTGGCCGGCCGACTTCGGCCACTACGGGCCGTTCATCATCCGGATGGCCTGGCACAGCGCGGGCACGTACCGCATCAGCGACGGCCGCGGCGGCGCCGGCTCCGGCCAGCAGCGCTTCGCCCCGCTCAACAGCTGGCCCGACAACGCCAACCTCGACAAGGCCCGCCGCCTGCTGTGGCCGGTCAAGAAGAAGTACGGCAGGAAGCTCTCCTGGGCCGACCTGCTGATCCTCGCCGGTAACGTCGCGCTGGAGTCGATGGGCTTCAAGACCTTCGGCTTCGCCGGTGGCCGCGAGGACGTGTGGGAGCCGGAGGACGACGTCTACTGGGGCCCCGAGACCACGTGGCTCGGCGACGAGCGCTACACCGGCGACCGCGAGCTGGAGGAGCCGCTGGCCGCCGTCCAGATGGGCCTCATCTACGTCAACCCCGAGGGCCCGAACGGCAACCCCGACCCGCTGGCCGCCGCCCGCGACATCCGCGAGACGTTCCGCCGCATGGCGATGAACGACGAGGAGACGGCCGCGCTGATCGCCGGTGGTCACACGTTCGGCAAGACCCACGGCGCCGGTCCGGCCGAGAACGTCGGCCCCGACCCCGAGTCCGCGCCCCTGGAGGAGCAGGGCCTCGGCTGGCGCAACAGCTTCGGCACCGGTAAGGGCGCCGACACCATCACCTCGGGCCTTGAGGGCATCTGGACCCCGACCCCGACCAAGTGGGACAACAGCTTCCTGGAGACCCTCTACAAGTACGAGTGGGAGCTGTACAAGAGCCCGGCGGGCGCCTGGCAGTGGCGGCCGAAGGACGGCGCGGGCGAGGGCACCGTTCCGGACGCCCACGACCCGAACAAGCGCGTCCACCCGACGATGCTCACCACGGACCTGTCGCTGCGCTACGACCCGATCTACGAGCAGATCACGCGGCGCTGGCTCGACCACCCCGAGGAGTTCGCCGACGCGTTCGCGCGGGCGTGGTTCAAGCTGACCCACCGCGACATGGGCCCGGTGGCCCGCTACCTCGGCCCCGAGGTGCCGAGCGAGGTGCTGCTCTGGCAGGACCCGCTGCCCGAGCGCACCTACGAGCTGATCGACGCCGACGACATCGCCACGCTCAAGAGCCGCGTCCTCGCCTCCGGCCTGTCGGTCTCCGAGCTGGTCTCCACCGCGTGGGCATCGGCCTCGTCCTTCCGCGGCAGCGACAAGCGCGGCGGCGCCAACGGTGCCCGCATCCGCCTGCAGCCGCAGGCCGGCTGGGAGGTCAACGACCCCGACAGGCTCGCGAACGTGCTCGGCACCCTTGAGGGCATCCAGAAGGCGTTCAACGGCGAGCAGACCGGCGGCAAGCAGGTCTCGCTGGCCGACCTGATCGTGCTGGCCGGTTGCGCGGCCGTCGAGAAGGCCGCCAAGGACGCGGGCTTCGAGATCGAGGTGCCGTTCACGCCCGGCCGCGTGGACGCCACGCAGGAGCAGACGGACGTCGAGTCCTTCGCCGCCCTCGAGCCGAAGGCCGACGGCTTCCGCAACTACCTGGGCAAGGGCAACCGGCTCCCGGCCGAGTACCTGCTCATCGACCGCGCCAACCTGCTGACCCTCAGCGCCCCCGAGATGACCGTCCTGGTCGGCGGTCTGCGCGTGCTGGGCGCCAACTACCAGCAGTCGCAGCACGGCGTCTTCACCACCAGGCCCGGCACGCTGACGAACGACTTCTTCGTCAACCTGCTCGACCTGAACACCACGTGGAAGCCGACCTCCGAAGACTCCACCACCTTCGAGGGCCGCGACGCCTCCACCGGCGAGCTCAAGTGGACCGGCACCCGCGCCGACCTCGTCTTCGGCTCCAACTCGGAGCTGCGGGCGCTCGCCGAGGTGTACGCCTGCGACGACGCCCAGGAGAAGTTCGTCAAGGACTTCGTGGCCGCCTGGGACAAGGTCATGAACCTCGACCGGTTCGACCTGTCCTGATCCTCCCGGCCCGCCACCACCTGCTGAAGGAGTGGCGGGCCACCTCCGGCCCTGTCACAGGGGTTTCTTCCCGGCCCGCTGACATGGCGGGCCGAAGCTTCGGGCCCGGCGCCTTCGCGGTGGCGGGCCCTTTTCTTTCTCCGGTCCGTACCTCCGACGCGGCCCGGTCAGTACGCGACGGCGATCTTGCCGATGCCCAGCGTGGTCTGCGAGGGCAGCATGCCCGACTCGAACACCGCGCCGAGCAGCGGCAGGTTCAGCTCGGCCAGCAGTGCGGCGCGTTCCTCGCCGAGCGCCCGCCAGGGTCCGGCGGCGAGCTGGTCGGTGTGGCGCTCGACCCGGTTGCGCAGGGCGCGCCCCTCGTCGGTGGCCACGCCGTCGGCGTCGACGAGCCCACGGGCGGCCAGCCGTTCGCGGGCCGCCGCCCATTCCTGCTCGCTCCACCCCCGGCTGTCGAAGGTGGCGGCGGGCGCGGCCCCGACGGCGGCGAACGACACCAGCGCCTCGCACCCGTCGAGCCCCGCCGCCTGCAGCGCCGTCAGGTGCCCGTCGCCGCGATGCTCGCGCAGCACCGTGTACGCCTGCCACAGCCGCAGGTGCGGCTCGTCGGGCCAGGGCAGCGCCAGGTTGGCCGCGGCCAGCGGCCGGTGCGCCACGTCGGCGCTCTCCGCCGCCCTGACCGCCAGCTCGGCCGCCTCCGCGAGCGCCGCGACATCGCCGGTGAGGGCGCGGACCGTCCGATCGACCGCCCGCAGCCTGGCCTCGAGCACCTGGTCGGGGGCGGCCGTCGCCCAGATCGCCGGCACGTACTCGGCGATCATCTTCGGGCTGAAGCTGTAGTACGCGGCGGCGACCAGCCCGCGACCGGCGGCGCCCAGGGGCGCCGTGCGCCAGGCGAAGTAGCTCGGCCAGCGCGGCTCGACGGCGTAGCCCAGCGCCGCGGCCTCCTCGTACGCCTCCTTGCTGTAGTAGAGCGTGGCGTGCACCGGCTCGATCTGGTGCCACATCTGCCGGGCGAGTTGCTCGAAGGCCACAATAATCCTCACTGTCTAGATAAGGTATGCCAGTGATGGTAGAAGCATGGCGAATCACTGGTCAAGCGGAAATAGACGGTTATGTCGGGAGCAGGATCGAGCTCGCCGTACGGCTGATCAACACCCTGGCCACGCCGTTCCAGCACGGCCGCGCCGTCACGCCGCCCGCGTCGGGAGCCGACCGGCTGGCCGCCGTGCTCGCCGCTCAGCAGCACCTCACGGTCCATCCGGCCGCGAACCTGCTCACCCCCGCGGACGCCGACCGGCTGGCCGAGATCGCCGCCGAGCTGCGGCCGGTGTTCGCCGCGGGCGACGGCCTCGCCGACGCCGCCGCCGGGCTCAACGACCTCCTTGTACGCCACCACGCCGTACCCAACCTGCACGGCTCCCCCGCGAACCCGCTCGGCCTGTCCTTCCACCGCCCCGACGCCGACCCCGTGGACGCCTGGGCGGCCGACATGGGCACCGCGCTCGCCATGGTGATCGGCGTCGGCCAGGCCGCCAGGCTGGGCGCGTGCCAGGCCGGCAAGTGCACGCTGGTCTTCTTCGACACCACCCGCAACGCCTCGCGCCGCTTCTGCGACCTGTCCTGCCAGAACCGCGCCAAGGCCAGCGCCTACCGCGCCAGGCGCCGCGCCTGACCCTCACCCGCATCCCAGCCCCTGAGCAGGGCGTTCACGGTTGACAGGCCCATGTGGTGATCATGTGGAGCTTTTGTGGAGTGCCGAGCGATCGTAGCCGGGAGGCGATCACCTGCCTCGCTGCGGAACTCCGCGGCGAGCGTCGATTGGAGGAACCTGTGATCCGTATGGGCCTGCGTTACGCCAGGTACGCCGTCAGCACCTTGACGACCGCGCTGTTCCAGATCCCCGCCACCTGATCGGACAGAGCCGGCCGGTCCCTCGCGGGCCGGCCGGCCCCATCGCGCCGTCACGATGAATCGAGGTGCCATTGCTCGCCACTGCCGCTCGACAGCTTCGTTACGCCGCCACCGTCCTTCGCGGTGGCCGCTTCGATGTGGACGCACTACGGAAGATGGTGACCGACCTCCGCCTGATGCTGGCCGAGCTGGGCGAGCCGGGTGAGGGTGCGGGCGAGTTGCCGCCGGGCGGCGGTGTCGACGATCCGGAGATCCGGCGTTCGATGGCGGACCGCCGGCTGCGGCAGGCGGTCAAGCGCGCCGCAGAGAACACCGCGTACTACCGGTTGTGGTTCAGGGAGCACGGCATCGACCCGGCCGGGGTCGGACTCGACGAGATCACGCAGGTGGCGTCCACGCCCAAGTCGGCCCTGCGGGGCGCCGGCCCCGCGTTCGTGTCGGAGCAGAGCGAGCCGGTCCTGCTGGCGCAGACCACCGGCACCACGGGCATCCCGACCATCGTCTGGTTCTCGCGGTACGAGCTTGAGCTGGCGGCGGTGCTGTCGGCGATCTCGTACCTGATCGTCGGCGACATGCGCGAGCACCACGTGGGCCTGTCGTGCATCAGCTCGCGCGCGACCGTGGGCCTGATCACGGCGCAGCGGGCGCTGAACCTGGTGGGGTCCGGCTTCATCGCGCAGGGGCTGGTCGATCCCGGCATCGCGCTCGACCGGCTGGCCACGCCGCTGCACCTGCCCCGCAAGGCCCCGTACGTCACCGACCTCTACACCGTCCCCTCCTACCTGGGAGCGCTCGTGCAGCGGGCCGAGCGGGACGGCTGGCAGAAGAAGGACTTCGGGCTGCGCCGGATCTTCACCGGCGCGGAGATCCTCACCGACGCGATGCGCGAGCGCGTACGCGAGGTGTTCGACGTGCCGGTGTCCGACGTGTACGGCATGACGGAGCTCGTCCCCACCACCGGCATGGTGTGCAGCAAGCAGCACCTGCACCTGGCCGCCGAGCAGGCCCACTTCGAGGTCCTCGACGTGGACGCGGACACCCCGGTCGCCCCTGGCGAGATCGGCGAGCTGGTGGCCACCCCGTACGCGCCGTACCGCGAGACGACGCTGCTGATCCGCTACCGCACGGGCGACCTGGTGCGCCGCCTGCCCGACGAGCCGTACGGCTGCGAGCTCGCCCTGCTCCCGGCGACGTCCCAGGTGCTCGGGCGGGCCACCGGCTACGGCGGAGGACCGACCGCCCGCGACGTCCTGGAGGTGCTGCAGCGGGTGCGCGAGGTCCCGCTGCCGACCAGGTACGCGCTGACCGGCGACCCGGTCAAGCCTGACCTGCACGTGGTGGCACCGCCCGGCGCGCTGGGCCGGATCGAGGAGCTGGCGACCGCCCGCTCGCTCCAGGTCTCCAAGATCCTGCTCGTGGACGGCGCGGACGACCTGCCCAAGCCCTGCCGGGTCCGCGCCGACCTGTACGAGCACAGCTTCGAGACGTCGCTTTCCTAGCCGCCGCTTTCCCAGCCGCCGGAGACCTCCTTCATCATGCTCACCTTCCAGAACATCGCCCTGCTCGACGTTCTCATCGCCGGGATCGTGCTGGGCGGCCTCGGCTACGTGCGGCGCTTCACCCTGCCCCGGCCGCCGGTCGGGCATTCGACCGCCTCGGACGTGCTCATCATGAGCTGCCTGGTGGTCGTCATGCCCGTCGCGTACCTCTCGCTGCCGGGTCCCGCGGTCTCCGCCATCTTCGGGCTCCTGTTACTCGCCGGCGCCCAGATGACGCTCGCGCCGCTGGCCGGCGGGCGGTGGGCGACGCTGCTCTCGCTGCTGCTCGTCGCCGCCGACGTGGCCGCGGCCGCCGCCGGGTCCGGCGGCGCGGTGCTGGTGCTGAACGCGCTGCTCATCGTGATCGCCGTCATCGGGGTGAGCAGCCTGTGGGCGCAGACCGGCATGAAGGCGGGCCACGTGGCGGCGTTCGCCACCGTGCTCGCGGTGTACGACCTGTTCGCGACCGGGCTCGGCGACCTGACCGACCGGTTTCTCGCCCAGGTGGTGGGGCAGCCGTTCGCGCCGCTGCTGGCGGTGACGGGCGGGTCGGCGCCGGTGGCGGCGGGCCTCGGCGACTGCCTGATGCTCACGCTGTGGCCGCTGGTGGCGACGAAGGCGTACGGCAAGGCGGCCGGCTGGATCGGCGCGGCCGTCGGCATCGGCCTGATCGTGCTGGTGGAGATCGGGTTCGTCACCGGCGTGCTGCGCTCGGGGATGGCGTTCCTGACCGTGCTCGGCCCGGCGATCCTCGTCCAGTACGTGATCTGGCGGCGGCTTCGCGGGGCCGAGCGGCGTACGCACGAGTGGCTCGGCCTGCCGGCGTCGGAAGTGGACACCTCCGGCCGCGTCGAGCGGCTGGCCGGCTCGCTGCGCGCCGCGCGGTCCGCGACCGGCATGCCCGCGGGCACCTGGGTGGCCGTCGCCGGCGACGACAGCGTGGTCGGTCACGGCCCGACCCCGGGCACGGCGCTGCGTGCCGCCCGCCGCGCCGGGTACGAGGGCGCACCGTTCGTCAAGCAGGTGTGATCAAGCGCCACCGTGACATGATCAAGCCCGGCCGCCGAGCAGGCGTGACCAAGCCCGGCCGCCGGGCGGGCGTGATCAGGACCCGGCGAGCAGGGCTGCGGCCTGACCCCGCTCGGGGGCTCCGGCTTCGGCGGCGATGGCGTGCGCGCGCCGCCAGGCCGACCGTGCCGCGTCCCGGCGTCCCGTGGCGTGCAGGGCGCGGCCGAGCGTGATCAGCGTTCTGGCGCGGGCGAGCCGCTGCCCGGTCCTGCGGAAGACCAGCAGCGCCTCCTCGCAGCTCCCCTCGCTGGCGGCCGGCTCGCCCAGGTCGAGCTGCGCGTCCGCGACGGCGGCGTACGCCTTGCCCAGCGCCAGCCCGTACCCCCGGCCCGCCAGGTGCCTGGCCTGACCGGCGAAGGCCAGCGCGTCGGCGGGCGCGCCCTGGGCGCGGGCCAGCTCAGAGCGGGCGAGCAGCAGCTCCACCTGGATCGGCCGGTGGCCGGTCCGCTCCGCGATCGCCGCGGCGGCATCGAGCCGCTCGCCGGACTCGGCGACGTTCCCGAGCCGCAGGTGGGCGAGCGCCAGCCCGATGAGCGCGCGCACCTCGATCTCGGGGCTCTCGGCGCTGCGCGCCGCCTCTGCCGCGTCCGACAGGACCGGCAGCGCCTCCTCGTTCCCGCCGGCTTCCAGGTGCACGCAGGCGAGCGACTCCAGCGCCATGGCCTCCACGTACGGCGACCCGGTCTCCCGCCCGGCCGACAGCGCCTGGCCGAGCGTGGCCCTGGCGTCGTCCAGCCGTCCCAGCTCCCGCCTGACCACGCCGAGGTTCACCAGGATGACGGCTTCGAGATGGCGTTTGCCGATCTCGGCGGCCGCGACGATGGTCTCCTGATGGCGGCGCTCGGCCTCGCGCAGCCGGCCGAGGTCGAGGGAGAGCGAGGCCAGGTTGGCGAGGCTGGTCGTCTCGCCGGCCCGGTTGCCCAGCCTCCTGTCGATGGCCAGCGCACGGCGGAACCTGTCGGCGGCCTGCTCTGGCTCCCCCACCTGCGCGAGCGCCACCCCGGCGGCCCGCAGCGCCGCCGACTCGCCCGCCCGCCAGCGGGCGCGGCGCAGGAACGGCAGCGCCTCCTGGTAGGCGTCGATGGCGGCCTCCAGGTCGCCGATGCGCCACCGCACGTACCCGATGGACATCAGCGTCGCGCCCTGACCCAGGCTGTCGCGCTCGGCGCGGGCGGCCTTCAGCCCCAGCTCGGCGATGCGCAAGGACTCGGCGACCGGCCGCCGCCAGGGCAGCACGTCTCTCAGCGCGTCGGCGAGCCGCCAGGCCATGGCGTACGGGCCGTGCTCGGCCGCGCGGGCGATCAGCGCGGCGATGGTGTCCCACTCCCGGTCAAGCCAGCTCTCCGCCTCGGCCCGGTCGCCGAAGGCGAGCGGTGTCGCCTCCGTCTCGGGGCAGCCCGGCGCGGGACCGACGACGCGTACGTCCACGTGCTCGCCCGCGGCCACGATCGAGCGCAGGTAGAAGTCGAAATAGCGGGTGACGGCGCTCTCGCGCTCGTCGGGCGGGTCCTCGGCCGCCGCCCGCTCCGCCGCGTACGTCACCACCAGGTCGTGGCAGGTGTAGCGGTCGGGTCCCGCGTTCATGAGGTGGACCCGCGCCAGGTCGTCGAGCAGCCCGGCCGCCTCCCCTGTCGGGTAGCCGGACAGCGCGGCGGCGGCGGGGACCGTGATGCCGGTGTTCGGCACCAGCCCGACCAGCCGGAACAGCCGCCGAGCCCGCGGGGTGAGCGTCTCGTGGGACCTGCCGACCGCGCCGCGCACCGCCGTACGCCGGTCGCCGGCCACTTCGAGCTTCGAGAGCAGGTCATGGCCGCCCAGCTCGGCCACGTACTCGGCGAGCGTCCTGTGCGGGCCCGCCGCCACCTTCGCCGCGGCCACCCGCAGCGCCAGCGGCAGGCGTGCGCACAGCTCGGCCAGGCGGGCGGCGGCCTCCGGCTCTCTTCGAACCCGCTCCGGCCCGGCGGTCTCGGCGAGCAGTGCCACCGCCTCGTCGAGGTCGAGCACGTCCAGCGTGACCGGCGCCGCCGACTCCAGCGCCACCAGGCCGCTCAGCCGGTCGCGGCTGGTGACCAGCATCCGCGAGCCGCTGCCCGGCGGTATCAGCGCCCTGATCAGGTCGGGATCGCCGGCGTTGTCCAGCACCACGAGGACTCGCTGCCCGGCCAGGATCGACCGGTACAGGCCGATCTGGGCCTCAAGCTCCACGGGGATGTCCTTGGCGGGCCAGCCGAGCGTCTGGAGCAGGCGTGGCAGCGCCTCGGCCGCGCTCATCGGCGGCGCCTGGTCGAAACCGCGCGCGTCCAGGAAGAGCTGGCCGTCGGGGAAACGGCCGGCGACCTGGTGCGCCCAGTGCACGGCCAGCGTGGTCTTGCCGACGCCCGCACCCCCGACCACCAGGATCAGCTTCGCGGCCGACACCGCTTCCAGCCGCTCCAGCTCCGCGCGCCTGCCCACCAGGCGGCCCAGCGCGGGCGGGAGCTGGCGGGGGACGATGCGGGGGGCGGCGGCGCGTACGGGCGGGGTCAGCGTCTCGTCGCCCGCGAGGATCGCGGCGTGCAGGTCACGCAGCTCGGGGCCGGGTTCGACGCCCAGCTCGGCCGAGAGCACCGCGCGTACCCGGCCGTACATCTCCAGCGCCTCCGCCCGGCGGCCCGACCTGTGCAGCGCCAGGATGAGCTGCCGCCAGACGCGCTCGTTGAGCGAATTGGCCTGGGCGAGCGCCCGCAGCTCGCCGATCAGCTCCTCGTGCAGGCCCAGGCGTAACCGGAGGTCCGTCCAGTCGCAGCGGGCGGACAGCGCCAGCTCCTCCAGGTCGGCGACGCGCGGCAGCACGGCGCCGGTGAGCTGCGCGTCCTCGGCCGGCCTGCCGCGCCAGAGCGACAGCGCCGACCGGTACGCCTCGTGCGCCGCCCCCAGGTCGCCCGCGTCGGCGCGGCGGCGTGCCTCGGCCAGCGTGTCCTCGAAGACGAGCAGGTCGAGTTCAGTGCGGTCGAGGGGGAGCAGGTAGTGGTGATCCTGGGTGACGAGGCGGGGCGCCACCGTACGGCGCAGGCGGGTGACGTAACTGTGGATGTTGGACACCGCCGAGGCGGGCGGCTCCTCCCACAGGCAGTCGATCAGCCGCTCGATCGAGATCGGCGTGTTGGGGTAGAGCAGCAGCACGCCCAGCACCGACCGCTGCTTCCCCGGGACGTGCACCGGCCCGTCCGCCGAACGAGCCTGCACCGCACCGAGAATGCCGAACGCGGTCACTGATGACCTTTCCTCGTCGATGGTGACAGGTTGTACACCGGCCACCGCGACCGCGCAAGGCGCTCACTCCTTGACGGGAGCCGCCCTGGAGGGAAGCAGCACGGCGGTGATGACCACGGCCACCGACAGCACCGCGCCGATGGTGAACGCAAGGCGCATGCCGCCGAGGTCGGCGAGCAGGTCGGTGACGCCCGACGCCCGCAGTGCGGCGCTGCGCGCGCTCATCACCGTGACCACCAGCGCCGTGCCGATGGCCGCCGCGACCTGCTGCAGCGTGCTGAGGATCGAGCTGCCGTGGGAGTAGAGCGACGGCGGGACCGCGCCGAGCCCGAGCGTGAAGACCGGGGTGAAGGTCGCCGCCAGACTGATCGACAGCAGCGCGTGCAGCGCGAGAAGCTGCCAGTAGGGCATCGTCATCGTGATCTGGGTGAAGCCCGCGAGCGAGAGCATGATGCCGATCGCGCCCGGCACCACGAGCACCCGACCGCCGAACTTGTCGAACAACCGCCCCACGGCCGGCCCCAGCAGCCCCATCGCCAGGCCGCCCGGCATGACCAGCAGCCCGGTCTCCAGCGGGCTGAACGACCGGACGTTCTGCAGGTAGAGCGGCAGCAGCACCATCGAGCCGAGCATCGCCATGAAGGCCACCGACATCATGATCAGCGCGATCGTGTACGTGCGGTGCCGCAGCGTGCGCAGATCGACCAGCGGCACCCCGCGCCGCTGCAGCACGAGCTGGCGGACCACGAACACGGCGATGGTGGCGAGCCCGGCCGCCACGATGCCCGCGGCGACCCCGACCTCACCGCTCTCGAACCTGCTGAGCCCGTAGACCAGGCCGCCGAACCCGGCCGCCGCCGTCACCACGCTGAACCAGTCGATCGTGCTGAAGCGCGGCTCCCCGACGTTCTGCAGCTGCGCGAGACCGCGCCAGGTGACCAGCGCCGCGATCGGCAGCACCACCGCGAACAGCAGCCGCCACGACCCGAAGCCGAGGATCAACCCGGAGATCGTCGGCCCCATGGCGGGCGCCACCGAGATCGCCAGGCTGACGCTGCCCATGACCCGGCCCCTGTTGCTCTCCGGCACCACATGCATCAACGTCGTCATCAGCAGCGGCATCATCACGGCCGTGCCCGACGCCTGGATGATGCGGGCGGCCAGCAGCACCTCGAAGGCCGGCGCCACGGCGGCCAGCGCGGTGCCCAGCAGGAACAGGCCCATCGCGGTGGCATAGGCGGCCCGCGTGGACACCCGCTGCAGGAACCACCCGGTGATCGGAATGACCGCCGCCATCGTCAGCATGAACGCGGTCGACAGCCACTGCGCGGTCTGCTCGCTGATGCTCAGCGCGGTCATCAGACGCGGGATCGCGTTGATCATGATGGTCTCGTTGAGTATGACCACGAATGTGGCCAGCACCAGCAGCCGGATCACCGGCGGCGTGCGCCTTTCGGCCTTCCCGGTATGGGGTGGCGCGTCCTGCTGGTGGTCTTGCGGGGAAGTGATCACGGAGCCTCGATCCCGGTCGTCAGTCAGAAGGTGGTCAGGGGCTTCGCCTGGGGGACGGCGCCGTCACAAGCGCTCATCGTCGTCATGCACATACTGACCGGCGCCACCGACGGAACTCATCGGCCGGCGGCGCCGGTCTTCTCCACCGGCGTACAGCGACGAACAGGCAGCACAAATTCCACAATCGCGTCACGAATCCGGGCGGTGAGCTCCGCATCCGTTAGCGTCGCTTCCATGCCTCTCGCCGCGATTCCCAGCCCCTCCCAGGGTGTCTGGCATCTCGGATTCATCCCGATCCGGGCCTACGCGCTCTGCTTCATCGCGGGGATCGTCGTGGGCGCCTGGATCAGCGAACGCCGCTGGCGCGCCCGAGGCGGCCGGCCGGACACGATCACCGACATCGCCGTCCCCGCCGTCGTCTTCGGCCTGATCGGTGCCCGCCTCTACCACGTCATCACCGACTGGCAGCTCTACTTCGGCCCGCGCGCCACCAAGGAGCCCTACCAGGTGCTGTTCATCTGGGAGGGCGGGATGAGCATCTGGGGCGCGGTCGCGCTGGGTGGCGTCGGGGTGTGGCTCGCCTGCCGCCGCCGCGGCCTGTCCCTGGGCGCCGTCGCCGACACGATCGCGCCGGGCCTCGCCGTCGGCCAGGCCATCGCCCGCTGGGGCAACTGGTTCAACCAGGAGCTGTACGGCAGCCCCACGACGCTCCCGTGGGGGCTGGAGATCGACCAGGCGCACGGCGGCGAGCCCGGCGTCCTCTACCATCCGACCTTCCTGTACGAGTCGCTGTGGGACCTGGCGCTCGGCCTCGCCCTGCTGTGGGCGGGGCGGCGCTTCGAGCTCCATCACGGGAGGTTGTTCGCCGTTTACGTCGCCGGATACACGTTCGGCCGCTTCTGGATCGAAGGACTACGGATCGACCCGGTGGGCGGGGTCGATCACGCGGTGACGTTCCTGGATCTCAGGATCAACCAGTGGACGTCGCTCGTGCTGTTCGCCGGGGCGATCGTGTACGTCTGGGTGACGCGGCGCAAGGACGCGCCGGAGGTCGTCGTACCGGCGGGTAAGGCCCCCGCCCCGGCCGAGTGACCGCTGCGCCGATGGCCGGGTGGATGGGCTACAGTCGTCCGCCATGGCCGGACCGTCCCCCTCTTATCTGACCGCCACGGCGGACGCTTATGACGCCGTAGCCGACCTCTACACCGACCTCATCAGGGACTCCCTCGACGCCCTGCCGCTGGACCGGGCGATCGTGGGGGCGTTCGCGGAGCTCGTACGGGCCTCGGGCCTGCGCCGCGTCGTCGAGGCCGGCTGCGGACCCGGCCACATGACCGCGCACCTTCGTGACCTCGGCCTGGACGCTTTCGGCGTGGACCTCTCGCCCGCGTTCATCGAGATCGCCCGCAGGGACCACCCCGATCTGCGCTTCGAGCTGGGCTCGATGGGCGCGCTCGACGTGCCGGACGGCGCGCTGGGCGGCGTGCTGTCCTGGTACTCCGTCATCCACACCCCGCCTGCGGAGCTGCCGCCGTACCTCACCGAGTTCCGCCGCGTGCTGGCCCCCGGCGGCCACCTCCTGCTCGGGTTCTTCGAGTCCGAGGGCGGACCGGTGACGGAATTCGACCACAAGGTCGCCCCCGCCTACCGCTGGCCGATCGACGAGCTGGCCGGCCTGGTCGGCAAGGAGGGCTTCACCGAGGTGGGACGCATGCTGCGCGAGCCCCTGGAGGACGAACGCTTCCGCCGCGGCCACCTGCTGATGCGCGCGGTGTAGACGCAGGACCGTCACCCCCAGGCCAGATCGAGCTGCTCGGCCAGGTCATCGGCCGTGCCGCCCCTGTTGAGCAGCGCCTTGACGGCCTGGGCCTGCGCGGTCGTCGGCAGCCGCCCGCCGAGGAGGTAGGGCAGCAGGAGCCGCCGCGCGACCAGCTCGTTCGATGAAAGCCCGTACGGCCTGCGCACCACCGACACGTTGACCCGTATCGCGTGCTCGTTGCCCGGTGGGACGCCGGGCCGGTCGATCTCGATGGCGACGTACCGGAACCCGTTGGCCCGATCGCACGTGCCGCACCCGGCCGGCCCCCTGCTCAGCCTGCCGCCGCACTCCTCGCAGGTGAGCCGGTCGTAGGCGGCGTCCACCACCCGCCACAGGTGCTTGTCGGGCTCGTCGACCACCATCGCGGCGACGTCCCGCTCCTCCTGGCCGTTCAGCGCCCCGAACTCGCTCGCGACGAACGCCCGCCACCCGGACTCGACGATCTCGTCCACGATGCCCCCGCACCGCCGGCAGTCCGGCGCCCCCGCCGGCTCCCACCACCCGCACCCCCCGCATCGCCGCATACCGGAACGCTATCCACCGCCTTGTCCGCGCCTCACCCGAATATCGGGGAGTGTCGGTGCTCCCCTGTACCGTCCGCCGGATGGGCGAAACCGTGACAACCCCCCACGTCGCGCACGCGTACGTCGCTGCCGAGCCTTGAACAAGAGCGGGCACGCGCGCCAGAATCTCTTGAGACTTCAACTATCCCGGTTGAAGAGACTGGACAAGGAGAGGCATGAAGCGCACCGTCTCCGCTCTCGTCGCCGGCGTCCTCGGCGCCACGCTGTTAGGCACCGCCCCCGCATCCGCGGCCACCTCCGACGTCGACTGCGCCGCACGTGACGACTACACGTGGGTCCGCAACAGCTACGTCCCCACCAACGTCGAGCGGCCCGCGATCGACGGCCGCAGCTACAACATCGGCGGCCCCTACACGTACACGTACGAGATCTGCCTCGACATCCCCGACGAAGCCTCGAAGTTCGCCATCGAGGTGCGCATCTACAACAACGGCGCCTGGAGCACGTTCACCGACGACCGGCCGGGCGACAAGATCTTCACGTACACGCTGCCACCCGACAGCTTCTGGCAGGTCTACGGCACGCTGACCGGGCCGGCCAGCACATACCTCTACTACACCTGGTACGAGAAGCGGACCTTGTCCTGACGCGACCGGGCCACTGAGGCCGCATCCCGCCCGCAGGGATGCGGCCTTTCGCCACTCGGGGGACGTCCGTGGCGACCTCGCCTCCGCACCGGACCACCTGACTCCGGACTTTTCCCGATCTTGCATTGAAGGTGAAGATCGCGCACAATCAGTTGAGCGTTCAACCATCACGGTTGGGGACACTGATGGAGAGTGGCATGAAGCGCATCTATTCCGGGCTGGCCGCCGCCGGCGTCCTCGGCACCGCACTCGTCGCAGGCGGCCCCGCCTCGGCGGCCACGTCGTCGATCGACTGCGCCGCGAGCGGCCCGTGGGACCAGGTTCATGAGCTGTACGTGCCCACCAACGTGGAACGGTACGGGGTCAACAACGCGGCCTGGAATGCGAACGGGCCGGAGAAGACCACGTACGAGGTCTGCCTCGACATCCCGGACGGCGAGACGTTCACCATCCGCGTGAAGGACCTGACCGACGACGAGAAGGTCGTCTTCGAAGACGACCGGCCCGGTGACAAGGCGTTCAGCTACACGATGCCACCCAACAGCTGGTGGCGGATCGACGGCACGATGACCGGGCCCGACAGCACCTTCCTCTACTACACCTGGCACCAGAGGACCGTCCGGGACTGACCCGGCAGAGCGCGACGGCGAACAGGCCGCATCCCGCCGAACGAGATGCGGCCGCCGCGGCTCTCATCCGAGAGCACGGTACTCGGGCGGCGGGTCGGCGAGCTCGGGATGGGCGACCCAGTAGCGCTCGCCGTAGATCCCGAGCATCGCCCAGTGCCACGCCTCGTCGTGGAAGACCAGGCCGCGGTACGGCTCGCCGGCCGGCTCGTACGCGTAGAACTCCCGGGCCGCCGCCTCCGCCTCGGCCTCACCGAGCCCGCCGTACCTCCGCATCACCCAGGCGTACCGGCGCCGCTCACCCTCCAGGCACGCGACGTACTCCTCCTCACTGAACGCCATGGCCGCAGACTAAGAGACGTCAGCGCGCCCGCGCCCGCCGTGGGGTCAGCTGAACTGGTGGTTGGCGCCGTTGCGCCCGTCGTTCAGCATCGTCCTGCGCAGCTCACGCGTCCGGTTGCTGATCATCTCCTCGATCTTGCTGCGTGCGGCCAGGTCGGTCGCCTTCCGCTCCACATCGATCTGCTGCCGGGCCCTGCGACGTTCCTCAGCGGTCATGTACGCGCTCAGTTCGAGCCGGCCGATCTCGGCCTCCGCCGCGAGCCGCACCTGGTGTGCGTGGACCTCTTCCCTGCGGCGATTCTCTTCGCCGACCATGCGGTCGTACGTCGTCGTCCCGCCCATGAGCTTGACAAGCACGGGCAGGCAGTCGATCAGGATCAGGAACAGCCGGAGAAGCCAGCTCGCCGCCCCGAGGTAGGTGTTGTCCCGCGTCAGTTCGTGCAGTGCTTTGAGGCGTTCGAGCAGACCGACGGGGTCGTCCGGCGACGGCATCTCGGCGAGTCTCCGCTGGATCTCCGCGTCGAGGGCCTTCTGGTACGCCTCCCCCTTGACCGGAAGAGGCTCGCGCAGCTTGTCGATCCGCGCTTCCAGTTGCCGCAGTTCGGCGGTGTTCTCCTTGAGACGGCTGTTCGCCAGATAGCGCCGGGCCTCCTCCTTCAGGCGGCGGCACCGGGGCCCTTCGCCCACTCTTCCGCTCAGCCCCGGGCCCGACCTGCCGGCGCACTCGTCACTCGCCTGGTCCACGAGCTTGGCATGGCGGCGGTTGGCCGTGTCGATGCGTTTCCGCAGCTTCTCGGCGTCTTTTTGCAGATCGGCCAGAGCGGTGAGGTCCGCCACCGGTGTCGAAGCCATGAGGCTGCTCCCCTGGCAGTCCTGCCGCTTCGGGGTGGCGGGAGGCAGGGGATTGCACTCCACCCACCAGGCTCTGCGTACGTTCCTGAGCGTCTCGCGCTGGTCTTTGACGTGCTGGACCACCGCTGTCTCGAACACCCTCAGCACCAGCGGTTCCGCGATGACGACTCCCAGGACCACGGCGACGAGCAGCCGCGGGATGAGCGTGAGGAGGCGGCGCTGCCACATGCCCGTGACGGTGGAGACCAGCCACCGGTCGAGATTGAGCACAATGAGGGCCCAGATCAGGACCGGGACGGCCAGCAGCAGATGGGAACCTCCGAGCACCTGGCTCAGCGCGAACCACATCGAAAGCCCGGCCATCACCGCGGTGCCCAGAATGACGCCGCCAACCCCCGTGTAGCGGGTGCGTTCCAGCGGCACGCGCGCCAGCAGGGCCTCGTCGACGCCGGCGAGCACCCGCAGGCGCCGGCCCACATCGACCTTGCGCAGCCAAGACCGCCGACCGACGTGCGACGGCCCTGTGTGCTGTGCGGACTCAGTCATCCAGATCCTCCAGCCCTATGGACCGTGGACCGTCGGTCTCACCCCGATCGCGCCCGTCGGGTAGGGCAGGCCGTTCCTCTGACCCCGGCACCTCGTCGAAGGGCTCGAAACCGGCCATCGCCTTCATCACCTTGCTGAGCAGCTGCTGGGAGTCGATGGGGAGGAAGTCCAGCGATCCTTCGGGCAGACTGTCGAGCACCTTCTGCAGCCGCTGCAGCCGTTCCTCGTGAAGCGCGCGGCTGGCCTGGACGACATCGTTCATCATGATCTGCTCCCGGCTGATGCCGAGGGCGGTCGCCGCCTCGACCCCGCGCTGGAGAATGCTCTCGATGCGCTCGACGTCCCGGTTCTCGATCGCCGCGCGCAGCTCCGCGCTCTCGCCGCCCCACTGGATCCGCTTGAGCCCTCTTCCGTGTACGGCGACGTCGTCCGGCATGAGCAGCTCGACGTTCTCAAGCGCGATCTCCATGCCGTCGATCACCGGCGGATGGAACTCCAAGAAGGCCTGCACCCTGGAGACGACGTCGGGAGCGAGGGCGTTGACGTCCTCGATCGGGCGGGTCGCTCCGAGCTGCATCAAGGTCGAGTCTTTGCGGAGATGCCCGGCCAGGATCTCGGCGACGTCCTTCACGTGATCGGCGACGACCGTCTCCGGGTTGGTCACCCGGCATCTGAAGTTCGCCCGCACGGTGAACTTGTAGCCGAGGTCGCGTGAAGGCAGCTCGACCTCGGCGGACACGTGGCGGGCCCGCACGTCCACGACGGCGACGGAGCGCGCCTCGACGACCGCCTCCTCGGTCCCTCTTGGGTGCCCGCGCTCCGCGAACGCGTGATGGCCGCCGTGAACTTCGAAGACCAGGACCGTTCCGGCACGCGGCTGGGGCAGCTGGGCGGGATCGCGGCGGGCGAAGATCCCGAAACGTCGCTGCGACGGGGGCAGGTCCTGTTCCTCGATGATCGGATATGAGGTGCTCACGGCATGACTCCTCTTGTTCGTGTGCTGCTCGAAAGCCCTCCTCCAGCGCTCGCCGCGAGCACCGCCAGAACGAGTTCCCGCGTCCTGCCGGCGTCTTCGCGGCCTTCCCGCAACGTGTTGCCCGCGCGCTCGATCGCGCGCTTGACCAGGGGAACCGTGTTGGGCGGCAGCGACGACCACACGACCTTCCCCAAGGCCATGGCGGCGGCGCGCGCTCCGTCCTTGCCGCAGAGGGCCCGCAAGGTGCGGTAGAGGGCCTGTATCGCGTCCCTCCGGTAGTGGCCGCTGCGCAGGGCCCACGCCCAGAGAGTGCCCAGGGGCCGGGCACTGTCGGGCTCGTTCAGCAGCAGCCAGGCCGCCAGAGGATCGTCCTCGGTATCGAGCCGGTCGGCGTTGAGGACCTCCAGAGCCACGGCGAGGGCCTTGCGGGCGTAGCCGGGGTCGATGGGGCCGTGCAGCTCGAGCTCGATGTGCTTGGTGAGGAGCCGTAGTGCCTGTGACGCCCCTTCCTCGCGTTCGGCGGCGCCTTGGATCAGCAGGACGAGCGCACGTATCGCCACCACGCGGATGTCGATCGCGCGCAAGGACAGGAACCACAGCCAGTCGATGCTGTCGGCCGGGTAGCGGATGGACAGGCCGCCGGCGAAGGCCAGCGCCGCGGTCATGGCACGGCGCCGGCCGGCGTCGACGGCCCACCCTAAGACCGTTCTGAGGGCTATCGGGGCCAGCGTGTCGTTCGCGCACATCATCGACAGCAGCAGCGTGGCCATGATCTGCTCCGACGCCGGGCCCGCGGCCCACGGTTCGAGGAACGACTCGCGCACCTCTTGGGGGTTGACGGCGGCCAGCAGCGACAGCCCTTCCGCGACCTGAGCCTGTACCTCCGGCAGGTCGTCGGCCAGGGCACGGATCCACAGCCGCAGCGGCTCCCACAGGTCGTAGCTGTAGAGCAGCATCAGCTCGGTGATGACCTGCTCACGATGGCGGGCCGCGCGGAAGACGATCCTGCGCTCTCCCGCGAGCAGGTCCGACGAGCTGTCGACGGTGATCAGCGGGTGGTCACCGCTCCACTGCGCTCGATGCTGCGGCAGGGTGTCGTCATCGTTCTGCGCGCCCGGTTCCCTGCCGCGCAGCTTGACGTCCTCCGCTATGCGCTCGAAGTCGACCAGCAGGCGTTCGAAGATCCGCTCGGGGAGGTTGTAGGCGAAGGCGAGGGCGGCGACCACGAGGACCTCGGACCGCTTGGGCTGCCTCTCGAACCACTTGGTCACCTCGCTGTCGGAGATCTCCGCGAGCACGTCGGCCGGGGATCGCCCGCCTACGGCGATCTGACGTGCGAGACCGGCGATCTGGCCGGGTGAACGAAGCTCCGCCGCGTGGGCGCGCACCTCGGCGAGCTCGTCGGTGAGGACCATGCCGCCGAGGTGGGCGTCGAACAGCGCGAGAGGCTCCGGTATCTGCCAGCGCATGTGGAAGGGCCCCGGCGCGGCGGTCGCCGGGTCACGGTGGACGGTGAGCACCAGGTGGGCGTCGGCCTCTTCAAGCGTGCGAGCGAGCGTCTCGAACTCGAAGTGCTGCAGGGCCGGCGCGATGTCGTCCGGCGTCCATCCCTGGATGACGTAGCCCCAGCCGTTCCGATAGGCGGTCTTGCTCGCCAGGTCGTCGAGGGCGCGAGCGGGTGACAGCACGATGATCTTCGTGTCCGGCCGCTTGACCCGGTTCAGGAGCGCGACCGCGCTGGTCCATTTGCCGGTGTCCTCACGGCTGACGAGCACGAGCACGCGATGCTCGCGTAACTTCGCCAGAGCGTCTTCGAAGCAAGGGGGAGGCACGAAAGAGTAGAGTGCCCGCTCGATGTCGGCGGGGCCGAGTGTGCCCGTCATCGTACGCGTGGAGCGCCGGGAGGCGACGCCGAAGACGGACTGCGAGGCGTCCACCGCGTCGAAGAAGTTGTTGATGACGGTGGCGCTCTGACCGAGTGCGCCCTCGTCGAAGGCGGCTTCTTCCTTCCTGTCCTGCTGCCCGGGCTTTTGCTCGCCCTTCTCGTCGTCCTTCTTCTCGTCCTTCTTCTCGTCTTTCTCTTCGCTCTTCTCCTCGGCCTTCTGCTCGCCCTTTTGCTCGGCGGTCTCCTTCCCCTTCGACGCCTTCCCCTCCTCGGATGCAGAGCCATCCTCAGGCGTCTTGGGATCGGCCGGCTCCTTTGCCGGTGATGCTTCCGCCATCGTCACTTCCCGCTCACGCCGAAAACAGCGTTGCGCGCGTCGACGGCGCCGTAGAGATTGGTGATGACTTCGGCTTTCTGGGTCATCGCTCCGACGACGTGGCGCGGCGACGGCCCGCTCGGTTCGGGTTCCGTTTCCGCGAAAAGCGAGCTCAAGTCGGAGACGTCAATACCGGCCACGCGGATCCAGGCCGATGAAACGTACTCCTTCTCCTGGACCTGCACTTCCCGAAACTCCGAGACCGAGTACGAGGTGTGCCCTTGCCGCACCGTCTCGTCGAAGACCCGCTGCGAGAGTATGAGGGCCAGATCCACCTCTGGCCTCCTGTCCAGCAGGAGTTTCAGCGGCCGGCACGACAGGAGCCGGCTGGCCTCCACGACCGCCTGGCCGGCATAGCCATTGGCGGCGGGATAGGCCGTGCCGAAGGCCATCGCCACCCTCAGCCGCAGCCGCTCCTCCAATGGAAGGTCCGCGTTATAGTCACGAAGCTGCTTGCCCAACTCTCTGACGTACTGGTCGATGACCCTTATCTCAGGTTCACCCGCGGGCAGCACCGCGAGTTCGCCGTCACCACCCGGCTGGCGCTCCCATGCGTCCCGGTTGAGACCTGCCGCCTGCGTGGCGGCCTGCTGGATCCGGACGAACTCCGCCTGCATGGTCTCATGACGCTTGTCATTGCCGCGCCCATAGCCTTTGAGGTCGCTCGAAACCACGAGAGCACGCCCGAAAGTTGTGCTTTCCACGACCATAGACCGCCTCTCTGCCTCTGACGCGGGTATCAGTATGAGCGCTTAAGCGCGCGCAGACTACCTATTAATAGGAAGAATCCGGCGGCACAATACACCCGCGATTCCGACAGATGGGGCGTATGTGACGTTCTGCTCTAAACGCCGCCAATGCCGGCCCGGTCAGCTTGCGCGTTCCAGGTCGTGGAGCCGGGCCGGGTCCGTGATGACGTACTGGCGGTAACCCGTACGCAGCACGCCGGTTTCCTTGAGGAATCGCATGGCCTTGCTCACGGCGGCGTCCCGCGCCCCGATGAGCCGCCCCAACTCCTGCTGGGACAGATTGACGCCGAGCTCGATCCCCGCCGGAGTCTCCACCCCGTGACGCCGGGCGAGTTCCCCGATGATGCGCGCAAGCCGTACGGGGATGTCGAAGGCGGCGAAATCGAGCCGCCGCTGATTCGCCCAGTCGAGCCGGTTGGCGAGCATGGCGGCGATGGCCGTGGCGACCTGGGGCCGCTGCTTGAGGTAATTCGTGAAGGACTTCGCGGTGATGCGGAAAGCCAGAGTCGGCGTGCAGGACGTCACCGTGGCCGAGCGCTCCGTGCCGCGCAGCACGCCCATCTCCCCGATGAGATCGCCGCTGACCCGGATACCGAGGAGCGTTTCGACGCCCGTTCCCCGGTTCGCCGTCACTTTCGCGCACGCGCACATTCCCGCTCGCGTCGAGCGCAGCAGATAGACGTGATCCACGCGCGGATCACCCTGGCGAAGGAGGACGTCACCCGCATCGAAGTGCTGCGGCTCGCCCAGCGCGAGAATCTCCGCCTGAGTCTGCTGGTCGAGCCCTGCCATAAACGTGCCCCTGGGCCACGGCATGACCATCACCTTCGCATGTAAGCGGTATTCGTGATGATACGGAATTCAGACACCGCCGTCTCAGTGAAGAGGTATCACCACGGCTCTCGGCGATCTCCGTAATCGTCGGAGCCGATCAGTGTCGTTCGAAGGGCCGGTGAGATGTTCCTGAGCAAGATGCGCACCGCGCGACAGGCACCGGTGCCCGCCCCTCAACCGGACCGGTCGCGTGCGGGAGTGGAGGACGCGTGGAGGGCCCTCTCGCTCGTCGTCGATCTGGTCAAGCACGCGGAGAACAAGGCGGGGTTCACTCTTGCCGCTTCAGGAGTCATCGGCGGTCTCGTTTACACGCTGATCAGGACCACTGTGCGGCCGAGCGCGCTGTTCTCGATCGCTGTCGCGATCTGCGCGCTGCTGGTGATCGGTGCCGCCTGTTGTGCCGGGCTCAGCCTCCTGCCCCGCCGCGTGAACGTGAAGACCGCCGGCCTCCTCTACTACCACCAGATCGCCAAGCGCTACCGCGACCGGCCCGATGCGTACGCCGGCGACCTGGGCGGCCTCATCCGAGATCCCGACGCGCTCACCACGGCCGTGGCCGAACAGGTGTGGGCGAACGCCCAAGTGGCCTCGCGCAAATACCGGTGGAGCAGCCTGGGCATCATCGCCATGCTCGCGGCTCTGGCGGCTCTCACGATCACGGCCGTCATCGCCGTCGTGCAAGGCACGTGAACGCGTGAGGTCGCCCAGACGCTGTACGAGATGTGGGTGGGGGCGAGCGTCAGGGCGAAGATCCATCGGGATCCCGGGCCGCTCGACAGCGCCCTCGCCGCGACGTCCCGCATCCTCCGCCTCGCCTGACGGCACCCTCCCGGCTTCCCGCCGGCTCAGGGTCCCGCATCCTCCGCCTCGCCTGACGGCACCCTCCCGGCCCCGCCGGCTCAGACGCCTGGACTCGGTCTCGGTGGAGGACTACGACGCCGTCTTCTACCCGGGCGGCACGGCCCGCTGTGGGACCTCGCCGAGGACCCCGCCTCGATCCGCCTGATCGAGAGGCCGCGGCGCTGATCACCAAGCTGGCGGCCTGAGGTTCATGCGGCTGCAGGGCGGCGACGTCCGTCGTCGTCCTCGACGTCGATTATTCGGGAAACTCACGCGGCAGTAGTTGGATATTCGCAAGATCGTCTACGGGACGTATGAAGTTCGGCGATACTCGGCGTATGGCTGAGCTGGACGAACTCGATACGGCGATCCTGCGGGAGCTCATGCGCGACGCGCGGCGTACGAACCGTGACGTCGCGGCGGCGGTCGGCGTCGCACCGACCACGGCGCTCGACCGCACTCGCTCGCTGCGCGACCGCGGCGTCATCACCGGCGCGCGGCTTGAGGTCGATCTCGCCAAGATCGGCCGGGCCGTGCAGGCGCTCGTGGCGGTCCGTGTACGCCCGCCCACGCGGGCCAACATCGAGGGCTTCCGCGAGTGGGCGGCCGGGCTGCCCGAGGTGATCGGCGTGTTCGTGACCGCGGGCAACGAGGACTTCCTGCTGCACGTGGCGGTGCCGTCCAACGATCACCTGTACGCGTTCGTCATCGACCGGCTCACCGAGAAGCCGGAGGTCGCCGACGTACGCACCTCCATCGTGTACGAGCACATCCGCAGCTCGAACCTCTTCCCCGAGAGCGAACCGCGACGAGCGGGACGCGGCACCCCGAGCCGGCGCGGCCCGCGACGCTGACCCGTGCGAGCAGCCTCAGCGGTGCTGCTTCTGCCGCTCCGCCGGATGTGCTCGGCAGGAGGCGGATGGCGAGGCATGACGGCTGACGCACACCTGGCAGCCGGCAGGGCGGGCGCTGGGTCCCGCGCGCGGTGCCCGGGGCCGCGCTGACCGCGTACGGGCCGGACGCGTCGGGCGGCAGGTGGATCGCGGCCGGCCCCGGCAGAGGGGCGCCGGCCGTACGTGTGTCGCGGCTGTACGAGCCGGTGCGGTGAGCGGCCCCTCCCGGGCCTGGACGAACGGTCAGACGGCGCCATCTGCCAGAGCAGGTAGCTATGTTCGACCCGATACCTTGTCGCGCAAGGTATCGGGTCGTACTGTGCTTGTATGACTGAGGATGCCGAGACGATGCCGGGGTCGGCCACCATCGCACGGCTCCGCCGGGAGCTCGCGCGGGGCACGACCGAGCTGGCCGTGCTGTCCGTGCTCAACGTTCGCCGCCGATACGGCTACGAGCTGATGAAGGTGCTGCGCGACGCGGGCGAGGGCGTCCTCGAGGTCAAGGAAGGCACGCTCTACCCGCTGCTGCACCGTCTTGAGGACTCCGGCCACATCGTCGCGACCTGGGAGGCCGAGGGGCGGTCCAGGCCGCGGAAGTACTACGTCATCACCGAGGACGGGCGCGCGTACCTCGCCATGCTGCGCGAGGAGTGGAGCGGCCTCGTCGACGCGATGCGCCAGCTACTCAACACCCTGGGCGAGGTACACGAATGAGCGACGTACGACAGACCATCGACGACTACACCGACAAGGTCGCCCGCCACCTCGTCGGCGCCGAACGCGACAAGGCCAGGGCGGAGCTCGGCGATCACCTGGCGGAGGCGGCGGAGGCCGGCGAGCTCTCCGAGGCGTTAGAGCGGCTCGGCACCCCGGCCGAGGCGGCGGCCTCCTTCGCCGAACTGCGCAACGCCAAGCCCGCCCGCACCGACATCCGCTTCATCGCCGTGCTGATCGACAACCTGCCGCTGGTCGGGATCTCGATCGCGCTGTTCGTACAAGGGTTGATCAGGACCATCGAGGGCGGCAGCGGGTTCACGGTGTCGTTTCCGCCCGCCACGTACTTCAGGTTCGGCGAAGGCTGTGTCGCCTTCACACCCCTGAGGTGCGGCGCGTACGACGACTCCGGCCTCGTCTACACGCTCGGCTTCCCCATCGCGCTCGCCTGGTCGATCATCGGGCTCGGGCTGATCGAGGCGCGCACCGGCATGACGCCGGGCAAGCGCCTGATGAAGCTCCGCGTCGTCACCGAGAACGGGCTGCGCATCCACCCGATCACCGGCATCGTCCGCAGGCTATGCCTGCTGCTGGGGCCGTTCGCGTGGGTGGACTGGGTCCCGGCCGTGTGGGGCGACCGGCGCCGCATCCTCGACCGCCTGACGGAGACCAAGGTCGTACCGGTGGCCGGCGGCGAGAAGTCACAGTGAACGGGCCCTTGCGCTCACGAACGGGGCGGTGGTGGCCTTGGCCACCACCGCGTATGCCGCCTCGCGGAACTCCGCGACCCGCCGCATAGGCTCGTGAACCCTGCGCAGACCCCAAGCGGCAGGCATGGACTGGGCGACAATCGGTGAATGTTCGACTTCGGAGTCCCCGGATACCGGCCGGAGTGGCTGAGCGACCGCCGGGCGATCACGGCCACGCATGGAGCGCGCCTGGCCCGCCTCACAGGACGCCGGCTGACCCGCGCCCTCCTCGCGTGGGACCTCGATGCGGACGAGTGGTTCACGAACTGCCCGATCCTGCTGAACTTCGAGGGCGAACAGGTCGAGATCAACCACTGGAAGTTCGACGAGGTCTCCATCACCTGGAACACCATCGACCCGGAACGCGGCCTGGACTGGCAGGACTTCCACCTCGAATGGCGAGACGACGCGATCGACGAGCTCACCGCGCTTGTGGGACAGCCTTGCACGGCAGTGGAACTGCTGATGCTGCTCAACAGGGACGGCGTCGAGGGCACGATCGTGTCGCTGGGCTTCGGCTTCCCGAACGGCCAGGCGACGATCTGCAACGCCCTCGACGAGAACGGCCTGGAGTTCACACCGCCCGGCGACCGCTACGCGCGATACCGGCTCGAACCGTCCGCCTCGGGAACCTTCACAGTGTCCGGCCCCGCCGGCCACCGCAGATCGCGCCACTCGCCACGCGACTCGCGCTGAATTGTCAGTGCGAGATCGTACGCTTCCCTGCCATGACCGATACTCACACCGTGTCGTTCGACCTGGGCGTTCACTACGGCCAGGCCTACCTTCTCGACGACACCGACGACGCCATGGGCTTCGAGGACTTACCCGATGACCACCCCGAGCACCCGGTCGGGATCCTTCGGGTGGACGAGGGCGGAGCCTTCCTGATCACGGGCCTGCACACCGGAAAGGTCGGCTTCACCGTGACCGTGACCGACCACGACCCGGGGCCGGACACCGAAGGTTACGAGGACATCGTGGAAGTCAGCCTCGAGTCGGAGGCCGGCCGGCTGTCCCTGCACGAATGGGGCGGCGAGAACGTCCACGAACTCCCCGCGCTGCCCGCCGGGCCGGGCTGGTACCGGCTCCGCTACCACGCGAAGAACATGGACGAGGCCGCGGAGACCGACACCTCCGACGAAGTCATCGACCGTTATCTCCTCCAGATCTGGCCGCAGGACGAGTCGGAACCGCGCGTGGTCAAAAGCACGAGCAAACAGCTCGCTCACTGGCGCGCACCACAGTGACGCCCAAAAGGCGGCCTGCAAGGACTTCGGACCGCGGTGAACGCGGGGCCGGAGACGTACGACCTTGAATAGCGTTCAGCCGAGCACGGCCACCCAAGCCCGCAACGGCCTGCCCGGCTGAACGCGCAGCAGGCGTAGTCCGGTTAGGCGACAGTACGAACGGCACGGGTTCACGGTCGAGACCGAGGACGAGGCGGACGTGTTCATGCCGGCGTCAGCCGATCCAGGCCGCGCCCGGCGATTGATCACACCCTTCCCGAGGCCGCTTCACGTCTCGCCGAAAGACTTCACGTCCCATGCCAGCCGGATCGTGGGCTTGGTCTGGAGCATGACCGGCTCCCTGAAGTCTTCCTGGAACCACAGCGTCAGCCCTTCATAGCCGGACCGCTCGCGCTCAACCGACAGTCTCCCGAGACGCCGCAGCCGCCCGAGGTAGGCGATCTCCTCGCCGTCCGCGTAGAGGCTGATGTACGCCTCACTCGCCAGGGGGTCGATGGAGCAAAGGACCGATGCCGAGCCCTGGGTCAGGCGAAATGAGTGCAGGCCGACCGGCCAGTGAACGTCCTCGTACTCGCTCTCCGGCTCGTCCTCGAAGAGCCGGATCAGTTCAGCCGGCTCGGGGATCTCCATGACGGGACCCTACTGAGAGCACCCCACGGTTGCTCACCGGCCTCACGGTACTCCGGGCCGGTCCGAGCTCCCATTGACAGATGTCATGCGACACCGATGATCTCCGTCTCTACTGCGCACGCGGCCTCCACGGAAGGATATGAGCCATGAAGAACATGAAGACCCTCCCCAACTGGAAGTTCGGCCTCCCTTGCGGCCTGGCCATCGGCACAGGGGTCGGCATGGCATCGTCCAACGTTCTCCTGGGCATCGCGATGGCCGTGTCTCTCGGCCTGGCGCTGTCGTACGGGCACGGGGCCCAGCAGACGAAGCCTTCCGCCACCCCCCGTCCGTGAACCCGAGCAGCCGCTGTCCCGCATCACCGACGTCATCGAACACCGCCACCGGACGCTGATCCTGCCGGCCGGTTCGGTGAAAGGCGTCCCGCAGAATCATCGAATCTGCCAGAGACCCTCATCCACGCGAACGTCCGGCAGTCCCGGCACCGGCGCCGTGACCGCGTCAAGCATGGATCTGCCGTCTTCGTCGTCCAACTCGGCGAGGAGGCGGCTGCCGTCCGGCAGGATCACCGTCCACAGCCAGGCCGGTTCGGTGTCGCCGTACAGCACGTACATGTCGAAGTGCGCTGCGAACCTCTCGATGAACTCCCGCCGGCCCACCCGGTCGGCGAGGCGTCCCTCGATACCGACGTCGAACGACATCGCGAAATGGCCGCGGGCCTCCTCGTAGGTGCAGAAGGCGGCGAACACCACGTCCTGCGGAACATCCCGCAAAGCGTCGTCGAGCCGGCCGGTGTGGCCGACGAACAACTCCTGCTCGGCGATCCCGAAGCAGTCCAGCAGGAACCGCCGTAGTTCGTCTTCCGGGACGAGGCGGGAGGCCAAGCCGTCGTAGCCCGTGGCCGGTGTTTCCGTCATCAGGCCAACCTAGGCACCCGCCGGCCCCGCCGTCGTGCGCATTTCCTCGGCGGACGGGTTCACCGAGCACCGGCGATGATCGCGTGAGCGGACTCCGATTGCCGGTCCTTCGCCGCTTTCAACGCCTCGAACACCTTCGGATGAGCGCGTACGGCGCTTTCCTGGATGCGTTTCTCGGCGGCCGACCAGACGGAGACGAGACCGGTCTTCACCTTGCACCTCACGTCCGCCTGCGCCGCCCGGATCTCCTCGTTGGTGGGCGGGCCACCCGCCACCCCGCATCCACCGCTGGTCGGAGACGGCGGCGAGCGGGTCGGCGTACCGCAGCCCTTCGGCCCGTATGCACGTGCTCCAGTCCCTGGAGACCTGGACGACCTTCGCATCCCGCTTCGACTGGTCGAACGTCTGCGAGAAGAGCTTGTTGAACAGCTCCGCGTCGACCCGCGGCGCCCCTCGTCCGCGATCTCGCCCTCGCCTCACGACCTGCGCCCGGGACGCGCCCACCGAGACGACCGCTTAAGGAGTGTCACCCGCGCGGTCCACGATTCCAGCGCCGAGCACCGACATGCCAAAGCTCTGGCCGTCATGCACGGCCTTCACACCCATGTAGTGGTAGTCGCCCGGGTCGAGCACGTAGAAGAGCCTGCCGTGCTCGCCCGCGTCGAAGACCACGCCGACGCCGTGGCGGCCATCCATGTCCGTGGCGTCCTCCTCGACGGAGACATGCGGGATCTTCGCCAGCGCCTGGAACATCGCCGCGGCCGTGTCCGGCGGGATCATGGGCCCGTACTTCAGGTACCACCCGATCGTCCCGAACGCTTTCATGTCCTGCGCGATCTCGGGCGGGCAGGTCGGCACGCAGATCGACAGCGGCATACGCTCTGGAGCATCGCGGAAATGCCGCAGCAGTGCGTCGGGATCGGCCGGTAGGGCCTCCACCTCCTGCTGGGTACGCCGCACGTTCGTCGGCCCCTTCTCCACCGGGCCCTCCTTCAACCGCCCGCTTTCATGGCGGAGCGCCGACCTGAGGCCGTCCATGCGGTCCCAGGTCTCGAACGTCGACGGGCCGGCTCCTGGCATGTGCTGCGATTCCTTGAGGTAGAACCACTGGTCCGGCCGGATCTCGGCGGCCGTGCTCTGAGCCGCCACGAGTGCGGCCCGCCGCGTTCTGCGGGAGGGCGGTGATCAGGCGGCGGGAGTGGGCTCCTTCTCGTCGCGGGGGAAGAAGGGGTGGTCGATGCGGACGCGGTCGGCGGCGGCGAGGATCTTCTCCGCGTCGTCGACCGGCGGGTGGATCGCCTGGTTGATCTGCATCTTGATCTCCTTGCCGTGGCTGCCCGTGGCCATCACCCTTCGGTCCCAGCCCCGCGTGAAGATCCCACCCGCACCGCCCAGGTCCAGGCAGGTGACGTACGGGCCGGGGGTGAAGTCGCGCAGCGGTATCCCGAGCAGGTCGGCCGCCGCGTTGTACCCGGCGACCTTGCCGAGCGGGGTGGCGTGCTGGCACGCCTGCATGACCGTGTGCTCGGCGTCGAACGGCGCCGCGGCGGTGTCTCCGGCGGCGAACACCTCGGGCAGAGCGCGCAGCCGCCGATCCACCGGTACCCGGCCGAGGTGGTCGAGCTCGCCGGAGATCTGCCGGGTGAGCTCGCTGGCCCGCATCCCCACCGTCCAGACCACCACGTCCGCTTCGACCTTGGTGCCGTCGGACAGAACGGCGTACCCTTCGCCGACCTCGGTCACCGTCGTCCCGAGTCGGCGTTCGATGCTCAGCTCGTCCAGCGCCGCCTCGATGTCCTTGCGCGGTCCCGGGCCGAGCTGGTCGCCGACCACCTGTGACCGGTCCACCAGCAGCACCCTGCCACGGGCGGCCAGCGCGGTCGCGGCCTCCAGACCGGTGAACCCGGCACCGACGACCACGACCTTGTAGTCTTCCCGGTCGCGCAGATGGTCGGCGAGCCGCCGGGCCCCGTCGAGGGTGTCGATGTCGAAGAGCCGTTCAGCGCCGGGCAGGTCATGTGGCCGGACGAGCCGGCTGCCGGCCGCCAGCACCAGGCGGTCGTAACCGATCTCCTCACCATCGGCCACCACCATGCGGCGTTCGGTGTCGATCGTGCTCACTGAGGCACGCACGTGTCCGGCGCCGATCGGCCCGAGGATCCTGCGCAGCTCCACCTTGGCCAGGTCCGGCTCCGGCTCGTACAGGCGCGGCCGCAGCACCAGGTGCTCGTTCGGCGCGATGAGCGTGATGCGCAGGTCCGCATCTCCGTCCGCGCGCTCGCGTGCCAGCGCCGCGCCCGCCGCGCTCCACACGCCCGCGAAACCGCCTCCAATGATCACAACGTGTGCCATCTCGTCTCTCTCTCAGTTACGGCAGCCGTAGATTGTTGTGATCATGGTGTTGTCTCGGCGTAGGTATGCCATCGCTGGTGGCAGAGGCGCGCTCGATATTGGTGCCGTCGCC
>NZ_JBFATY010000003.1:577358-700203 GCF_040678535.1 Nonomuraea sp. NPDC052634 | reverse complement strand
GCAGGAAAACCCGCCGACGCCGCCAACGGCAGACCGTCAGACGAGACCACCACCGCGTGCGCGACGCCGGGGACCGTGTTGACGAAGTCGGTGATCAGCCAGTCGACTCCACGCGCCGCGTGGCTGAGATCGTTCACGCGTCCTCCTCCCTTTCGTTCTCCTTAGGGCCTGAGGGTCCAGAGGAAAACGCCCTGCCCTCGCTGATGTCGTCACGTGCTGCTCTGAAGCCCTGCTGGAAGCTGGACAGCCGGCTGCGCACCCGGTCGGGCGAGATCGTCGGCATCGGCGACACGCCCTTGGGCGAGGCGGAGGTGTCGGCCGAGCCGGGCACCAGGTTCGCCTTGGGCACCCGCTTGGGCAGGCCGCTGGCGGTGACGCCGTCGCGGGTCGGCTCGCGTACCGCCTCGGCCGCGCTCCAGCCCTCGTCCGCCTTCGACGATCCCCAGCTCGCGCCGTTCGCGCCGAACCAGGCGGACTCGACCGCCGAGTAGATCGGCAGGTGGTCGTCGGTGCGCGACGGCGGCTCGCTCGCGCTCCCCGGCTCCGGCCGGTCGAAGCCGGGCCGCTGGGACGACGTGCCGTCCTGGTTCCAGCCGCCGCCGGACGACTCGGACTCCGGCCGCCTGGGCAGGCCGTTCTCGCCGTTCCACGACGAGTTGCGCGCCGGGGTCCACACGTCGCTCGCGTACGGCTCCGGCGGCCAGGCCGCGGGGTCGGGCTGCCAGGGCTTGCCGAACGCGCTGCTCGCCTCCGGCCCGGATGAGCCGGAGGAGCCGAGCGAGCCCGGCGCGCCCCACGCGCCCGCGCTGTCGTGACCTGGCGGGGTGGCGCCCCAGCCGCCGGGCTCCTGGCCGGACGCCCCCGATGGGGACGCGCCCCATCCCGCGCCGGCGTCCTGCCCGGTGCCGCTCCAGCCACCGTCCTGGCCCTGTGGAGGCGGGCTCCAGCTCGCCGCGCCCTCCGGGTTGGGCGCGGGCCAGCCGGACCCGAGCTCTGGGTTCGACGGGAAGGACGGATGGCCGGGGCCGTACTGCATGGCCGGCGGCTGGGGCCAGTCTGTGGCGGGCGGCGCGGGGTGCGGCCCCGCGTAGGGCTCGTCCCCTCGCGGCCCGCCGCTCGCCGCGCCCGCCAATGCGGGCGGCTGGTTGCCGGAGAAGGACGGCATGCCGGAGAAGCCGGGCGTCTGGGAGCCCAGCATGTTCTCGGGGATGAGCACCATGGCGGTCAGCCCGCCCGAGCTGTGGGGGCGGAGCTGGACGCGGATGCCGTGGCGGTGCGCCAGCCTGGCGACCACGAACAGGCCCATGCGGCGGGAGACGGAGACGTCCACGCTGGGCGCCTCGGTCAGCCGCTCGTTGGCGGCGGCCAGCTCCTCCTGGGTCATGCCGATGCCGGAGTCGGTGATCGACAGCATCACGCCGCCGCCGTCGATCCTGCTGCCCGACACCGTCACCCTGGTCTCGCGTGGCGAGAACGACAGCGCGTTCTCGACCAGCTCGGCGAGCAGGTGGATGACGTCATTGACGGCCTGGCCGGCCACCGACACCCCGTCGGGCACCTGGAGCACGACCCGCTCGTAGTTCTCCACCTCCGACAGCGAGGCGCGGGCCACGTCCACGATCTTCACCGGCTGGCTCCAGCGGCGCGGCGGGTCCTGACCGGCGAGCACCAGCAGGTTCTCGCTGTTGCGCCGCATGCGGGTGGCCAGGTGGTCGAGCTTGAACAGGTTGCCGAGCCGCTGCTCGTCCTGCTCGCCCTGCTCCAGGCTGTCGATGAGGGTGATCTGCCGCTCCACCAGGGTCTGGCTGCGCCGCGACAGGTTCACGAACATCGCGTTGACGTTGCTGCGCAGCTTCGACTCCTCGCCCGCCAGCCGGACCGCCTCGCGGTGCACCTCGTCGAAGGCCCGCGCGACCTCGCCGATCTCGTCGAGCGTGTCCACCCCGATGGGCTCGACGGGGCCGATCGCGCCTTCACCGTTCTCGCGCAGCTGCCGTACGGTCTCCGGCAGGCGCTGCCCTGCGATGTCGAGCGCCTCGCGGCGCAGGCGGCGCAGCGGCCTGATGAGCGAGCGCGCGATGAGCGAGATGATCGCGATGACCGCGATCAGCAGCAGCAGAATGAGCCCGCCGGAGATCATCGCCGCGCGGTAGGCGCCCTCCTCCAGGCTCCTGGCCCGCAGGATCACCGAGGACGACAGCTCGCGTTCCACGCTGCGCAGCGCGTCGATCTTGCCGGTGCTGACGTCGAACCAGGTGGCCACGTCCCGGTCGGCGCCGCCGCCGATGCTCAGCTGCTTGCCCTCCGCCGCCTGCGCCATCGCGCGCAGCCGGAACAGGTCGGTCTGGTCGACGTCCCTGCCGACGACGGTGTTGCGGTAGAGCTCGAGCTGGTCGAGGGTGGCGAGGGTGGCGAAGAGCGTCTCCTCGCTCTCCTCGCGCGACTTGGCGTCGGTGAGCGCGTCCAGCTCGCCGCTGTCGAACGCCCTCTTGTCCAGCGCGCTGGCGAGGATGCCGCGCTGCCTGGACGCCTGCTCCTTGGCCCTGGAGATGGCCGCCATCGCGCTGGCGGAGTCGGCCACCTCGTCGTCCACCGCGACCTGGCCCACCTGGTCGTGGAACTGCAGCAGCGCCGAGATGATCTCCGAGTACTTCCTGATCATCGGCAGTGGCTGGATCTTGCCGTTGACCGCGGTCTCCCGCAGCGTCGGGATCTCCTCAAGCCGGCGCAGCACGGGGCGCACGGCCTCGCCGTGGGTTTCGCCGAGTGCGTTGGCCTGCTGCTTGGCCTCGTCGATGAGGCCGTTGACCTGGCTGTAGGTGGTGCGCAGCTGCGCCTCGCGGCTGTCCGGCCGGCCCTCGGCGATGTAGAGGGCGGTCTCGTCGCGTTCGTAGCCGAGCTCATGAGTGACGGCCCCGAGCTGCTGGCTGAGCTCGGCGACCTCTCTGAGGGTCTGGTAGGTGCGGGCATCGCTGAGCGAGGTGATGACGTTCAGCCCGCCCAGGCCGACGGCGACGGCGGTGGGCACCACGATCAGCGCGATGAGGCGCGATCGGACATGCCAGTTGCCCAGTCCGAACCTGCGCGATGAAGGTTTGGACAGCCGTCGCTTCTGATGGCCGTGCGGCTCGCGGTCAGCGGAAGCTTCAGCGTTCTGCGTTCTCACTTGCCTTCGCAACCTCTCGCCCTTTGAGGAGGGGAATTCTCGGGTGGACCAGCGGTATTGCAGGGTGGGGCAGTTTTGTACGACGACATATCGAGATAAGCGTCATTTGAGCACACGGGTGGGGAAGGGCCAACCACTACTAGTGCCCCGATGAGGTGTTTGTCCCCGAATGTCCAGAAAATATGACAGAATCGATAAACGGCCTTCTACCAGGCAAAACAGGCAAGGAGGGGTCGCCCCGCGAGCCACCTCCCGACTCGCAGAAGACGCTTGACAAGAATCAGAAGTAACGTAGGTTCCCGGTAGCACCACCCTTCCCAAAACAGACATTTTTCAAGATCGCACACGTCCGCCAAAATTTCACGATAGAGCGATAAACAGACATTGCAACCACAAGTGTCAGCTTTCCGATAATGAACGGCTTTTTGGTGCTACCGTCGATCTCTGTTGTGCGTCAGGCACACAGTCCCCGGGAGCAGAAGCCGCCCGGTTCCCCCCTTGGCTCCATCCGAGAGGAGTCCCTGACATGAGGCTTGGCCGTTCCGCCAGGGCCGCCATCATCGGGTTCGCTTTGACGCTCGGTGCCGTGGCGTGCAGCTCGGGCGGCGACCCGAACACCAGCGCCCCTCCGTCCGCCGCCGCGGCGGGAGGGCTGGAGAAGACCCAGCTCAAGGTCGCCACGCTGCCGGCGATCGACAGCGCCGCCATCTACGTGGCCATCGACCAAGGGCTCTTCGAGAAGGAGGGCCTGGAGGTGACCCCGCAAGTCGTCCAGGCCGCTCCAGAGGCCATACCCATGCTGGTCAAGGGCGAGATCGACGCGATGTTCGGCAACTACGTGTCGATGTTCGCCGCGCACGACAAGCAGGCGCTGAAAGTGCGCATCCTGGCCGAGGGCTCTCGCGCGGCCCCCGACTCGCTCAGCATCATGGCCCTGCCGGACTCACCGATCAAAACGCCCAAGGACCTGGAGGGCAAGACGATCAACGTCAACGTCCTGCACAACTTCCAGGAGCTGGCGCTCACCCAGGTGCTCAAGGCCAACAACGTCGACCCCACCAAGATCAACTATGTGCAGGTGACGTTCCAGAACATCATGCCGTCGTGGAAGGGCGGCCAGATCGACGCCGCCTATCTCGGCGAGCCCATGGTCACGGCCGCCACGGCCACCATGGGCGCCCGCAAGATCCTCGACCCGGCCTCCGGCCCCGCGGCCGAGTTCCCCATCTCCGGGTACGTCAGCACCCAGGAGTGGTACGACGAGCACCCGAAGACCGCCGCGGCCTTCCAGCGGGCCATACACAACGCGGGCAAGCTCATGGCCAACAACCGTGAGGTGGTGGCCAAGGTGCTGCCCACGTTCACGCAGATCGACGCCGCCACCGCGGCCACGGTGACCTTCCCCTACTTCTCCAGCAACGACAACCCGGTCCGCCTCCAGCGGGTGGCCGACTGGATGCTGGAGGCGAAGTGGCTGTCGAAGGCCATCGACGTCAAGACGCTCATGTCGCCCACCACGTCCGGGTGAGCGCGCAGACCCTGTCACCCGCCCGCCCGGCGTCACCGGCCACGCGGTGGTCGCGCCGGGCGGCGGGGGCGCTCGCCTTCGCCGCGCTGATCGAGCTGCTCAGCAGGACGGGTCTCGCCGACCCCGAGTTCCTGCCGCCCGCCAGCGAGATCCTCGTCAGGGCGGCCGGGCTCGTGGCCGACCCCGCCTTCCATGCCCACGCGCTGGCCAGCGCGCTCGCCTGGGCGATCGGGCTGTGCCTGGCGGCCGTGGTCGCCGTGCCGCTGGGCGTGCTGCTGGGCAGCGTGCCGATCATCGACGCCGCCACCCGCTCGGTGGTGGAGTTCCTGCGGCCGATCCCGTCGGTGGCGCTGATCCCGCTGGTGGCGCTGATCATCGGCACCGGCCTGCAGCAGCGCGTCGCGCTCGTCTTCTACGCCTCGCTCTGGCCCGTCCTCTACAACACCATGTACGGCCTGCGCGGCGTCGACCCCGTGGCCAAGGAGTCGCTGCGCTCCTACGGCTTCGGCCCGCTGTCGGTCCTGATGCGCGTCAGCCTCCCCGCCTCGGCGCCCTTCATCCTCACGGGCGTCCGCCTGGCGTCCGGGGTGGCGCTCATCCTGACCGTGAGCACCGAGATCGTGGCCGGCCGCGGCGAGGGCATCGGCGTGTTCATCTTCTTCGCCGGCATCGCGGTGCCCGCCCGCATGACCGACATCCTTGCCGGGGTGTTCTGGGTCGGGGTGTTCGGCGTGCTGGTCAACGCGCTGCTGGTCTGGGTCGAGCGCCACACCTTCCGCTGGCACCACGAGCAGCTCGGGAGGCCGTCATGAGGAGAGGCTTCGCGAGGGGGCGCGGCAGGCGTACGGCCGTCTTCCGCGTCCTCGTGCTGGCCGTGCTCGTCGCGCTGTGGGAGCTGGGCACGCGGCTTGCGGGCAGCACGTTCTTCCCGCCGCCGAGCACGATCGTGACCAGGATGCACTCCCTGTGGTTCTCCGGCTCGCCGGCCACGCTGTTCCTGACCGACGAGGCCATCCGCAACATCCTGCCCAGCCTGGGCCGGATGGCGATCGGCTTCGCCGCCGGCGCGCTGATCGGGGTGCTGCTCGGCCTCGCGGTGGGCCTGTCGGCCCGGGTGTACGACTACCTCGACGGCGTGCTGCAGTTCCTGCGCGCGGTCCCGCCGCCCGCGCTGGCCACGGTCTTCGTGGTGCTGTTCGGGTTCGGGATGAAGATGCAGCTGGCGTTCATGATCTTCAGCATCGTGTGGCCGGTGCTGCTCAACACCGCCGACGGCGCCCGTTCGGTGGAGCCACTGCATCTGCAGACCTGCCAGGCGTTCCGGCTCTCGTGGGCCGAGCGGCTGTGGCGGGTGATCCTGCCCTCGACGCTGCCCAAGATGTTCGCCGGGCTGCGGCTGGCCGTGTCGCTCTCCCTGATCGTCATGGTCTTCTCCGAGCTGCTGCCCGGCACGTCCAACGGCATCGGCTTCCAGCTCACCGGCGCCTACCAGAGCTTCGACCTGCCCGCCATGTGGGCCGGTATCGTGCTGCTCGGCGTGCTGGGCTACCTGCTCAACGAGCTGTTCCTGGTCGTCGAGCGGCGGGTGCTCGCCTGGCACCGCGCCGCCAGGAACCTCGTCGGTTAGAGTCCCTGCCGTGCGGACGATGATCGTGGGCGGCGGCATCGGGGGCCTCAGCACGGCGCTCAGCCTGCATGCCGCCGGACTTGACTGCGTGGTGGTGGAGGCGGCCCGTACGCTGCGGCCGCTCGGCGTGGGCATCAACCTCCAGCCCCACGCCGTGCGCGAGCTGACCGAGCTCGGCCTCGGCGATGCGCTGGCCGGGCTGGGCGTGGAGACGACGTTCATGACCTTCGCCGATCGGCACGGCAACGTCATCCTGTCCCTGCCGCGCGGCCGGAAGGCCGGCTACCGGTGGCCCCAGTACAGCATTCACCGCGGCGAGCTGCAGCTCGCGCTGCTCGCCGCGGTGCGGGAGCGGGGCGTGCCGGTGCGCACGGGCGTCAGGTTCGAGGACGTCGCGCAGGACGGCGACGGCGTGCTCGTCACGCTGCGCGAGGGCGATGAGCTGGTGCGGGAGCGGGCCGACGTGCTGGTCGGCGCCGACGGCGTGCAGTCGGCGGTGCGCGAGCGGCTGTGGCCGTCCGGCGGGCCGCTGCTGTGGTCGGGCATCAGGATGTGGCGGGGGGTGGCCGAGGGCGAGCAGATCATGGACGGCGCGACCGTGCTCGTGGGCGGCTCCAACCGCGCCGGAAAATTTGTTACTTATCACATCTCTGCGCGTAATCCGCGGCTGATCAACTGGGTCGCGGAGGTGAAGGTGAGCGAACCGGGCGTCGTTTCCGCCGCCGACTGGTACCGCCGGGGAAGTTCGGCGGAGGTGTCGGCGCATTTCGCGTCCTGGAAGTATCGCCTCGCCGACATCGGCGCTTTGCTCTCCGCCACCGACCGGATACTCGAATATCCGATGGTCGATCGCGATCCGCTGCCGCAATGGCGGCAAGGGCGGGTGACGCTGCTCGGCGACGCCGCCCATCCGATGTACCCCATCGGGTCGAACGGCGGGTCGCAGGCGGTGCTCGACGCGCGGGTGCTGGCGCGCTGCCTGGCCACGCACGACGACGCCGAGCGCGGGCTGGCGGCGTACGAGGAGGAGCGGCGCCCGCCCACGTCGGCGCTGGTGCTTGCGCATCGGGCGCTGCCCATCGAAGAGACGATCACGCTGGTGACCGAGCGCGCCCCCAACGGGTTCGGTGACATCCGCGAGGTGCTGAGCGAGGAGGAGCTGGCCGCCATGGCGGACGCGCAGCGAAGTATCTCGGACGCCGACGTGCGCGCGCTGAACGAAAGGGAGTCCTGGAGTGTATGAACCGCGGGCCCCCATGGCCGTGACGTTCCCGCAAGAGTAAGATCACGCCCCGAATAGGGTTACCTGACTGACATGTCATGCATTTACCGCTCCGCTAGAGTCATTTCCGGCTCTGAAAGAGTCGCCGCACTGCCCGCGGTCTCGCCCCCCAAGGAAATCCATTGCTCGAGATAGAGAACCTTTCCCATGTGTACGGCAGCGGTACTCCCAACGCGCACCACGCCATCGAAGGACTCAACCTGAGCGTCGCCGCGGGCGAACTGCTCTGCATCGTCGGCCCGTCGGGCTGCGGGAAGTCCACGCTGCTGCGCTCCATCGCCGGCCTGATCACCCCCACCGGCGGGCAGGTCAAGGTCGAGGGCGAGCTGGTCCGCCGGACGCCCGACAACCTCGCCGTGGTCTTCCAGGACTACAGCCGCTCGCTGTTCCCCTGGATGTCGGTCGCCGACAACGTGGCGCTGCCGCTGCGCCGCAAGAACATGGACAAGCGCCAGCGCCGCGAGGCCGCCCAGGAGGCCCTGGAGTCGGTGGGGCTCGAAGGCGCCGCGCGCAAATACCCGTTCCAGCTCTCCGGCGGCATGCAGCAGCGGGTGGCGATCGCCCGCGCGCTGGCCTACCGGCCCTCGCTGCTGCTCATGGACGAGCCGTTCGGCTCGGTGGACGCCCAGACCAGGGAGGACCTTGAGGACCTGGTGCTCAAGGTGCGCGGCCACCACCAGATGACGATCGTGCTCATCACCCACGACATCGACGAGAGCGTCTACGTGGGCGACCGGGTGGTCGTGCTGTCCAAGGCGCCGGCGCACGTCGTGGGCGACCTGAAGGTGGACCTGCCCGCCCCGCGCGACCAGATCACCACGCGCGAGCACCCCGACTTCGTGCACCTGCGCGCCGAGGTCGGCCGTCTGGTGCGCGGCCACGCCACCGTCTGACGGCGCCTGCGAAAGCCGGCCCTGTGTCCGGCTCCGTACGCACGACGAGGCGCCGCCCGGCCTCCCGGGCGGCGCCTCGTCACACGTGTGTCAGACCGGCGAGTGCATGTGGCGGGTCAGGGCGTGCTCCACCAAAGTGATCAAGGTGGCCTTGACCGATTCGCGCTGCCGGGCGTCGAGACGCACGATCGGGATGTGCTCACCGATCGACAGCGCCTCTCTGATCTCCTCCTCGGCGTGCGCGAAGTGCCCGTCCCAGCCGTTGACGCCGATCACGAACGGCAGCTTGGCCTCTTCGAAGTAGTCGATGGCCGGGAAGCTGTCGGCGAGCCGGCGGGTGTCCACGAGGACGACGGCGCCGATGGCACCGCGTACGAGGTCGTCCCACATGAACCAGAACCGGTGCTGTCCGGGCGTGCCGAACAGGTAGAGAATCAGATCACGATCGAGTGAGACCCGGCCGAAGTCCATCGCGACGGTCGTGGTCGTCTTGTTCGGCGTGAGCGAGACGTCGTCGACGTGCGCCGAGGCGTCCGTCATGACCGCCTCCGTGGTGAGCGGCAGGATCTCCGAAACCGCACCCACGAACGTCGTCTTCCCCACGCCGAAGCCTCCGGCCACGACGATCTTCGTCGAGGTTAGGCCGGGGCTAGAGCCTGCGAAGTCCACTGAGCACCCTTTCGAGCAAGTTGAGGTCCGGCTTTCCCGCGTCCAGCGCAGGCTGGTGCACGCGGATCAGGCCTTCCGACGCCATGTCGGCGATCAGCACCCGGACCACGCCAAGAGGCTGGCGTAAAAGGGCGGAGATCTCGGCAACCGACCGGACGTTCCGAGTCAGCTGAATGATCGCCTGATACTCCGGACTTAGTAGGGAAATGTCTTGGTATTCCGACGTCACGGAGGACACGAGGGCCTCCATGGCGAACTTCATCCGCGGGGCCGTACGCCCCCCGGTCACGGCATAGGGCCGTACCAGGGAGCTCGGCTTCTGCGGACGGGGAGCCGCCGGATGCGGCGGAGTACTATCACCAGCCCAACCCTGCTGACCTGACACCATGTTCTCCTGTCACCGCCCGTTTTCAGCGGGGGCGGGCCGCTTGCAGCTCAGCGCGTACGGCCGGAGTCAGCACCTGACCGGCCCGCTCGACCAGCAACGTCATCTGGTACGCGACCAGACCCATGTCACAGTCGGGAGCGGCCAGCACGGCCAAGCAGGATCCGTCACTGATCGACATGATCATCAAGAGCCCACGCTGCATTTCGATAACGGTCTGGGTCACCATACCGCCCTCGAACACCCGCGCGGCGCCCTGGGTCAAGCTGATCACGCCGGAGGCCACCGCGGCCAGCTGGTCGGCCCGGTCCTTGGGGAACCCCTCGGAGAAGGCCAGCGGCAACCCGTCAGACGACACCACGACCGTGTGGGCGACGCCTGGCACGTTGTTCACGAAGTCCGTGATCAGCCAGCTAATGCCGCGCGCTCCCTGGCTCATTTCTCTCATTTGTCCTCCTCGTGTACTTCTCCGCGGGTGACCGCCCGGCCTTGCCGGACACCCTGCTGGAAGCTGGAGAGCCGGCTGCGCAACCGCTCGGGTGAGATCTGCGGTGCCGGTGACGTCGCCTGGGGCTCGGCCAGGCTAGCCGTACCGGGCACCAGGTTGGCCTTGGGGACACGCCGCGGCAGGCCCGACGCCGTCACACCGCCCATCTGCGGCTTGATGGCGGCCTGCGCGGCCTGGAAGCCGGAGTCCGCGGGCGACGACCACGACGAGCTGAGGCCCGACGCGCCCGGCTTGCGCTGCGGCAGCCCGGACCGGCTCGTGCCGCCCTGAGCCGCCCCCTGCGGCGGCGGACCGTCGGCGCTCACCGGCGGATGGACCGCGGTGCTCTCCGGATCGGACTCGGGCTCCGGCTCGGAGCGCTGCTTGAGCACCTCCGGGTCGGGACGCCGGAACCAGTCGGACCCGACCGACGAGAAGATCGGCAGGTACTCCTCGTTCTGCTCGTCCATCGGCGAGTTGCGCACCGCGGGGAGCGGACCGGTCATGTCCTGCGAGGAGTACTCGCCGGGACCGAACGGGTTGTAGGAAGAGTGGCCGTTCTGCTCGAACTGGTCGGCCGGCTTGGGCTCCTCCGCGAACGGCGAGCGGTAGCCCTCGCCGAACTGGGGCTTGGGCCGGTCGCCCGCGTCGAACAGCGACCTGCGCGGCAGCGGGTCGGCGAAGGACGACCAGCTCGACTCCTCCTCCTGCTGCTGCGGCGGCTCGGTCGCGAAGGACGGCCACTGCGGCTCGTCGTTCTGCGGCGGCGGTGGCTGCTCGGCGAACGAGGGCCACCGGTTCTCCGCGAACGACTGCTGCTCCGCGGCGGGCTGCGGCGTCTCCTCGGCGAAGGAGGGCCAGCGGGGCTCGCCGGCGGACTGCTGCGGCACGGCCGGAGGCTCTTCGGCGAACGACGGCCAGCGGGGCTCGTCGGCCCGCTGCGGCTCGCCGGCGCCCGACGGCTGCTCGCCGCCGAAGACCGACGGCTGGTCACCGAACGCGGACGGCGCCGGGTCGGGGAAGGACGGCGACTGCTCGCCGAACGACGGCCAGTTGCCGCCGGAGCCAGGCGGGGGCACAGAACCCGGCCACTGGGTGTCCATGACCTGGCCGGGCACGTCGTCGAACGACGGGTGGCCGTTGCGCGACGGCTGGCCGAACGAGCTCGGGTCGAACGAGGTGAACGCCTCGTACTGGCCGCCCTGCTGCTTGCCGGTGCCGGTGCTGATGAGCACGTCGGGCATCATCACCAGGGCGCTCAGGCCGCCGTGCTCGCGCTGGCTGAGCTGGACGCGGATGCCGTGGCGCAGGGCCAGGCGGCCGACCACGAACAGGCCCATGCGGCGGGAGACGGACACGTCCACGACGGGCGGGTTGGCCAGGCGCCAGTTGGCCTCGGCCAGCTCCTCCTGGCTCATGCCGATGCCCTGGTCGTTGATCGTGACCAGGACGCCGCCCTCGGTGGGCGTGCTGGTCACGGTGACCTTGCTCTCGCGCGGAGAGAAGGAGATCGCGTTCTCGATCAGCTCGGCGAGCAGGTGGACGGCGTCGGTGACGGCGGCGCCGACGATCATGGTGCCGGACGGGATCTGGATCTGGACCCGTTCGTAGCCCTCGACCTCCGACAGCGAGGCGCGGGCGATGTCGACCAGCGGAACCGGCTCGCTCCACTTGCGCGCGGCCTCCTGGCCGGCGAGAACCAGGAGGTTCTCGCTGTTGCGCCGCATGCGGGTGGCCAGGTGGTCGAGGCGGAAGAGGTTGGCGAGTCGCTGCTCGTCCTCCTCACCCTGCTCCAGGCCCTCGATGAGCTGCAGCTGCCGCTCGACCAGCGTCTGGCTGCGGCGGGAGAGGTTGACGAACATGGCGTTGACGTTGGCGCGCAGCTTGGCCTCGTCGCCCGCCAGGCGGATCGCCTCGCGGTGGACCTCGTCGAACGCCCGCGCCACCTCACCGATCTCGTCACGGGTGTTGATGCCGACCGACGGCGCCTCGGGCACCTGGGCGCCCTCACCCTGCTCACGCAGCATGCGGACGGTCTCGGGCAGCCGGGTCGTGGCGACCTGCAGCGCCTCGGCCCGCAGCCGGCGCAGCGGGCGGACCAGCGAACCGGCCACGCGGGTGGTGATGATCAGGACCAGGAGCAGCAGGACGAGGATCAGCGCACCGGAGATGATGGCGTTGCGCTGCTCGGCCTCGCTCAGGTCGCGGGTGGTCGTCACGATCTTGGTGGCCAGGCCGTCCTCGACCTTGCGCATCGCGTTGGAGACGGTCGTGGTGACCTCGTACCACTCGTTGAGGTCGCGGTTGGTGGTGACGTCGAGGTCGCGGATGCGGTTGCCGGCGCTCACCTGGGCGAGCGCGCGCTGCCGCATCGCGTCGGCGAGGTCGACGTCGGGGCCCTTGACCGTGTCGCGGTAGGCCTTGAGGTCCTCCGGAGCGGCCTCCTGCTCGAAGGAGGCCAGCTCGGTCTGCTGCTTGTCCCAGGAGCCGAGGAAGTCCGACCAGTCGGTGCTGTCGACCTTGAGCGCGCGCTGGATCATCGTGTTGATCAGGATGATCTGCTGGCGCGCCGTCTCCTCCTTCATCCGCTGCAGCGAGCCGAGCGCGGCCACGTCACCTTGCAGGCGGTCGTCGGCGACGCCGTCACCGAGGTCGCCCTGCAGGCTGGAGAACGTCTCGATCATCGTGCTGTACGTGCCGACGACGGCTCGGGGCGGGATGTTGCCCGTCATCGACTCGCGCAGGCTGTCGAGGCCCTCCAGCCAGCGGCGCATGTTCCTGACGCCCTCGCGCACGCGCGCGGAGTGGGAGGCGTCGATGGCGGATGCGGCCGACAGCACCTGCTGCTTGGCCTTGTCGGTGGCCTGGCGCTGCGTCTTGAGCTGCACCAGGCGGCCGCCCCTGCGGCGGTCGGCGACGTACCAGGCGGTGAGCGTACGCTCCCTGGCCAGCTCGTGGTTCAGCCCGCCGACGCGCTGGACCAGCTCGGCCACCTGGGTGAGCCGCTTGTACTCGGCGCTGGTGCCGATGGCGTCGGCCAGCTGGATGCCGGCGAGCAGCACGCCCACGACGGTGGGGATGAGGATCAGAGCGACCAGCCTTGAGCGCACACGCCAGTTCGCCAGCCGGAACCGTCCGCCTGTGTACTCCCCTGGCCTGGTGTGCCTGGGGTCTTTCGTCCTCACTGAGTCTCGCAACCTCTCGCCGGTACGTGCTCGAAGAAAATCAGACACGCGTGTGGCGCATGGGATTCTGTCCGGCCGGGTAATTGGAACACAACCCGTACCAGATCGGCCAACTGAACATATCCCATCACAGGCGCCCAAAGAGGCACTTTGGGCACTGACGCCACCACGTTTTCAGGCGGGCCGGAACGAATCCCGCTCGGCCGGTGCCGCGTGCTTCACCATCAGGTGCCGCGTCACCGAGTACTCCTGCACCGCCTCCTGGCTCATGTCCTTGCCGAACCCGCTGCCCTTGACCCCGCCGTGCGGAGCCTCGCTGGCGATCGGCAGATGATCGTTGACCCAGGTCACGCCCACGTCCAGCCGGTGGGACACGCGCATCGCGCGAGCCACGTCACGCGACCACACCGACGAGGCGAGGCCGTATCTAGTGTCGTTGGCCAGCCGGACCGCTTCGTCCTCTCCATCGAAGGGGAGCGCCACCAGGACCGGTCCAAACAGCTCATCCTGGACGATCTCGCTGGTCTGTGCGATATCGGTCACAAGCGTGGGCGGGTAGAAAAAGCCGGAGCCCCCACTCGGGGAGCCGCCGTGCAGGACGCGCCCGCCGGCCCGCGAGACGAAGCCGTGCACCCGGTCGCGGTGCGCGGCGGAGATCAGCGGGCCGATGTCCGTCGAGGGATCCCAGGGATCGCCGACGGTGATGCCGGCCAGGGTCTCCCTGAGCGCCTCCACCGCGTCGCCGAAGATCTCTCGGGCGACGTAGACGCGGGTGGCGGCGGTGCAGTCCTGGCCGGTGTTGTACGTGGCCCCCATGGCCACCCCACGGGCCATCTCCGCCAGGTCGGCGTCCTCGAACACCAGCGCCGGCGCTTTACCGCCGAGTTCGAGGTGGACCCGCTTGAGCGTGGCCGCGGCGCCGGTCATGACCGCGCGACCGGTCTCGGTGGAGCCGGTGACGCTGACCATGTCCACGCCGGGGTCGGTGACGAGGGCCTGGCCCACCTCGGCGTCGCCGGTGACGGCGCGTACCAGGCCCTCGGGAGCGCCGGCCGCGGCGAACAGCTCGGCCAGACGCAGCGTCGTGCGGGGAGTCTGGGGGGCCGGCTTGATCACCACGGCGTTGCCCGCGGCCACCGCCGGCCCGACCTTCCAGACCGCCATCACGAACGGGAAGTTCCACGGCGCGATCGACCCCACCACACCGACGGGCCTGCGCAGCAGGACCGAGGTGTAGCCGGCGCTGAACACCCCGGCACCCGTGCCCTCCAGGGAACGGGCAGCCCCGGCGAAGAAGCGCAGGTTGTCGACGGCGAAGGGCAGCTCGCCGTCGCGGAAGACCGCCGCCGGCTTGCCCGTCTCCTCGACCTCCAGCCTGGTCAGCTCCTCGGCCTCGGCCTCCACCAGGTCGGCCACCTTCAGCAGCACCCGGGCGCGCTCGGCGGGCGTGGCCTGCGACCACTCCTCGTACGCGGCCCGCGCGGCGGCGACGGCCTTGGCGACCTCCTCCACGGGCGTGTCGGGAACCTCGGCGAAGGCGAGGCCGGTGGCGGGGTTGATCAGTGTGCGCATCAGGAAGACTTCAACTTTCAGGTCGTGCTAACGAGCGAGCTGCTCGATCAGGTCGGCGGCCTTGCGCAGGCCGTCACGGCGCCGGATCTCCTCGCCCGCGGCGGCGATGCGCGCCCGCAGCTCGGTGTCGCCGAGCAGCTTCGCGATCGCCCCTGTGAGTTCCTCGTCGGCGAAGGTGTAGGTGGAGAGCCTCACACCGTAGCCGAGCTCATCGACCCTCTGGGCGTTGTCGTACTGGTCCCAGAAGAGCGGCAGCAAGATCATCGGCTTGCCGAAGTGCAGTGCCTCGGTGGTCGTGTTGTTGCCGCCATGGGTGATGACCAAGTCACACAGTGGGATGATCTTAGTCTGCGGAAGGAACTCCTCGCCCCACATGTTGTCGTGGAGCTTGATCTCCTCGTGCAGCGGGCCCTTGGAGACGATGTACTGGTGCGGGGTGGTGCCCAGCACGTCGATCACGCGCTGCATGAGCTCCACGTCGGCGGAGCCGAGCGAGCCGAGCGAGAAGTAGATCAGCGCGTGCTCGTTGCGCTCGAAGGGCAGCGTGAAGTCCTCGTCGGTCTCGCGCACCGAGGAGTCCAGGCGGTGCCACGTCGGGCCCAGGGGGCGGTCGGCGACGTAGTCGAGGATCTCCGGGTAGACGTAGAGGTTCAGGTCGCCCTCGTGGATGAAGTCGAGGTCGGGCAGCGGCGGGGTGCCCTGCTCGACGCACCACTCGTTCCAGGCGGTCCACAGCTCGCGGTGGGTGCGCTCGTACTCGGCGCGGAAGGCGTCCCACTCCGAGCGGTCGCCGGCGGGCAGGCCGGAGAAGACCGGCGGGATGTTCGGGCCGCGCACCTCCAGCGGCTGGCAGGAGACGATCCGGACGAACTTCTTGCCCGCGGTGATCAGAGCGGGGAACGTGAGCACGTTGTCCTCGATGATCACGTCGGGGTTCACCCGCTCGATGATGGCCTTGAGCTGCGGCTCGCAGTACTTCGCGCCGTCGATCAGCTCGGCCCAGATGGGCTTGATGACGGTCTCGAGCTGCTCCCTCGTGCTCTTGCGGTACTCCGGCGCCGTGTCGCGGATGAAGTCCTTCCAGAACTGGCCCGGGTCCTGCTCCTCGTCGGACGGCGGGGCCAGGTCGACCAGGTCCTCCTCGAAGCCGAGGGCCTCGAGCTTGCCCTTCCATGACGCCTCGGCGGCGAAGACGACGCGGTGACCGCGCTTGCGCAGGATGTCGCCGATGCCGATGCAGTTGTTGGTCGGTCCGTACGCGCTTTCCGGCATGAACAGGAACGTGAGAGACATCGAGACTCCTGGGGACACTCGTTATTTTGAAGGTGAATTCAAAAACGGATCTAGCGTGAAGGTCAAGTTAAGGGCACTATGGTCACGGCTAACTGAAAAGTGGCCCAACGAGTGAAGGTGGTGAGGGTGGCTCAGCGTAAGAGCCGCAGTGATCGGCGCATCGACTTGATCGAGGCCGCGCGCAGGGCCATCATCCGCCACGGCATCGACGGCGTACAGCTCTCGCACGTCGCCGAGGAGGCCGGGCTGACCTCCGGGGCCGTGCTGTACCACTACCCCGACCTCAGCGAGCTGCTGGTCGAGGCGCAGCAGGCGGGCATGGAGCGCTTCTACGAGCAGCGCCTGCGCCAGCTCGCCACCCTCACCGACCCGGTCGAGAAGCTGGTCGTCACGATCAGGTCGGGGCTGCCCACCGGGCCGCTCGACCCCGACGTGCGCCTGCTCAACGAGCTGGGCGGAGCCGCGGGCCGCAACCGCGTCTACGGCGTGCTGCTCACCTCCCTCTACGACCGCCAGGTCTCGATGTACCAGGCGATCCTGGACACCGGGGCGGCGATCGGCGTGTTCCGGCTGAGCGCCGACTCGCTGACGATCGCCCGCAACCTGGTGGCCCTGGAGGACGCCTACGGCTACCGCATCACCGCCAGGCACCCCCTGATCGGCCCGGACGAGGCGGCCGAGCTGATCCTCTCCTACGCCCGCGCGGCCACGGGCAACGACCTGATTCACTGACCCGCCGCCATGATGACCGCGTCCTCGGCCTTCCAGCACACCTTGACCTTGGCGCCGGCCTTGATCGTGCTGGCGCCCTGGACGGCGGCCAGCACCGGCTTGTCGCGGTCCTTCACCTCGATCGACAGGTGCGAGACGCCGCCGAAGAAGCTGACGTCGAGCACGGTGCCCGGCAGGCCCCTGGTGTCGTCCTCGCCGGCCAGCTCGATCTTCTCGGGCCGGACCGCGAGCAGCGCGCCGGTGCCCTCATCCAGCTCCTCGATCAGCGTGCCCTCGAGCGTGCCGAACGCCTCGCTCTTGATGCCGTCCGAACCGTTCACGGTGCCCTCGAAGAGGTTGTTGGCGCCGACGAAGTCGGCCACGAACGGCGTGCGGGGCCGCTCGTAGAGCTCGATCGGCTCGTCCACCTGGCAGACCTTGCCGCTGTCGAAGACCGCGATGCGGTCGGCCAGCGACATGGCCTCCTCCTGGTCGTGCGTCACGACCACGAACGTGATGCCCACCTCGTTCTGCAGCCGCTTGAGTTCGAGCTGCATGTCGGCGCGGACCTTCTTGTCCAGGGCCGACAGCGGCTCGTCGAGCAGCAGCAGCCGGGGCCGCTTGACGATCGAGCGGGCGAGGGCGACCCGCTGCCGCTGGCCGCCGGAGAGCTGGGCGGGCTTGCGCGAGGCGTGCGCCGACAGGCCGACCGTCTCCAGCACCTCGCCGACCCGCTGCTTGATCTCGGCGCGGGGCAGGCGCTCGCGCTCCAGCCCGTACGCGACGTTCTTGGCCACGGTCATGTGCGGGAACAGCGCGTACGACTGGAACATCATGCTGATCGGCCGCTTGTTCGGCGGCTTGGCGAGCAGGTCCTCGCCGTCGAGCGTGACGCCGCCCGCGTCGGGCGTCTCGAAGCCCGCGATGATGCGCAGCAGCGTGGTCTTGCCGCACCCGGAGGGGCCGAGCAGGGCGAAGAACTCCCCCTGGCGGATCTCCAGCGAGACGTCGTCCAGCGCGGTGACACTGCCGAATCTCCGGGTGATCCCGTCAATCTTGAGCACGCGATTCCCCGATCTTGGTCAGGCGCTGTCCGGCGATCACGGCGGTGAAGCTCACCAGGAGCAGGATCGCGGCCAGCGCGTTGATCTTCGGAGTGACCCCGAATCTGATCATGGAATAGATGACGATCGGCAGCGTCTGCTCGCTGTTGCCGATCGTGAAGTACGCGATCACGAACTCGTCCAGCGACAGCGTGAACGCGAGCAGCGCGCCGGCCACGATGCCCGGCATCAGCTGCGGCAGCGTGATCTTCATGAACGTCGTGACCGGGCCCGCGCCGAGGTCGCGCGAGGCCTCCTCCAGCGAGGTGTCGGCCCCCGTCAGCCGGGTGCGCACCACCGCCGCCACGAACGCCATCGAGAACACGCCGTGCGCCAGCACCGCCGAGTACAGGCCGAGCGTGAGCTGGATCGCCCCGTAGAACAGCAGCAGCCCGATGGCGATCACCAGGTCGGGCAGCACGGCGGGCATCAGCGAGATCGCTTCGAGCACCTTGGATCTGGTGTGCCTGACCAGGCCGACCGCCAGCAGCGTGCCGAGCACGGTGGCGATCACCGTGGACCCGGCGGCCACGATCAGCGTGTTCACCACGCCCGAGAGCACCCGGTCGTCGCGGACCAGCTCGCCGTACCACTTGAGGCTGAAGCCGTCGAAGCTGTAGGCCGAGTCGCCCGCGTTGAACGACATCACGACCAGGACGACGATCGGCAGGTACAGGAAGACGTACGTGGCCCAGAACGGGACGTACAGGAACTTCGACCTACGCACGGCGCGTCACCCATGCCTGGATCATGAGCAGCACGATCAGCACCGCGATGACCGCCAGCGCCAGCGTCGAGCCGAATGGCCAGTCGCGCGCCGTCAGGAACTGCTGCCTGATGAGGTTGCCCACCATGATCGACTTGCTGCCGCCGAGCAGCTCGGGGATGACGAAGTTGCCGAGGCTCGGCACGAACACGAACATGCTCCCGGTCAGCACGCCCGGCAGGGTCAGCGGCAGCGTGACCTTCCTGAACGTGGTGAACGCCGAGGCGCCCAGGTTGGCCGACGCCTCGCGGAGCTGCGGGTCGAGACGCTCGATGGCGGCGTACAGCGGCAGCACCATGAGCGGCAGGTACGAGTACAACAGTCCGGTCACGATCGCGCCGTCGTTGTAGAGCAGCTCCAGCGGCTCGATGCCGAAGACGTTCAGCGCGCTGTTGATCAGACCGGGACCGCTCAGCAGGATGATCCACGCGTAGACGCGGATGATGAAGTTCGTCCAGAACGGCAGCACGACGGCGACCAGCGCGATCGTCTTCCACTTACGCGGAAGCTGCGCGATCAGGTACGCCGTCGGATAGCCGATCAGCAGCGCGATCACGGTCGTCAGCACCGCGATCTTCAGCGACTGGACGACCACGTCGAAGTAGAGCGGGTCGAGCAGGCGGCTGAAGTTCTCGGTGGTGAACTCGTAGACGACCCCGCCGAAGCGCCCCCGCTGGAAGACCGTGTAGCTGAGCACCAGCGCGAGCGGCACCAGCAGCAGCACCAGCAGGTAGGTGAGCCCCGGCGTCAGGAACACGAACGCGCCCAGCCGGCGCCCTCGGGAGCGGGACGCCGGCCGGGCCTTGACCTTTGATTCCACTACAACGACAACTACTTCGCCGCCTGGATGTCGGCGGACAGACGGGTGTACTTGGTGGACGCCGGACCGAGGTCGATGATCGACTCACCGTCGAGCAGCTTGTCCGGCGTGATGCCGAGCAGCGAACCCTTCGGGATCTTCACCCGCTCCATGGCCGCCTTGTTGGGGACCTTGTAGTTGATGTTCTCGGCCGCCCAGCTGTGGATCTCGGGGCTCAGGATGTAGTTGATCAGGGCGTGCGCGGCCTCCTTGTTCTTGGAGGACTTCATGATCACCATGGTGTCCACCCAGAGGTCGCTGCCCTCCTTGGGGTTCGCGAACCCGATGTTGCCCTTGGGGTCGGTGGTCGGGCACCAGCCGTCCCACGCCTCCACCATCACGGCCTCGCCGCTCTGCAGGCGCTCACCGAACGTGGTGTCGTCGTAGGTGAGCAGGTGGGGCTTCTGCTCGAGCAGCAGCTTGCGGGCCTGCTCGATCTCCTCGTCCTTGTCGGTGTTGACCGAGAAGCCGAGCGCCTTGAGCGCGGGCAGGGCGAGCCAGCGCTCGGTGGTCATCATCGTGACCTTCTTGTCGGCCCAGGCCGGCGGCTTGAGGAGATCGTTCCAGCTGTCCGGGACCTTCTTCACGAGGTCCTTGCGGTAGCAGATGCCGGTCGTGCCCCAGGTGTAGGGCACGGAGTACTTGTTGCCCTTGTCATAGGACAGCTGCGTGGCCTCGGGGTAGAGGTTGGCCAAGTTGGGGATCAGCTCGGGGTGGATCGGCTCCAGCAGGCCCATGGCGTTGAGCGCCTGGGCGTACTGACCGGAGACGAACGCCACGTCGATGCCACTGTCGCCGGGGGCGGTGAGCTTGGTCATCGCGATCTCATTGGTGTCGTGCAAGGTGATGGTCATGTCCTTGACCTTGAGGGTCGCTTTGACCTTGTCGGCCAGCTCCTTAGGCAGGTAGCCATCCCACACCGTGACCTGCAACGACTGCTTCGTCAGGTCCGCGTTGGGCTTGAGCTCGGCCGCCGCCCCCGTCGTGTCCTGTGAACTTGACGAGGCCCCACCGCCGCACGCCGCGACGGCAAGCGCGAGGCCGACCACCGCGATGGTGGCCGGGAAACGACGGGTGAACCGGGAACGGGACACGGCCGCTACTCCTTCTGAAATTGAGATGTAAGAGGGGTCGCGCGACCTTACCGGACACAGCAGACCAGAGCAGGAGTGTTGCAGCAGAAATCAACATGAGCAAGACTTTTGATGACATTGCTACCTGGAAGTTTGGTCCACGAGTTGAATTGGGATTCAATACGCCGCCGGGTGCTCTCTCTGGGTGAGAGACCGCTCACCCCGCGAGATCGCGGGCTCAGCGCCGCGCTCGTGGCGTGCCTCGGGGAGGAGGCACCGGCACCTCTGTCCGTACGGCGATTTCTGCCGTTGCCCACCTTCTCGTACGGGCTTGGAGATCTCCACACTGGGGTCCCAGGTGAGCGTGACTTCGGAGCTCACGTGGACCAGACGAACTACTCGGTGGTGGTGGACGAGCGGGTCGTCGTGAAGTGGCTCACCCCGCCCGCGCCCCTCCCCCATCCCACCCCTGACATCCTCGCCCACCTCGTTGAGGCTGGATTCAAGGACACCGCTCCTCCTTACGCCGTCCTGACCGGCGTGGTAGACGGCAGGGAACACCTCCTAGCGCTGGTCACCGGTTACCTTCCGGATGCCAGGGACGGCTGGGAGTGGTGCGTGGACGACGCCGTCGCCGGCTCCACGGCGTTCGCGACCGAACTCGGCCGCCTCGCCGCCGACCTCCACCTCGCGCTGTCCACCCTCCCCCACCCTGCGCCATCCGCGCCCCCGCCGTCCGCAGGCCCCGCGCTCCCGGGCGGCCCCGCCGCCTCCCCCACCTCCTCGGACTCGGGGCGGACGCCCGCAGAGGCGCGCGCGGCAGGAGACGCGGCGGCCGCCACGACGGCGCCCGCGGAACGAGCCGAGGACACGCGCCCGGATCAGGCGTTCGCGGAGCGGGCGGAGGAAGCGCTGGGTGAGGCGCTGGCGGTGACCGAGGGCGAGGACGGCGCGTGGCTCGCCGGACGGGCCGACGCCATGCGCAGGGAGCTGGCCTCGCTGGCCGCGCCCATGACCACGCCGCTGATCAGGATCCACGGTGACCTGCACGTCGGCCAGATACTCAAGTGGCGCGACGGCTACGCGGTGATCGACTTCGACGGCAACCCCACGGTCACCGACGCCGACCCACGCCAGCCGGCCGCCCGTGACGTGGCCCAGCTCACCACCAGCCTCGAACACGTGGCCCAGGTGGCGATCAAGCGGCGCGGCACCCCGCCGGACCGGGCCGCCGCCTGGGCGCGCGAGGCCCGCGCCGCCCTGCTCGCCGCCTACCGCGCCCGCCTGGCCGAGCGGCACCGGAGCGATCTGCTGGATGAGCGGCTGATCCGCCCGTTCGAGGTGGAGCAGGAGTGCCGCGAGCTGATCTACGCCGCCCGCCACCTGCCCCGCTGGCGCTACGCCCCGATGGGCGTCCTGCGCACCTGGTACCCCGAGGAGACCCCTGCGCCGGACGCCGGCGCTCCGCCGGCAGACGCCGCCCCGCACCCCACGGACACCCCCGCACCGCACCCCGCCGGCACCCTTGCGGGAGACGGCGCCCCGCACCCCACGGACACCCCCGCACCGCGCCTCACCGGCGCCCCTGCGGGGGATGTCGCCCCGTTCCCCACGGAGACCCCTGGGGAGGAGCCCGCGCCGCGGGCCGCGGACGACCCTTCGCGGCACTGCGCGGAGAAACCTGAGGAGAACATCGCGTGAAATCCGAGCTTTACCTGTCCGACCTGGAGAGCAAGCCGGAGGCGCTCGCCGGCCTGGCCGCCGCGCTGCGGGCGGGCGACCCCTTCGACGGGCTGCCGGAGGACGTCGACCGGGTGCTGTTCCTCGGCATGGGCAGCTCCCGCTACGCGGCGGGGGTGGCGGCCCGCAGGCTGCGCGCCGCCGGGGTCGCCGCCGTCGCCGAGTACGCCTCGGCCGCCGCCGCGTTCCCGCCCGCCCCGGGCACCCTGGTGGTGCCGATCTCGGCGACCGGCGGCAGCCGCGAGACGCTCGACGCGGTGGAGGCGTACCAGGGCGGGCCCTCGTTCGTGGCTGCGCTCACCAACCGCCCGGACGCCGCGCTCGCGAAGGCCGCCGACCTGGTGGTGGAGATGCGGGCGGGCGAGGAACGCGGCGGTGTCGCCTGCCGGACGTTCCAGCACACGCTGGCCCTGCTGCTCGCCCTGGAGAGCCGGCTCACCGGCCGCACCCGGGACCTGCCCGCGCTCGTCGAGCGGGCCGCAGAGGCCACCGCCGACCTGCTGGAGCGCAGGGACGAGTGGCTGCCGCTGACATTGGAGCTGCTGGACGGCCCGCACGGCGTCTACACGATCGCCCCCGCCGAGCGCCTGTCGTCGGCGGAGCAGTCGGCGCTGATGCTGCGGGAGGGCCCGCGCCGCCCGGCCGACGCCTGCGAGAGCGGCGACTGGTCGCACGTGGACGTCTACCTCACCAAGACCCTCGACTACCGCGCGCTGCTCTTCCCCGGCTCCCGCTACGACGAGCAGGCCATGGACTGGGTACGGCAGCGCGGTTCCACGGTGGTGACCGTGGGCGGCGAGGTGAAGGACGCCGCCGCGGCGGTCCGCTACGTGCACGACGACGACCCCGACGTGGCCCTGCTCACCGAGACGCTGGTGGCCGAGCTGGTGGCGGCCTACTGGTGGTCGGCCCAGGAGGACGGCTGATCAGTGCGCGCGTACGGCGAGCGCGTGCTCGACCAGCGCGATCAGGGTGTTCTTGACCGCCTCCCTGGCCCGCGCGTCCGTGCGCACGATCGGCACGTGGGCGGAGATCGTCAGCGCCTCCCGCACCTCGTGCTCGTTGTGCGGGAACTGGCCGTCCCAGCCGTTCAGCCCGATGATGAACGGGATGCCGGAGTTCTCGAAGTAATCGACGGCGGGGAAGCTGTCGGCCAGCCGCCGCGAGTCGACCAGCACCACCGCCCCGATCGCGCCGCGCACCAGGTCGTCCCACATGAACCAGAACCGGTGCTGGCCCGGCGTGCCGAACAGGTAGAGGATCAGGTCGTCGGAGAGCGAGAGCCGGCCGAAGTCCAGCGCCACGGTGGTGGTGCTCTTGCCCGGCGTGTGGCCGAGGTCGTCGATGCCGGTCGAGGCGTCGGTCATCACCGCCTCGGTGGTGAGGGGCATGATCTCCGACACCGCGCCGACGAAGGTGGTCTTGCCCACGCCGAAGCCGCCGGCGACAACGATCTTCGTCGAGGTGAGCCCGGGGTTAGAGCCTGCGAAGTCCACTGAGAACCCTTTCGAGCAGGCCTCTGTCGGGCAGGCCCGCCTCAAGCTGCGGCTGGTACACCCTGACCAGCCCGTCCGCCTCCATGTCGGCGACCAGCACCCGTGCCACGCCGAGCGGCACGCTGAGCAGCGCCGAGATCTCCGCCACCGAGCGTACCTGGCGGCACAGCTCGCTGATCGCCCGGTACTCGCGTGTGTACGTCGTGCCGAGCTGAGCCGAGGTGGCCGATGACACCAGGGCCTCCATGGCGAGGTTCGTCCGCGGCGCCGTACGTCCGCCGGTGACGGCGTACATGCGGACGAGCGAGCTGCGCTCCGGCTCCTCTTCCTGGTCGTGCCACGATGCCAAGGTTCACTCCCATCACCAGGGGCGCACGGAGGACAACTCCGCTCGCACGGCAGGAGTGAGCACCTGCCCCGCGCGCTCGACCAGGATCGTCATCTGGTAGGCGACCAGGCCCATGTCGCAGTCGGGCGCGGCCAGCACCGCGAGGCAGGATCCGTCGCTGATCGCCATCACCAGCAGCAGCCCGCGCTGCATCTCCACGAGGGTCTGGGTGACCTCGCCACCGCCGAACACCCGTGCCGAGCCCTGCGTCAGGCTCACCAGGCCGGCCGCGATGGCGGCGAGCTGGTCGGCGCGCTCCTGGGGGAAGCCGCGGGAGTAGGCCATCGGCAGCCCGTCGGCGGAGACCACCACCGCGTGCGCCACGCCCGGGACCTCTTCGACGAAGCCGGTGACGAGCCAGTTGACGTCTTTGGCGGCCTGGCTCAGCTCCTTCATGAGTCCTCCTCAAGCTCGGCGCGTCCTTTGCGTACACCCTGCTGGTAGCTGGCCAGCCGGCTGCGCAGCCGGTCGGGGGAGACCGGAGGAGCGGGAACGGGCGGAGGGTTCGGGTTCGCGGTCCCCGGTACCAGGTTCGCGCGCGGGGTTCGCTTCGGCAAGCCGGAGTTCGTGGTCCCGCTCTTGACCGGCTCGGCGGCGCCGGCGGCCTGCCGGCCCTGGTCGGCCGCGGACGGCCAGGACTGGTCTCGGTGGTCCGCGGTGGGGGCTGAGCGGCTGAACCAGCTGCTCACCTCGGTCACGGGCTCGGGCGCGTGGTCCTGCGCGGCGGGCTCGGGCCTGTGGGAGATGCCCAGCTCGGAGCTGGGCGCGGTCAGCGGGTCGGGCCGTGCGGGCGGCGGCTCGGGGGCCGCCTGCTCCATCGCGTGCGCCGGGGTGGGGGTGACGTCGAACCACGACGGCTCGGCCGCGCCCTGGCCCGCCGCGCCGTTGCGGAGCGCGAGCCCGTCGTACGACGGCGCCGCCCCTGTGTCTGACGAGGTGTCGAAGGACGGGTGTCCCCCGGTGAGCGACGGCAGCGACGTCAGGGACGGCGGGGACGGCGGGGACGGGTACGCGGGGGCCGGGGCGGCCGCGTGCGCCGGCGTGTGCGGCTGCCGGGACGCCCGCTGCCGCTGGCCCGCGCCGGGCACCGGCCCCGGCACTCCGGTGAGGAGCACGGGCGGGACCAGCACCATGGCGGTCAGCCCGCCGGTGTCCTGCAGCCGGAGCTGCACCTTGATGTTGTGCCGCAGGGCCAGCCGGCCGACCACGAACAGGCCCATGCGCCGCGAGACGGACACGTCCACGACGGGCGGGTTGGCCAGCCGCCAGTTGGCCTCGGCCAGCTCCTCCTGCGTCATGCCGATGCCGTGGTCGGTGACCGACAGCAGCAGGCTGCCGCCGTCGATGCGGCTGCTGGAGATGATGACCTTGGTGTCACCGGGCGAGAAGGACACGGCGTTCTCGACCAGCTCGGCGAGCAGGTGCACGACGTCGGTGACGGCCTGTCCGGCGATGGCGACGTCCGACTGGACCTGGATGCTGACCCGGTCGTAGCTTTCGACCTCGCCCAGCGCGGCCCGGACGATGTCCATCAGCTCGACCGGCTCGCTCCACTTGCGCGCGGCCTCCTGACCGGCGAGGACCAGCAGGTTCTCGCTGTTGCGCCGCATGCGGGTGGCGAGGTGGTCGAGCTTGAACAGGTCGCCGAGCCTGGCGTCGTCGCGCTCGCCGCGCTCCAGCTTCTCGATGAGCGTGAGCTGCCGCTCGACCAGGGTCTGGCTGCGCCTGGAGAGGTTGACGAACATGGCGTTGACGTTCGAGCGCAGCTTGGCCTCGTCGCCGGCCAGGCGTACGGCCTCGCGATGCACCTCGTCGAAGGCCCGCGCGACCTCGCCCACCTCGTCCTTGGTGAAGATGCCGATGGGCGGCACCTCGACGTTGACCGCGCCGTCGCGGGACTCGCGCAGGTGCTGGACGAACTCGGGCAGCCGCCGGCCGGCGATCTCCAGGGCCTCGCCGCGCAGCCGGCGCAGGGGGCGTACGAGGGATCTCGCCACGCCGGTCGTGATCAGCAGCACGGCCACGAGCAGGGCGAGCACGGCGATCGCGGTCACGACGGCGCGCTGCCGCTCGTCGGCGCTGAGTGCCTCGCTGCGCTGCACGATGCCCTGGGCCTGGCGCTGCTCGACCTTGCGCATGGAGTCGAGTACCACGCTCGACGCCTCGAACCACTCCCTGGCGTCGTCCTTCTTGGTCAGGTCGAGCCCGCGCAGCGGCAGCCCGGTGGTGGCCCTGATGAGTACCAGCTCGCGCAGGAAGAGCATGCGGTCGGCGGAGCGGCCGTTGACGGTCTCGTCGAAGAAGCGGCGCTCCTCCGCGGTGGCCTCGGCGGCGAAGTCCTTGCGCTCGCCCGCCTCCCTGGACTGCTCGCCGAGCAGCCGCTTGAGCGGCTCGGGCTCGAACGAGCCCTCGACCAGCGCCACGATGATGAGGGCCTGCTGGTACGACACGCTCTCCTTGGCCCTGGCCAGCCCGTCGAGCATGCGGGTCTGGCGGAACAGCTCGTCGTCCACGCTGCCCTTGACCAGCTCGTTGTGCACCGACAGCAGGCCGCCCACGATCACCGTGTAGAGCTCGACGGCCGGGCCGGGCAGCAGGTTGGCGTCCAGGGCCTGGCGGCGCAGCGAGGTGAGGTCGTTGAGCCGGTTGAGCAGGTTCTCCAGCTGGTCGGCGGTGCGTCCGGTGGAGTCGGGCAGCAGCTCCTGGGCGATGGCGCGCACCTGCTTGGCGGACAGGTCCACCTGCGCCATGTGGGACTGCACCTCGGCGAAGGCGTCGGCGGGCCGGTTGCGGGCGATGTACCAGGCGGTTCTGGCGCGCTCGGCGGAGACGAGGTGGGTGAACTCGCCGAGCTCGGCCGAGAGCCGGGCGAACTGGTTCGTCCGCGCGTAGTCGGAGGCGGCGGCGGCCGAGTTGAGCACCTGGATGCCGCCGAGCAGAACGGCGGCCGCGGTGGGCACCAAAATGAGCGCCACGAGCCGGGCGCGGACCCGCCAGTTGCGCAGCCGCCAGCCCTCAGTGGCCTGCTTGACGCCCACCTGTGTTGTCACCGAACGCACCTCGTCCGAATCGGCCTATATCGGGCCGTGTGCCCGGAGGAAATCAGCAAGTGCCGGGTTATTGGAACACATCACATGGCTTGTGGCCAAGCAAACATAACGCGACAAATGTTGGTTCACGTGACATATGAGGTTAGAACCTGGTGCTCCATGCGCGAAGCTGCCGCAGCACGAAATTAACCTTTAACAATGACAATGTCCACATATGGGCGATTCGCTCGTTCCAATCGCGTAACACCACCGGCGCACCCCGATCTCCGGAAGGTCACGCCATTGAGAAACGGGCTATTCACCACATATGTTGATCGACGTCAATCGAGGAGGCGCAGGTGGGAGATTCTCCCGGCAACGCGGCAATCACCGTTGCAGGCCTTTGGAAGATCTTCGGACCGAAGGCGCACAAGGTGCTGAACAGCGATGATCGGCATTTGGAACCGTCCGCGCTGAGGGAGAAGACCGGCTGCACCGCCGCCGTACGCGATGTGAGCTTCGAGGTGCGCCCCGGCGAGGTGTTCGTCGTCATGGGCCTGTCGGGCAGCGGGAAATCCACCCTCGTACGCTGCCTGACCAGGCTCATCGAACCCACCGCCGGCCAGGTGACGATCGCCGGCGAGGACATCGGTGCCGCCTCCCCCGCCCGATTGCGCGAGATCCGCCGCCACCAGGTGAGCATGGTCTTCCAGCATTTCGGCCTGCTGCCGCACCGCAGGGTCATCGACAACGTGGCGTACGGGCTGGAGATCCAGGGCACGCCCAAGGCGGCCAGGCACCAGCGAGCGGCCGAGATCCTCTCGCTCGTCGGCCTCGACGGCTACGCCGACTCCTACCCCGACCAGCTCTCCGGCGGCATGCAGCAGCGCGTCGGGCTGGCCAGGGCGCTGGCCGTCGAGCCCCAGGTGATGCTGTTCGACGAGCCGTTCAGCGCGCTCGACCCGCTGATCAGGCGCGACATGCAGGCCGAGGTGATCAGGCTGCACCGCGAGGTCGGCAAGACGATGGTCTTCATCACGCACGACCTGTCGGAGGCGCTGAAGCTGGGCGAGCGCATCGCGATCATGCGGGCGGGCTCGATCGTGCAGCTCGGCACGGCCGAGGAGCTCGTGGGCGCGCCGGCCGACGACTACGTGGCCGACTTCGTCCGCGACGTGCCGCGCAGCCACGTGCTGACGCTGCGCTGGATCTGCCGCGACCCCGCGCCCGGCGACCCGCTGGACGGTCCCGAGCTGCCCGTCACCACCGTCATCAAGGACGCCATCGCCGTCGCCTCCGGCTCGTCGCTGCCGATCAGGGTCGTGGACGGCGACGAGCTCGCAGGCGTGGTGGACCGGGACGACATACTGGCCTTCCTGGCCGGCCAGGAGACGGCCGTGAAGGCGACGGCATGAGCAGCACGGCCGTCGCCACGCCCTCCAGGCTCGGGCTGCCGAGGTGGGCGGCCCCCACGGGGGCGGCGGTGCTGTTCGTGGCGGCGTACCTGGTCTTCCGCGGCACGGGGACGCTGCCGCACGACAAGGAGGCGCCGCAGTTCCTCGCCGTCACCGAGCTGCGCGAGTGGATCGACGACCACCGCAACGAGAACCCGCTCTTTCTGTACTTCCTCAACTACATCCGGCTCTTCGTCGGCCAGCTCTACACGCTCTTCCAGACCGTCCTGTACGCGCTCGGCTGGCCCGGCATCACCGGCGTCATGGGCGCGCTGGCCTGGCTGGCGGGCGGCTGGCGGATCGCGCTGCTCGCGGTCGGCGGCGTGAGCGCGTTCGGGGTGCTGGGCCTGTGGGAGTCGAGCGTGGACACGCTGGCCCTGGTCGGGGTGGCGGTGCTGCTGTCGCTGGCGATCGGCGTGCCGGTGGGCGTGTGGGCGGGGCTGTCGGCGCGCACGCGGCGGGCGATCACGCCCGTGCTCGACGTCATGCAGATCATGCCGACGTTCGCCTATCTCGCGCCGCTTGCGCTGTTCTTCCACATCGGCGCGCCGGCCGGGGCCATCGCCACCATGATCTACGCGATCCCGCCCGCCATCCGCATCACCGCACTGGCGATCTCGTCGGTCTCCCCCACGGCGGTGGAGGCGTCCACCTCGCTGGGCGCGACCAGGTGGCAGACGCTGTTCAAGGTCTACCTGCCGCTGGCCAGGTCGACGATGGCACTGGGCGTCAACCAGACCATCATGATGGCGCTGTCAATGGTGGTCATCGCCAACCTGATCTCGGCCCCCGGCCTGGGCGGCGACATCATCCGCGGCCTGTCGCGGGCGCAGGTCGGCATCATGCTCCCGGCCGGCGTGGCCATCGTGGTCATGGCGGTGGTGCTGGACCGGATGATGATGGCGGTCGCCCGCCGCGACGCCCACGCCAGGATCGGCAGGACCGGCCTCATCGGCGCGGGGGTGCTGGGCGCCGCCGGGCTCGCGCTCATCCCCGTGCTGCCGCCCGTCTGGCCGGAGAGCCTCACGATCGACGTCGTCGCCGAGGTCAACGCGGCCGTGCGCTGGGCCGAGACGAGCTGGTACCCGGTCACCACGTTCATCAAGGACGTCACCTCGCACGCGCTGCTCAACCCGCTGGAGTCACTGCTGACCAGCGCCCCGTGGTGGCTGGTCGCGCTCGCGGTGCTGGGCCTGGCCTGGCGGGTGAGCGGCCCGCGTCCCGCGCTGGTGGCGCTGGCCTGCCTGCTCGGCATCGCGCTGCTCGGCGTGTGGGAGCACGCCATGCAGACGATGACCACGGTCGCCGTCGCGGTGCTGGTGACGCTGCTCATCGGCCTGGTGCTGGGCGTGGCGGCGGCCCGCTCGCCGCGTTATTCGGCCGTCCAGCGCCCGCTGCTCGACGCCGCGCAGACCATGCCCGCGTTCGTGTACCTGCTGCCGGCGCTCGCGCTCTTCGGCACCACCAGGTTCACCGCGATCTTCGCTTCCATCATCTACGCGGTGCCGCCGGTGGTGCGCCTGGTCGAAGACGGCATCAAGAACGTGCCCGCCACCGCCGTCGAGGCCGCCACCTCGGCCGGCTCCACCTCGGGGCAGCTGCTGTGGAAGGTGCAGCTCCCGATGGCCAGGCGGGCCATCCTGCTCGCCGCCAACCAGGGCATCGTGCTGACCCTCGCCATGGTCGTCGTGGGCGGCCTGGTCGGGGCCGGAGCCCTCGGCTACGACGTGGTCGCCGGCTTCTCCCAGCGGCCCGACTTCGGCATGGGCTTCGTGGCCGGCGTCGCCACCGTGCTCCTCGGCGTCATGCTCGACCGCATCACGCAGGGCGCCGACACCAGGCGCCCGTCCCCCCGAAAGAGGAAGTTCACATGAAGATTCGCCTGCTCGCAGGCCTGCTCACCTTAGGGCTCGTCGCCGGTTGCGGCGGGGCGACCGTGGAGACCTCACCCAGCTCCTCGGCGCCCGCGTCCGGTTCCTCCGCCGGGTCCGCCGGGACCGTGAAGATCGCCATCAACCCCTGGGTCGGGTACGAGGCCAGCGCCAACGTCGTGGCGTACCTGCTCAAGCACGAGCTCAACTACGACGTGGAGCTGCCGGAGATCAAGGAGCAGCTCGCCTGGGAGGGCTTCGAGACCGGCGATGTGGACGTCATCATCGAGAACTGGGGCCACCCCGACCTGAAGAAACAGTTCATCGAGGAGAAGAAGGTCGCCCAGGAGGCCGGCTCCACCGGCAACAAGGGCGTCATCGGCTGGTACATCCCCAAGTGGATGGCCGACGAGTACCCCGACATCACCGACTACAAGAACCTCAACAAGTACGCCGACCTGTTCAAGACCTCCGAGTCGGGCGGCAAGGGCCAGCTGCTGTTCGGCGACCCCTCGTACGTCAGCAACGAGGAGGCCCTGATCAAGAACCTCAAGCTCAACTACAAGGTCGTGGTCGGCGGCAGCGAGGCGGCCCTGATCAAGAGCGCCCAGCAGGCGCAGGAGCAGAAGAAGCCGCTGCTGTTCTACTTCTGGGACCCGCACTGGCTGTTCAGCAAGACCGAGCTGGTGCGCGTGAAGCTGCCTCCGTACACCGAGGGCTGCGACGCCGACCCGAAGAAGGTGGCCTGCGACTACCCGGAGATGGACCTCGACAAGATCGTCAGCACGAAGTTCGCGCAGACCGGCGGCAAGGCGTACGAGCTGATCAAGAACTTCCACTGGACCAACGAGGACCAGAACGCCGTGGCCGACGACATGACCAACGGCGGCATGACCGGGGAGGAGGCCGCCAAGAAGTGGATCGAGGCCAACCCGGACAAGTGGCAGGCCTGGATCCCCCAGTGACCCCGTCCTGAACCCCCATGACCGCGCGCCCGTCCTCCGGCGGGTGCGCGGTCACCGGAGACCTCTCATGATCCGAATGAAGACGCTGGCCGGCCCGCTCGCCGCGCTCCTGCTGCTCGCCGCCTGCTCCGGCGGCGAGCCCGAGACCACGGCGAAGGCCAAGGGGACCGTGAACATCGACATCCACGGCTGGGTGGGGTACGAGGCCCAGGCCGCCGTGCTGGCGTACCTGCTCGAACACGAGCTGGGCTACCAGGTGAACAAGCGGCCCGCGAAAGAGGACCAGTCCTGGCGGAATTTCGAGTCGGGCAAGGTCGATGTGATCGTGGAAAGCTGGGGTCACAACGACCTGAAGAAGGAGTACATCGAGGAGAAGAAGGTCGCGCTGTCGGCGGGGCTGACGGGCAACAAAGGCGTCATCGGGTGGTACGTGCCCGAGTGGATGGCCAAGAAGTATCCCGACATTACGGACTACCGAAACCTCAATAAGTACGCACATCTCTTCCGGACCGAAAAAACCGGAAATGCCGGACAGGTGCTTGACGGGGATCCGACATTCGTCACCAACGACGAGGCTCTCGTCAAGAACCTCGGGCTCAATTACAAGGTCGTCTACTCCGGCAGCGAGGCCGCGCTCATCAAAGCGGCCCAAGCGGCGACGAAGAATCGGACGCCGCTGCTGATGTATTTCTACGAACCGCAATGGCTCTTCAGCAAGATCAAACTCGTCAAGGTCGCGCTGCCGCCGTACGCGGTGGGCTGTGACAGCGACCCGGCGAAGGTCGCCTGCGACTACCCGCCGTACCTGCTCGACAAGATCGTCAGCCGGCGGTTCGCCGAGACGGGCGGGCAGGCGTATGAGCTGGTCCGCAACTTCACCTGGACCAACGACGACCAGAACGCCGTGGCGAGCTACATGATCAACGAGCGGATGTCCGCAGAAGAGGCCGCCGAGCGGTGGGTGCGAGAGAACAAGATCGTGTGGAAGGACTGGATCCCCCGTTGAGGTTCGACTTCGTCATCGTGGGCGGCGGCTCGGCCGGATGCGCCCTGGCCAACCGGCTCAGCGCCGACCCCTCGACCTCGGTACTGGTGCTGGAGGCCGGGCGGCCCGACTACCTGTGGGACGTCTTCATCCACATGCCGGCCGCCCTGATGTTCCCCATCGGCAACCGCTTCTACGACTGGCAGTACGAGTCCGAGCCGGAGCCGTACATGAACGGCCGGCGCATCTACCACGCCCGCGGCAAGGTGCTGGGCGGCTCCAGCAGCATCAACGGCATGATCTTCCAGCGCGGCAACCCGCTCGACTACGAGCGCTGGGCCTCCGATCCCGGCATGAAGAGCTGGGACTACGCTCACTGCCTGCCGTACTTCAAGCGCATGGAGAACTGCCTGGCCGACCCGGGCAGCGACTTCCGCGGCGACAGCGGGCCGCTCAAGCTCGAACGCGGACCGGCGCGCGGCCCGCTGTTCGAGGCGTTCTTCGAGGCCGTGCAGCAGGCGGGGCACCGGCTGACCGACGACGTCAACGGCTACCGCCAGGAGGGCTTCGCCGCCTTCGACCGCACCATCCACCGCGGCCGGAGGCTCAGCGCCGCCCGCGCGTACCTGCACCCCGTGCGCAAGCGCAGGAACCTGACCGTCAGGACCCGCGCCTTCGTGGAGAAGGTGCTCTTCGACGGCACGCGCGCGACCGGCGTCATGTGCAACGGCGAGCGCATCGAGGCCGGGGAGGTCATCCTCTGCGGCGGCGCCATCAACACCCCGCAGCTCCTCCAGGTGTCCGGGGTGGGGCCGCGCTCGCTGCTCGAACCGCTCGGCGTCAAGGTCGTGCACGACCTGCCGGGCGTCGGCGAGAACCTCCAGGACCACCTGGAGGTCTACGTCCAGCACGCCTGCACCAAGCCCGTCTCCCAGCAGCCCTCGCTGGCGCTGTGGCGGCGGCCGTTCATCGGCGCGAGCTGGCTCTTCCTGCGCGGCGGCCCCGGCGCCACCAACCACTTCGAGGCCGGGGGCTTCATCCGCTCCAACGACGACGTGGCCTACCCCAACCTGATGTTCCACTTCCTGCCCATCGCCGTCCGCTACGATGGCTCGGCCCCGGCGAGCGGGCACGGCTACCAGGTGCACATCGGGCCGATGTACTCCGACGCCCGCGGCTCGGTCCGCATCACCTCCGGCGACCCCCGGCGCAAGCCCGCGCTGCGCTTCAACTACCTGTCGACCGAGCAGGACCGCAGGGAGTGGGTGGAGGCGATCAGGCACGCCAGGCACATCCTGTCGCAGCCCGCCTGGGCCGACCTGGACGGCGGCGAGATCTCCCCCGGCCCGCAGGTGCAGACCGACGAGGAGATCCTCGACTGGGTCGCCAAGGACGGCGAGACGGCCCTGCACCCGTCGTGCACCTGCAAGATGGGCACCGGCGAGATGTCGGTGGTGGACCCCGACACCATGCGCGTGCACGGCCTCGACGGGCTGCGCGTGGTGGACGCATCGGCCATGCCGTACGTCACCAACGGCAACATCTACGCCCCCGTGATGATGCTGGCCGAGAAGTCCGCCGACCTCATCCTGGGCAACACCCCGCTGCCGCCGGAGCCGGTCGAGTTCTACCGCGCCTCCTGAGCGGGACCTCACCTGTCGAGGCGCTGGAAGAGCCGTACGGACAGGACGAAGAAGACGACGGTGATGGCGGCCGGCCAGGCGACGGCCATCAGAACGGCGTGCTGGGCGACCCAGGAGTCGCCGCCCCAGCCCTGGTCGCCGAACAGCTCCCTGGCCGCCGCCACCGTCGCCGACAGCGGGTTCCACTCGGCGACGGCCCCGAGCCAGCCGGGCATGGTGGCGGGGGCGACGAAGGCGTTGGACAGGAAGCCGATGGGGAACTCCATGGCCTGGATCGTCACCGCCGCGCCCGGGTTCCTGGTGCGCAGCCCTGCGTACACGCCGGCCCACAGCAGCGAGAAGCGCAGGAGCAGCAGCAGGCCGATCGCGGCCGCGGCGCCGGAGAGCGTGGCGGGGCGCCAGCCGACGGCCAGCCCGCACAGCAGCAGCCCGGCCAGGATCAGCACCGAGTGCAGCAGGTCGGCGACGGCCCGGCCGGTGAGCACGGCGGACGGCGCCATCGGCAGCGAACGGAACCGGTCCGTCACGCCCTTGGCCGCGTCCGTGGAGACCGCGATCATGGTCGAGCTGAGACCGAAGAGCATCGTCATGCCGTACATGCCGGGCATGAGGAAGGCGAAGTAGTCCACGCCTTCCGGCACCTTGACCGCGCCGCCGAACAGGTAGCCGAAGGCGAGCGTGATGACGATGGGGAAGATCACGCCGGCCGCGATCGTCATCGGCTGGTTGGCCCAGTGCATCAGGTCGCGGCGGGCGACCGTCCAGCCGTCCGCGATCGCCCAGCGCAGGGTCGTGGCCGTCATCGGCGGTCACCTCCGGTGATGTGCAGGAAGACCTCGTCGAGCGTGGGGCGGCGCAGGGCGACGTCCTCGGCCTCGATGCCGGCCGCGGACAGCGCGTTCAGCGCCTCGGCGAGCGTGCGCACCCGCTCGGCGACGGGCGCGCTCACGCGGCGGGTGCCGGGGTCGGTCTCGGCGGGTTCGCCGGCGACCCGCTCGATGATCTCTGCCGCCTCGAGCAGCCGCTCCCGGTCATGGACGACCACGTCGAGCCGATCGCCGCCCAGCCGCGCTTTCAGCGCCTCCGGGGTGCCCTCTGCGACGACCCGGCCGGTGTCGATCACCGCGATGCGGTCGGCGAGCTGGTCGGCCTCCTCCAGGTATTGGGTGGTCAGCAGCACGGTCGTGCCGCCCGCCACCAGGTCGCGCACCGCCTGCCAGATCTCCGTGCGGCTGCGCGGGTCGAGCCCCGTGGTCGGCTCGTCGAGGAAGAGCACGGGCGGTGACAGGATCATGCTCGCGGCCAGGTCGAGCCGCCTGCGCATACCGCCGGAGTACTCCCCGGCCGGTCCTGGGTGCTCGATGCCGAAGCGTTCGAGCAGCTCGTCCGCTCTGGCGCGGGCCGCCGCCGCGCCGAGGTGGTGCAGGCGGCCGAACATCTCCAGGTTCTGCCGGCCGGTGAGCAGCTCGTCCACCGCGGCGTGCTGGCCGACCAGTCCGATCCTGCCGCGCACCTGGCGGGGCTGGGTGCGCACGTCGAAGCCCGCCACCTCCGCGCGCCCGCCGCTGGGGCGCAGGAGCGTGGTGAGGATGCGCACGGTGGTGCTCTTGCCCGCGCCGTTGGGGCCCAGCAGGCCGTAGACCGTGCCGGGGGCGACGTCGAGGTCGATGCCGTCCAGGGCCGTTTTCCCGCCGTACGTCTTGCGCAGCCCTCGTACCGATATCGCTGCCACAGAACCGCCTCCTTGTCGTACGCTGTACCGTACACAATACGGTAGAGGCGGGCAACCGTACGGTGTACCGTTCGGAGGGTGAGCGTTGAGTACTCGGGCAAGGGCGACCCCGCGCGCAGCCTCGCGCTGCTGTGGCGCACCAGCGAGCCCACCGGCCGCAAGGGCAAGCCGGAGCTGAGCGTCGGCAGGATCGTGCGCGCCGCCATCGAAGTGGCCGACGCCGAAGGGCTCCAGGCGCTGTCGATGCGGCGCGTGGCCGAGCGGCTGGGCGTCGGGACGATGTCCCTCTACACGTACGTGCCGGGCAAGCCGGAGCTGTTCGACCTCATGCTCGACACGGTCTACGGCGAGACCGCCAGACCGGCCGACGTGCCGGGCGGCTGGCGGGGCAGGCTGGAGCAGATCGCCAGGGAGAACTGGGCCCTGTACCTCCGCCACCCCTGGCTGCTGCAGGTGGCGGTCAGCAGGCCGGTGCTGGGCCCCAACGTCACGGCCAAGTACGACTACGAGCTGAGCGCCATCGAGGGCATCGGCCTGACCGACGTCGAGATGGACGCGGTGCTCACGCTGATCACCGGGTTCGTGCACGGCACCGCCAGGGGCGCCGTGGAGGCCGCGCAGGCCGAGAGCAAGACGGGGCTGACCGACGAGCAGTGGTGGGCCGCGCACGCGCCGTTCTTCAGCCGCATCGCCGACCCCGAGCGCTTCCCCATCGCCGCCCGGGTCGGGCAGGCGGCGGGCGAGGCGCAGAACGCGGCCTACAGCCCCGACCACGCCTTCGAGTTCGGCCTGCAGCGCGTGCTCGACGGCATCGAGGCGCTGGTGCGGCGGCGGGCCGCCGGTGAAGCGGCCGGGTAGGGCGTCTCAGTAGGCGGCGGGGGCGGCGCGCAGGCGTACGACGTGCTCGACCAGCGAGATCAGCGTCGCCTTGACCGACTCGCGGTTACGCGCGTCGGTGCGCACGATCGGCACCTGCGGCGACAGCGCCAGCGCCTCCCTGACCTCCTCGTCGGAGTGCGGGAACTGGCCGTCCCAGCCGTTGATGCCGATGATGAACGGCAGCTTGGCCTCTTCGAAGTAGTCGATGGCGGGGAAGCTGTCGGCCAGGCGGCGCGTGTCGAGCAGCACCACGGCGCCGATCGCGCCGCGCACCAGGTCGTCCCACATGAACCAGAACCGGTGCTGTCCGGGCGTGCCGAACAGATAGAGGATCAGGTCACGGTCGAGCGACAGACGGCCGAAGTCCATCGCCACGGTCGTGGTCTGCTTGTGAGGGGTCAGCCCGAGGTCGTCGATGCCCGCGGACGCGTCGGTCATCACCGCTTCCGTGGTGAGCGGGAGGATCTCGGACACCGCCCCCACGAAAGTCGTCTTACCGACGCCGAAACCCCCGGCGACGACGATCTTCGTCGACGTGAGGCCGGGGCTAGAGCCTGCGTAGTCCACTGAGCACCCTTTCGAGCATGTTGAGGTCCGGCTGGCCCTCGCTGAGGCGTGGCTGGTGCAGGCGGACAAGCCCTTCGTCGGACATGTCCGCCACGAGCACCCTGGCCACGCCCAGCGGGACGCGGAGCAGGGCCGAGATCTCGGCTACCGACCGGAACGTCCTGCACAGCTGCATGATGGCCTCCTGCTCGGGGGTGAGCAGCGCCATCTCTTCGTCCGGAATCGGCATCGACGAGATCAACGTCTCCATCGCGAGGTGGTAGCGCGGCTCAGCCCTGCCACCCGTCACCGCGTAAGGACGGAACAGGGGCTCCTCTTCCCCGATCCCGTCAGTGCCGTACACGGCCCGCTCCCATCAGTTCCATCACATCACCGGGTCCTGGCGGCCTGAAGCTCCGCGCGCAGGGCCGGAGTCAGCACCTGTCCTGCCCTGTCTACCAGCAACGTCATCTGGTACGCCACGAGTCCCATGTCACAATCCGGACCCGCCAGGACCGTGAGCACGGACCCGTCGCTGATGGCCATGACCAGCAGCAGACCGCGCTGCATCTCGACCACGGTCTGCGTGACCGCCCCGCCCTCGAACACCCGCGAGGCGCCCACCGTCAGGCTCAGCAGACCGGCGGCCACCGCGGCGAGCTGGTCGGCGCGGTCCGGCGGGAACCCCTCGGACGCGGCCAGGCAGAGCCCGTCGGCCGAGACGACGACGGCGTGGGCGACTCCGGGCGTGTTACGGACGAAGTCAGTGATCAGCCAGTCGAACTTGTTGGCCTCATGACTAAGGGTTGTCACGCATCCTCCCCGGCGGGACGCTTACTCACTCTTGTTCTCCTGTCCACGAATCTCCTGGCGCCCCCTGCGCACACCCTGCTGGAAGCTGGCCATCCTGCTGCGCATCCGGTCCGCGGAGACCGGCGGCGGCGGTGGTGCCTGCCGCTGCTGCGCCTGCGCGGGCTGGCTCGCGGTGCCCGGCACCAGGTTGGCCTTCGGGGTGCGCTTGGGGAGCCCGGCGGCGGTGATGCCGCCGAGGCTCGGCTCGGCGGCCGCTTTCGCCGCTTGCCAGCCGGCGTCCGCGGCCGTCCGCCACGCTTCCTCCCCTGAGGGTACGGCGTGCGCGCCCGTGGACTCTCCCTGGCCCTGCGCCGCTTCTGCGGGCGGCCGGCGGAACCAGGCGGACTCCACCGCCGCGAAAATCGGCAGATAGTCCTCTTGTTCCTGCTCAGCGGGGGTGTCCGCCGACGGGGCCGGGTCCGGCGTGCGCACGTCGTTGGTCGAGTAGGAGCCCGCAGGCGGATTCTGGAACGCGCCATTACCAGATGCGCCGGCGGGGGCGCTGGGGTAGGAGGGGTAGGAACCGGAGTCGTACGTCCCCGGCCGCCCGCGGAAGGTGCCGCCGTCGGTGTCGGCGGTGAAGCCGTTGACCCCGGCGCGGCCCGGGTCCGAGGGGAACGATCCGTACGACGGCCTGGGCGTCTCGGGCCCGCCGTCGAACGCGCGCGGCCCCGCGTGCTGCTGCCCGGTGTGCTGGGGCCCCGCCTGGGCTCCGTTGCCCTGGCCCTGCGGCGCGCCGTCGAGCGACCTCGGCCCCTGACCCGGCGCGCCCTCGAACGAACCGGGCGTCCGCCGCGGCAGGCCGCCGGGCCCGGGACGGGCGCCGCCGTTGACCGGCCCCTGCACCGGCCGGACCGGACCGCCGTCGAGCGAGGCCGGGCCCTGGCGCGCGGGGGTGTCGAAGGACGGCGGCCCCTGCCTGACGGGACCGCTGTCGAACGTGGAAGGACCCCGCCCGACGCTGTCGAAGGTCGACGGGCCGCCCGGCCTGGCCGGACCCGTGTCGAAGGACGGGTGCCCGGGACCGAAGCCGTTGTCCAGCGCGCCCGCCCTGGGCGGCGCGGCGTCGAAGGAGTCGAAGCTGCCGAACGACCGGAACGCGCCGTTCGGCGAGAGCGCGCCCGCCTGCGACGGCACCGTGCCGCCGCCGAACGCGGGCCGCTGCGGCAGCGGCTGCTGGGAGCCGTCGGCGATCAGCGTCGGCGGCAGCAGCACCATGGCGATCAGGCCGCCCTCCTCGCCCTTGCGCAGCTGCACCCGGATGCCGTGGCGCAGCGCCAGGCGGCCGACCACGAACAGGCCCATGCGCCGGGAGACCGACACGTCCACGACCGGCGGCTCGGCCAGGCGGTGGTTGGCCTCGGCCAGCTCCTCGTCGGTCATGCTGATGCCGTTGTCGGTGACCGACAGCAGCGCGCCGCCGCCCTCGATGAGGCTGCTGGTGACGGTGACCTGGGAGTTGCTCGGGGAGAACTGGATGGCGTTCTCGACCAGCTCGGCCACCAGGTGGACGAGGTCGTTGGCGCAGCTGCCGAGCACGGACGTGCCGCGGTGCACCCGCACCTGGACGCGCTCGTAGCCCTCGACCTCCGACAGGGCGGCGCGTACGACGTCGATCAGCTTGGCCGGCTGGCTGCGCCGGCGGGTGGCCTCGTGGCCGGCGAGGACCAGGAGGTTCTCGGAGTTGCGGCGCATGCGGGTGGCCAGGTGGTCGAGCTTGAACAGGTCGGCCAGCCGGCCGCCGTCCTGCTCGCCCTTCTCCAGGCCGTCGATGAGCGAGATCTGCCGCTCGACCAGCGTCTGCGTGCGGCGGGAGAGGTTGACGAACATCGCGCTGATGTTGCTGCGCAGCTCGGCCTCCTCGCCCGCCAGGCGCACGGCCTGCCGGTGCACCTGGTCGAAGGCCCTGGCCACCTCGCCGATCTCGTCGTTGCCGTCGACCGCGATGGGCTGCACCTCGCGCACGGACGCCGGGTCGCCGCTGACGCGGAGCTGGCGCACCACGTCGGGCAGCCGGAAGCCGGCCACCTCCAGCGCCTCGGTGCGCAGCCGCCGCAGCGGGACGACCATCGAGCGGGCGATGGCCACCGTGAGCAGCAGCACGACCAGCAGCAGCGCGAGCACGAGGATCCCGCCGGTGATCGCGTTGCGGATCTCGGTCGAGCGCAGCTCCTGGCTGCGCAGGTTCACCCGCTCCGCCAGGCCCTTCTCGACGTTGTGCAGCAGGTCGACGGCGACGGTGTTGTTGTTGAACCAGTCCTCGCGCTCGGCCCTGGCCGAGATCAGGTTGTCGACGATGCGGGCGCCCGGCTCCTTGCCGCTGACCAGGGCGATCGCCCGGGACTTGGTGAGCTGGATGTTCACGTACTCGGGCTGGGACGCCAGCGTCTTGGACAGCTCCAGGCCGACGTCGACGCCGGCCTCGGCGCCCACGGTGGCGATGTCGCTCTGTAGCCGGGCGTTGGAGGCGATGAACTGCTCGACCTCCTTGGCGTCCACGCTGTCGGCGTCGTAGGACGCCTGCAGGAGCTGGACGCGCTGGCGGGAGATCTCCTCCTTGGCCGCGACGAGCGCGCTCAGGCCGCGGAACTGGCCGACGATCTGCGAGTCGTCCGACATCAGGGCCAGCTCGTCGTGCAGCTTGATCAGAGTATCGGTGAGGAAGTCGTAACGGATCGTGTTAGTCTGTCCTTCGGTCCTGATCTTGGGGAGCCGGCTGAGGTCGTACCTCGCCTGCTCCGCTGCCTTGACCACACGGGGACCGTAGGACGCGTCCATGGTGTCGAGGTCGGCGCGCACGGCCTTGACCAGCGTGTCCACGGCCGCCTTGCGCTGCGCGAGCGGTTTGGCGAGCTTCTTGCGCATGGCCCTGCTGGCGCCGATCCAGCCGCCTGTGTCGCGCTCCAGGCCGAGCGCCTGCACCAGGTCGCGGATGCGTCCCGCCTGCTCGGCCGCGGTGGCGGTGCGGTCATAGGCGGCGATGCTCTGGATCGAGCTGACCACGCGTGCTCCCCCGAGCACGACGGCGGCGATGGTCGGCACCAGGATGAGGGCGGTGAGCCGCCATCTCACCCGCCAGTTTCGCAGGCCGAAGCGCCGTAGCCAGCCGGCACGGCTCGGCCGCACGGTGGTGCCGTTGCCCGAATTCCCCGTAGTCACCGCTCCCGCTACCCCTCAATCGTCCCGTCCGCAACGGGTCTTCAGACCGTCCACAAGGTATCCGCAGCATCTGACTTAACAGGCATATCGGACACAATCGTTACAAACGTAGCCGGTTGTCGTGTGCTCCTGGTCATCGCAGTGCGGCAAGGACTTGATCGCGGACTTGGGCCCGTTGCGCCTCGTCGCTGAGGGGGCGACCGGCGCGGTCCACAACGTAGAAGACGTCCACCGCCTCCGCGCCGAGAGTCTCCACGCGAGCGGCCCTCACGTCAAGACCGCACTCGCCGAACGCACGTCCAATACGCCACAGGAGCCCCGGCCTGTCATGGGCCCTGACTTCGACCACGGTGGCGGTGGCGGAGGCATCATCGACCAAGGTCACACGGGGTGGAGCGACCGGCACGCGAGGCGGCCTGACACCCCTCGCGCGGCGGGCCAGACGTTGCTCGATGTCAAGACGTCCAGCAAGGACGAGACGGAGGTCGGACTCCAGCGCCGCGGGGTCCGGCGGGGAGCCGTACTCGGGGACGACGGAGAACTCGATCACCGCCGTGGAGCCGGCGGACGCGGACGAGGCCGAGCGCACCACGAGCCGGTGGGCCGACAGCACGCCCGCGGCGCTCCACAGCAGCCCCACCCGGTCGGGCGCGACGACCGTGACCGCTCCCCCGACCACGCGGACCGCTCCACCGCCGTGGCGGGCCAGCGCGGCCTGCTCGGGCGAGAGCGTCGGCGGCTTGGGCGGGGGCGAGCCGGCCAGCACCGAGCGGACCCGGCGCACCAGGTCGGCCACCAGGCCGGCCTTCCACGAGTTCCATGCGGCCGGGCCCGTCGCGATGCCGTCGGCCACCGCCAGCGCGGCCAGCAGGTCGAGCACCTCGCGCGAGCCGACCGTGGCCGCGACCTTCTCGATCGTGACGGGGTCGTCGAGGTCCCTGCGGGTGGCCGTCTCGGGCAGCAGCAGGTGGTGGCGTACGACGGTGGCGAGCGTCTCGACGTCGGCCGGCGGCAGCCCGATGCGGGTGCCGATGTCGCGGACCACCACCTCGCCGGTCGCCGAGTGGTCGCCCGGCCAGCCCTTGCCCACGTCGTGCAGGAGCGCGGCGATCAGCAGCAGGTCGGGCCGCGAGACCTCGCGGGTGTGGCTGGCGGCGTTGGCGGCGGCCTCGATCAGGTGGCGGTCGACCGTGAACCGGTGGATCGGGTTGCGCTGGGGGCGGTGGCGCACCCGTTCCCAGTCGGGAAGAAGTTTGACGAGAATTCCCGCCTGGTCCAGCTCCTCCCAGACGGGTACGGCGGCGCGGCCCGCGCCGAGAATCGACACCAGGGCGTCACGGGCCTCCTCGGGCCAGGGCACCGGCATCGGCGGCGACTGAGCCGCGAGCACGGACACCGTGGCCGGTGCGAGCGGCAGCCCGGAGTCCGCCGCGGCCGCCGCGGCACGCAGCACCAGCACCGGGTCCTTGCGCGGATCGACACCCCTGGCGAGCACCACCTCGCCCCCGTGCTCCACCACGCCGTCCGCCAGCGGGCGGCGCCCGCGTGGAGCGGGCCCCGACACGAGCCTGTCGACCGTGCGCCAGGTGGCGTCGAAAGCATGTGAGATCGTGCGGCCCGCCTCGGCCAGCCGGCGCATCAGCGCCTCGGCGTCGAGGAGGCCGAGCACCCCGGCCACCGCGTCCTGCTCCTGGAGGACCAGCCGGTCGGTGCCGCGTCCGGTGACGACGTGCAGCGCGTGCCGCACGTCGAGGATGAACTCGTACGCCTCGCGGGCCCGCGGCCCCGGCGCCGAGGCGACCCAGGCGGCGGCCACCGCCTGCATGGCCTGGACGTCGCGCAGCCCGCCGCGTCCGTCCTTGAGATCGGGCTCCAGCAGGAACGCCAGCTCCCCGCTCACCTGAGCCCGCTGATCGGCGGCCTCCCGCAGCTCGCCCAGCCGGCGCCGCGAGTCGGCCCGCCATTCGGCCAGCACCGCCTCCCTGGCCTTCCTGGTCAGGTCGGGGTCGCCTGCCACGTGCCTGGCCTGGATCAGGCCGAGCACGGCCTTGAGATCCTGCCGGGCCACCGAGACCGCCTCTTCCACCGTGCGTACGGAGTGGTCGAGGCCGATCGCCGCGTCCCAGATCGGGTACCAGATCCGGTCGGCGATCCTGGCCACGTCGGCCCGGCCGTTGTGGAGCAGCACCAGGTCGAGGTCGCTGCCCGGTGCCGGCTCACCCCTTCCCAAACTCCCGACGGCGACCAGTGAGACGTGGTCGCCGTCGGTCGCCGTGCGGAAGAGATCCTTGAGCCAGCGATCGGTGTCCGCGGTCCGCTCCTTGCGGGCCGCGGCGAACGAACGGGCCTCTCCCCTCACTACTGCGCCCCCTTGCCGAGCTCCGCCCGGACGCCGTTGTCCAGGCTTCGCCTCGGGTCCATCTCTCCCCTGTGAATCCCCCGCCGGACATCGTCGGCCGTGCGGGGCTCGCTCCGCGCGGACGCCCGCCAAGGGGTGCCCGCGCTTCGCCGCGGAATCTTCACAGGGCTTCCGGACCCCGTTCGCCGGTCCGTACGCGGACGACGGTGTCGACCGGCACCGACCAGACCTTTCCGTCGCCGATCTTTCCGGTGTGCGCCGCCTTGGTGATGACGTCGATCACGTCCTCGGCGTCGTCCTCCTCGGTGAGGACCTCAAGGCGCACCTTGGGCACCAGGTCCACCTGGTACTCGGCGCCCCGGTAGACCTCGGTGTGGCCGCGCTGCCGGCCGTAGCCGCTGGCCTCGCTGACCGTCATGCCCTTGATGCCGAACTGTTCGAGCGCGGCCTTCACGTCATCGAGCTTGAACGGCTTGATGATCGCCGTGATGAGCCTCATGCGTCCACCTTCTTCGTGGCCGGAGCCGTGGTGACGGGACCGTTCGGGGAGCTCACGCCGGAGGCGTGAACGGTGCCGAGGTCGTAACCGGTCTCGGCGTGCGTGGTGATGTCGATACCGGTGATCTCGTCCTCGGCCTTGATCCGGAAGCCCATCGTCTTGTCGATGATCTTGCCGATGATCCAGGTGATGACGAAGGAGTACAGGCCCACGGCCACCGGGCCGAGCACCTGCAGGCCGAGCTGGCCGAAGCCGCCGCCGTAGAACAGGCCCTCGCTCTGCTCGTCGGTGGCGGGGTAGGCGGCCACGAAGCCGAGGGCGACGGCGCCGATCACACCGCCGACCATGTGGACGCCGACCACGTCGAGCGAGTCGTCGTAGCCGAGCTTGTACTTCAGGCCCACGGCGTAGGCGCAGATCGCGCCGGCGAGCAGGCCGATGACCATCGCGGCCCAAGGGTCGACGAAACCACAGGCGGGGGTGATGGCGACCAGACCGGCGACCGCGCCGGAGGCCGCGCCGAGGCTGGTGGCGTGGCCGTCACGCAGCTTCTCCACGGTGAGCCAGGCACCGACCGCGACCGCGGTGGCGACCTGCGTGTTCATGAAGGCGAGGCCGGCGATGCCGTCGACCACCAGCTCGGAGCCGGCGTTGAAGCCGAACCAGCCGAACCACAGCAGCGCCGCGCCGAGCAGCACCAGCGGGAGGTTGTGCGGCCGCATCGGCTCCTTGCGCCAGCCCTGCCGCTTGCCCAGCACGAGCGCCAGGGCGAGGGCCGCGGCGCCGGCGTTGATGTGGACGACCGTGCCGCCCGCGAAGTCCTCGATGCCCATGGAGTTGAGCCAGCCGCCGCCCCACACCCAGTGGGCGACCGGGAAGTAGACGACCGTGGCCCAGATGACGGCGAACAGCATCCACGCGCCGAACTTCGCGCGGTCCGCGATGGCACCGCTGATCAGTGCGACGGTGATGATGGCGAACGTCATCTGGAAGGCGGAGAAGACGAGGCTCGGCATGCCCGTGCCGTCGTCACTGGTCGCGGTCTCCACCAGGCTCTGCAGGCCCAGGGCGTCGAAGCCGCCGACGAAAGAGTTGAGCGCTGAGATGGGGCTTTCTGTGAAGGCCAGTGAGTGACCGTAGAGCATCCACGCGACGCTCACGACGACGATGGCGCCGAACGACATCATCATCATGTTCAGGACACTCTTGGCCCTGGTCATGCCCCCGTAGAAAAGCGCGAGGCCCGGAGTCATCAACAGCACCAACGCGGTGGCCGTGAGCATCCAGGCAGTCGTGCCGCTGTCGATCTTCACGACGCGACCCTCCTTACATGTGACGTGTGGCCACAGCGTGTTCGCCCGGGGTTTCGTGGCTCGACCAGGTGTGTTTCACATTCGTGAATCTCGCCGCACAGGTGTTTCGCCTGCGTTTCGGATGCCTCACAGGCCGGGTTTCCGCATGGCGATATCGATCGTGAGATACTTAGGGTAGCCTTACCTAACGATCAAGGAACGCCCATGCGCCTCCGCTTGGCCATCGCCGCCATGCTGCCCGTTCTGGCCCTCGCCGCCTGCGGCACCTCCACCGCGTCGCAGGATGCGGGCCCCACCCGTACCGTCGAACACGCCATGGGTGAGACGAAGGTCCCCATGGCGCCGAAGCGGGTCGTCGTGCTCGACACCGACAAGCTCGACTCGATGGTCTCGCTCGGCCTCGCCCCCGTGGGGGCCGCCCAGGCCCAGGAGAACCAGACGTGGCCCGATTACCTCGGCTCCGCCCTGGCGAACACCAAGCCCGTCGGCACCCTTCAGCAGCCCAACATCGAGGCCATCATGGCGCTGAAGCCCGACCTGATCCTCGGCTCGAAGTTCCGCCAGGCTGCCTTCTACGACAAGCTCTCCAAGATCGCCCCGACCGTGTTCACCGAGCGGGTCGGCATCACCTGGAAGGAGAACTTCCTGCTCGACGCCGAGGCGCTGGGCAAGAAGGAGCAGGCGCAGCAGCTCCTGTCGGCGTACGAGGCCAGGGCCAAGGAGATCGGAGCCAAGTACTCCGAGCTGCAGGTCAGCATCGTGCGGTTCATGCCGACCGAGATCCGCATGTACGGGCCGCAGTCGTTCAGCGGCATCGTCCTCGAGGACGCCGGCATCCCCAGGCCCGAGGTCCAGCAGCTCAAGGACCAGGAGGACCGGCGCTTCGGCAAGCTGAGCCAGGAGAACATCGCCAAGGCCGACGGCGACGCGATCTTCTACACCGCGTACGGCGAGAACGCCGCCAAGGCGCAGGCCGAGGTCACCGGCGGGCCGCTGTGGAAGAACCTCAAGGCGGTCAAGTCGGGCAACGCCCACAACGTGGACGACGAGATCTGGATGACGGGCATCGGCGTCACCGCGGCCGGCAAGATCCTCGACGACCTCGACAAGTACCTCGCCCCGCTGGCCTGACCTCCCAGCCCCGGCCACTTCGGGCACCCGGCCCGTGACAAGGCCCGGCCGCTCGGAAGGCCCCGGCCGCTCGTGCGTGAGCGGCCGGGCGCGCGCCGAGGACCCGGCTCACACCACGGTGACCGGGTCGCCCACCCTGATGCGGCCGGGGCGGGTCACCCGGGCGTACACGCCCGCGCACGGCTGCGGCTCCATGCCGAACACCGGCACCCTGTTGTGCCTGGCCACGGTGCGCAGCGCGTCGGTGTCGCGCTCCAGCGCGCCGTGCGCGAGCGTCGGCACCGCGCAGCGCGGGGTGGCCACGATGACGTGCAGCTCCACCTCGTCGCCGACGCGCAGCCGCCGCTCCACCCAGCCGTTCTCGACGAACCCCTCGTCCCCGTCATCTTCGGTGGCGATCACCAGGTTGGGCCGGTAGCGCTCGGCCTCGACGTGCCCGCGCGGCCCGAGCGCGCCGATCCTGGCGAGCGCGGAGGTGGTGATCAGGTGCACGGGGGCGAAGTCGAAGAACGTGCCCTCGGGAGCGCCCGCCCCGACCGGGCTCACCGTGTACGGCACCTCCGCCTCGATGCCCTCGGCCAGCACCTGCTCGGGCACAGATCGCAGCATCTCGGCACCCTCGGGCGGCACGTCGATCAGCCGCACCTCGCGCCCGAGCAGCTCCGACAGCTCCGCGTCGCCGGGCGCCCGCGCGCCTTCGAGGGTGAGCAGCCGCCGCCACAGCCGCGGGTTCTTCGCGCTGGCGATCTTGCCGGTGGCCACGTCGAGCACCGCTCGCGCCCGGTCGCCGGCCAGCCCCCGCTCGGTCACCTCGGTCTCGGCGAGCTCCTCGCCCAGCATCGACTTCACCGGATAGCGCCGCAGGGTCTCGACATGCATGGCGAAAAGCCTAGGGCCCGCCGGCGCCCTCCCCCTAGGGGCGCCGGCGGGCCCTGAGTCCCTGATGCCGGGCGGCCGTCCTCCCTGGCGGGCCACCGTCGGCTGAGCCTGACGGACGGCCCTCTGCGGCGGGCGGCCGTCAGGCGGCCGCCGTGGCCATCTTGCGCAGCCGCGCCAGCGCGTCGCGCTCGATGCGGCGGGCGCGGTCGCGGCCGATGCCGTAGCGCTCGCCCACCTCGGTGAGCGTGTGCTCGCGCCCGTCGACCAGGCCGTAACGCCAGCGCAGCATCTCGCTGGTCGGCCCCTCGAGCCCGGTGAGCCACTGGTCGAGCCGCTCGCGCTCCAGGATGTCGATCGCCTGCTGCTCGGGATCGGCCCACGTCTCGTCGGCGATCATGTCGCCGAGCTCGGTCTCGTCCTCGTCACCTACGCCGAGCTGCAACGACACCGGGTCGGACGCCCAGCGCCGCAGCTCGCGCACCCGCTCGATCGGCAGGTCGAGAATGCCGGCGAGGTCGTCGTCGGTCGGCTCCATGTCGAACTCGGCCAGCATGTCGCGCCTGACCCGCATCAGCCGGGTCATCTGCTCGCCCGCGTGGGTCGGCAGCCGCACCGGCCGCGCCTGCTCATGGATGGCACGCCCGACGGCCTGCCTGATCCACCACGTGGCGTAGGTCGAGAACTTGTAGCCCCGCCGGTAGTCGAACTTCTCCACCGCCCGCACCAGGCCCAGGTTCCCCTCCTGGACCAGGTCGATCAGCGGCATCCCACGGCCTGAGTATTTCCTGGCCACCGCCACCACCAGGCGCAGGTTGGCCTGAATGAACTCCTCCTTCGCCCGCCGGCCGGATATCGCCAGCCGTTCGAGCTCCTCGTCGGCCGCGTCTCCGATGCGCGGCTCCGTGCCCCCGCTGTCGAGCAGCTGCTCGGCGAACAGGCCCGCCTCGATCCTCTTGGCGAGCTCAACCTCTTCCTCCGCCGTGAGCAGCGGGACCCGGCCGATCTCGGCCAGGTAGGTCCCCAGCAGATCGCGCTCGGCGATGTGCTGCTCCTGCGTGCGACTCCCCGTAGGCCTTGCCATCCCCAGGCACCTCGTTCCGCAGCTGCGTTCTATACCCGGGCAACGTCCGGCCACGTGCAAAGATTCCCTAAAGCACTACGCCTGCGGGAGGGTTCTGCATGTCCTCCTCAAGGAGGAGACCGCAGTGAAACGCCTGGTGAACACGGGGGAGGACGGGCGCGCCCCGGTCAGTTGACCGGACCGCCCCTGGGCCGCACGGTCAGCTCGGTGAGGTGGGCGTCGGGCCCTGCGGTGATGGCGGCCACGATGGCCCGCGCCACGGTCTCCGGCGTGAGGTAGCGCTCCGGCTCGAACTCGCCGCCCTCGTACTCCCGCACGCCGCGCTGCATGTCGGTCGCGGTCCTGCCCGGGTAGACGGTGGTGACCCTGAGCAGGGGCTCCTCCAGCCGCAGCGCGTCGGCGAACGCCTTGAGCGCGAACTTGCTGGCCGCATACGACGCCCAGTGAGGGTTGGCCCGCTGCCCCGAGCCTGAGTTGACGCACACCACGTGCCCCTCGGCCTGCCTGAGCGCGGGCAGCAGCAGCCTGGTCAGCTCGGCGACGGCGACGACGTTCACCTCGTACGTGCGCCGCCACGCGTCGGCGCTCTGGTCGGCGATGCGGCCGAGGGTGGCGACGCCCGCGCTGTGCACGAGCACGTCGAGCCGGTCGATGCCCGCGACGTCGGCGGCCGTCACCTTCGTCAGCTCCACCGGCCACGGCCGTGCCCCGGGCAGCTCGGCGGCGAGCGCGGCCAGCGCCCGCTCGTCACGGCCGCCGAGCAGGACGTCGTGGGTGGGGGCGAGGGCCCGCGCGACGGCCGCGCCGACCCCTCGGGAAGCGCCGGTGACCAGCGCCTTCGGTCGTTCAGTCATAGCGGCAGCTTATTGACCTTGGCCGCCCCGCCTGTACGAGGACGGCTCAGGCCGGGTCGGGGGTGCGGAAGGTGCCGGTCTCCTCGGCCATCCGGTCGTACTCCTCAAGCCTGGCCCGCGTCCGCAGCGGCACCGCCTCGGCCATGGCCTCCACCAGCGCCATGGCGAGCGCGAGCGGCGCGGCGTGCGAGTTGAAGACCAGCCCGTCGCCCACGGGCGCGTCGAGCACGACCTCGGCGGGCAGGCCGGCCCTGTCGGTGATGGCGGCGACCCGCAGGCCGAGCTTGGCGGCGTACTCGAGCGCGTCCAGCGTCTCGGCCGGGTAGCGCGGCAGCACCACGGCCACCACCCACTCGGCCCCCGCCCGCTGGGCCGCGTGCAGCCCTTCCGCCAGCTCGGAGCCGCCGTGGACGAGCAGCCGCACGTCGGGGTGTATGCGGCGGGCGTAGTAGGCGAACGTGGTGGCGAGCCCGCACGAGGCGTGCAGGCCCAGCACGGGCAGCGGCTCGGTGGCGGCGAGGTGCTCGCCCAGCTCCTTGATCGGGAAGGCGGACAGGCGTTCCCTGACCGTGACGAGGTTGCGGATCTCGCAGTCGATGGCCCCGCGCAGCAGGCTCTCGTGCGGCGTCTCCGGGCCCCCGCCGAGCACGAGGGGGCGCAGCGCCTGGCGCAGCTCGGGGTATCCGGCGAAGCCCAGCACCATGGCGAAGCGGGTCACCGAGGGCTGGCTGACCCCGGCCCGCTCGGCCAGCTCGACGCTGGACAGGAAGATCGCCTCATCCAGGTGCTCGCTGAGGTAGTCGGCGATCCTGTGCTGAACGGGGGACAGCCTCCGGCCGTCCAGCAGCATGTCAAGCCCACCGCGAAATCCGTCCGCCACGCAACGTGCAACGCACGAGACCCGCCGTTCTCATCCCGCCCACCAGCGGCAAAAGGCGTCGCAGGTCACGTTTGTGCTGCTCAGCGGCTTTCAACTGGCCAGGAACTGGGTGGCGGCCAGCTCCCGGTAGAGCTCGTCCTCGCCCACCAGCTCGTCGTGGCGGCCGACCGCGCGTACGGTGCCGCCCTCCATCACCACGATCCGGTCGGCGCCCGTCACCGTGGAGAGGCGGTGCGCGATGACCAGCACGGTGGTCTCCGCCGCGACCTCGGCGATGACCTCGCGCAGCCGCAGCTCGTTGACCGCGTCGAGCTGCGAGGTGGCCTCGTCGAGCAGCAGCAGCCTGGGCTTGCGCAGCAGCGCCCTGGCGATGGCCACGCGCTGCCGTTCGCCGCCCGACAGCAGCACGCCGCGGTGGCCGACCGGGGTCTCCAGCCCGTCGGGCAGCCGCGCCACGAGGTCGTCGAGGCGGGTGCGCGCGATGACGGAGCGCAGCTCGTCCTCGGTGGCGTCCTGGGCGGCGAACAGCAGGTTCTCGCGCAGCGTGCCGGCCAGGACGGGGGCGTCCTGCTCGACGTAGCCGAGCGCGGCGCGCAGCTCGCCGAGCGGCCAGTCGCGGATGTCGCGGCCGCCCACCAGGATCCGCCCGTCTTGGTGGTCGTAGAAGCGTTCGAGCAGCGCGAACACCGTGGACTTGCCCGCTCCCGACGGGCCGACGAGCGCGGTCAGCCCGCCCGCGGGCACCTCGAAGGTGACGCCGTTGTGCACGATCGGCCGGTCGTCGCCGTAGCGGAAGACGACGTCGCGGAACTCCACGCCGATCGGCGTGCTCTCCTCGTGCGGGACGACTCCGGCGGGCTCGGCCGGCAGGTCTTCGATCTCCTTGATGCGCTTGAGCGCGGCCAGGCCCTGCTGTAGCTCGACCCCGCCGTTGACGAGCTGCCCGATCGGCGCCACCAGGTAGAACAGGTAGAGCAGGAACGCGATCAGCGACGAGACCTCGAGCGCGCCCGACGCGACCCGCGCGCCGCCGACGGCCAGCACGGCGAGGAACGCGATCTGCACGGTCATCCACGTCGCCACCCCTGCGAGCGACGTCCAGCCGGCGACCTGCAGCCCGCGGTCGCGGGCGCGCGCGGCCGCCCCTGCGACCTCGGCGATCTCCCGCTCCTCCGCGCCGCTGGCCTTGACCGTCCGGTACGCCTGCAGCGCCCGGTCCAGCACGGCGCCCATCTCGCCCACGGCCTCCTGCGCCTGCGCCTGCGCCCGCTGGATGCGCGGCATGATGAGCGCGACCAGCCCGCCGATCAGCACCACGACGAGCAGCGTGACCAGCAGCAGCACGCCGTCCATCGCGGCCATCAGCACGATCGCGCCGACCAGCATGAACGCCGAGCCGATCGAGTCCACCACGCCGTTGGTCAGCACCGAGCGCAGCAGCGTCGTGTCACCGGTCACCCGCGACAGCAGGTCGCCGGGCTTGAGCCGGTCCACGTCGGCCACCCTGAGCCGCAGCATGCGGTCCACGAGCCTGCGCCGGGCGCCGAGCACGATGCCCTCGCCGGTGCGCTCCATCAGGTAGCTGCCGCCGGCCGAGACGGCGGCTCCGATCACCACCGCGATGGTCAGCCCGAGTAACGGCCCCGCCATGGAGGCGTTCCTGCCGAAGGCGTCCACGACGTACTTGGCCAGCAGCGGCATGGCGAGGCCCGCCGCCGAGCCGATCAGGCCGAGCAGCCCGCCGACGACGAGGATCTTCCGGTGCGGACGGAGGTAGGCGAGCAACTCCTTGACCACCGCAGCTCCTTTCACGACATTTCTCGACTCGCCCAACGAACGGGACCGCGCGATCCGCACCCGGGCACAGCAGTCAACTTAAATTGACGACCTGAGTATGTCAACTTTGGTTGACACTCCTCCTTGAGGAGGAGGCGGCGGACGATTCCTGCGGCCTTCCCGAGATCCCGAGATCACCGTCGTCCTATGAACCGCCCCAGACGCCCTGTCTCCTCCGCCGCGCCACGAACGGCGCCCAAGCGCCCAGCCTCCACCGCCAGAGGCGTCTTCAGCGGAGACACGCAGGCGCCCCCGCCGAAGACGCCCACCCGCCGCAGCCTCAACGCCCGCGAGGCAGCGGCTGAAGCGTCCAGAGCGAGGCGGGATACGGGGTGCTCGTGGGGTGCGGCCCTAGAACACGTTCCAGCGAGAGCTCAGAGGGCCGAGCGGCGGGTGCGGCGGCTGGAGGGAAGGTCGTGGCGGCCGGACAGAAACTCCTGGAACGCGATTTTCGCCCGGATGACCGGCCGCCGCCACCGCTCTTCCCGGTGCACGGCCTTGGCGAGCTTGCGCGGCGAGCGTTCGACGATGAACCAGCGCGCCCACGGCGACCCCGGCCGCGCCAGCCTGATGGCGCCGACGAGCAGCATGGGCGGCACGAACAAGCCCGCCATCCCCGTCCAGATCTTGCCCTTGAGCAGGGTGATGACGGCGAGCACCAGGTTGGCCACGATGAGCGCGGCGGGGTTGATGACGGGCGGGCCGTAGTCCCAGGTGAGGGGGCGCAGGCCGATGAGCAGCAGGCCGCTGACGGCGATCGCGATGAAGACGGCGTCGACCGAGGTGCGGCCCTCTTCCTCCCAGTAGACGTCGTGCAGGTGCAGGATGAGCGCGAACTCGTCGAGCACGAGGGCGGAGCCGACGCCGAAGATGGAGGCGGCGACCGCGGTGCCGACCTGGGAGCCGGGCGAGACGATGAGCGTGACGCCGCCGATCAGCATGAGGATGACGCCGAACACCACGTGGTGGATGTGCATCTCGCCCACGGTGAAGTTGCGGAACCAGCCGACCTTCGCCCTGATCAGGCGGACGTTGATGCGGGTGGCGATGAACGCCACGATGAGCATGACGAAGTAGCAGAACAGCGGAAGCCGTCCTGTGGCGACGATGCTGTGTTGAAACCAGTTCCCCATGGCTCTCGCCATCGATGGTACGAGCCGTGCGGGACCGTCGCGCCCGCCCTGCTCTCACGCCGGAAAGCCCGCCGTACCCGCACACACCGGCCGTACCCGCACAGGGGAGCAGGCCAGGACCTCACGCCAGGAAACCGCGCAGCAGCGCGGCCGTGCCCTCCAGGTGCTCGGCGACGGCCCGTCCGGCGGCTTCCGGGTCGCCGGCGAGTATGGCGTCCACGATGGCCCGGTGCTGGACGGCGGCGTGGTCGAGGTTGACCTGGAGCATGGGGATGGCGTTGAGCAGGTCGCTGACCCGGGAGCGGGCGTCGGCGCAGGCGGCGGCGAGCAGGCCGGAGCCGGTCAGCTCGGCGATGGACAGGTGGAACGCGGTGTCGAGGCGGCGGTAGTCGTCGAGCCCGGCCGCGTTCAGCTCGTCGAGCCTGCGCAGCAGCAGCTCGCGCTTGGCGGCGTCGAGCTCGGAGGCGGCGAGCACCTGCGCGGCGCCGCTCTCGACGGCGAGCCGGAAGGTGAGCGCGTCGGCCAGCTCGCCGGGCCCCATCGCGTTGACGGCCTGGCGGGCGGTGCCGGCGTCGGGCTCGGGCGGCCGGTACGTGACGAACGCCCCGCCGTACCGGCCCCTGCGGACGTCGAGGTAGCCGGCGTCGGACAGCGCCCTGATCGCCTCGCGCAGCGTCACCCTGCTGATGCCGAGCCGAACGGCCAGCTCGCGCTCCGGCGGCAGCTTGCCGCCCGGCGGGACGACGCCGAGCTTGATCGCCTGGAGCAGCCGCTCGACCGTCTCCTCGAAGGCGTTGCCCGCCCTGACCGGCCGCAACACCGTCATCAAACGCGCCGACTCGTCCAACGTGTCCTCAGGCCTTGACAAGCGATCCCACGATGCACCTCAATGGTCTGAGACTAGCCCAATCGGCGAATGAGCGCGTCAGGCCAGGTCAGAGCCCAGTGAGGAGCGGCATAGCGTGAGCGATGGAGCGAGCAGCGGGTTCCTGTCCGTGGCCGAGCTGCGCGACGAGGTCGCCGCCGGCCGGATCGACACCGTGCTCCTCGCGATCGCCGACATGCAGGGCAGGCTGCAGGGCAAGCGGCTGTCGGCGCGCTACTTCCTCGACGAGGTGCTGCAGCACGGCTCCGAGGGCTGCAACTACCTGCTGGCCGTCGACGTCGACATGAACACCGTCCCCGGCTACGCCATGTCGTCCTGGGACAGGGGCTACGGCGACTTCGTCATGAAGCCCGACCTGAGCACGCTGCGCCGCATCCCGTGGCACGAGGGCACCGCCCTGCTGATGGCCGACCTGGCCTGGGAGGACGGCTCGGAGGTGACCGCCTCGCCGCGCCAGATCCTGCGCCGCCAGCTCGCCCGGCTGGCCGAGCGCGGACTGGCCGCGTACGTGGGCACGGAGCTGGAGTTCGTGATCTACGACAACAGCTACGAGGACGCCTGGAAGCGCGCGTACCGCGACCTGACCCCCGCCAACCTCTACAACGTCGACTACTCGCTGCTCGGCACCGCCCGTGTGGAGCCGCTGCTGCGCAGGATCCGGCGCGAGATGGAGGGCGCGGGCCTGTACGTCGAGTCCGCCAAGGGCGAGTGCAACCTCGGCCAGCACGAGATCGCCTTCCGCTACGCCGAGGCGCTGGCGACCTGCGACAACCACGTCATCTACAAGACGGGGGCCAAGGAGATCGCCGCCCAGGAGGGCCGGTCGATCACGTTCATGGCCAAGCCGAACCAGCGTGAGGGCAACTCCTGCCACATCCACATCTCGCTGCGCGGTCTGGACGGCGAGCCGGTGATGGCGGGCGAAGGTCCGCACGGGCTCTCCCAGCTCGGCGCCCGCTTCGTGGCCGGGCAGCTCGCCTGCATGCGTGAGCTGACCCTGCTGTACGCGCCCAACATCAACTCCTACAAGCGTTTCGTGCCCGGCAGCTTCGCCCCCACGGCGCTCAAGTGGGGCGTGGACAACCGCACCTGCTCGCTGCGCCTGGTGGGCCACGGCCTGTCGCTGCGGGTGGAGAACCGCGTGCCGGGCGGCGATGTGAACCCGTACCTGGCGGTGGCGGCGCTGATCGCGGCGGGCCTGCACGGCATCGACGAGGAGCTGCCGCTGGAGGAGCCGTACGCGGGCAACGCCTACACCTCGGGCGCGGAGACCGTGCCGCTGACGCTGCGCGACGCGCTGGCCGCGTTCGAGGGGTCGAAGCTGGCCAAGGACTGGTTCGGCGAGGACGTGGTCGAGCACTACGCGAACAACGCGCGCGTGGAGCTGGCCGCGTTCGACGCGGCGGTGACGGACTGGGAGATGTTCCGTGGTTTCGAGCGCATGTGACGGGGGCGCATGAAGATCATCAATCCGGCCACGGAGGAGGTCCTGGCCGACGTCGAGCTCGCCGACGCCGCCGAGGTCGACCGGGCCGTGGAGCGTGCCACGAAGGCGTACGCGGGCTGGCGCGCGGTGGCGCCGGGCGACCGGGCGCGGCTGCTGCGCAGGTTCGCCGAGGTGGTGGACGCGCACGGCGCGGAGCTGGCCGAGCTGGAGCTGGCCAACGCCGGTCATCCGATCGGCGGCGCCCGCTGGGAGGCGGGCGCGGTACGCGACGTGCTGCACTTCTACGCGGCCGCCCCCGAGCGCCTGCACGGCAGGCAGATCCCGGTGCCGGGCGGCGTGGACATCACCTTCCACGAGCCGCTGGGCGTGGTCGGGGTGATCGTGCCGTGGAACTTCCCGATGCTGATCATGTCGTGGGGCGTGGCGCCCGCGCTGGCGGCGGGCAACACGGTGATCGTCAAGCCGGCCGAGTGGACCCCGCTGACCGCCCTGAGGCTGGCCGAGCTGGCCCTGGAGGCGGGCCTCCCCGAGGGGGTGCTCCAGGTGCTGCCCGGGGCAGGGGAGGTCGCGGGCGCCCGCCTGGTCGAGCACCCCGGCGTACCCAAGATCGTCTTCACCGGCTCGACCGAGGTGGGCAAGGAGATCGCGGCCAAGGCCGCGCGCCACGTCAAGCGGGTCACGCTGGAGCTGGGTGGCAAGTCGGCCAACATCGTGTTCGCGGACGCGGACCTGGAGAAGGCCGCGGCGACGGCGCCGTACGCGGTGTTCGACAACGCCGGGCAGGACTGCTGCGCCCGCTCCCGCCTGCTCGTCCAGGCGAGCGTGTACGACGAGTTCATGGCCCTGCTCGCCCCCGCCGTGCTCGGCGTCAAGGTCGGCGACCCGCGCGACGAGGCCACTGAGATGGGCCCGCTCATCAGCGCCGAGCACCTGGCCCGCGTGGCGGGCTTCGTCGAGGGCACCCCCTACCTGCAGGGCTCCTGCCCCGAGGGCAAGGGCTTCTGGTTCCCGCCCACCGTGCTGACCCCCGAAGTCACCGACCGGGCGTTCACCGAGGAGATCTTCGGGCCCGTGGTGTCGGTGGCCAGGTTCGACGACGAGGCCGACGCCGTGCGCATCGCCAACGACACCCCGTACGGGCTGAGCGGCTCCATCTGGACCCGCGACGTGGGGCGGGCGCTGCGCGTGGCCAGGGCGGTCGAGTCGGGCGCGCTGTCGGTCAACTCACACTCGTCGGTCCGCTACTGGACCCCGTTCGGCGGCTTCAAGCAGTCCGGACTCGGCAGGGAGCTCGGCCCTGACGCCCTGGCGGCGTTCACCGAGGTCAAGAACGTCTTCATCGCAACGGAGTGACGCGGATGCAGCGCTTGCAGGATCGGGTGGCGGTCATCACGGGGGCGGCGAGCGGGATCGGGCTGGCCACGGCCCGGCGCTTCGCCGAGGAGGGCGCCAGGGTGGTCTGCGCGGACATCGACGAGGACGCCGGCGCCAAGGCCGCGAGCGAGGTCGGCGGCCTGTTCGTACGGGCCGACGTGACCCGCGAGGACGACGTGATCCGCATGTTCGCCACCGCGCACGAGACATACGGCAGCGTGGACATCGCCTTCAACAACGCCGGCATCTCGCCGCCCGACGACGACTCGATCCTGGAGACCGGCCTGGAGGCCTGGCGGCGGGTCCAGGAGGTGAACCTGACCAGCGTCTACCTGTGCTGCAAGCACGTCATCCCGTACATGCGGCGGCAGGGCAAGGGCTCGATCATCAACACGGCCTCGTTCGTCGCGGTCATGGGGTCGGCGACCTCGCAGATCTCCTACACCGCCTCCAAGGGCGGCGTGCTGGCGCTGTCGCGGGAGCTGGGCGTGCAGTTCGCCAGGGAGGGCATCAGGGTGAACGCGCTGTGCCCCGGCCCGGTGAACACGCCGCTGCTGCAGGAGCTGTTCGCCAAGGACCCGGAGCGGGCGCAGCGGCGGCTGGTGCACGTGCCGATCGGCCGCTTCGCCGAGGCGTCGGAGATCGCGGCGGCGGTGGCGTTCCTGGCCAGCGACGACGCGTCGTTCATCACGGCCAGCGAATTCCTGGTGGACGGCGGCATCTCCGGCGCGTACGTCACACCGCTGTAAGAGGGGGCGCGGGTCTAAGGGGGCACGCCATGCGGCGTCCGGTCATCGGCATCACCTGTTACGTCGAGCAGGCCACGTTCACGGTGTGGCGGGACACGCCCGCCGCGCTGCTGCCGCATGCGTACGTGGAGAAGGTGGCGGCGGCGGGCGGGCAGCCGGTCGTGCTGCCGCCGGCCGGTGAGCCCGCCGCGCTCGTGGACCGGCTCGACGGGCTCATCCTGGCGGGCGGCGGCGACATCGACCCGGCCAGGTACGCCGCGACGCCGCACGAGCGCACCGGCTACGTGCGGGAGTTCCGCGACGCGGCCGAGTTCGCGCTGCTGCGCGCCGCGCTCGACGCCGGCCTGCCCTACCTGGGCATCTGCCGGGGTCTCCAGGTGCTGAACGTGCTGCTCGGCGGCAGCCTGCACCAGCACCTGCCGGACGTCGTGGGCCACACCGGCCACTGCCCGGGTCCCGGCCGTTTCGGCGACCTGCCGGTCACGCCCGTGCCCGGCTCGCGGCTGGCCAAGGCCCTGGGTGCGGAGCCGCTGCCGGTCCCCCACTACCACCACCAGGCCGTGGACCGTCTCGCGCCCGGCCTGGCGGTCACCGCGACGGCGGCGGACGGCACGATCGAGGCGGTGGAGCTGGACCGGGACGCCCTCACGATGGCCGTGCAGTGGCACCCGGAGGTGGCGGCCGACCCGAAGCTCTTCGAGGCGCTGGTGGCGGCCTGCTGAACCCTCGCCGGACGGCGAACGCGACAAGACCCCCATAACACCACTAGGCTGGCGGGCATCACCGATGAAACCGTGCGGGAGAGTGCCCTGACAGCCGGTCAGGGCCCCTGAAGGAGCAAGCCCTCCCCGCGAACCTCTCAAGGCAAAGGACCGCACGGCTACGGTGTCTCTGGAAAGCAGGCCCTCGGGGCCTCGCCGAAGGTGAAAGTCCGGCAAAAGTCGGGCGAAGCTCTCAGGCACCGATGACAGAGGGGGAGGATGCTGGCATCCACTCCTGTCCTGAGGTGCGACCAATGTCCCGACCGACACCGCTCCGAGACGTTCACGAGAGCCTCGGCGCCACCCTGACCGACTTCGCCGGCTGGCTCATGCCGCTCCGGTACGGCAGCGAGTCCGCCGAGCACCGCGCCGTCCGCGAGGCGGCCGGGCTGTTCGACCTGTCGCACATGGGCGAGATCTTCGTCACCGGCCCGCAGGCCGCCGAGGCCCTCGACTACGCGCTCGTCGGCCACCTGTCGGCGCTGGCCGTCGGCCGGGCCCGCTACACCATGATCGTCAACGAGCGCGGCGGGGTGCTCGACGACCTCATCGTCTACCGCCTCGGCGACGAGGAGTTCATGGTCGTCGCCAACGCCTCCAACTACGAGAAGGTCGCCGCCGAGCTGACCGGGCGCGCCAAGGCGTACGACGCGGTCGTCGAGGACCGCTCCGACCAGTACGCGCTGATCGCCGTCCAGGGCCCGCGCTCGCAGGAGATCCTGGCCACGCTCACCGACGCCGACCTGGACGGGCTCAAGTACTACGCCGGCCTGCCCGGCACCGTGGACGGCCGCAAGGCCCTCATCGCCCGCACCGGCTACACCGGCGAGGACGGCTTCGAGCTGTTCATCCACAACGCGGACGCCGTCCCGCTCTGGCACGCGCTCACGGCCGCGGGCGAGCCGCACGGGCTCAAGCCGGCGGGCCTGTCCGCCCGTGACACTCTCCGCCTGGAGGCCGGCATGCCGCTGTACGGCAACGAGCTGACCGCGGAGCTGACCCCGTTCGACGCGGGGCTCGGCAGGGTGGTGAAATTCGACAAGCCCGGTGACTTCGTCGGCCGGTCCGCGCTGGAGGCGGTCAAGGACGACCAGCCCAGGCGCAGGCTCGTCGGCCTGGTCGCGCGGGGCCGCCGGGTGCCGCGCCACGGTTACCCGGTGACCCGAGACGGCGCGGTCGTCGGCGAGGTCACCAGCGGTGCGCCTTCCCAGACTCTGGGCAAGCCCATCGCGATGGCCTACGTGGACAGCGGCGCCGATTCTGGCCTGGCTGTGGACATCCGGGGCAGCCATGAACCTGTGGACCTGGTCGAGCTGCCCTTTTACAGGAGGAACAAGTGAGCAACATCCCTGACGACCTGAGCTACACCAAGGAGCACGAGTGGGTGCGCGGCGTCGAGGACAGCGTCACCGTGACCGTCGGCATCACGGACTTCGCCGCCGAATCCCTTGGTGACGTCGTCTACGTGCAGCTCCCGGAGGTCGGCAGCAACGTCGAGCCGGGTGACTCCGTCGGCGAGGTGGAGTCGACCAAATCCGTGAACGAGGTCTACACGCCGGTCGGCGGCGAGATCGTCGAGGTGAACCAGGCGGTCGTGGACGACCCGAGCCTGGTCAACAGCGACCCGTACGGCGAGGGCTGGATGTTCAAGGTCCGCGTGGAGGGCGACCCCGAGGACCTGCTCTCGCCTGAGGAGTACGCCGCGCTCACCGCGGGCGACTCCTGACCCACCCGCCGGGGCCCGCGCGGCCGGGCCCCGGCCCTTCATGAAAGGCGCACATCAATGGCGATCAGCGTCTTCGACCTGTTCAAGATCGGCATCGGCCCGTCGAGCTCGCACACCGGCGGCCCGATGGCCGCCGCGCACAAGTTCGCCCGCGGCCTGCACCAGGACGGCCTGCTCGACCAGGTGGCCCGCGTGGAGGTCATCCTGTACGGCTCGCTGGGCCTGACCGGCAAGGGCCACGGCAGCGACAAGGCCGTCCTGCTCGGCCTGTCGGGCGACAAGCCCGAGCTGGTCGACGTGGACACCGTGGACGCCCGCATCGCCGCCATGCGCGAGTCGGGCACCGTCACGCTCTTCGGCGTCCGCGAGATCCCCTTCGTCGTCGGCGAGCACCTCGTCTTCGAACGCAAGATCACGCTGCCCGAGCACCCTAACGGCATGTGCTTCACCGCCTGGTCGGAGTCGGGCGAGCGGCTGCGGGAGAAGGTCTACTTCTCCGTCGGCGGCGGCTTCGTGGTGGACGAGCAGGCCACCGGCGCCGACCGCATCAAGCCGGACGACACCGTGCTGCCGTACCCGTTCAGCACCGCCGAGGAGCTGCTCAAGCACTGCTCGGCCACCGGCCTGTCGATCTCCGCGCTGATGCTGGAGAACGAGAAGGCGTTCGGCCGCACCGAGGACGAGATCAGAAGCGGCCTGATGAACCTCTGGCGGGTCATGTCGGAGTGCGTCGCGCGCGGCATCTCCAAGGAGGGCGTGCTGCCCGGCGGGCTGAAGGTCAAGCGCCGGGCCAACCAGCTCCACCGCCGCCTGCAGTCAGAGCCGCCCGACCCGTTGCAGGCGATGGACTGGGTGACGCTGTTCGCGCTGGCCGTCAACGAGGAGAACGCGGCCGGCGGCAGGATCGTCACCGCCCCCACCAACGGCGCCGCCGGCATCATCCCGGCCGTGCTCACCTACTACACCCGCTTCGTCCCCCACGCCGACGACGACGGCGTCATCCGTTTCCTGCTGACGGCGGGCGCGATCGGGGTGCTGTTCAAGCAGAACGCCTCGATCTCCGGCGCCGAGGTGGGCTGCCAGGGCGAGGTCGGCTCGGCCTGCTCGATGGCCGCCGCCGGGCTCACCGAGGCCCTGGGCGGCACGCCCGAGCAGGTGGAGAACGCCGCCGAGATCGGCATCGAGCACAACCTGGGGCTGACCTGCGACCCGATCGGCGGCCTGGTGCAGATCCCGTGCATCGAGCGCAACGCGGTGGCCTCCAACAAGGCCATCACCGCGGCGCGGATCGCGCTGCGCGGCGACGGCCGCCACTTCGTCTCGCTCGACCGGGCGATCAAGACGATGCGCGACACCGGCCGCGACATGCTCGACAAGTACAAGGAGACCTCGCGCGGCGGCCTCGCGGTCAACGTGATCGAGTGCTGACCTGACGCCGTACGTGGAGCCGGACCACGGCCGGGCACTCGTCGTCGCGGACCTCGCGCCGGATCCGGCCCACGATGTCCTGGTCGAGCTTGCTCACGATCGCGCCGACGTCGGCGGCGGCCGGGCAGGTCAGGCCGATGCGCAGGCCGTCGGCGGCGACCCGGACGCCGGCCCTGCCCAGCCCGTCCACGCCCTTGAGCCCGACGAACAGCATCGCGGTGCCCGTGCCGTTGTGGCTGCCGCGGCGGCCCCAGCCGAGGCTGAGCAGCAGCCAGCGCAGCGCGAGCAGGGTCAGCAGCAGCAGGCCGAACGCGACGAACCACAGCGGCCACGGGCTCTCGGCGAGCGACTTGCGCACGCCGGTGGGCAGCACCTTCGCGCCCGGCGGCAGGTCGAAGAAGCGGTCCTGGCCGCGCAGCCACGCGTACGCGCCGAGTGCCAGCAGGATCGCCCCGACGACGGCGAGTCCCACACGGTTGCCTGCGTATTGGCGCATCAGACGGCCCTCCCGCTGCCTGCGTACCGACCGCTGCCTACGTACCGGCCGCCGCCTGCGAACCGGCCGCCGCCTGCGAACCGACCGCCGTCTGCGAACCGGCCCATCACGCGGCCCTCCTGCGCAGGCGGACCACGACCTCGCAGGTGGTCAGCGTGCCGACGCCGGCCAGGCGGTCGCCCACGACGGCGCCGACCTGCCTGAGCATCTGGCCCGAGCTCTCCCCGCTCGTCATGACCGTCACCTCGATCGTGCGGCGGCGCAGCCGGACGCTCGCCCGCTCCACGCCGTTCACCTGCTGGGCCGCCGCGCGCAGGGTGCGGCGCAGCCCCGAGCGGGTGATGCCGATGACGATGAGCGGGTCGTTCGTCTCCACCGGCACCAGCCGTGGACGGCCTGGCACGATCGCGAGCACCAGCAGGAGCGCGCCCGCCCCCGCCAGGGCCAGCGCGAGTGTCTCCAGCTCCGGCCAGGTGCTCCGGCCGGCCAGCTCGATCAGCTCGTTGACCGGCACCCAGCCGAGCGGCGCGCCGAGCAGCGCCGCGACCACCTCGGCCGTGGTCGCCCCGAGCCCGGTCGCCAGCGCGAGCGCCACCAGGGCGCCCGGGACGGTACGCGCCGGCCGCAGTGCCCTGGTCGCCCTGCGCAGCCCGGTGTTCCGCGGGGCGACGACGGTACCGGGCAGGAGCTGCTGAAGCGTGGTCATCACACCGACAGACGTACATGGAGGGCGCCCGGCCCACACCGCGCCCTCGCCGCCGGTTTGCCCGATCATTACGGGGACGAAGATCAACGCGAACAAGCCTCATATTCTTTTGCCCGATATGCGGTTACGCTGCCGTTATGGATCACCGGCAGCGTTACGACCGGGCCACCGCCGGCCTCGAACCGCCGTTCGCGCTCCTCGACCTCGACGCCCTGCGGGCCAACGCCGCCGACCTCGTACGCCGTGCCGCGGGCAAGCCCGTCAGGGTGGCCAGCAAGTCCGTACGGTGCAGGGCGGTCCTCGACCGCGTGCTCGCCATGGACGGCTTCCAAGGGCTGATGGCCTACACGCTGCCCGAGGCGCTCTGGCTGGCCGGGCACGGCCACACCGACATCCTCCTCGCCTACCCCACCGCCGACCGGCAGGCCCTGGCCGCCCTGGCGGCGGATCCCAAGGCCGCCGCGAGCATCGCCGTCACCATCGACTCGGCCGCCCACCTCGACTACATCGAGGCCGCCGTCTCCGGTGTCCGGCCGCGCGCCGAGATCAAGCTCTGCCTCGACATCGACGCCTCCTACGTCGCCCTCGGCGGCAGGTTCAGGGCCGGCGCGCTGCGCTCCCCCATCCGCGAGGCCGAGCAGGCCGCCGAGCTCGCCGCGCGCATCGCCAAGCGTCCTGGCTTCCGGCTGGCCGGGTTGCTGGCGTACGAGGCGCAGATCGCCGGGGTCGGCGACGACCCGCCGGGCAGCGCCGTCTACGCCCGGCTCATCAGGCTCATGCAGGCGCTGTCCGCCAGGGAGCTGGTGCTGCGCAGGGGCAGGATCGTCAACGCCGTACGCCAGGTCGCCGACCTCGAATTCGTCAACGGCGGCGGCACCGGCTCCGTCGAGCGGACCGTACGCGAGAAGGCGGTCACCGAGGTGGCCGCGGGCTCCGGGCTCTTCCATCCCCGGCTGTTCGACTTCTACCGGGGCTTCACCGGGCGGCCCGCCGCGCTCTTCGCGCTCCCCGTGGTCCGCCGCCCCGCCAGGGACGTCGTCACCGTGCTCGGCGGCGGTTACATCGCCTCAGGCCCCACCGGGCCCAGCCGGGCGCCGCAGCCGTATCTGCCCGCCGGGCTGCGCTACGCGCCCGACGAGGGCGCGGGCGAGGTGCAGACCCCGCTGCTCGGCCAGGCGGCCGAGGAGCTGCGGATCGGCGACCGGGTGTACTTCAGGCACGCCAAGGCGGGCGAGCTGTGCGAACGGTTCGACGCGCTGCACCTGGTCGAGGGTGACACGCTGGTGGAGTCGGTGCCGACGTACCGGGGCGAGGGCCGCACCTTCCTCTGACCGTCCCCAGAGCACCCTCTGACCACCCTCTGACCGCCCGCGTGCCGGGTCAGCGGCGCTTGCGGCGGCGCATGAGGACGATGGCGGCCCCGACGACCAGCACCGCGCCGATCCCGATCAGCACCGGTCCCAGGTCGGGCTGCTCGTCCTCCCACATCTGGCCGGCGTCGTCGCCGGGCTGCGCCGGCCGTGCCGTCACCCCCAGCGCGTCGCCGACCGCGGCGACGAAGTGACCTGCCCTGCTCTTGACGTCGGCGACCGTGCGCTCGGCGACCCTCTTGGGGCTCACCCGGTCGGCGATGGCGTCGACCGTCCGCGCCAACTCCGCGCGCGTCCGCGCGATCTGCCGCTCCAGCTCGTCGGGATCGGTGTCGGCCATGGCTCTCCTTTCGACCGTACGCGTGCCCTCGCGGCGGGCCCGTCCGTTCTGGTCGTGATCAGTCTGTCAGGTCGGCGCACCGGACGGCACGGCGACCGTAGCGTACGGTGAGCCGGGCGACGCGGCGGGGCCGGTAGGTTGAGCCGGTAAGTTGGCGGCAGGAATTCAGGAGGGCCAAGTGACCGAAACCAAGCTCGCGCCCGGCGACGCCGCACCCGAGTTCACGCTCCCCACCGCCGACGGCGCCACCGTCTCGCTCGGCGACTACCGCGGCAAGCGCGTGATCCTCTATTTCTACCCCGCCGCGATGACCCCCGGCTGCACCAAGCAGGCGTGCGATTTCCGCGACAACCTCGACCAGCTCACCGCCGAGGGTTTCGTCGTTCTCGGCGTGTCGAAGGACAAGCCGGAGAAGCTGGCCAAATTCGCCGAGCGCGACGCGCTGACCTTCCCCCTGCTGTCCGACCCCGAGCTGGCCGTCCATAAGGCCTACGGCGCCTACGGCACGAAGAAGCTGTACGGCAAGGAGGTCGTGGGCGTGATCCGCTCGACGTTCGTCATCGACGGCGACGGGAAGATCGAGCAGGCGCTCTACAACGTGAAGGCCACGGGCCACGTGGCCTCGCTCAAGAAGAAGCTCGGCCTGGCCTGACACCCCGCCCCCGCGGCGGCCCCGGAACGGTCCCGCGCGCTCTCAGGCGCGCGGAGGCGAGGCTTGGAGCGACGTAATTCGCGCTATAAAGCCGGGCACGAGCAGGGCGCCGGACACGGGCGCAGGCGGTAAGATTGGCGGCACGCGGCACTTCCCGTGCCCGAATTGTCATTTCCCGACCGAAACTCGCGGGGCATGGCAATGGCAAAGGGGTCGTAGCCCAATGGCAGAGGCGCAGTCTTTAGGTGGCTGTTAGTGTGGGTTCGAATCCCACCGGCCCTACAAACGATTGGGTTTTCCACGCCCCGACCGGCCGCGGCCCCCGTCACATCGCCGGTCAACCGGTGAAGGTCTGCCGGGGCTCATCCGCGTCAGGGGCCGACGGCAGCCGCGGCAGGCGCGGCGGCTGCGGCACGGTGCAGCGCACCTCTTCGCCGCTCTCCCAGCAGGTCGGCTTCGGCGGCTTGGGGATCACCAGGCTCCCGTTCCCGAGCCAGTGCGGCGTGCCGTACCAGACGCCGAACCTGCCGGGAGGCATCGCGTCAGTGACCGCGGCGACGGTGAAGCCGCCGATCAGGACCCCCGCGAGCAGGCCGGCGAGGCCGACGCCGACGATCCGCCGGCGCCTGGCACGGCCGCTCTCGTCAGGCGTCTCCCAGGCCGCCATCGGCTGCGTGGGCGGGATGTCGGCGTACGGCTGATCCGCACGTTCGCCGTATTTCAGCTGCCAGTCCTGCCACTCAGGGTTCGGGCCGCGCGGCGCTTCCTCATCACCGCGCGGCCCGGCGTAGCGATCATGATCCGCCATCACGATCTCCCTTTACTCGCCCCGCAGGGGCGCTCCCGATAGGGAGGATGCCAAAGCCCCCGTAAGCCGCCCGTAAGCCGCCCGATCATGTCAGACCTGGGTCGTACCCGCACTTCACCCTTGAGGCGGACAGAAGCCAGAAAACGCCTGCATATCGTGATGTTGTGTTCGGCAGGGTGCGGGAGTGGTCGCGACACCACGAGAAGCTGGCCAACGCCCTCTGGGCGAGCCCTCTGGCGCTGTTCTGCGTTCTGAGCGCGTTCGCCAGCCGCGGTGCGGGCACCTCGGACGGCGGCGCGGTGCCCGGCCTGGGCGGTTACCTGGGCCTGACGGCGCTCCTGCTGCTGCCGCTGCTGTGGCGGCACCGGCCGGTGCTGTCGTTCGCGGCGATCGCGCTGGTCAGCTTCGGTCAGTGGCTGGCCGGCCTGGCCCCGATGCCCGCCAATCTGGCCGTGCTCGTCGCGCTTTACGCGGTGGCCTACCGGTGCCGCTTCCGCTGGGCGATGGCGGCCTGCCTGGTGGCCGAGCTGGGCGTCGCGATGGTCATGATCAACTGGGACGATCCGGGTCTCGGCCTGTTCTTCAGCAGCTCGATCTTCGTGGTGACGATCTGGCTGAGCGGCCTGTACGCGAGCACCCGCCGCCGCTACCTGGAGAGCCTGGAGGAGCGCGCGGAACGCGCCGAGCGCGAGCGTGACCAGCAGGCGCGGATGGCCGCGGCGGCCGAGCGGGCCAGGATCGCCAGGGAGCTGCACGACGTCGTGGCCCACAACGTCAGCGTGATGGTGGTGCAGGCCGACGGCGCGGGCTACGCCCTCGACACCGACGTCGAGCAGGCCCGTACGGCCGTCAAGGCCATCTCCGCCACCGGCAGGGCCGCGCTGGCCGAGATGCGCAGGCTGCTCGGCGTGCTGCGCAAGACCGAGGACGACTCGCAGGAGGCAGAGCCGGGAAAGGCAGCGTCGGAAAGAGCAGGGGCCGCCGACTACTACCCGCAACCCGGCCTGGCCCAGCTCGACGAGCTGGTGGCGACGTTCGCGGTGCCTGCCACGCTGCGGGTCTCCGGTGATCCCGCGCGGCTGCCCGAGGGGCAGCAGCTCGCCGTCTACCGCATCGTCCAGGAGGCCCTGACGAACGTGCTCAAGCACGGCGGGCCGGGTGCGAGCGCCACCGTCGAGATCGACGTGAGCGGCGGCGACGTGCAGGTCCGGGTGACCGACGACGGCAGGGGCGCCGCCGCGTCGCACGCCGGCGGCGGCCACGGGCTGATCGGCATGCGCGAGCGGGCCGGCATGTACGGCGGCGCGGTCTCGGCGGGCCCGCGGCGGGGCGGCGGCTTCGAGGTGGTGGCCAGGCTGCCGCTGGCGAGGGAGGCGGCGTGATCAGGGTGATGCTGGTCGACGACCAGGAGCTGCTGCGCGCGGGCTTCAAGATGGTGCTCGGGGCGCAGCCGGACATCGAGGTGGTGGCGGAGGCCGGAGACGGCGCGGCGGCCCTGGAGCTGCTCCAGCGGGTCGAGGTGGACGTGGTGCTCATGGACGTCCGCATGCCGGGCATGGACGGCGTCGAGGCCACCCGGCTGATCAGGGGGCCGAAGGTGCTCATCCTCACCACGTTCGACCTCGACGAGTACGCCTTCGCGGCGGTCAAGGCGGGCGCGGCCGGGTTCCTGCTCAAGGACGTGCCCCCTGCCGACCTGGTCAGCGCGATCCGGGTGGTGCACGCGGGCGAGTCCGTGATGTCGCCGAGCACGCTGCGCCGCATGCTGGACCGCTTCGCCGAGCACCTGCCCGACGGTCAGGCGCCGCCGGAGGCCGCCTCCCTGACGCCGCGCGAGCGCGAGGTGCTGCTCATGGTGGCGCGCGGCCTGTCCAACGCGGAGATCGCGGCCCGCCTGGAGGTGGCCGAGGCGACGGTCAAGACGCATCTGGGCCGGGTGCTGGCCAAGCTGGGGCTGCGGGACCGGGCGCAGGCCGTCGTGTACGCGTACGAGGCCGGCCTGGTCGTGCCCGCCCACGGGTCCGGTCAGAACGCCCCGCAGCCGCCGTCACATCGGCCATAAGTCTGACCGGGGTCATCTGGCGGCGCAGGTGAAATCCCTCCTCAAGGCCCACGAGACGGGACTTTTCCGCTCCTAGCGTTGGTCGCGTTCGGCATCCGTGACCTGCGATCGAGGAGTGAACGTGACGCTCACCGAGACCCGGCGGCGCGCGCCCGCCGCCGTGGTGGCAACCGAACTGACCAAGGTGTACGGCGAGGGCGACGCCCGGGTCCACGCCCTGCGCGGGGTCACCGTGTCCTTCGAAACGGGGGCGTTCACCGCGATCATGGGCCCGTCGGGGTCCGGCAAGTCGACGCTGATGCACTGCCTGGCCGGGCTCGACGCGGCCACGTCCGGCACCGTGCACATCGGCGACGTCGAGCTGACGGGGCTGAGCGACCGGCAGCTCACGCTGCTGCGCCGCGAGCGGATCGGCTTCATCTTCCAGGCGTTCAACCTGCTGCCCACGCTGACCGCCGAGCAGAACATCCGGCTGCCGCTGGACATCGCGAGCCGCCAGGCCGACGAGGCGCTGTTCGAGCGGGTCATCGACACCGTCGGGCTGCGCGAGCGGCTCTCGCACCGGCCCGCGCAACTGTCCGGCGGGCAGCAGCAGCGGGTGGCGGTGGCCAGGGCGTTGATGAGCAAGCCCCAGGTGATCTTCGCGGACGAGCCGACCGGGAACCTGGACTCGCGCAGCGGCGCGGAGGTGCTGGCGTTCCTGCGCTCGTCCGTACGCGAGCTGGGCCAGACGATCGTCATGGTCACCCACGACCCCGTGGCGGCCTCGTACGCCGACCGCGTGGTGTTCCTGCGCGACGGCGAGCTGGTGACCGAGGTCACCGCCCCGACGCCGCAGTCCGTGCTGGACACGCTCGTCCGGCTGGAGGCGTGAGGTGCTGAAGACCACGCTGGCCGGGCTGCGCGCGCACCGGCTGAGACTCATGCTCACGTCGCTCGCGATCCTGCTGGGAGTGGGCTTCATCGCGGGCACGTTCGTGCTGAACGACACCATCGAGGCGGGCTTCGCCCAGCGGGTGACCGCCAACGCCGGCAAGGTGGACGTCGCCGTGCTCGCCAAGAGCCAGGACGAGCCGCTGCCCGCCGACCTCCTCGACCGGATCAGGAGGCTGCCCGGCGTCACCGAGGCACAGGGGCTCATCCGCGGCAGCGCGCCCGTGCTCGGCAAGAACGGCAAGACCGCCGGCAACGCGCCCACCACCGCCGTCTCGGTCGTCACCGGCCCGCTCGATCGCACCGACGTGGTCGCGGGCACCGGCCCCGGCACCGATGACAGCGCGGCCGTGCTGGACGAGAACACCGCCAAGGCCCAGGGCCTGCGGCTCGGCGACATGATCACTGTGCTCGACTCCCGCAAGCGGCGGCACGACTTCCGCCTCGTCGGCCTCATCGACGTGGGACTCGACCAGCAGCTCGCCTTCACCGGCGCGGTCGGCTTCACCCCGGAGATGGCGCGGCGCATGACCGGCGCCAAGGGGTACGCCGAGATCGACGTCAAGGGCTCGGGCCCCGGGCTCGAGCAGGCCGTCGCGGCGGCGGCCGGGGGCTCCTACCAGGTCATGACCGGCGCGGAGCTGGCCGACCGGCTCGCTGAGCAGGCGGGCGTGGAGCGGCGGGTGGTCACGGTGGGCCTGCTGCTGTTCGGCGTCGTCGCGATGCTGGTGGCCGCGCTCGTCATCTACAACACCTTCACCATCCTCGTCGCCCAGCGCACCCGCGAGATGGCGCTGCTGCGCTGCATCGGGGCGACGCGCCGGCAGGTGTTCGGCCAGGTGCTGCTGGAGTCGGCCGTCGTGGGCCTGCTCGCCTCGCTCGCCGGCCTCGCCGCCGGGTACGGCCTGGCCACGCTCACGCTGACCGTGCTCAGTGCGTTCGACGTCCCGCTGCCCACCGACGCGGCCGTCTCGCTCTCCCCTGTCACCGTCGGCGTCGCGCTCGGCGTGGGCGTGACGGTCACGGTGTGCGCGGCCGTGCTGCCCGCCAGGGCGGCGACCCGCGTGGCGCCGATCGCCGCGCTGCGCAGCGAGCCCGAGGAGCAGGCGTTCCGCACCGGGAAGGTGCGCGTCCTGTTCGCGGCGCTCTTCCTGCTGGCGGGGGCCGGCACGAGCGGCGTGGGCGCGTTCCGGATGCCACCAGGAGACGCCGCGCTGGTCGTCGTCATGGCAGGGGGCGCGCTGACGTTCCTCGCGGTGCTGATACTCGGGCCCGTGCTGGTCGGGCCGCTGAGCGCGGTCGTGGGCCTGCTGCCGCGCCGGCTGTTCGGGGTGCCGGGGCGGCTCGCGGTGGACAACGCGGCCCGCAACCCCAGGCGGGCGGCCACCACCACGGTCGCGCTGACGATCGGGGTGACGCTGATGACGCTCATCTCCGTGGTCAGCGCCTCGACCCGGCTGACCATGACGGCCAAGCTGGACGAGCAGTTCCCCATCGACTACGTGCTGGTCGACCAGGAGCACGAGTCGGTCATCCCGCGCTCGGTCGGCGAGGAGCTGCGCGGGCGGCCCGAGCTTGACTCGGTGGCGCAGGTCCGCCGGGTCACGGCCGTCTTCGGCGGCAGGACGCAGCAGGTGGGGACCTTCAGCGGGCGCGTGGAGCCGTATGTGACGGCCGGGTCGCTGGACGGGTTCGCGGCCGGTCAGGTGGCCGTGGACGAGCGCACGGCGGCCCGGCTCGGGCTGCGGCTCGGCGGCACCGCTGAGCTGGCGACCGAGCGGGCGGGCACGGTCTCTTTGACGGTGGTCGCGCTGGTCGACGGCGACCAGACCGTGCTGCCCGCGGTCACGGTGCCCGAGCGGGCGTTCGACGCCTACTTCGGCGCGGTGCCCGATGCGCAGGTGCTGGTCTCGATCAAGGACGGCGTGCCCGCGGAGCGGGCCCGCGCGGTAGTGGACGCCGCCGCCGCGCCCTACCCGAACGTGCACGTCAACAGCGCGACGGAGGTGCGCGGGCAGTTCGACGAGACGCTCGACATGCTCGTGATGATCATGATGGGGCTGCTCGGGCTGGCCATCCTCATCTCGCTGCTCGGCATCGCGAACACCCTGTCGCTGTCGGTGCACGAACGTACCCGTGAGTCCGCCCTGCTGCGTGCCCTCGGCCTGACCCGGGCGCAACTACGCCGGATGCTGTCGGTGGAGGCGCTGCTGCTCGGGCTGATCGGGGCGCTGGTGGGCGTCGCGCTCGGGCTCGTCTACGGGTGGGTGGCGATGCGGGCGCTGCTGCCGGACTCGCGCTATGTGGTGCCCGTCGCGCAGGTCGTGGTGTTCGTGGCGCTGTCCGGGGTGGCGGGGGTGCTGGCGGCCGTCCTTCCGGCGCGGCGGGCGGCCCGGGCGTCCATCGTGGGATCGCTGGCGGCCGACTGAATCCGACATCTGTGAATAAATCCAGAAAAAGCGGATAGGAGGGAACGCGCAGGTCGGGCGCCTCATGGGGGCGGCGCCCGGCTTCGCGCGTACGGGAGCGTTCAGCGCGGGGTCGGGCCGGGCCAGAGCTCGGCCACCGTCTCCACGTCGAGCAGCGGCCGCACCACCACCTCGCCCGTCGCCCGATCGATCACGATGCACCCCGCACCGGCCGTATCCGGCAGACAGACCGGGTCGTCGGGCTCCAGGTCGCGCACCCACCCGACGTAACCGCCCTCGAAGCCGTAGACGCCCACGGGCACCGCCTCCTCCGGCGGGCGGACCCCGTTGAAGTACTCCTCCGCCAGCGCTCTGGCCTGCTCCAGGTTCATCGCGGCCGTCCCTGCCTGTCGAGGATCACGCAGAACACCCCGGTCACCGTCCGGTACGGCGGCTCGACCGACATGTGGCCCCGCTGCGCGTCGATCCAAATCACCTCACCCTCGAAGTTGACCGCGTTCCACGCGTGGCTGCCGCCGCCCGGCCAGCGCACCACGATCACGGCGCTCGCCCCGTGACCGGCCTCGGCGAGCCGGTGGGCGATCATCGGGTAGGCGTGCCTGCCCTGCCCGGCGTACTGCAGGCGGTGGCCGACCCAGCGCTCGATCCGCGCCACGCTGCCCTGCTCGCCGGTCAGCACCGGGCGGCCTATCCGGTCGTACTCGGGCAGCCGGGGCGCGGCCGCCGCGGGCTCGCCGTGCCAGGTGGACAGCACCGCCAGCGCGCAGTCGGCGGCGTTGGACGCCCTGAAGGGGTCGTCGGCCGGGCCGCCGCCGTTGACCAGGCGCACCCACGTGCCGCGCGGGTCGGGGAAGCGTACGCAGCCGCGCACCGCCTCCGCGAGGTCCCGCTCCACCTGCGGGTCGGGGTGCGCGAGCCCGCCGGGCACGCCGTAGGGGCGGCTGTCGGCCAGCCTGGGCGGCCGGTGCGGGCCGTCGAACCAGTCGCCGCCGCCAGAGGGCTGCGCGGCCGTCGCGGGCAGAAGCTCGTCCGATGGCGCGGCGGCGGATGCGGAGTCGGCATCGGTCTCGGCGGCGTGCTCGTAGTCGAGCCACCGCATCCCGTCGGCGACGACGGGGTTGTATCGGCCATCTGGAAGGACCCACCGGACACTCGGCTTGTGCTCGCGGAACACGGCCTGCCTCCTGTCATGCTTCGACGACGATCGTAGAGGCGGCGCGGTGACAAGGGGGCGAAGTCGGCGAGATTCCCCGCAAGAGCCAGGGCATCTACCTGGGCAAACGCCGCATACGTCAGCTCACGCGCACGGTGATCGTGTGATAGCCGGTGGCGCCGTCGGGGGCCGGAGGGGCGGGCTGCTCGGTCTGCGTACGCCCGGCCGCGTCGGTCGCGCGTACCTGGATGGTGTGCTCGCCCGGAGTCGCGTCCCAGTCGATCGACCACTGCCGCCAGGTGTCCGGTCCCGGCACCTCGGCGAGCTTCGCCACCCGCCACTGGCCGCCGTCCACCCGCACCTCGACCGCGTCGATGCCGGTGTGCTGCGCCCAGGCCACCCCGGCGATCGTGGTGCGGCCCGCCTTCACCTTGTCGCCTGAGCCGGGCACGTCGATGCGCGACTGGGTCTTGATCGGGCCCTTCTCCGCCCAGCCGCGCGGCGTCCAGTACGCCACGTCGGCGTCGAACCTCGTCACCTTGATGTCCACGACCCACTTGGTCGCCGAGACGTAGCCGTACAGGCCGGGTACCACCTGCCGTACCGGGAAACCGTGATCGACCGGGAGCGGCTCGCCGTTCATCGCGATCGCGAACAGCGCGTCGCGGCCGTCCATGACGACGTCCACCGGGGTGCCGCAGGTGAAGCCGTCGGCGGAGGTGGACAGCAGCATGTCGGCGTCCGAACGCAGGCCCGCCTCGCGCAGCACGTCGGCCATGCGCACGCCGAGCCAGCGGGCGTTGCCGACGTACGGGCCGCCCACCTCGTTGGAGACGCAGGTCAGGGTGACGTCCGCCTCGGTGAGCGGGCGCCCCAGCAGGTCGGCGTAGGTCAGCTCGATCGGGCGGTCCACCAGGCCGTGGATGCGCAGCGTCCACTCGTTCGGGTTCACCTGGGGGACGACGATGGCGGTGTCCACGCGGTAGAAGTCCCTGTTGGGCGTGACGAACGGCGACAGGCCCGGGATCTTGAAGTCCACGCCCGCGGGAAGCGGCCTGGCCGGGGTCGTGGGCCTGGGCAGCGCCACGTCGGCCCTGGCGGCGTCCACCGCCTGCCGCCCGCCGAGCTGCTGACCCAGGACCGTCGCGGCGCCCGCCACGACCACGCCCCCGGCGACGCCGGTCAGCAGCCGCCGCCGATCGAACTCGGCCACCGCCCCGCCCGGCCGCATCACCGCCGGCCGCTCAGGCTCGTCAGCGGGCACTTCGTGCCGGTCGTCCGCGGCTCCGCCGTGCACCGCAGCGGGCTGGGGCGCACGCTCGGGAGCCCACGCAGGGACGAGGGTGGTGGCACGGCCCAGCAACCACCGCAGGGTCCACGCACCGGCCAGCGTGCCGAGGACGGTGGGCAGCAGATCCACGGCCCCGGTGCCGGGCCGGGTGAGCACGGCCAGCGCCCCGAGCACCCCGAACACCGCGAACCCCGCGATCCCCAGGCTCGGCCTGCGTCTGGCCGACACCCCGATGACCGCCGCGACCACGGCCAGCACCACCAGCACGCCACCGACCAGCACGGCCTTGTCGTTCTCACCGAAGGTCCGGATGGCGAAGTCCTTCAGCGGCGCCGGCGCGGCGTCGATGGCGGTGTCCCCCACCGCCACCACGGGGAACGACGAAGGCCCGACGACCCCGGCCACGAGCCGCGCGACCCCGAGGGCCACGCCTCCTGACACCAGCCCCGCAAGCCCGCCCGCCCAGGCGGGAACGCTCGATTTGCTCACGCTCCGACGCTACGCCCGCCGACCCCGCAGGTTTCTTACGCGATGGTTACGTATGCCCCGCATCTCTGCCGCCGGAGCCGCCCTGGAGACCGCCCAGGAGGCACCACACGCCCCGCTGAAGCCATTGCGCACCAGGCGCGTACACCGGGACCCCGGCCGGGCCGTGAACGCCCTCACATGCGCACTGAGCGGATGCCGGCCACTGACGCCGCGGCCCGGGGAGGCGTGAAGCCCTCAGACGGTCAGGGGGTGAGCAAGTCGCGGACGATCGGGGCGAGGGCGCGGAAGGCGCGCCCGCGGTGGCTGATCGCGTCCTTCTCCTCGGGCGCCATCTCGGCGGTGGTGCGCTCTTCGCCGTCGGGCACGAGGATCGGGTCGTAGCCGAACCCGTTGGTCCCCCTCGGCGTCTTGACCAGCCGCCCGGGCAGCGTGCCGGTGGCGACGCGTTCCTCGCCGGACGGGAGGGCCAGCGCGGCGGCGCAGGCGAAGTGGGCGGTCAGCTTGTCGGCGGGCACGTCGGCGACCTGGGCGAGCAGCAGCTCCAGGTTGGCGCGGTCGTCGCCGTGGCGGCCGGCCCAGCGGGCGGAGAAGACGCCGGGCATGCCGTTGAGCACGTCGACGCAGAGCCCCGAGTCGTCGGCGACGGCGGGCAGCCCGGACGCCTTGGCCACGGCGTGCGCCTTGATGAGGGCGTTCTCCTCGAACGTGACCCCGGTCTCGGCGACCTCGCCGATCGAGGGGAACTCTTCGAGCCCGACGATGTCGAATCCGTCGAGGATGCGCCGGAGCTCCGCGATCTTGCCCTTGTTGCGGGTCGCCAGCACGATCTTCATGAAGCGAGTGCCTCCTGCTGCAGCCGCGTCAGCTCCGCGCAGCCGGTCACGGCGAGGTCGAGAAGCTTGTTGAGCACGTCGCGGTCGAACGGCGTGCCCTCGGCGGTGCCCTGCACCTCGACGAAGCGGCCGTCGCCGGTCATCACGACGTTCATGTCGGTCTCGGCGGCGACGTCCTCGGTGTAGCAGAGGTCGAGCATGGGGACGGTGCCGACCACGCCGACGGAGACGGCCGAGACGGAGTTGATGAGCGGCTCGCCGGGGCACATGCCGCGCTGGCGCATCCACTCGACCGCGTCGGCGAGCGCGACGTAGGCACCGGTGATGGCGGCCGTTCGCGTGCCGCCGTCGGCCTGGAGCACGTCGCAGTCGAGCAGTACGGAGTTCTCCCCCAACGCTTTGTAATCGACGCAGGCACGCAGCGATCGGCCGATCAGCCGGGAAATCTCGTGAGTACGTCCACCGATTTTTCCCCGAACCGATTCACGATCGTTACGTGTATTGGTCGCTCTGGGCAGCATCGCGTATTCGGCCGTAACCCAGCCCTGGCCGCTCCCCCGGCGCCAGCGAGGCACGCTGTCCTGCACGGACGCCGCGCACAACACCCTGGTGCCGCCGAATTCGACCAGCACTGATCCTTCGGCATGGGCGAGCCATTGCCTGGTGATGGTAATGGGACGGAGCTGGTCAGGGTTGCGGCCATCCTGTCGGGACATACAGATCACCCTATCTCCGTGCCACCACACGCTTGACCAAATGTGTCCATCACATAGATCCTGACGCAATGACAACGGGGGTGTTGCGAAACCCTGACTTTCTCCGGTTCCTCGGTTCGCACGCCGCGAACGAACTCGGAGCGAATATTTCGCGTGTGGCGCTGCCGCTCGTGGCGGTGGTGACGCTGCACGCCGGTCCGGCGCAGGTCGGTCTGCTGTCGTCGCTGCAGACGGTGGCGTTCCTCCTGCTCGGCCTGCCCGCGGGGGTGTGGGTCGACAGGATGCGCAAACGTCGGGTGATGATGGCCTCCGACCTCGCACGATTCGTGCTGCTCGGCAGCATCCCGCTGGCGGCCGGCCTCGAGCTGCTCAGCATCGAGATGCTGTTGGTGGTGGCCCTGTTGGCGGGCGTGGCCCAGGTGTTCAACGACGTGGCGGATTCGACGTACCTGCCCAACCTGGTCAGCACCACGCAGCTCGGTGACGGCAACGCGAAGCTCGAGACGGTGCGGTCGGGCGCGTTCCTCGCGGGCCCGGGCGTCGGCGGCGCGCTGGTGCAGTTACTCGGCGCGCCCCGGACGGTCCTGACCACCGCTCTCGGGGCGCTCGCGTCAGTGCTCTTCCTGTCCACGGTGAAGGTGCCGGACAAGCCGCCGATCGAGAAGGCGGAACGCGGCCCGATGCGGCGGGACATCAAGGAAGGCGTGGCGTACGTGTGGCAGGACCGCCTGATGCGGGCCTTCAGTGCCTCGTCCGCGCTCGGGAATCTGTGCGTGAGCGGCGTGCTGGGCCTGTCGGTGCTGTTCCTCGCCGAGACGGTCAAGCTGGCCCCGGGCGCTATCGGGGCATTACTCATGTCCGGCGGCATCGGCGGGGTGCTCGGCGGGCTGACCGGCGGGTGGCTGATGCGGCGCCTCGGCACCGCCAGGGCGACCATGCTGGCCACCGCCATCGGGGCGCCGTTCGGGCTGCTGCTGCCGATGACGCAGGCCGACTGGCGGGTGATCTGCTTCGCGCTCGCGTCGATGATGATCTCGTGGGCCGCCACCATGTCGAACGTCGGCCAGAGCACCTACCGCCAGACCGTCACGCCCGACCACCTGCTCGGCCGGGTGAACGCGTCGGTGCGGTTCGTGACCTGGGGCGTGATGCCGCTCGGCGCGCTGCTCGGCGGCCTGGTGGCGCAGCAGATCGGGGTGCGGGAGGCGCTGTGGCTGCTCATGCTGGGCCGGGCGGTGGCGTTCGTGCCGTTGCTGTTCTCACCGCTGCCGCGCATGCGCGATTTCGCCGAGGCGCAGCCCCGCCAGTGACGCGCGCGGAGGCGGCCATGGCGGGCGGCCCAGTGTCAGATTCTGTGTCAGATTCTGTGTCAGACGCTGGGCCGGACGCTGTGTCAGACGCTGGGCCGGACACTGGGCCGGACGCTGTGTCAGATGCTGTGGCGGACGCCGTGAAAGGCGCCGCGGCGGCGGTCAGGACAGGTCGTAGACGGCGCCGCTGCGGGCGAGCTCGACCGGCCCCGCGTAACCGCCGGTGGACGCCTCCTCCAGCACGGTCGCCTGGTCGTTCCACGGCACGAGATGCGTCAGCACGAGCCGGCCCACGCCCGCCTTGGCCGCGTGCTCGGCCGCCTGACGTCCGGTCAGGTGCAGGCCGGGAGGCAGGTTGGGGCGCTCGACGAACGACGCCTCGCACAGCAGCAGGTCGGTGCCCGCCGCCAGCTTGACCAGCTCCTGCGACTCGCCGGTGTCGCCGGAGTAGGCGATGCTCCTGCGGCCGTCGGTGACGCGGAAGCCGTACGCCTCGACCGGGTGGTTGACCAGGCCGGCGGTCAGCGTGAACGGCCCGATCTCGAACGAGCCGGGGCGCAGCGGGACGAACTCGAAGGCCGTCTCCAGCGCGGGCTCGTCAGGCATGCCGTACGCGCCCGCCAGCCGCCTGGGCGCGTCGGCCGGGGCGTAGACGGGGACGATGGGGTACGGCGCGTTCGGCCCGTACGTCCTGGCCACGTGGTAGCCGCAGATGTCGAGGCAGTGGTCGGCGTGCAGGTGGGACAGGCAGATCGCGTCCACGTCGTACAGGCCGATGTGGCGCTGCAGCGCGCCCAGCGAGCCGCTGCCGAGGTCGAGCACCATCCTGAACCCGTCGGCCTCGAGGAGGTAGCAGGACGCGGGACTGTCGGGCCCGGGGTAGCTGCCCGAGCATCCGACGATGGTCACCTTCATGTGGGCCTCCCGTTGAAGGTCGTACCCCCCACTGGTGCGACTTCGACCGCATCGATCTCCGGCCCCAGGAAACGCCGCCCGAGCCGGGCGAAGAGCAGGGAGTCGCCAGTGGCGCGGAAACGGTGCCGGGGGGTGGCGTCGCTTCCTGCCGCCAGACCGCGGTCGTGCAGGATCCGGTAGACGTCCTTGGCCGTCTCGTCGGCGCTGGAGATGAGCGTGACGCCCTCGCCGGCGACGTAGGAGATGGCGCCGGTGAGCAGCGGGTAGTGGGTGCAGCCGAGGATGAGCGTGTCGCATCCGGCGGCCCTGATGGGCTGCAGGTACTCGCGCACGACCTCGATCAGCTCGTCGCTCATCGTCTCGCCGCGCTCGACGTACTCCACGAGGCGCGGGGCGGCCACGCCGGTGAGCTCCACATCAGGGGCGGCGGTGAAGGCGTCGTGGTAGGCCATGGACTCGATCGTCGCCCTGGTGGCGATCACGCCGACCTTGCCGTTGCGGGTGGCGCGCACCGCGCGGCGGGTGGCCGGCATGATCACTTCGACGACGGGGACGTCATAACGCTCGCGCGCGTCGCGCAGCACGGCGGCGCTCGCGCTGTTGCACGCGATCACGAGCATCTTGACGTGCTGCTCGACCAGGTGGTCCATGACCTCCAGCGCGTACGCCCGAAGCTCCGCGATGGGCTTCGGCCCGTACGGCTGCCGCGCCGTGTCGGCCACGTAGGTGATGGACTCGTGGGGGAGCTGATCGATGATCGCTCGCGCGACCGTCAGGCCGCCCACCCCGCTGTCGAAGATCCCAATACTCGCGTCCGGCACGTTCTCGAGGGTAGGCGACCTGCGCCGATCAGCACTGCGTAAGAATCCTCACACCGGTGACCCATGAGCATGTCGCGGTGTTGCCTTGGTCACAGTGCGACCATCGGTCGTGTGAACATGCGATCGGCTCCGCCTTGAGCCGCGTCCGTCAGCCCCGGCCGACGCGGGCGAGCTGGCGTGACTGGGCGACCAGGCGGCCGGTGGAGTCGCGCACCTCGACCTCCTCGTCGAACCAGCCGTCGGCGACCAGCCGGCCGCTGCCGAGCAGCGTGAGCCAGCCGGGGGCGGGCAGGGCGCGCAGGTGCCAGGTGAGGTCCACGGTGGGGGCCCAGCCGCGGGCTCCGGAGGAGAAGACGACGGGCGGCAGCGCGTCCACGGCCAGCGCCAGCACGTACGGGTCGGGGTCCTGCGGCTCGGCCATCCTGAAGTACGCGCGGGACTCGGGGCGGCCGGTGGGCCTGCCGTGCAGCCAGCCGATCGTGGGCGGGTCGAAGACCAGCTCGATCTGGGCGTTGAAGGTCATGTTCGACTCGGGCTTGGGGTCGGGGAGCTTGACGCACTCCTCGATCGGCGGCATCTCGTAAGCCGGTTTATCGGCATAAATCGGCTCGACGTCGTGCAGTGTGGCCGTGGTGATCAGGCCCTCGATCTGCGTCACGCCGTCCTGCACCAGGCTCGCGCGGGCGAACGCGACCGTCTTGCCCGCCTTCAGCGGCTCCACGATCACCTGGGCGGGACCCGCCACGGGCGCCCTGTGGAACTGCGCCGTCGTGCTCACCGGATGCTCGAACGGCGAGGCGTCCACCGCCGCCCGCAGGATCGTCGCCATCAGGTAGCCGCCGTTGAGCGGCCCGCCGATCGCATATCCGGGATCGAGACAGACGTCATAGGTGTGATCATCGACCTTGATCGCCTGCGTGGCCTCGTCGAACTTCGTCATCCGCTCCCGCCTCACGTCCGAACTATGTTCTAGACATGCTAGAGCATTCGCCCATCAGCGCGCCTACCTGCGAAAATGTGATTCGGCTGACACCGTTTGATCATGGCTAGTGTCACCGAACTCATCGGACAGTCCGTTTGGGACTCCAACGGGGTGTGGGTCGGTTTCGTGGTGGACATCCGCGTGGTCAAGCACAAGGGCGAGCTCCAGAAGAGCCACACCGTCTACGGTCTGGTGGTCTCCAGCGTGCGCGCGCCGTTCCTGCTCGGCCTCACCCGCGAACGCCAGGGCAGGTCGTCCTGGCTGTCCCGCCTGCTGGCCCGCATCGTCTACGCCGGCTGCACCTTCGTGCCGTGGGAGAACGTCGTCGACTACGGAGGCGGGGAGGTGCACATCGGCGTCCTGCGAAATGAGCTGAATCGGGTCTAATCCGACTTCAGTACATTGCAAGCGCACGTCTAGCAACATCAGCTACCTTCTCTGTGGTCAAAAGTCCACATTGTGAGTTGAGTGATGTCTGCTAACAATCCCCCCTATGGCCAGGATCCTGACCGGACCACGGCGTACAACTGGAACCAGGGGCAGCAGCCGGAGAACCAGCCGACGGCGCAGTATCCGGGGCAGCCCTACCCTCCCCAGCAGCCTTACGGCCAGCAGTCCGCACAGGGGCAGGGTGCTTACGGGCATCAGGGGGCCTACGGCCAGCAGCAGCCCCCCTACAACCCCCAGTACGGCCAGCCGCAGCCCCCGCAGGGCCCGCAGCAGCCGTACGGCGGCCAGCAGGCGCAGGGCGGCTGGCAGCAGCAGCAAGGTTGGCAGCAGCAGCCCGCGCAGCAGGGCTGGCAGCAGCAACCCCAGCAGCAGTACCAGCAGGGCGGCTGGCAGCAGGAGCAGCAGGGCTGGCAGCAAGGCGGCTGGCAACAGCAGGGCCCTGAGGGCTTCGGCCCGGCCGAGCCCGCGAAGAAGGGCCGCAAGAGCTGGATCATCGCGGTGGCGGCGGCGGTGGCCGTCGTCCTCCTCGGCGGCGGCGCGGTGTGGGCCGTCGGCGCGCTCGGCGGCGGTGGCGCCCAGCCGAGCGACGTCCTGCCCGCGAACTCCATCGCCTACGCCCGCTTCGACCTCGACCCGGCCGCGAACCAGAAGGTGGCGCTCTTCCAGATCGCCAGGAAGTTCTCCGCGACCAAGGACGCCTTCTCCGGCGAAGACCCGCGCAAGGCCCTGTTCGACCTCCTCAACGAGGACGGCAGCGCCAAGGCCGACTTCGCCAAGGACGTGGACCCCTGGCTGGGCAGCCGCATCGGCGTCGCCGCCGTCCCGTCCGGCAAGGACGAGCCCGACATCGCGGTGGCCGTCCAGGTCACGGACCAGGAGGCCGCCAAGGCCGGCATCGCCAAGCTCATGGAGGACGACAAGTACGGCATCGCCTTCCGTGACGACTACGCGCTGATCACCGAGTCCCAGGACCTCGCCACCAAGTACGCCGAGGCCGAGGGCAGCCTGACGGACAACGCCGAGTTCAGCGAGGACATGGGCGCGGTCGGCGAGCAGGGCGTGCTGTCGTTCTGGGCCTCCATGAGCGGCATCATCGACCTCGCCAAGAAGGAGATCCCCGCCGATCAGGTCGCGTCGATCGAAGCGATCAAGAACGCCAGGTTCGCCGGCGCCCTGCGCTTCGACAGCGCCTACGTCGAGCTCGCCGGCGTCGTACGCGGCGCCAAGGGCATGGCCCCGGACGGCGACCTGCCCAAGGCGAACATCGGCACGCTCCCCGACACCACGGCGGGCGCCATCTCGATCTCCGGCCTCGACCAGATGGTCACCAAGCAGTGGGCCGAGATCGAAAAGCAGGCCACGGCCGCGGGCAACGCCCAGGTCTCGCAGATGCTGCAGCAGTTCAAGACCCGGTTCGGCCTGAACCTGCCCGCCGACCTCGCCACCGTGCTCGGCCAGAACTTCACCGTCGCCGTCGACAGCGAGGGCCTGAACACCGACCAGATCAAGGGCGGCGTGCGCGTCACCACCGACGCGGCCAAGGCGCAGGCGATCGTGGACAAGGTGCTGAACGCGTTCGCGCAGAACGGCCAGCCCGCCCCGCAGATCGCCAAGGTCGCCGGGGACGGCGTCTTCACCGTCGCGACCACCGACGACTACGCCAAGAAGCTGGCCACCGAGGGCACGCTGGGCGAGTCGGAGACGTTCCAGACGGCCATCCCGAACGCCGACGACGCCAACTTCGCCATCTTCGTCGACCTCGACAAGATCGAGAACCTCTACCTCCAGTCGATGCAGGGTGACGACAAGGCCAACGCCGAGGTGCTGCGGGCCGTCGGCGTGAGCGGCAGCCAGACCGACACCGAGGCGAACTTCTCGATGCGGCTGCTGTTCAACTGACGGCTTTCCGAACACGCGAAAAGGCGGCCGGCCCCTTGCACAGGGGCCGGCCGCCTGCCGTTCTCATGACCCACCGGTGAGCGAGGGCCGCGCGAGGCCCGCCGGTCACACCACGCCCAGGAGCCCGCCGGCCGGCCCCCGAGCCTGCTGGAACCGGAGCCCGCCTGGGACCCGGAGCCCGCGGGTCAGGCCCAGAGCTGGCCTTCGAGGCGTTCTTCGGCCTCTTCGAGCGTCCCCTCGTACGCGCCCGTCGACAGGTACTTCCACCCGCCGTCGGCCACCACGAACACGATGTCGGCCCGCTCCCCCGCCTTGACCGCCTTCTTGGCCACCCCCAGCGCCGCGTGCAGCGCGGCCCCGGTGGAGACGCCGGCGAAGATGCCCTCGGAGGCCAGCAGCTCGCGCGTGCGCCGCAGCGCGTCGGCCGAGCCGACCGAGAAGCGGGTGGTCAGCACGGACTCGTCGTAGAGCTCAGGGATGAAACCCTCGTCGACGTTGCGCAGGCCGTAGACCAGCTCGCCGTAGCGCGGCTCGGCGGCCACGATCTGCACGCCGGGCACGTGTTCGCGCAGGTAGCGCCCGACGCCCATGAGGGTGCCGGTGGTGCCGAGACCCGCCACGAAGTGGGTGACCGTCGGCAGGTCCGCAAGGATCTCCGGGCCGGTGGTCTCGTAGTGTGAGCGCCAGTTGGCCGGGTTGCCGTACTGGTAGAGCATCACCCACGACGGGTTCTTCGCGGCCAGCTCCTTGGCCACCCGCACGGCCTCGTTGGAGCCGCCGGCGGCGGGCGAGGAGATGATCTCCGCGCCCCACATGCGCAGGAGCTGGCGGCGCTCCTCGGAGGTGTTCTCCGGCATCACGCAGATCAGCCTGTAGCCCTTGAGCTTGGCCGACATGGCCAGCGAGATGCCGGTGTTGCCGCTGGTCGGCTCAAGGATGGTGCAGCCCGGCGTGAGCAGCCCGTCCTTCTCGGCCTGCTGGATCATCCACAGGGCCGGTCTGTCCTTGATCGACCCGGTCGGGTTGCGATCCTCCAGCTTGGCCCAGATGCGCACCTCACCCGAGGGCGACAGCCTGGGCAGGCCGACCAGCGGGGTGCGGCCGACCGAGTCGATCAGCGAGTCGAAACGCATGTCACCCGCCGGCCACGGCAGGCAGGACGGTCACCGTGTCGCCGTCGGACAGCGGGGTGCCGAGGCCGCCGAGGAAGCGGACGTCCTCGTCGTTCAGGTAGACGTTGACGAAGCGGCGCAGGCTGCCGTCGTCGACCAGCCGCTCCTTGATGCCGGGGTGGCGGGACTCGAGATCACTGATCAGCTCTTCGAGCGTGGCGCCCTCGGCGCTCACGGCCTTCGCGCCGTCGGTGTAGTTACGCAGGATGGTCGGGATGCGAACCTCGATGGCCATCGCGGTCAGTCTCCTCAGGTCAGTCGTCGTCCCATCGGCAGCAACGCCGATGGAGTGGTGCGGATTCCATGGGCTCGTACGCCGGCTGCGCCGCTCGCCGGACAGAGACGTCCTACGGGCGCGAGACCAGCGGGTCTCCGGCCGGACAGTCGTAGACGACGACGGCAGGAGTGTGTGCGAACAGGAAGCTCTGCACCGGCCTGACCATCATGGGAGAAACCTTACCTCTTCCTCGGTGATCTCCCCATCGAGGATCCGGAAGGAGCGGAACTCCACCTCGTTCTCGTCCCGCGTGGAGACCAGGACGTAGTGGGCGTTCGGCTCGGAGGCGTAGGAGACGTCGGTGCGCGACGGGTACGCCTCGGTGGCCGTGTGGGAGTGGTAGATGACGACCGGCTCCTCGTCGCGCTCGTCCATCTCCTTCCACACCCGGAACTGCTCCATCGAGTCGAAGCGGTAGAAGGTGGGCGAGCGTTCGGCGTTCTGCATCGGGATGAAGCGCTCGGGCACGCCGTGACGGCCCGCGATGACGCCGCACGCCTCGTCCGGGTGATCGGCGCGGGCATGCGCGACGATCTTGTCAGCCAGTTCCTGCGAGATCGACAGCATGCCCGGAAGTTACCAGAGCGCCCGGACCAGGCTGTCCTGGAGGTAGGTCAGCCAGTCGTAGGTGACGTACGCCGGGTAGCGGGGGTCGTCCTCCGACATCACGGCGATCTCGTCGTGGACCTCCTCGGTCACGTCGAGCTTGGTGCCGAGCGTCAGGCGCAGGTCGTTGAGCGAGCGCAGCCACGCCTGCGCCTCCTCGGCCGACAGCTCGGCGCGGCCCGGCCGCGCGGTGTCGTGCACGGTCTGGGCGTCGGCCCGCTTGCCGTCGCGCAGCGTCGCCTCGGTGTAGCGGCGGAACTCGGCGGCGTCCTTCTCGTCCTCGTACGCCGACGGGAACAGCCGGGCGAGCACGGGGTCGGACGGCGCCGTGCTGTCGCCGATGCCGAGCGCGCGCTCCAGCGGGTCGTCGCTGGTCTGCCCCGGCGAGACGATGCCGAGCATCATGGAGACCAGCGAGCGCAGCAGCGAGACCTCCGCCGCCTCGAACTCGGCGACGACCCCGCCGTCCTTCCCCCGCGAGAACCCCGAACTCACCTGTGCCTCTTCCTGGTAGTGCCGCGACCCGCGCGTCCCACTCGACCGGGTCTGACTTGGCCGGGTCTCACTTGGCCGCGTCTCACTTGGCCGCGTCTCACTTGGCCGCGTCTCACTTGGCCGAGTCCGGCTGGAGCGTCGCCCACAGGCCGTAGGAGTGGAGAATCTGCACATCTCTTTCCATCTCCTCGCGCGTGCCGCTGGACACGACGGCCTTGCCCTTGTGGTGCACGTCGAGCATCAGCTTCTCGGCCTTTTCGCGGGTGTAGCCGAAGACCGTTTGGAAGACATAGGTCACGTAGGACATGAGGTTGACGGGGTCGTTCCAGACGATGGTCACCCAAGGCAGATCGGGCCGGACGTCCGATGACGGACGCTCAACGGCGATTGGAGCGGTGCTACCCACATCCATGAGTCTGCCCTATCTGGGCCGTAGTCTTCGAGTCGTGAGAATGACCATGAGCACTGCGTTGCTCACAGATCACTATGAGCTGACAATGTTGCAGGCCGCCCTGCGCAGCGGTGCCGCGCACCGGCGGGCGGTTTTCGAGGTGTTCGCCCGCCATCTCCCCGGTGGGCGGCGATACGGGGTCGTCGCCGGAACGGGGCGCGTCCTCGACGAGCTGGAGAACTTCCGTTTCGGTGACAATGAACTCACCTTTCTGCGTGAGCACAACATCGTCAACGAGGAGACCCTGGCGTTTCTCGCCGATTACCGGTTTTCCGGCAACATCTACGGCTATCGGGAGGGCGATCTCTACTTCCCCGCCTCCCCGATCATGGTCGTGGAGGGCACGTTCGCCGAGGCCGTGCTGCTGGAGACGCTCACGCTGTCGATACTCAACCACGACTGCGCCATCGCCTCCGCCGCCTCGCGCATGACCAACGCGGCGGGCAAGCGGCCGATCATCGAGATGGGCTCGCGGCGTACGCACGAGCACTCCGCGGTGGCCGCCGCGCGGGCCGCCTACATCGCCGGGTTCGCCTCCACCTCCAACCTGATGGCGGGGAAGATGTACGGCGTGCCCACGGCGGGCACGGCGGCCCACGCGTTCACGCTGCTGCACGACTCGGAGCAGGCGGCGTTCGAGGCCCAGATCGCCTCGCTCGGGCCCGAGACGACGCTGCTGGTGGACACCTATGACGTGGCCGAGGCCGTGCGCACGGCCGTCGAGGTCGCCGGAAACAAGCTGGGCGCGGTCCGCATCGACTCGGGCGACCTGGCCGCGGCCGCCCAGGAGGTGCGCGAGCTGCTCGACTCGCTGGGCGCGTTCGACACCCGCATCATCGTCACCTCCGACCTCGACGAGTACGCCATCGCCGCGCTCGCCGCCGCCCCCGTGGACGGCTACGGCGTCGGCACCTCGCTGGTGACCGGCTCAGGCGTGCCCACGGCGGCCCTGGTCTACAAGCTGGTGGCCAGGGAGACGGCGACGGGCAAGCTGGAGGCCGTGGCCAAGCGGTCGGTGGGCAAGCCGTCGCGCGGCGGGCGCAAGAACGCGTACCGGCTGCTCAACGAGTCCGGCCACGCCGAGACCGAGCTGATCACCACCGGCGGGCTCGTCCCCGAGGGCGGCGTGCCGCTGCTGCACGAGCTGGTGCGCGACGGCGAGATCGTCGGGCGCGAACCCCTGTCGGCCGCCCGCGAGCGCCACGCCGCGGCCGTCGCCACGCTCCCCCAGGAGGCGCTCCAGCTCGGCCGGGGGTATGCGGCGATTCCCACCGAATTCGCCTGACGTATCGTGCTATCTATGGGCACCGCGTTGATCGTCGTCGATGTGCAGAACGACTTCTGCGAAGGCGGCAGCCTGGCCGTGGCCGGCGGGTCGGAGGTGGCCGCGGCGATCTCCCGCCACGTGGCCGAGAACCCCTACGACCACGTTGTGGCCACCCGCGACCACCACATCGACCCCGGCGACCACTTCGCCGAGACCCCCGACTACGCCGCGAGCTGGCCCGCCCACTGCGTGGCCGGCACGCCGGGCGCCGAGTTCCATCCCGCGTTCGACGCCTCCCGGGTGGAGGAGGTCTTCAGCAAGGGGGCCTATGAGGCCGCCTACAGCGGCTTCGAGGGTCTCTCCGAGGACGGCGTGCCGCTGGTGCGGTGGCTGACCGACCGCGGCGTGACGGAGGTGGACGTGGTGGGCATCGCCACCGACCACTGCGTCCGCGCCACCGCGCTCGACGCGGCCGAGCACGGCCTTACCGTGCGGGTGCTGCTGGACCTGACGGCCGGCGTGGCGCCCGAGACGACCGAGGCGGCGCTGGCGGAGATGAAGCAGGCCGGCGTCACCCTCGAGGGCACCCCCGTCGTGCGCTGAGCCCCGGCCCCGGCACCGGCACCGGGCCGCTCAGGCGCGCGGCCGTACACGTTCACCCAACGTATACGGTTTGCAACGCTGCGGTCATGTGATATCGAGGAGAACGGACCACGCTCCGAAGCAGGAGTACCACGGAGAGTGATCACTCTTCCTAGCGGTGGGAGGTTCTCCATGCTGCCTGTGTCACTCGGCGTGGCCTGGCTCGTTCTCGGGCCGCTCGCCCTGTGGTTACTGCTCAGGGGCACCTGGGCCGACCGCACGGCGGCCGTCGTGACGCTGGCTCTGCTTGAGGCCGGCACCATCGCGATGAGCGCGCTGCGCCCGCCGCCCGCCCCGGCGCACGCGGGCACGGCGCCCGCGACCGGCGCCGTCGCCGCCCGGCCGCCCGCCACTCCGCCCTGCCGGGCGCACGAGCCCGTTCCCGCCTCCGCCGAGGTGGGCCGGCATCTGGTGCTGACCTGGCCGGCGGTCTCCGGCGAGTGCGGCAGTGCCGAGGTGGTCCTGCTCCCCCGCGGCAAGCAGCTCATGATCTGGGTGTACGCGCCCCCGCGCGCCGGCCGCCACCCGTCGCGCCACGCCTACACGCGGCCGGTGCACGTGCGCGGCGGCACGGCGTCGCTGGCGGTGCCGCTGCACTTCAAGCCCGGCGTGACCCCGGTCGACGGCCACAGCGGCCGCCCGATCCCCGCCACATGAGCCGGGGGCGTCACGGGCCGGCGGCACGCGGCCGGGGCCGAGTGAGCCGGCGCCCTGCCGCTCACGCGTGGCCAGGGCCGAGCAAGCCGGCGCCCGCCGGTCAGGCGTGGGTGACGGCCAGCCGCATCGCGTCGTCGAACCGGGCGAACACCTCGAACGCGTGCCGCAGCCCGGTGATCGACAACACCCGCGCCATGACCCCCTGCACCCCGCCGAGCAGCAGCCGGGTGCCCTGTGCCTCGCAGCGCTGCATGAGGTGGACGAGCTCGTTCATGCCCATGGAGTCGCAGAACGAGACCTCGCCGAGGTCGAGGATGAGAAAGGGCTTGGGAGGCAGCTCCCAGATGCGCTGGATGTGCTCCTGAAAGATCGGCAACGCGTTGACGTCGAGTTCGCCTTCGAGCTTGATGATGATCGCGTTTCGAGAGAGGCCAGAGGTGACGGTGAGCGTCGGCTTTCCGGTGGCCTCAGACGACATGGGCAAAGTCCTTCTGCGTATCCCAAGACAGCCAAGAGTGTTGTTGCCGGTTCCGTCGAGCTTCTAACAGATGGCCAGCGCTCTGTGACCAAATGCGCATAGTCACGTAACGTGACGGCCAGCCTCATATCCCTTGACCTGGGATAACCACGGACCTCCCGCCCGTCCCGGGCGAAGAGCCCGACCCGGGCGCAGGGCTTGTCCCGGGTACAGAGCCCGTCCCAGATGCAGAACCCCCGGGCGCAGAGCCCATCCCGGATGCAGAGCCCATCCCGGGCGCAGAGCCCGTCCCGGGCGGGGAGCCAAGCGCCGCCGGCCGGGACGGTCAGCGGCGCTGGGTGGCCCAGCGGCGGATCATGGCGATGCGCTCCTGGATCTGCTCCAGCGTCGCCTGCGCGATCGGCGGCCCGCCGCAGGCCCGCCGCAGCTCGTTGTGGATCACGCCGTGGGGCTGGCCCGTGCGGTGGTTCCACGCGCCGACGAGGCCGTTGAGCTCGCGGCGCAGCTCGGCGATCTGCTCGTGCGGAGCCAGCTCCTGCTTGGGCTGGGCCGCCTGCTGCCTGCGCCGCGCCGCCTGCTGCTCGGACTGCCGCTTGCGCAGCAGCGTGGCCACCTGGTCGGGCTCGAGCAGGCCGGGCAGGCCGAGGAAGTCCTCCTCTTCGGCGGAGCCCACAGCGCCGCCGGTGCCGAACTCGCCGCCGTCGAACAGCACGCGGTCGAACGTCGCGGTCGCCTCCATCGTCTCGAACGGCAGCTCGTCGCCCAGGACGTCGGGGTTGTCCTTCTGGCGGTTGGCCTGTTCGAGCAGCGTGTCGTCGAGGCCGTCCTCGGGCGGCCGCTTGTTGAGCACGTGGTCGCGCTCGGCCTCCATCTCGTTGGCCAGGCCCAGGAGGGTCGGCACCGAGGGGAGGAAGACGGACGCGGTCTCGCCGCGCTTGCGTGCGCGCACGAAGCGGCCCACGGCCTGGGCGAAGAAGAGCGGCGTGGAGGTGGAGGTGGCGTAGACGCCCACGCACAGGCGGGGGATGTCGACGCCCTCCGACACCATGCGCACGGCCACCAGCCAGCGGTCCTGCGAGGCCGAGAACTGCTTGATCTTCTTCGACGCGCCGGGGTCGTCGGAGAGCACCACCGTGGCGGTCTCGCCGGTGATGTTGCGCAGGTGGCGGGCGTACGCGCGGGCGGTCTCGTGGTCGGTGGCGATGACCAGGCCTCCCGCGTCGGGCACGCCCCTGCGCACCTCCGTGAGCCGGCGGTCGGCCGCGTGCATGACCTGGCGGATCCAGTCGCCCTTGGGGTCGAGCGCGGCCCGCCACGCCTGGGAGAGCTGATCCTTGGTGAGCGGGGTGCCGAGCGAGGCGGCGATCTCGTCGCCCGCACGGGTGCGCCACTTCATCTCGCCGGAGTACGCCAGGAAGATCACCGGACGGACGACCCCGTCGGCGAGCGCGGGACCGTAGCCGTAGGAGTAGTCGGAGACGCTGCGCTTGACCCCCTCGGCGTCCTCCTCGTAGGTGACGAACGGGATCGGGTTGTCGTCGGACCTGAACGGCGTGCCGGTGAGCTGCAGCCGCCTGGTGGCGGGCTCGAACGCCTCGCGGACGCCGTCGCCCCACGACTTGGCGTCGCCCGCGTGGTGGATCTCGTCGAAGATGACGAGCGTCTTGCGGGCCTCGGTGCGAGCCCTGTGGAGCGCCGGATGCATGGCGACCTGCGCGTAGGTCACCGCCACCCCGATGTAGTCGCGCGAGGTGGTGCCCTGGCTGTTTTTGAACTCGGGATCGACGGCGATGCCCACCCGCCCTGCGGCGTCGGCCCACTGGCGCTTGAGGTGCTCGGTGGGCGTCACGATCGTGACCGCCTTGACCACGCCCCTCGCGAGCAGCTCGCTGGCGATGCGCAGAGCGTAGGTCGTCTTGCCCGCGCCCGGCGTCGCCACGGTGAGGAAGTCACGCGGCTCGCGGCTGAAGTAGAGGTCGAACGCCTGCTGCTGCCAGGCGCGCAGCTTGGGAGCGGTGCCCCAGGCGGCCCGATCTGGATAGGAAGGCGATAGGTGGGACGCGGCGAAGGTGCTCACCGCATCACCTCTGGGGTTGGTGTGCTTCGCTCTCTCACAGTGATCCAAGGGTAATCGGGGCCACCGACAAGACGTGCCGTGAGACGAGGATTCTGGCCAAGGTTCTCCTCACGTGCTATGCGGCTTATCGGAGGCTCGTCATGACCGCCTCAAGCGCCTGCCTGCGGACCTGGTCCTCGGGTTGCAGCAGCCCGACGAGCAGCACCGGCTGGTCTTCACGAGTGACGAGCATCACGCGCAGGAACGCCGGGCGGTTGACCACATCGCGGTACTCAGCGCGCAGCGCCCGCGTGTAGCCGTCCCGGGTGCCGCGGTCGTCCACCACCGTCACGCGGTCGCCCTTGAGCAGCAGCCTGGAGTAGAGCTGGGCGGCCTGCGCCGCGGTCTTCTTCGCGTCCTCGATCGGCCCCGGCACCGGGCGGGCCATCACCACCGCGCCGTCGCCGTCGCGGGCGACCGAGGTGAAGCCCGTCACCGGCGGCACCGGGCTCGTACGCCAGCCTTCGGGCAACGGCGCCGCCACCCCGGCCAGCGAGTCGCTCAGGCGGTCCGCCTCCGGCTGCGGGGCGACGAACCGCAGGGCGGCGCTCGTGGCCGCCGCTACGAGCGCCGTACCGGCCGCCAGCGCCGCCAGCACGGCCGCGACCTTCTTGGCCGTCCCCGCGCCGCTCTGGGCGCGCGTGGCGTGCTGCTTGGGCGCCGTGGGCGAGCGGTAGAGCCGGGCCGAGGGAGGCAGGTCGTCGTCGGCGGCGCCGCTCTGGCGGACGGCGCCGCGGATGCGCGGGTTCCAGGACGGCTCGTCGTCGTCCGCGTCGTCGTCCAGGTCGTCCTCGCCCCAGAACTCCTTGTCCGGCTCCAGATCGAGCGGATGCCGCCGCCTCCGCCCCGCGTCCTCGTCACGCGCCCAGGCGGGGTCGTGTCCCCAGCCGTCGTCGCCGTCCCTCCCGGAGCCCTGGGCCTCGGTACGCGCCCAGCCCGAGCCGTCGGAGCCGCCCCAGCCGGGGTCGCCGGACCGCTGCCGGTCCGGTCCGTCGTCGTGCGGCCGCCTGCGGCGGCTCCCCTCCCCGCTGAGGGGGCCTGCGGGCCCGGCGGGTTCCGCGCCCCAGGCGGGCTCGGCGGCGCGGTCCTGCGCCCGCCTGCGTCCCCAGGCGGGCGGCGGCTGCCGGCTGGGGTCCGAGGCGGTCCCGCGGCTCTCCGCCCAGTGCTGCTCGGCCCGGCGGCGGTCGTCCTGGTACGGCGGCCGGATGGTCCTGGGGCGCGGGGACGGTACGGCGGTCAGCGGGTCGCCGCCCGCCGACGCGGGACCGGCGGAGGTCGCAGCACGGCCCTCCGGCGCGAGACCGGCGGGGGGCGCGGCACCACCCCCCGGCACGGAACCGGCGGAGGTCGCAGCACGGCCCTCCGGCGCGAGACCGGCGGGGGGCGCGGCACCACCCCCCGGCGCCGGACCGGAAGGCGCGGCACCATCCCCCGGCGGCCGGGTTCGACCGGCCGGAGGCTCGGCGTCCTCGGACGGAACCGCGGTCAGGCCGGGCGGGGACTGCGCGCCCCGGGGCGGTGGCTGGTCGGCCCGGGGCGGTGGCTGGCCGTACGGTCGCCGGACGGACAGTGGCTGGTCGGACGGGGGCCGGCCGGACGGAAGCCGGTCGGGTTGTGTCCGATCGGGTTGTGTCCGATCGGGCGGTGGCTGATCGGGCGGTGGCTGATCGAGCTGGGGCCGGTCGGGGGAAGGCGACGGCGAAGGAGCCGAAGGACGGCGGTGCCTGGGCCCCGGCAGCGGGGGCCAGACCCGGTGATCACCTTCCATGTCACCTCCCTGCCCGCTGTCCTATCACTCCTTGCGATCGCCGGCAGGCGAACTGTGACGACTGTGACGGGAGGGACGGAAATTTCAGCGGGTGCGCCCGGCGAGCAGGGTCCCGCTGAACGCGATGGCGGCCATGAGGCCGGAGATGACGAGGAATCCGGTGGCGATCTGGGACGGGGCATGGCCGATCACGTTCACCAGCGCGCCGCCGATCCCGACCGACAGCGCCGAGCCGAACTGGTCGGACACCGACAGCGCGGCCGAGTTCGCGCCCTGCTCGTTCAGCGGCGACTGCTTGAGCGCGGTGACGTTGACGGTGGTGATGCCGTAGCCCATGCCGAGGCCGGCGATGATCCACGCGGGCACGGCGACCCACCCCGTGACGCCCGGCAGCACCGACAGCAGGCTGACGAGGATGCCGGCGGTGACGCAGCCCGCGCCCAGCCTGATCCGCTTGTGCGCCTCGGCGGAGTGCCTGGCCTGCAGGTACGCCCCCGCCGACCAGCCCAGCGCGCCGGTGGTCAGCGCGATGCCCGCCGAGGTGGTGTCGAACTCCTTCACCTCCTGCAAGGCGAGCGGGATGAAGCTGTTGACGCCGAAGAAGGAGGCGGAGAAGAAGCCGCGCATGAGGACGGTCGTGGGCAGCCCGCGCCGCAGCAGCAGCGCGCCCGGCGGCAGCAGCCGGTACAGGCCGAAGACGACCAGCGCGAGCCCGGCCGCGCTCTCCAAGGCGGCGGGCATGGCGTCGCGGTGCAGCCCGTCCACGCCGTACAGCAGCAGCCCTGCGCCGCCCGCGGTCGCGGTGGCGGCGAGCGTCATCGCCACGGGCCTGGAGCGCGGGCCCGTGGCGGGCTCGGCCTCGTGCTCGGAGCCCATGCGCAGCGCCGGTACGAGCATCACCAGCGCGGGCACGACCAGCGGGACGATGCCGTAGAAGACGTAACGCCATCCCCACGTGTCGCCGACGAACCCGGCCACGGACGGCCCCACCATGGCGGGCACCACCCAGGCGGCGGAGATCGCGGCGAACGCCTTGGGCCGGATGTCCATGGGGTAGACGCGGGCGATCATCACGTACAGGGCGACGATGGCGGCGCCGCCGCCGAGCCCCTGCACGACCCGCGCGAGAAGGAACATCCCGGCGTTGGACGCGGCCCCGGCCAGCGCCATGCCGGCGGCGAACAGCACCACGCCGGCCAGGAACGGCGCCGGGTAGCCGCGCCGGTCCGACCAGAGCCCGGCCACGACGTTCATGAACAGGCTGGCGATCAGGAAGGCGGAGAAGCTGATGCCGTACAGGTCGAGGGCGTTCAGCTCGTCGGCGATGGACGGCATGACCACCCCGACCGACATGCCCTCGAAGGCGATCAGCGTGACCACCAGCAGGATCCCTAAGGTGGCCGCCCGGTATGCGGGGTTGAAGATGCCTGGCGGCTTCATGGGAGTGTCGAGTGCTTTTGGTGCTGTCACCCGCACATCGTAGTTCGCCCGGTTCAGACCTCCGACCTGCCCCTCGCCGGGGCACGGAACGCCGCCCACATCTCGTGCATGCGTCGGGCCTGACCTGCGGTGAACTCCCACATGCAGCGGTCGTGCGAGTAGTCCATGAAGTTGTGCGCAGGGTCCTTGCCCGGCCGGTCGGCGCAGGTGTCCTTGTCCTGCGGGCACGCCTCGGTGGGCCGGGCCTCGGCCGGGGTGTCGTCGATGCCGTCGCCGGGCTCGCGGCAGCCGTTTTCGAACGTGTGGAACAGGCCCAGCCAATGGCCGATCTCGTGGACACCGGTGAAGCCCTGGTTGTAGTTGGTCATCGTGCCGCCGGGCAGGCTGCGCCAGTCGATCACGACGCCGTCGAGCGCGGGCGCGCCCTCGTACCAGTACGGGTAGCTGGCGAAGCCCAGCATCAGCTCGCTGAGCTGGGCGATGTAGAGGTTGAGCGTGCCGGGCCCGCCCTCGTGCAGGGCCCTCTTCATGACCTTCTCGTTGCCGACGGGGTCGGTGAACCAGGCTTCGCTGTGCCGGACCGCGATACCGTCGAGGCGGAAGCGCACGCCGGTGTCGACGCCGCCGAACTTGCCGGCGTACGCGGAATTGAGCACGTCGATCTGGGCTTTGACCGCCTCGTCGGAGACCGGGCGGCCGGCGGCGCCGGCGATCACGTGGACCCGGGTGGGCACGGTGATCCGCGTCGGCGGGGTGACCCCGGCCAGGCGGCGGCCGAGCTCGGCGATGACCTTGGCGACGTCTTCGGGCTTGGGCGATCGCGGGCCGGGAGCGCGGGCAGGAGCGGCCGTCTCCGGCCGCCCGTCGTCGCACCGCTCCTCCGGCTCGGCCTTCGACCTGGACGCCGATCCGTGCGGGAGCGCCGCGCCCGGCCGCAGCGGCGGGACGAGCCCGGCCGCGAACAGGCATGCCAACGAGACGGCGGTCGCGCGCCGGACCATGCAATCCCCCACGGTTGCGAGACGATCTGGCTACAGACCGTAACGCTCCGTACGGGGATTACCGCTCAGCAACACTCACTGCTTGTCGTCGCCCTCGCCACCGCCGGGCGGCAGGCTCTCGTAGATCTCCTTGCACTCCGGGCAGACCGGGTACTTCTTGGGGTCACGGCTGGGCACCCAGACCTTGCCGCACAGGGCGCGGATGGGCGTGCCGGTCACCATGCTCTCGGTGATCTTGTGCTTGTCCGCGTAGTGGGCGAACCGCTCGTGATCGCCGTCGCCGTGCGACGTCCGCGGAGTGGTCTCCTGCTCTGGGAGGATCTTCGTGCTCACCCCATCGAGTTTATGCCCGTCCAGGACCCCGCAGAGCGCGACGGCCCCCGCCCCGGAAGGACGGAGGCCGTGCGTACGCGCGCCGGGGCTCAGCCCATGTGGACCGGTGCGCCCTCGGTCTTCCTGCCGGCCTTGACGAACATCGTCAGGGCGGCGGTGATCACCGCGATGCAGGTGCTCACGACGAAGGCGAGGTGCATGCCGTCCATGAAGGAGTTGTGCACGGCGTTGACGATCGGCTCGGGCAGCCCGGGAGGCGCCGCGCCGAACGCGGCGGCCTTCTCCAGCGCGGCCATCTGCTCCGGCGGGATCTGCTGGGCGATCGGGCCGAGGTAGCCGGGCATCTTGCTGGAGATCTCCGACGCCATCACCGCGCCCAGGATGGCGGTGCCGAGCGCGCCGCCGACCTGCATGGCCGACTGCTGCACGCCGCCCGCGACGCCGCTCAGCTCGACCGGCGCGTTGCCCACGATGATCTCGGTGGCGCCGACGAAGACCGGCGAGAGGCCGAAGGCCAGCAGCACGAACGGGATGGCGCTCTCGATGAACGTGGCGTCGATGCCGAGCCGCGACATGAGGAACATCGCGAACGCGGTGATCAGCAGGCCGCCGGCCATGGTGAGCTTCGGGCCGAACCTGCTCAGCATCATGCCGGCCAGCGGCGAGGCGAAGATCATGCCCGCGCTCATCGGCAGCATGCGCAGGCCCGCCTCCAGCGGCGCCAGGCCGTGCACGCCCTGGAAGAAGAAGCCCAGGAAGAACATCGCGCCGAACATGGCGAAGGCGACCATCATCATCAGGAAGGTGCCGATGGAGATGGACGGGTTGGCGAACAGCGACAGCGGCACCAGCGGCTGCTTCGCGCGGCTCTGCCAGAAGATGAACAGGCCGATGAGCACCACGAACACGGCGAGGAACGTCAGGGTCGTGCTGTCGCCCCAGCCCCAGTCGGGGGCCTTGATGATCATCCAGACCAGCGAGAACATCGCGCCCGACAGCAGCACCACGCCCAGCCAGTCGATCCTGGCGAGGGTCTGCGCGCGGTTCTCCTTGATCAGGATGATGCCCATGATCAGCGCGATGACGCCGACGGGGGCGTTGATGAAGAAGACCGACTCCCAGCTGACGCTGTCGACGAGCAGGCCGCCCACGATCGGCCCGGCGGCGCTGGACAGACCGATGATGGCGCCCCACGCGCCCATCGCCTGGTTCAGCTTGGGGCCGGGGAACGCGCCGCGCAGCAGCGCCAGCGCGGCGGGCTGCAACAGCGCGCCGAACAGACCCTGGGCCACCCGCAGGCCGATCAGCGCGCCGATGGGGGTGACACCGGGAATGATGTCGGCGAGCTCGGCGCTGAAGCCGATGCCCACCGACGACAAGGCGAAGCCCGCCACACCGATGAGAAAGACCCGCTTGTGCCCGAAGAGGTCACCGAGCTTGCCGGCGGTGATGAGGAAGACCGCGAGCGCCAGCAGGTAGCCGCTGGTCACCCACTGCAGGTCGGACAGCGACGCCTTCAGGTCGGCCTGGATGACCGGATTCGCGATGCCGACGACCGTGCCGTCGAGCATCACCATGATGACGCCCAGGCTGACCGCCAGCAGAACAAGCCACGGGTTGCCCCCGGTCCCCGTCTCGGCCGGGCCGGGCGATGACGGTGCGTCGACCGCCTTCGCGTGAGCCATAAATCCCCCTATTTCCCACGTGTCGCCCAAGATCAGGGCACATGTATGTCAAGCCTCAGGTAATCTAATGACACAGTATGACACTTCACAACTGACTTTTTTATGGCGGGCTATGACTTATGGCACACTGTGACAGTTCGATGTCGAGGGAGTGACGACAGTGGGTCTGCGGGAACGCAAGAAGGAGAAGACGCGCGCCGCCATCCTCGACGCCGCGCTCGACCTCTTCCTCGAACAAGGGTACGAGTCGACCACCGTCGAGCAGATCGCGGGGGCGGTCGAGATCTCCCCTCGCACCTTCTTCCGCTACTTCACCAGCAAGGACCACCTGGTGCTGTGGTTCCACGACCACGGTGAAGCGATCATGCTCGACGCCCTGGCCGAACGCCCGCACGACGAGCCGCCGTTCGCCTCGCTGATGAGCGGGCTGCGCGCCGTGCTCGCCGACCTGGAGGAGTCAACGCCGGAGGACGTGGAGAGGTTCCTCAAGCTCCGCAGACTTTTCGAGCGTTACCCGCACCTGGTCGGGCTTTCGGCGGCCAGAAGCGCGGAGACCCAGCGCCGCCTGGCCGCGGAGATCGCCGCCCGCCGCGGCACCGACCCGGACGAGGACCAGTTCGCCCACCTGATCGTGGCGTTCGCGCTGTCCGCCATGCGCGTCGGCATGGAGTGCCCGCGCAACACCACGTCGATGGCGGAGATCAAGGAGCGCATGGCGCAGACGCTGGAGATGACCGAGCGCTGCCTGCGCCCCGGGTGGGACCAGCAGCCCTGACTCGCGGCGGCGCCGCACGAGCCGCCGACCGCGTCCCCGGGCGCGCCCTCCCGGCAGCGCGCCCGCACCCGCCGCGAGCCGAGGCCGCACAGGGCCCGCCGCGGGCGGAGGCCGTACAAGGCCCGCCGCGAGCGGAGGCCGTACAAGGCCCGCCGCGAGCGCGCGCCCCCGGAGGCCGCAGGCGAGCGCTTGCGGGAAACTCGCGGGGAGAAGGGTCAGTTCATGGTCGGGTCGTCGGGGCAGGTCGCCACGAACGCCAGCTCCCCGCGCTGGCGGCGCAGCACCTGCCGCCACAGGGACGCGGGGTCGGCGTGGAAGGTGTCGCCGACCTCGGAGTCGACGACGTACCAGGCGCCTTCGGCTATCTCGCTTTCGAGCTGGCCCGCCGACCACCCCGCATACCCGGCGAAGATGCGCATCTGCGCGATCTCGCCCTGAAGGATCTCGGGGGGCGCGTCGAGGTCGACCGTGCCCAGCCTGGCCACCGAGTCGGTGCCGGCGTGCAGCCGCCGCCAGCCCAGGGGCTCCTCGCCGCTCGGGACCGCGGCCAATGCGAGCGCGCTGTCGGTTTGCACGGGCCCGCCCTCGAACAGCACCGGCGGCCCGGTGACGAGAGGATCCCAGACCGGGAGCACCTGGGTCACCGAGATGTCGCTCGGCCTGTTGAGCACGACGCCCAACGTTCCGCCGTCGTGGTCGTGTTCCAGGATCAGCACGACACTACGCCGGAAGTTGGGGTCGTCGAGAAGCGGCGTCGCCACCAACAACCCGCCGACGTAGATCGCTTCCGCCATACATCCATCATGAAGGCTCACCGGGGGTGCGCGCTCCCCCGATCCCCCCATGTTACTTTTCGTGCACGCTTGGGAACTTTAGGTAGCGAAGATCACGTTCGGGGGGAGCCATGCGCATCGGTACTCGTCTCGTCCTGGCCTGCCTGCCGCTGGCGGCTCTCGTGCTCCTTCCCCTGCTGCTGCCGTCGCCCGCCCACGCCTGGCCGGGGTCGGACACCGGTGACCCGTTCACGATGACGGTGGACGACGTGGCCTGCCGTACGGGCCGGGCGACCGTACGGCTGCACAACCAGACCCGTCAGATGGTCAGGTTCGACCTGAAGGCCGACGGCGAGAGCGTGGCCAGCGGGTCGATCCCGGCCCGCAAGTCGATCGTCCGGCACGTGAAGGTGCGCAGGGGCAGCAGCGCCGAGATCGAGGCGTTCTCGGTGAGCGACAGCACGCCGGAGACGCTGATCGACTCGACCCGGGTGGAGAACGACTGCCCGTGGGGCCACCACCGCCGGCAGCTTCCGTTCACCGGCCCGCCCACCGACCTGCTGGGCAAGCTCGCCACCGCGGGCGGCATGGTCGTGATGGGCGGGATCCTCTGGTGGTACGGCTCGATCTGGCCACGCTCATCGTGACACGGGTTCACGCGCCTTCCAGGCCGAACCCGCTGTCACGGACGCCTTGTCACACGGTTTCCGCCACGAACGCGCCCGCCCTGGCGGCGGCGAGCGCGCGGTCCACGGAGGCCAGCGCGGCCTCCCGCGTGACCGGCTCGCGCGTGACGACCAGCCGGTAGTACAGCGGCGCGGAGACGGCTTTGATCAGCTCTTTCCCATCGGTGCCCGGGGGCAGCTCGCCCCTGGCGACGGCGAGGTCCACGACGGCCGCCCACTCGTCGATGCGGCGCCGGTAGAAGGTGCGCAGCGCGCGGGCCGCCTCCTCGTCGCCGGTGGCGGCGGCGATGACGGCCTGGAACGTGGCGCCGAGCCGGGGGTCGTTGATCGCCTCCAGCACCATCAGCGCGTTCGCGCGCAGGTCGCCCTCGATGCCGCCGGTGTCGGAGTGCGGCGCGGACTGGTTCGCGAGCTCGTTCATCAGATCGGTCACCAGGCCCGCGGGGGTGCCCCAGCGCCGGTAGACGGTCGTCTTGCCGACGCCCGCCCTGGCCGCGATCTGATCCATGCTCAGCGCGTGGAAGCCATGCTCGACCAGCGCGTCCTGCGTGGCCTCGAGCACGGCGGCGCGCACCCGCGCGGTGCGGCCGCCCGGCCGCACGGTTCCCGCCGAACGGGAAGGTCGGTCCATCGAGTCTCCTCGCCGTCTGCCGACAGCTTATCGAAACTGGCGTTCCATTAGGCTCGCGTTCGGCATTGCCGAACGAAAGTGCGCTAGTGTCCCTCACGTGGGAGAGACGATTCAGTCCGTCGAACGAGCCGCCGCGATCCTGCGGCTGCTCGCCTCCGGCCCGCGCCAGCTCGGGGTCGCCGAGCTGGCCAGGGCGCTCGGCCTGCCGAAGGGGACGCTACACGGCATCCTGCGGACACTCGTGCGGGTGGGCTTCGTCGAGCAGGACCAGGAGACGGGCAAGTACCGCCTGGGCGCCACCCTGCTCCACCTCGGCAGCAGCTACCTCGACGTCAACGAGCTTCGCGCCCGCTCCATCAACTGGGCCGACGCGCTGGCCGGCCGCAGCAGGGAGAGCGCCTGGATCGGCACCCTGCACGAGGGCCACGTGCTGGTCATCCACCACGTCTTCCGCCCCGACAACAGCATGCAGACGCTGCAGGTGGGCACGTATCTGCCGACGCACGCGAGCGCCCTGGGCAAGGTGCTGCTCGCCTACGACCCCTACGACGAGCCGCCGGCCGGCCCCCTTGAGCCGTACACCAAGAACACGCTGGCCGATCCGGCCGCGCTGGAGCGGGAGCTCGATCTGGTGAGATCGCGCGGCTGGGCGGCGGAGATGGAGGAGCTGACGGAGGGCGAGGTGGCCATCGCCGCGCCGATCAAGGACCCGCGCGGCCTGGTGGTGGGCGCGATCGGCATCCGCGGCGCCGTCGAGCGGCTCGCGCCCGGCGGCGAGCTGCACATGGAGTACGTCTCCTACGTACGGGACGCCGCCCGGGCGATCACTCGTGACCTGGCCAGATGACACTTGAACACCTACCACCCACCACATAGCATTCGTTCGGCATTGTCGAACCCGGAGCACTAGCGAGGAACCCAGTGCCTCGACCGCACTACATCGCAGCCATCGACCAGGGCACCACGTCCAGCCGGTGCATCGTCTTCGACGAAGGCGGCCACATCATCTCCGTCGCCCAGCGCGAGCACCGGCAGATCTTCCCCAGGCCGGGCTGGGTCGAGCACGACGCCGGCGAGATCTGGCAATGCGTACGCGGCGTGCTGGCCGAGGCGGTGAGCGGGGCCGGCATCGACAACGGCCAGATCGCCGCGCTGGGCATCACCAACCAGCGCGAGACCACGGTGCTGTGGGAGCGCGACACCGGCCGTCCCGTCTGCCCGGCGGTGGTCTGGCAGGACACCCGCACCGACGCGCTGACCAGGTCGCTGGCCGACCGGGAGCCGCTGTTCAGGGAGCGGGCCGGGCTGCCGCTGCACACCTACTTCTCCGGGCCCAAGATCCGCTGGCTGCTCGACGAGCACGACCTGCGCGAGCGGGCCGAGCGCGGCGAGGTGCTGTTCGGCACGATGGACAGCTGGCTGCTGTGGAACCTCACCGGCCGCCACATCACCGACGTGACCAACGCCAGCCGCACGATGCTGATGAACATCCACACGCTGGAGTGGGACGACGAGCTGCTGGCCGCGCTCGGGGTGCCGCGCGCCATGCTGCCGGAGATCCGGCCGTCGGCCGAGGTCTACGGGCGCACGCAGGACGGCGTCCCGGTGGCGTCGGCGCTCGGCGACCAGCAGGCGGCGCTGTTCGGCCAGACCTGCTTCTCCCCCGGCGAGGTGAAGAGCACGTACGGGTCGGGCAGCTTCCTGCTGATGAACACCGGGCACGAGCCGGTGGTCTCCAAGCACGGCCTGCTGACCACCGTGGGCTACCAGATCGGCGCGGGACCGGCCACGTACGCGCTGGAGGGCGCCATCGCGGTCACCGGCTCGCTGGTGCAGTGGCTGCGCGACAACCTCGGCCTGATCTCCAGCGCGGCCGAGATCGAGACGCTGGCGCGGACCGTCGACGACAACGGCGGCTGCTACTTCGTCCCCGCCTTCTCGGGGCTGTTCGCTCCGCACTGGCGCTCCGACGCGCGGGGCGTGATCGCGGGGCTGACCGGGTTCGTGACCAAGGGACACATCGCGCGGGCCGTGCTGGAGGCGACCGCGTGGCAGACCCGCGAGGTCGTCGACGCCATGAACGCCGACTCCGGCCTCGACCTGACGACGCTGCGCGCCGACGGCGGCATGACGGCCGACAACCTGCTCATGCAGACGCTCGCCGACGTGCTTGCCGTGCCGGTGATCAGGCCGATGGTGTCGGAGACGACCGCGCTCGGCGCCGCGTACGCCGCGGGCCTCGCCACCGGCTACTGGCCCGATCTCGACAGCCTGCGCGCCAACTGGCACAAGGCCGCCGAGTGGCGGCCGGCCATCGACGAGCAGGTCCGCGAGCGCGAATACCGCAACTGGAAGAAGGCCGTGGCCAGGACCCTCGACTGGGTCGAGCAGGAGGAGTGTGCATGACGACCACGATCGGCACCGACCGGGCACAGGTCCGCGAGGAGCTCTCCACCACCACTTTCGACCTGCTGGTGATCGGCGGCGGCATCCTCGGCACCTCGGTCACCTGGATGGCCGCCCAGGCAGGGCTGCGGGTGGCGATGGTGGACGCGGGCGACTTCGCCGGCGCCACCTCCAGCGCCTCGTCCAAGCTCGTCCACGGCGGCCTGCGCTACCTGCAGACGGGCAACGTCAAGCTGGTGGCGGAGAACCACCGCGAGCGCCGGGCGCTGGCCGCCGACATCGCCCCCCACCTGGTCAAGCCGCTGACGTTCCTGGTGCCCATCTACAAGGGCGGGCCGCACGGCGCGGCCAAGCTGGGCGCGGGCGTGTTCCTGTACTCGGCGCTGTCGGTGTTCGGCGACGGCATGGGCAAGGTGATCACGCCGAACCAGGCCGTGGCCAAGGTGCCGGCGCTGCGCACCGAGGGGCTGCGCGGCGCGGCCGTCTACGGCGACCACCAGATGAACGACTCCCGCGTAGCCGTCATGACCGTGCGGGCCGCCGTGGACGCGGGCGCCACCGTGCTCAACCACGCCGAGGTCGTCGACCTGCGCAAGACGAACGGCACCGTGTGCGGCGCCGAGCTGCGCGACCGGCTCGACGGCACCGAGTTCGGCGTCTCGGCCAGGCTCGTGCTCAACGCCACCGGGCCGTGGGTGGACCACCTGCGGCGCATGGAGGACCCGGACGCCGCGCCGAGCATCCGCCTGTCCAAGGGCGCGCACCTGGTGCTGCGCCGTCACGAGCCGTGGAAGGCGGCGCTGACCACGCCGATCGACAAGTACCGGGTGTCGTTCGCCATCCCGTGGGAGGACCACCTGCTGCTCGGCACCACCGACGAGGAGTACGTGGGCGACCCGGCCGACGTCCGCCCGACCGAGGCCGACATCGCGCAGATCCTCGACGAGGCCGGGCACTCCGTACGCGACACCCAGCTCAGGCGCGAGGACATCACCTACGCCTTCGCCGGCCTGCGGGTGCTGCCCGGCGGGCCCGAGGATGTGACGGCGGCCAAGCGGGAGACCGTGCTGACCATGGGCTCAGGCGGCATGCTGTCGGTGGCGGGCGGCAAGTGGACGACGTACCGGCACATCGGCAAGCACGTGTTCGACATCCTCGCCCACCTGCCGGACCGGCCGCTCGGCGACGACCTGGTCACCCCGCTGCCCGCGGTGCCGCTGCCGGGCCTGGCCAGCCCCGACGCGGTGGCCATGCGGCTGTGGACCGACCGCGAGCGCGATGCCCGCATGGACCCGCTGGTCGCCAGGCACCTCGCCACCCACTACGGGTCGATCGCGTTCGACCTGGCCAGGATGATCCGCGAGGACCCGTCGCTCGGCGAGCGCATCCACCCCGACGGGCCCGACATCTGGGCGCAGGCGGTCTACGCCCGCGACCACGAGTGGGCGGCCACGGTGGACGACATCGTCCGCCGCCGCACCACGCTCACCGTACGCGGCCTGGACACGCCCGAGGTCCGGGCGAAGATCGCCGAACTGCTGGCCTGAAGTCACCGGCTCGCCTGGCGGCGTACGGACATCAGCACGCCCACCGCCGCCAGGCAGGCCACGATCGACGAGCCGCCGTACGAGACGAACGGCAGCGGCACGCCCACGATCGGGGTCAGCCCCACCACCATGCCGACGTTGATGAACGTCTGCGCGGCCAGCCAGCACACGATGCCGGCGGCGGCCAGCCTGCCGTACGGGGTGGCGGCCGCCGCCGCGATCGCCAGCGCCCTGTGCAGCACCAGCCAGAGCAGCACGAGCAGCAGCGCCGCGCCGGCGAAGCCCAGCTCCTCCCCCGCGACCGTGAAGATGAAGTCGGTGTGCTGCTCGGGGACGAACCTGCCGCCGGTCTGGTCGCCGTGGAACAGCCCGCGCCCGAACAGCCCGCCGGAGCCGACCGTCACCAGCGCCTGCGCCGCGTTGTAGCCGGCGCCCTGCGGATCGGCCATCGGATCGGCGAACGTGAGCAGCCGCTGCACCTGGTGCGGGCGGAGCAGCCCGAGGAACCAGGCCGCGACCGCCGCGCCGGCCCCCGCCCCGGCCAGCAGCGCCAGCCACCGCCAGCGCACACCGGCCACCACGAGCATGCCGCCGGTGGTCACCACCATGATCATCGCGGTGCCGAGGTCGGGCTGGAGCATGATGAGGCCGAGCGGCAGCCCGGCCGCCGCCAGCGCGAGCGGCACCCGCCTGCGCGAGCGCTCGGCGAGCAGCACGGCCAGCATGAGCACCAGCGTGACCTTGGCCGGCTCCGACGGCTGCAGCTCAAGCCCGCCGATGCTCAGCCACGACTGCGCGCCGTTGGCGGTCCTGCCCAGCGGGGTCAGCACGGCGGCCAGGCCGAGCACGCTCACCAGGTAGGCGGGCAGCGCCCAGGCGCGCAGCGCGCCACGGCCGGGCAGCGCGACCACCGCCATGACGGCCAGGCCGACCAGCACGTTCACGGACTGCCTGACGAGGTACGTCTGCGGGTCGTCACCGGCCGCGGCCATCCTCGGCCGGGTCGCCGACCAGACCAGCAGCACGCCGGCCAGCGAGAGCGCCAGGGCGGGCAGCAGCAGCGGCCAGTCCACGGCCTTGAGCAGCCGCAGCAGCCCGCGGCGGCGCGGGCCCGGCAGCGCGCCGTCCGCGCGCAGGCGGCGCAGGACCTGGGGATCCTGGGTGGCGGTCATCGGCGGCTCCGCTCGGGCAGCGCGGCCTTGCGGCCCTCCAGGCCGTACATGCCGGACCAGATCTCCCTGACGGCGGGCGCCGCGGCCTCGCCGCCCGCGCCGCCCTTGGAGACCACGGCCACCACCACGTACTTCGGCTTCTTCGCGGGGGCGAAGGAGGCGAACCAGGACGTGTCGGTGGTCCCGTACGCCTCGGCCGTGCCGGTCTTGCCGGCCACCGCCAGCCTGCCGAACGGGAACCCGTCGAACGCCTGCGCCGCCGTGCCCGACCTCGGCACCTCGGCCAGGGCGTCGCGCAGGTAGCGCAGGGTCTTGGCGGGCACCGGCAGGCGTCCCGCGACGGGCGGGGTGATCTTCCGTACGAGGGCGCCGTCGGGGCCGCGCACCTCCTTGCCGACGCGCGGGCTGAACAGCGTGCCGCCGTTGGCCAGCGCCGCGTACGCGCGGGCCAGCTGCAGCGGCGTGACCAGCACGTCGCCCTGGCCGATGGAGAAGTTCGCGGCGTCTCCGGCGCTCCAGGCGTAGCCGCCCGCGCAGTTCTCGGCGGCCACCGCCTTCAGGTAGGCGGCCCTGCGGGGGTCCTTCTTGGCGACCTCCGGGTAGCCCTTGCGTGCCGCCTCGCACGTCTCGTCCCTGGTCGCCTCCCAGAACGCCTTCTTCCACGCCCGGTCGGGCACCCGTCCCGCGGCCTCGCCGGGCAGGTCCACGCCGGTCTTCGCGCCGAAGCCGAACGCCCGCGCCATGCGCTGCATGGCCTCGTCGTCGCCCTTGCCCCAGAGCTGCTCGGCGAAGCGGTAGTAGATCGTGTCGCACGACACGACGAGCGCGCGGTGCAGGTTCATGGTGCCGAGGTCCGCGCCGCCCGCGTTGCGGAACGCACGGTCACCCACCTGGTACGAGCCGGGGCAGTCGTAGCGGCCGTCGAGCGGGTAGCCGGAGGCCGCGGCGGCGGCCGTGGAGACGATCTTCCAGGTGGACGCGGGCGGCCACTGACCTTGAACGGCCCGCGACAGCAGCCGGTCGTCCCTGGTCAGCTTCCGGTAGTCGGCCTGGTCGATGCCGCCCGTCCACACGCGGGGGTCATAGCCGGGGGCGGAGGCCATCGCGACGATCCTGCCGGTGCGCGCCTCCATCACCACGGCCGCGCCCGAGTCAGCGCCGCGCGCGCCGCGTACCGCCTTGCTCAGCGCGCGCTCCACAACCCGCTGCACGTCCGCGTCGATGCTGGTGACCAGCGTCGAGCCGGGCACCGGCGGCTGCTCGCGCACCGTGCGCAGCACCTGGCCCGCGCTGTCCACCACCACCTCCCTGCTGCCGGGGCGGCCCTTCAGGTCGGCCTCGTAGGCGGCCTCCAGGCCGTCGGCGCCCTTGCCCTCGCCGGGCGACAGGTAGCCGAGCACGTGCGCGGCCAGCTCGCCGCGCGGGTGGTCGCGTACGGGGGCGGGCGCCGCGCTCACGCCGGGGAAGCGCTCGGGACGCTCGACGATCTGCATCGCCTTGCGCTCGGCCACCCCCTCGGCGACCGGGATCGGCTGGTACGGCGAGCCCGCCCAGCACGGCTTGCCCACCTTCGGCCCGCACAGCCGGATCCGCCTGGCCAGCTCCTTGTAGGGCCGGTCGAGCAGCTCGGCCAGCGCCCGCAGCGTGGCGCGGCCGCCGTCGGGCTGGCGGCGCAGCGCCACGCGGTCCACCGAGACCGTCATCTCGGCGCGGTTGCGGGCCAGCGGGCGGCCCCGGTCATCGAGGATGCGCCCGCGCACGGGCGGGATGGCGATGCGGCGTACGTGGTCGGCGACGGCGGCTCGGGTGTAGCGCTCGCCGTCCACGATCTGCACCTGCCACAGCCGTCCGAGCAAGGTGATGAAGAGCACCGCCACCAGCAGGTGCACCAGTGGCAGCCGGAAGCGTGAGTGTCGCATCGGGAAGTCTCCGTGAAGCCCGGCGGCGCCGGATCAGCAGGCGCCACATCAGCGGGCCGGCGATCAGGTTGCACGGGAACGCGGCGAGCGCCGCTCCGGCGTCCGGCAGGGCGATGGCCGCCGTGGCGTCCGCCACGTGGCCGGGCTCCGGCGCGGGCGCGCCCGGCCAGACACCCAGGAGCAGCGCGGCGAGCACCGGGAGCAGGCCGCCGGCCGCGCTCGCGGCGAACACCCCGGCGGTGCCCGGCAGCCTGCGGGCGAGCCATCCCGCGGCGTATCCGGCCAGGCAGAACAGCAGCGCGCTGCGCCCGGCGGGCGGCAGCGCGGGCGGCACCAGGTCGGCGACCAGCCCGGCCGCGAAGCCGGTCACCGCTCCGGAGACCGGCCCCGTCAGCACGCCGGCCGCCACCGCCACGGCCAGCGACAGATCGGGCGCGGGGAACGGCAGCCGCCCGAGCAGGGTCACGTCGAGCAGCGGGGCCAGCGCCACCGCCGCGGCGAGCCTAATCCGCATCCTTGATCACGCCCACCACGTCGAGGGTGCTGAAGGTGACGGCCGGGCGCACCAGTGCGGTGCGGGTGAGCTGGTCACGGGCGGGGTCCACGCGCTCGACGGTGCCCACGGGCACGCCTGGCGGGTATGGCCTGCCCCCGCTCGACCCCAGCGTCTCCACCCGCCGGCCCGGCCGAAGCTCGGTGTCGGCGTCGAGCAGCCGCAGCGCGAGCAGCCCGTCGCGGCGGCCCTCGACCGTGCCGATCACGCCGGAACCGGCCACCCTGACTCCGACGGCGGCCGACGGCGCGGTGATCGACAGTACGGTGGCGACGTCGGGACCGGCCTCGACGACCCGTCCCGCCAGGCCGTCCGCGGTGACGACGGCCATGTCGGCGGCCACTCCCTGCCGGGTGCCCGCGTCGATGGTGACGCTGTCGCCGCGTACCGCGACCACCCGGGCGTCGACCAGCGACACGCTCGGATGCGCCGCCTCGATGCGGTGGCGCTGGGCGTCGCGGGCGCGGGCCGCCCGCTCGGCCCACAGCTCGGCGGCCAGCCGGTTGGCGCGCCGCTCGGCCTCCTCGGCGCGGCGGACCGCGTCACCGCCGCCCGCGAGCGAGCCGAGCGGCCTGGTGGCCTCGCCGAGCAACTCCTCGGCCGGCCCCACCACGGCGGCGGACGCGGCACGCATCACCGACGCGTGCCCGCGCAGGTCCAGCGTGACCAGCACGGCACCGGCGACCAGCAGGATCGCCAGTACCCGGTGACGCCGCAACGGACGCCCACGCATCGCTCACCACCTCTCGAAAGCAGAACGTGCCGGAACGACTTCGGGGAGGGCGCTTACGCCACCCTCCCTGGCGGGCCATCGGGGGAACCGGATCGGCCGGGCACACCCGTTCTCGAAAAGGGCCCGCCTGAGGCAGGCCGGTCGGGTGTACGGCCCTACCGTCTGGGTTCGGGGATCAGCACGCCGTGGAGCCGGTCGAACTCCTCCACGCACCGTCCCGACCCCAGCGCCACCGAGTGCAGCGGGTTGTCCACGGTCCTGATCGGCATGCCGGTCGCCTGGCTCATCCGCTTGTCCAGGCCGCGCAGCAGCGCGCCGCCGCCGGTCAGCACGATGCCGGTCCTGACCAGGTCGCCGGCCAGCTCGGGCGGGCACTGGTCGAGCGCCGTCTGGACGGCGTCGATGATCATGTGCACCGGCTCCTCGATGGCCTCACGGACTTCCCCCGCCGAGATCGTGACCGTCCTCGGCAGCCCGCTGACCAGGTCGCGGCCTCTGATGTCGGCCTTCGGCTCCTCCTCCTGCGGCCAGGCGAAGCCCAGCTCGATCTTGATCTGCTCGGCGGTGCGCTCGCCCAGCAGCAGCGAGTGCTCCTTCTTGACGTACGAGATGATCGCCTCGTCCAGCTCGTCACCGCCGACCCGCAGCGAACGGGCGGTCACGATGCCGCCCAGCGAGATCACCGCCACCTCGGTCGTGCCGCCGCCGATGTCGACCACCATGCTGCCGACCGCCTCGTGCACCGGCAGCCCGGCTCCGATGGCGGCCGCCATGGGCTCCTCGATGATGTACACCTTGCGGGCGCCCGCCTGGTAGCCCGCCTCCTTGACCGCGCGCTGCTCCACCCCGGTCGTCCCGCTCGGCACGGCCACCACCAGGCGCGGCTGGGTGAAGTGGCGGCGGCGGTGCACCTTCTGGATGAAGTAGCGCAGCATGCGCTCCGCCACCTCCAGGTCGGTGATGACGCCGTCGGCGAGCGGGCGGATGGCCACGATGTGACCGGGCGTCCTGCCGATCATCTGTTTGGCCTCGGCGCCGACCGCGACGATCTTCTCGGTCCTGGTGTTGAGCGCCACGACCGAGGGCTCATCGAGGACGATGCCCTTGTTGCGGACGTAGACGAGCGTGTTGGCCGTGCCGAGGTCTACTGCCATGTCACGGCCGAGGAAATCCAGCACAGACATGTCCCCCCAGGAAATGGACTGGACCCGCGGTGACAGAGGAACAGCACTCAGGGCGGTGTGACACTTCGCCCGCATCTGAAAAACTTATAACTCCATAAGCAAGTTTTCGCAACATGTGAGTAGAGCTTTTCTGTAGCGGGAGTTGTACCCAAGGTGAGGTGGCGTGCGCCTATGGCGGGGCAGGTGGTGGGCATGCGTACACCGATGAACGAAGCCCTGATCAGGCACTTCACGGATCTGCGCGACGGCGTGCACGGCGGGGCCGTCACGCGCGATGACAAGGAACGCCTCTTCGCCCGTGCCGTCGAGCTGCTCGACCCGGTGGCGTGCCGGGTGCTCGACGAGGCCAATGCCGACCTGCTGCTCGGCACCGGGGAGGTCGTCGCCAGCGGCGTCACCCGGTCGCGGGAGGGCGGGCTGAACGCGATGTGGTCGCTCACCTGGCCGGAGCAGCGCGCCGCCCGCGTGCAGCCGATCGCGCTCGTCGCCCACTTCGGCTGCGATTTCCTCCACCCGCACCTGCGCGGCAACACGGTCGGCGACTGGCCGCTGAACGTCTTCGACGAGTCCGACGCGGCCGGGCAGCTCGACACGCTCCGCGCCATCGCCGCCGCCGACGCCCACAACCTGGTCTTCCAGGAGAGCCACCGCCTGATGCCCGCCGCGACCAGCGCCGTCCCCGCCTCATGACCGGCCGCGCACATGCGACCGCCCCGCCCCCTGAGTGAAGGGGACGGGGCGGACAAAGCCTCAGTGCGGCGGCCGAACTCCAACGGCCGAGCCTCAGCGCGGGAATCTGGGCGCCCGGCTCGGCAGCCGAACCGGGATGGACCGGCCTCGGCGCGAAGCTCGAAGGCGGACGGACCGGCGACGGGCTCCAGCGCGGAGGCCGGGGCGCGCGGCCTCGCGGGAGATCAGGCCTCGGTGAAGCCCCGGGCACGACCGCCCGCGGACTCGCGGACGGCGGCGGCAACCGCGGTGGCGACGTCGGGGTGGAAGACGCTGGGGATGATGTAGTTGGGCCCCAGCTCCTCGGGCGTGACGACGGCGGCCAGGGCACCGGCGGCGGCCAGCAGCATCTCCTGCGTCACCCCGGCGGCCTGCGCGTCGAGCAGCCCGCGGAACACGCCGGGGAAGGCCAGCACGTTGTTGATCTGGTTGGGGTAGTCGGAGCGGCCGGTGGCGACCACGGCGGCGTGCTGGCGCGCCTCGTCGGGCGACACCTCGGGCTCGGGGTTGGCCAGCGCGAACACGACCGGATCGGGCGCCATCGAGGCGATGTCGTCACCGGTGAGGATGCCGGGCGCGGACACGCCCACGAACACGTCGGCGCCCTTGACCGCGCCGCGCAGGTCGCCGGAGTAGCCCTCGGCGTTGGTGTGGTCGGCGATCCAGCGCAGCGAGTCGTCGAGGTCGTCGCGCCCCTTGTGGACGGCGCCGAGGTAGTCGCAGACGATGACGTTGCGGGCCCCGGCCGCCAGCAGCAGCCGCAGCACGGCGTTGCCGGCCGCGCCCGCGCCCGCCATGGTGATCTTGACGTCTTCGATGTTCTTGTTGACCACCCGCAGCGCGTTGGTGAGCGCCGCGAGCACGCAGATGGCGGTGCCGTGCTGGTCGTCGTGGAAGACGGGGATGTCGAGCAGCTCGCGCAGCCGCCGCTCGACCTCGAAGCAGCGCGGCGCGCCGATGTCCTCGAGGTTGATGCCGCCGAACCCGGGAGCGATCACCTGCACGGTGCGGACGATCTCGTCGACGTCCTGGGTGTCGAGGCAGATCGGCCAGGCGTCGATGCCGGCGAAGCGTTTGAACAGCGCCGCCTTGCCCTCCATGACGGGCAGCGCGGCCTCGGGACCGATGTTGCCCAGCCCCAGCACGGCCGAACCGTCGGTGACGACCGCCACGGTGTTGCGCTTGATGGTCAGGCGCCGCGCGTCCTCCTTGTTACGCGCGATCGCCATCGACACGCGCGCCACGCCGGGCGTGTAGGCCATGGACAGCTCGTCGCGGTTGCGCAGCGGCACCTTCGACTTCATCTCGATCTTGCCGCCGAGATGCATGAGGAACGTGCGGTCGGACACCTTGTGGATGACGACGCCCTCGATGGCCTCAAGGCTGTCGACGATCGCCTGGGCGTGGTCGGTGTCCCTCGCCGCGCAGGTCACGTCGATGCGGAGCTTCTCATGCCCCGCGTTGGTGACGTCGAGGGCGGTGACGACCCCCCCGGCCGACTCGACGGCGTGGGTGAGCTGGCTTACGGCACTGCCGCCGGCCGGCACCTCAAGCCGCACGGTGATGGAGTACGACACACTTGGGACGGTCGTCACGTCGATCGCTCCTTCGGGACTGACCAAGAATGCCTCCCATGTTAGGGGGCTTTCGGTCAACCCCGCGCCTCGGCCGCCATGACGATCAGCTCCACGCACGCGGGAATGGGAATCGTGGTGCTGTCGAGAACCATGTGATACAGGCACGGATCGGACGGATCGACGCGGTAGAAGTGGCGTACGTACGCGGTCCTCGCGCGGTCGTTGTCCTCGATGATGTCGCGTGCCTCACGCTCGCTCATCGAGCCGAGCGTGGCCGTCTGGTGAACGCGGCGCCGCAGCGGCGCGTCGAGCCGCACGTGCAGCGCGCCGGGATGGCCGGCGAGCACCACCGCGCCCGCCCGGCCGAGGAAGACGCCGCCCTGGTCGCGGGCCATCTCCTTGAGCAGGCGCTCGGTGTGGCGGACGAACTCCTCGGGGGCGAGCGGCATCGCGCCGGGGACGTACATGTCGACGCCCCCGAACGTCACCGTCGGCAGCCGCATCGCCCCGGAGAACAGCCGCCCCAGGCCGTGCTCGGCGCGGTCGTCGTGGGCGAGCGCCTCCTCGAGCGTGCAGCCCAGCTCCTCGGCCACCGCGCTGGGGATCGCGCGGTCGACGAAGGGCACGCCGAGCCGCTCGGCCACGGCCGGGCCTATCTGGCTACCGGCCGTGCCGTATGTCGCCGATATGGTGACGACCCGCATACCCCCAGGCTAGAACAGGGCGCTCGCCAACGCTCTGCGCGCTTTCCCCAAAGATGGGTCATCGGCGGGCAGGGTGTCGAAAAGGCCGAGCAAATGCTTCCTCGCCCGGTCGCGCTCGTCGCCTGAGGTGCGCTTGACCACCGCGATGATGCGGTTGAACGCCTCGTCGACCTTGCCGGCCAGCATCTCCAGGTCGGCGGCGTCGAGCTGGGCGTCGATGTCGTCGGGGTTTTCCTGGCGCCGCTGCACGTCGGCGGGGTCGAGCTGAGACGTGCGCTTGATCAGGCTGACCCCCGCCAGCCCCATCTTGGCGTCCTCGTTGCCGGGCGCGCGGGCCAGCAGCCGCTCGTAGGCCGCGATCGCCGCGTCGTAGTCGCCCGCCTCGATGGCCTGCTCGGCGGCGACCAGGTCGGGGTCGGCGGGCGGGGCGGCCTGCGCCTGGCCCTCGCCCTGCGCCGGCGGCCTGGCGCCCGGATTGGCCTGGTAGAACTGCTCGACGGCCTTCATCAGCTCGTCGAGCCAGCGCCGCACCTCCTGCTCGGGCAGCACCTGCTGGAATCCGGTCACGGCCTGGCCCTGGAAGATCGCCAGCACGGTCGGCACCGCCTGCACCCGCAGCGCCTGCGCGATCTGCGGGCTGGCGTCGACGTTGACCTTGGCCAGGACGACCTTGCCGCCCAGGTCGCCGACCACCTTCTCCAGGACGGGACTGAGCTGTGCGCTGCCCGGCGCCCTCGGCGACCACAGGTCGATGACGACCGGCACGGTCATCGACCGCTCGATCACCTCCGCAGAGAACGTCTCCTCGGTCACGTCGACGACCGAGGCCGACGCCGCCTGGGGACCTGCCGCCTCCCGCCGGGCCTGCGCCTCAAGAGCCTGCTTGCGCGCGCCCAGGTCTATCGCTCCGTAGAGTGACCCGGGCCTAGAGAAGTCCGCCATGCTCTTCATCTTGCCGTATGGACGAAGCCGGGAAGTCACCCGCCGCCACCCGCAACGTGCGCAACTGGTCGAACATCCGGTGGAGTTCGTCCTCGGCGTACATGCCGAGACCGAACTCGGCCTCCATGAGGTCGGCGGTGGCGCGGCGCACGACGTCCCTGCCCTTGTCGGTGATCTCGGCGAGCACGCCGCGGCCGTCGCGCGGGTTGGGCATGCGGCACACGAAACCGGACTTCTCCAGCCTGTCCACCGTGTTCGTGACGCTCGTGGGATGAACCATGAGACGTTCCCCGATCTTGGACAGCGGCAGCGCACCCGTTCTGCTGAAGGTCAACAGGACAAGCGCCTCATATCTGGCGAAGGTCAAGTCATAGGGCTTCAGGAGCGAGTCAAGTTGCGACAGCAGGATCTGATGCGCTCTCATGATCGAGGTGACGGCGGCCATGGCGGCGGAAGGCCCGAAGTGAGCGCGCCAGCTCTCCGCGGCGCGGTCGATGGGATCGAACGGCAGGTTGAGCGGCTTGGGCTGCGACACAGCGCTACGGTAGCGCGCCGCTCGTCCCGGTTCGTCTGATTACTGTCAGCGACAGCTCTCTTTGCTTGACCAAGAATCCGGACGTCAATCATCACGCTCAGTTATGGTTCTCGTACGTATGGTGACGCGGACGCCAAGTTCACGGCCTGTGGGGACCGGCCGTGACTGTCCGGCTCCGCTTCGCCTCGGGGCACGGGGGGTGCTTGATGAACTTCAACGGGGATAAGGGTGCGTGAGCACGCGGGCGTTTCACGGGAGGAGCTGAAGCACAGCGCGGCCGTCACCGTCGCCGTCCTGCTTGCTGTCGGCCTGATCGCGGCGTGGAACGTCCTGATCCCGGGCGTAGACGCGTGGGAGAACATCGTGGCCGCGGTCATCGGCTCGCTCCGGCTGACCGGGCCCGTGGCCGCGGCCTTCGCCGCCTGGGTGGCGCTGCGCAAGCGCCGCGCGCTGCGCGGGCGCTCGCTCACGACGTGGCGGGCGCTCAAGGCGCCGCTCGCGATCGTGGTGGTGGTGCTGGGCTCGTTCGGCGCCACGGTGCTGGTGCTGGCCGTCAAGACGGTGCTCACCGACCAGGCGGGCCGGCTCAGCTTCTCGGGCCTCGGCATGGGCATGGCCGGGCTGGCGCTCTACTCGGTGATCGGGTGGGTGGCCGGCTGGGTCGCGCCGCGGCCGTACACGCCGCCGATCGCCGGGCTCGCCTGCTACGGGCTGTTCTCCTGGCTGGCCGACGACCGGGGCTGGGCCGACAAGCTCGCGCCCGGCACCGGCGAGCCGTACGACCTGTTCCAGGGCCTCAGCGGCACGACGTTCCTCGACCAGACGATCTGGCTGCTCGGCATCACGGCCGCGCTGCTGCTCGGCTGGGCGGCGCTGGTGACCAGGCAGGCCATGGTGCTGGCGTGCGCGCTGCTCGCCGTGCTCGCGGCCGGCATGGGAGTGTCGCGGGTGCTGACCCAGGCCAAGCCGGCCGCGGCGGTCGACATCGCCTACAGCTGCCAGGAGTGGCCGATCACCGTGTGCGTGCATCCCGGCATGCGGGCGGGGCTGACCGAGCTTGGGGCGACGTTCACGCAGATCGCCTCCAGGCTGGCGGGCACGCCCGCCGCGTTCACGCGGGTCGAGCAGCGCCCGCTGGACGACGAGCTGAAGCCGGCCAACGGGCTCGCGCCGGTGCACGTGCCCGACCTGTCGGCCGGGTTCGCCGAGGAGGCGGCGTACGAGTACGTCGAGTCGCTGGCGCCCCGCTGCCAGACCACGGTGGCGGAGGGCTACCGGCAGATCGTGACGGCCTGGCTGCGCGGCGAGCCGCTGCCGGGCACTCCGCTGCCCGAGCACCAGTTCGCCACGCAGTGGTTCTCCTCGCTGAGCGAGCCGCAGCGCCGCGAGTGGCTGCGCATGTTCTACACCGACTTCCAGGGCTGCCGCCTGTCGAGCACCCACTTCGGCGGCGGCCCGGGCCACGCGCGCATGGCACCGCAGGTGCGTCCGACGCCGGAGTCGAGCCACGTCTACCCCGTCTACCCGGGCCCCGGGACCACGGTGGACGCGGCGCCCGGCACCACGTCGCAGACCCCGTCGGCTGGCCGGCCCGAGGCGGCGGGCGGCTCCGTCTCCTGACGCGGGTCCGCGTCCTGAGGCGGGTCCGCGTCCTGAGGCGGGTCCGCGTCCGGCGGCGGGTCCGTTTCCTGAAGCGGGTCCGTCTCCTAAAGGGAGCCAAGTTGTCACCGGGAAGCGGGCACTGATGATCGCTCAGCGGGTACTCATGCCGCATGACGACTTCCCAGACGTCGCCGCCCGCGGTGAGTCCCGGGCGGAGCCGGTGGTGGCGATACGCGGCGGGCCTGCTGGTGCTGGCCGTGCTGCTGGTGGTGGGCGGGCGGCTGGCCTGGTCGTGGCTCGACCCGCTGGGCGAGCGGACCATCGACCGCAGCCAGCCGGTGGTGCTGCAGTCCATCAAGGACCTGGCCAGGTTCGAGGCCGCGACGGGGAACTTCCAGGTGGTCGTCGACCTGGAGAAGGACGCCGCCTTCCTGCCCGACGCCATCAAGGGCACCCGCACGTTGTTCGTCGGGGCGGGCGGGGTGGACGCCTACGTCGACTTCTCCACGCTGGCGGCGGACGGCGTGACGGTCTCGCAGGACCGCACCGAGGCCACCGTCCGCGTGCCCAGGGCGCAGCTTGAGAAGCCCAACCTGGACAACCGGCGCTCCTATGTCTTCGCCCAGCAGCGCGGCCTGATCGACCGGGTGAGCGACTTCCTGTCCGGCTCGCCCGGCGACCAGCGGGAGCTGTACCTCCTGGCCGAGAAGAAGATCACCGAGGCGGCCGTGGCCGGCGACCTGCGGGCCAGGGCCGACGCCAACACCAAGGCGATGCTGTCGGGACTGCTCAGATCCCTGGGCTTCACCAAGGTCACGGTCAAGTTCACCGACGAGCCCTAGACGCTCCTCACCTGCGCCTTAGGCGCTTCGTGCGCCCGTCTAAGTACTCCTCATCCGGGCCGGCGCCGAGAGATAGGGCATCCGCCCGATGTGCGGGAGGGGGCCTTAGGCGGAGTCTTAAGAGTGCAGGGGAACGAACTGAAGGGGCATCGGGATGAACGCCGAATTCGACTACGCGGTCATGCAGTACCAGGCATCCGAGCTGCGCCGCGCCGCCGCCGAGGAGCGCCGCGCGCGGCAGGCGGGACGCGAGCGGCCGGCCGAGCGCCGGCACCGCTCGGTCTTCGCCCGGCTGCTGTCCTCATGACCGCCCACAGACGGCCCGGCCGCATCCTCCCTCGCGGCCGGGCTGAAGCGCCCCCGTAGGGGCGGCCGCGAACTTCCGTGCCGGAGTCCTGGCCGGTGCGGGAGGCGGCATCGACGAGGCCCCGGTCCTTCAGCGCGGACCGGGGCTTCGTCATGCCCGGCGTTCGTCACGTTGTGTCATCGCGCGCGGGCGGATGATGATGCTCGTATGAGCAGGCGCGCACTGGTGTGGAGCGGCTCCGTGGTCGCTGTCGTCGCCCTGGCGGCGCTCTGCGTCCACGCCGCGGGCACGGGGCTGGACGAGACCGACACCCTGACCGGGGTGGTCGGGGCGTTCGTGGGGCTCGCCGGGCTGGGGGTCTCCGTGTACGGGTTGATCCGCGGCGACCCGCCCCGGAATGCAGGAGCAGGTTCCGTGGTGGTCAACGGCGACAACTCGGGCGTCATCGCGACTGGGAACGCGGCCGACGTACACATGACCACAGAGCCGCCCCGAGGGGACGTCCGCATGACCGCTCAGCCACCCCGTGAGGACGGCAGCATGACCACCGAGCCGCCGCCGGAGGACGGCCCCTCCTGAGCGGGCGTCAGGACTTCGGAACGCTGATCAGCAGCGCGTCGCCCTGGCCGCCGCCGCCGCACAGACCGGCCGCGCCCAGGCCGCCGCCCCTGCGGCGCAGCTCGTGCGCCAGCGTGAGCACGATGCGCGCGCCCGAGGCGCCGATCGGGTGGCCGAGCGCGATGCCGCCGCCGTTGACGTTGACCTTGTCGAGCGGCACGCCCAGCTCCTTGACCGACTGGAGCACCACGCTGGCGAACGCCTCGTTGATCTCCACCAGGTCGAGGTCGTCGGCCGTGACGCCCTGCCGCTTCATGGCGTGCTTGATGGCGTTGGCGGGCTGCGACTGCAGCGAGGCGTCGGGGCCCGCGACGTTGCCGTGGCGGCCGATCTCGGCCAGCCAGGGCAGTCCCAGTTCCTCGGCCTTGGCCTTGGACATCACGACGACCGCGCAGGCGCCGTCGGAGATCTGGGAGGCCGAGCCCGCGGTGATCGTGCCGTCGGGCGCGAAGGCCGGGCGGAGCTTGGCCAGCGTCTCGACGGTGGTGTCGCCGCGTACGCCCTCGTCCTCCTTGACGATGACCGGCTCCCCCCGGCGCTGCGGGATCTCGACGGGGACGATCTCGTCGTCGAACACGCCGTTCTTGATGGCCGCGGCGGCGAGCTGGTGCGAGCGGGCCGCCAGGCGGTCCTGCTCCTCGCGGCCGATGCCGAGCCTGGCGTTGTGGCGCTCGGTGGACTCGCCCATCGCGCACTGGTCGAACGCGCAGAACAGGCCGTCGTGCGCCATAGAGTCGATCACCTGCGAGCCACCGTACTTGACGCCCTTGCGCAGTCCCGGCAGCAGGTGGGGCGCGTTGGTCATGGACTCCATGCCGCCCGCCACCACGATCTCGAACTCGCCCGCCCTGATGAGCTGGTCGGCGAGCGCGATGGCGTCGAGGCCCGACAGGCAGACCTTGTTGATGGTGATCGACGGGACGGTCATCGGGATGCCGGCCTTCACGGCGGCCTGGCGGGAGGGGATCTGCCCGGCGCCGGCCTGGAGCACCTGGCCCATGATCACGTACTCGACGGCGTCGGGGGCGACTCCGGCCCTTTCGAGCGCCGCCTTGATCGCGATGCCGCCCAGCTCCACGGCCTGCAGTCCGGACAGGGAACCGAGCAGCTTGCCGATGGGGGTGCGAGCTCCGGCGACGATGACGGAACTGGACATGACAACGGCCTCCTGTGCTCGCGCGTCGGGTCTTTGACACCATACCCACGAGTAAGGCGCCGCTCGCCATGGAGGTGGACCACACATGTTCATGCGCATCGACCACATCGGGATCGCCTGTCGAGATCTGGAAGAGAAGATCGAGCTGTTCTCCCGGCTGTTCGATCTTGAGGTCGTCGCCAGGGAGGTCAACGAGGAGCAGGGGGTGAAGGAGGCCATGCTGCACATCGCCGACGGCGAGGGCGGGGGTTCCTACATTCAGCTCCTTGAACCGCTCTCCGACGACTCACCTGTGGGAAAATTCCTGGCGAAGCGGGGCGAGGGCGTCCATCACGTGGCATTTGGGGTGCCCGACGTCGCTGACGCCATGTCGAAAATCGGGGAGAAGGGTGTGAGATTGCTGGACGAGCGTCCCAGGCACGGGTCCATGGGCTCGCAAATCGCGTTCCTGCACCCCAAAGACGTGGGTGGAATGCTGACAGAGCTGGTCCAAGCCGCCAAGCGATAGCAGACCGCCACAAAACGTAAAAACCGCTCATATGTAACTAGTCACGCAGAAAGTTGGACGGGGCTTCGCACGCGGCACCAGCGGAGTACGCTTGACCTTCCACCGGACATGGGGCCTGCCGAGAGGCACAGGCTCCTGGTACGGATGCCCCGAACCCCCCGTCCGGCCCGTGTAGCCGTCTCGACAACCCAGGATCGAGCCTCCATGCAGTCCGACATCGACGCCCAGCTCAACAACTTCTTCGAGGACGCCCCAGCACGCGAGTTCGACGTCGTGCTGCGCGGCTACGACCGGCACCAGGTCCACGACCATCTCAAGCAGCTCGACGGGGAGCTCCGCCAGGCCAAGGAGCAGATCGCCGCGCTCCAGCGCGACCTGTCCGACTCCCAGCGCCAGCTGCAGGAGCAGGAACGCCCCACCTACTCCGGTCTCGGCGCCCGCATCGAGCAGCTGCTCCGCCTGGCCGAGGAGCAGGCGACCGAGCTCGTCCAGGCCGCGAGGTCCGAGGCCAACGAGATCAAGGCCGCCGCGAAGGTAGAGGCCGCCGAGATGCGCGCCGCCGCCGAGGCCGAGGCCGCCGAAAAGCGCGCCCAGGCCACCCGCGAGGCCGACGAGATGCGCACCAGCGCCGAGCGCGATGCCGAGGACATCCGCTCGACCGCCCGCCGCGAGGCCGAGGAGCTGACCAACACCACCGAGCGCGAGGCCGCCAAGCTCCGCGCCACCGCCGACCACGAGGTCGCCGAGAAGCGCGCCGACGCCGAGCGCGAGATCGCCAAGCTCCGCACCACCACCGAGCGCGAGGTCGCCCAGCTGCGGGCCTCGACCAAGCGCGAGCGCGACGAGATCCTCACCGCCGCCAAGCGGCAGGCCGACGAGATGCGCGCCCAGGCGCAGCGGGTGCTGGAGGAGTCCGAGGCCAAGCGGGCCCAGGACGAAGCCGAGTTCGAGATCCAGCTCGCCGCCCGCCGCGAGGAGGCCGAGCGCCAGGAGGCCGAGCGCCACGCCACCGCCCAGGCCGCCACGCAGAAGCTGGTCGCCGAGGCCGAGCAGCGCGCCGCCACCGCCGAGTCGCGGGCCACTAAGGCCACGCAGCAGGCCGAGCAGACCCGCCGCGAGGCCGACCTGCACGCCAAGCAGCTCGTCGCCAACGCCCGCAAGAGCGCCGAGAGCATCGTCGCCGAGGCCAAGGCCAGCGCCGAGACCATCGTCACCGAGGCGAAGAACGAGGCCGAGCGCACCCGCACCGCGATGCAGCGCCAGGTCGACGAGCTGACCCGCCAGCGCGACAGCATCACCAGCCACCTCGCGCAGCTCCGCCAGCTCCTCGGCGGCGCCCCGCTGCCGGGCATGGACTCCCCCGCCCCCGAGCCCGTCACCGCGGCTCCGGCGAAGCCCGCACTCGCCGCCGCCTCGACGTCGGCCTCGGAGTCGTCCGCCCCGGCGACGACGCCCGCTTCGAAGGCCGAGGCCAAGGCCGAGGACGACGCTGAGTGGTGGCAGGAGTAGCGACCGCTCACGGGGGCTGAACGACGGCTGGGGAGAGCCTGGCGACCGCACGGTCGCTAGGCTCTCTCTTTGCCGATGGGCGTGTACGAACCGGTACGAGCCCGTCATGCACCGTCGTCACCGACCCCTCCTGGAGTTCTCTGTTGTCCGCAGACGTCGGGCCCGCGACCAAGCGGGACGAAGCACCACCCCCGCCGCCTCCGGCCGACCACCCTCCCGTACGCGAGCAGTCACCGGACGGCGAGCCAGGAGTACCCCCGGAACACGAACAGGCGGAGCGGCCTTCCGCATCACGCGAGCCAGCCGGCGACGGAGAGCCGGGACGCCCCTCCGAACGCGAGGAGGCCACCGGCAGCGTGGGCGGGCGGGCCTATGGGGCGCCCGGCAAGCCGCTGGCTCGCGGCCCCTTCCTGTTCGGCCTGGTCGGCGGCCTGGGCGTGCTGACGGCGATCGCGCTCGCCCAGATGATCGTGGCCTCGCTGAGCACGATCATCCTGGTCGTCGTCGCGATGTTCCTGGCCGTCGGACTCAACCCGATCGTCGAGGCGCTCCAGCGCCGCGGCCTGGCCAGGCGGGGCGCCATCGCGATCGTGTTCATCGGCGTCATCGTGGCGTTCGTGCTGTTCGGGCTGGCGATCGTGCCGCCGGTCAGCAAGCAGCTCACCGAGTTCATCGACGCCCTGCCGGGCTACATCACCGAGCTGAGCAACCATCCCACGCTGCGCAAGCTCGACGCCGAGTACCAGATACTCCCCCAGGTCCGTACGTTCGTCACCACCACGCTCGGCCCGGCGCTGGCCAGCGGCATCATGGGCGCGGGCCTGGTGGTGCTCAACGGCGTGTTCACCACGGTGACGCTCGTGGTGCTCATGCTGTACTTCCTCGGCTCACTGCACACGATCAAGGAGTATCTGCTCAAGCTCGTCCCGGCCTCGCGGCGGGCGCGGACGCGGGCGATGGCCGAGGAGATCCTCACCGGCATCGGCGGGTACGTCGCCGGCAACGTGCTCATCTCCGCCATCGCGGGCGTGCTGACCTGGATCTTCCTGTCGATCATCGGCGTCCAGTACGCGCTCGCGCTCGCCCTCGTCGTGGCGCTGACCGACCTCATCCCGCTCGTGGGCGCCACCATCGGCGCGGTCATCGTCACCGGCGTGGCGCTGCTCGACTCCCTGCCCGCGGGCATCGCCTGCGCGATCTTCTTCGTGGTCTACCAGCAGATCGAGAACTACTTCGTCTACCCCAGGGTGATGAAGCGCTCGGTGGACGTCACGCCCGCGGTGACCGTGATCGCCGCCCTGTTCGGCGGCGCCCTCCTCGGCATCGTCGGCGCCCTGCTCGCGATCCCGGTGGCGGCGGCGATCGCCCTGATCATCCGCGAGGTCGTCGTACCCCACCAAGACCGCATCTGACCCCCGCCCCGCACCACCGGGGCACCTGCCCCCGGCCGGGCCGGTCCGGAGCAGCGTGGTGATCCGCGCAACCTGTTGATGCGCAGCAGATGGCCGAACCTCAGCAAGCAGCGCCGTCACCGGCTGATACGCAGCAGAGGGCCGGTCACGGCAAGCGGCGCCGTCACCGGCGCGTCTGACCGAGACCCAGCGGGCCGCCCCATCGGACCATCGGCTACCGGAGTGCCCGGAGGGTCACTTGGCCGCCTGGTTGATGCGCAGCATGTTGCCCGCCGGGTCGCGGACGGCGAAGTCGCGTACGCCATAAGGCTGGTCGGTCGGCTCCTCCAGCACCTCGTAGCCGGCGTCCCTGATGCGCTCGAACGTCGCATCGCAGTCGTCGGTCTCGAAGATGACCGCGCGCAGCAGCCCCTTGGCGAGCAGCTCCGCCATGGCCTGCCGGTCGGCGGGCGAGGCGTCGGGGTCGGCGAGCGGCGGCTCCAGGACGATGTTGACGTCGGGCTGCGAGGGCGAGCCGAGCGTGATCCAGCGCATGCCCTCGAAACCGACGTCCTGGCGCACCTCCAGGCCGAGGCAGTCGCGGTAGAAGGCGAGCGCCTTGTCGTGGTCGTCGACCGCGATGAAGCAGGTGTTGAGTCGGATGTCCATGCCGGTCACGTTACGTGTCGGGACGCTGTCTTCGCCGCCTGACGCCGCACCGGCCGGGAATACTTCTTCGCGTAACAGGACGGGATGGCGGCCGCCTCGTGGTGGTCACGGGCGCGGTAGGCGCTCGGGCTCTCGCCGACCAGCTCGGTGAAGCGGGAGCTGAACGAGCCCAGCGACGTACAGCCGACCGCGAAGCACACCTCGGTCACCGTCATGTCGCCGCGCCGCAGCAGCGCCTTGGCCCGCTCGATGCGGCGCGTCATGAGGTAGCTGTAGGGCGTCTCCCCGAACGCCGCACGGAAGCTGCGCGAGAAGTGCCCGGGCGACATGAGGGCGACGCGAGCCAGCGCGGGCACGTCGAGCGGCTCGGCATAGTCGCGATTGATCACATCGCGTGCTCGCCGCAGCCTGACCAGGTCCTCAAGCGTCACGTCCCCAGCATGGCACACCCCACCGACAATCCCCCGCCCCCGGCTCAGCCACGCACGCCCCGCCCTTCACTCGCCTGGTCACGGCGGCGGCGCGCCCTTCTGCACGCACACCCGGTCACCCGCTGCGCCACTGTCCACCTGGATCGGCACGGCCGGGCAGCGCTCCGCCTCGCACTCGGCCGGCCCGGTCACCGCACGGCTTCACGCACGTCAGGCCGGTCGTCGCGCG
>NZ_JBFATY010000003.1:333718-577259 GCF_040678535.1 Nonomuraea sp. NPDC052634 | reverse complement strand
GAGCCCGCACGCGCCTGAGGGCCGGTCCCCTCGCGAGCCCGCACGCGCCTGAGGGCCGGTCCCCTCGCGAGCCCGCACGCGCCTGAGGGCCGGTCCCCTCGCGAGCCCGCACGCGCCTGAGGGCCGGTCGCCGCGCGAGCCCTTACACATGGCAAGGCCGGTCGCCGCGCAGATGCGCGCGTGCGACGTACCTGACCTCAGGGCCGGTGGTTGCGCAGCTCCGTGCGGAGGAACTCCGTGACCGCCGCGTTGAACGCCTCCGGCTGCTCGACCGCCGTAAGGTGCCCCGCCTTGGGGATGACCTCCAACCGGCCGTCGGGCGCGGCCTTGGCCATGGCGGCGGCGTCGGAGGGCGGCGAGAGCTCGTCCTCCTCCCCCACGATGACCAGCAGCGGCACCTTGAGCGCGGCCAGCGTGTCGGAGGAGTCGGGCCGGGCCGCCATCGCGCGCTGCGCCCAGGCGGCCGCGCCGGGAGGCGCCGACTGCACGAGCCCCTTGACCCGGCCGAACACCATGGCCCTGCGTTCCTTGGTCGTCGGCCCGATGAGCCCGGGCAGGACCTCGCGCACCAGCACCTCGCTGCCGGAGGCGAGCACGGCCTGGGCGATGCGTTCTCTGTTCTCCCTCGCCTGTGGCGGGTCCGGGCTGGCCTTGGTGTCGGCCAGGATGACGCCGAGCACCCGGTCGGGGTGCCGCCTGCAGAACGCCATGGTCACGTAGCCGCCCATCGACAGCCCGCCGATCACGGCCTTGTCGATGCCCTCGTCGTCGAGCAGCGCGGCGACGTCGTCGGCCATCAGGTCGAGTGACGGCTCATCGTCGCCCAGCCGCGACCCGCCGAAGCCGCGCAGGTCGGGCGTGATGACGTGGCAGACCCTGGCCAGTCCTTCCCGCTGGGCCAGCCACATGGCCGACGAGAGCGGGAATGCGTGAAGCAGCACAAGCGGGATCCCGGTCCCGGCCGATCTCGTGTAGAGCTGCACGGACCTCACGGTAACGCGGTTCACGGCGACATTCACTCAATGGCCCAAGCTGAATATCGCGCTAAATGTCGCACACGGCTAATGTCCGCCCTAAAACTGGCATTGCTCGGCGATTAAATCACCCGCACCATCCCACTCCGACCGCCCCCGGTTTTCGGGTTCCCAGTGCTCGATGCCGATATTCGGTGCTCGGTCCCGGGCCTCCCGCTTCCGGTTCTCGATGGCCGGGGCCTCCCGCTCCCGGTTTCCGACGGCCGGGGCCTCCCCCTCCCGGTTCCCGACGGCCGGCGCCTCCCGCTCCCGGTTTCCCACGTCCAGGGGCCTCCCCCTCCCGGTTCCCGACGTCCAGGGTTCCAGCTTCCGGCTCGCGGGCTTGCGGCTTGCGGCTTGCGGCTTCCGGCTCCCGGGGGACTCCCCGGTGCGGGAGCGTCCCCTTCCCGGGGCCGCCGACGGCGACAGGGCCGGAGACGGCGACGCCCGGCACCGGGAGGTACTTCGGTGCCGGGCGTCGCCGTCGTTCACGGCCGCGGCCGGGGCGGGCGGGCCGCGACCGCGGTCACCGCTCGCGCCCCAGCGGTCACTGCGCGGCCAGCTGAGCGATCTGCTCGGCGCTCAGCGCGGAGTCGTAGACGCGGACGTCGTCCACGGCCCCGGGCCAGTACCCGGTGAACGCGCCCTCCGCCTTCGTCCGGCCGAGCTGCAGCGGCCCCGTGGCGTTCCAGGTGCTCACGTGGTCCACGACGGTGCTGGATGCGAGCCGGCCGTTGACGTAGATGCGGAGCTGCCCGGCGAGTGCGTCGTACACGCCGGCCAGGTGCGTCCATTCCAGCGGGGTGGGGATGGCGTCGGACCTCGTCCGTACGACCGATGCCGCGTCGGTGTCGGCGGTGGCCATGCCGAACACCCACCTGCCCTGCTCCTGGTCGAAGCCGAGCTGGAACCCGGCGGCCCGGTCACCGGCCTGGGCGACGGCGGTGGTGTCGGCGGTGGGCAGGTGGTCGAGCTGGGTCCAGGCGGTGACGGTGAAGCTGTTCCTGGTGTCGGCCACGGGGCCGCCGGTCTGGGCGTGGCCGTCCACACCGTCGAGGGCGAGCGCTCCGTCCAGCCATCCGTACGTCCACGAGGCGGCTCCGGACAGCGTCGCGGCGGTCGCCCGGCCCGAGGAGTCGGCCGCCGTGGTGCCGGACTCCTCGTCCAGCTTCCAGTGTCCGACCAGCGTGGCAGCGCTGTGGACCAGATCGGCGACCTCGTCGGCGAACAGCGCGCGGTCGTACACGCGCACCTCGTCGACGTCTCCTGGCCAGTTGTCCGAAGCCGCCCCGGCGACCTTTCCGCGGCCGATCGTCAGGGGGCCTGTGGCGTTCCATGTGGTGATGACGGCAGCGGTGCCTTCGCGCCTGCCGTTCACGTAGAGGGTGATCCGGCCGGCCGCCGCGTCGTAGACGCCGACCAGGTGGGTCCATTCGCCGACGCGCGGCGCGGCGGACGACAGGGCCCGCACGGCCGGGGCGGAGTCGGCGTCGGCTTCGGTCATGGTCAGCGCCCAGCGGTCGTCTGCCTTGACGTACTGCAGGGCGAACGCGCCGGTGGCGGAGCCCTCCTGGGTGATGAGGGTGGCGTCGCCGTCGGTGGCGGTCAGCCGGGCCCATGCGGCGACGGTGAAGTTGCGCCTGGTGTCGACGATCGGCCCTGACGTCTGCGCGTAGGCGTCGGCCAGCCTGATCGCGCCGCCCGTACGGCCGGAGGTCCAGGTGGCGCCGTGCAGCGTGGCCGGGTGGGCGCCGCTCACGTCGGCGGCCGTGCCGCCCTGGCCTTCGTCCATCTTCCAGTGCGCGGCGGGAGCGCGTCCCGCGTTGACGTTGAAGACGTAGGTGCGGATGGGCCCGAGCTGGCCGGCGCGGTCCTTGCTGCGTACGGAGAGCACGTTGGGCCCGTCGTGCGACGGCGTGATCCGGATCGTGGCCGTGCCGTCGGCGCCGGCCGCCACCTCGGTCGTCGGCGTGGTGTCCAGGCCGTAGAGGTAGGAGACGACGTCGGTGACGCCGTTGGGGTCGAAGGTGAAGGTGCCCGCCAGGCCGACGCCGTCGCTCCAGGCGTTCTCCTCGAACTCGGGCGAGCTCACGACCGGTTCCTTACCGGGGGCGCTGGCGTCCACGGTGGCCTCGCACCACGGGCTCCACTCGCTGTTGGCGGTGCCGTCCTCGGCCCGTGCCCGCCAGCGCAGCAGCGCGCCGTCGGCGTAGTAGGCCTGCGGGATCGAGACGCTGAACGCGGTGCCCGACGACCCCTCCGGAGTGGTGTAGTCGCCGATCTTGTTGCCGTCCCCGTCGAACCACTGGAAGCGAGCCTTGAGCGTGTTGTCGACGTCCTTCAGCCTGGCCCACAGCCTGGGTGCGGGGGTGCTGATGACGGGCCGGTCGTCACCGGAGACGCAGGGGCCGCCCGGGTCGGACCAGACGTCGGCCGCGGACGGGTCGTCGGGGAAGGAGTTGTACTCGATGACCAGGCTCGGGTTGTTCTTGAACTTCTTCCACGCGTAGACGTCGGACTCGCTGGTGGCACGCAGGCCGATGGTGACGTTCGGCCAGTTCAGCGCGGCGGCCTGGATGACCTGTGGGGTGACGTCGAACTCCACGCCGCCGGGCAGGCAGCTCGAACCCCAGCCCTTGGCGACGTTCTTGGTGTCCAGCAGGGTGACCCAGTCGGGTTGGTTCTTCCAGGTGGTGGACTTGCTGATCTTGCCGGTGGCCCACGCCTCGACCTTGCGGGCGCTGCAGGAGTACGACCACGTCTCGTACGTGCGCAGCGTCGCCTTCATGATCTGCTTGCCGTGGATGGCCGAGCCGGTGTTCATCTGGAAGAACGAGCGGTTCGTCTGCGACTCGACGTGCCCCACCCTGGCGACGTCGCTGGAGTTGAGGTAGTTGGAGTTGGGCCAGTTGCTCCACACGGCCGTCCAGGCGTTGCGCGCGGCCGAGAAGTACGGGTCGAGGTAGACGGGGAACTTCGTGCCGGGGTCGGTCAGCATCTCGCGGTCCGGCCGCAGCCGCAGCTTCCTGCCCGCCAGCTCCACGCCCATGGTGGCCTCGCGGGCCTCGGGCGAGCGGCCTTCCTTGAGCGCCTGCTGACTGGTGACGCCCTTGGAGTCCCACATCTTCGGCGTGGGCGCGATGAACAGCGTGCCGCCGCCCTTGTCGGTGGCCTCCAGATTGCCCGCCTTGTCGATCTCCAGGTTCAGGCCCTTGGCGGAGAGCGGGTAGGACAGCTCGGTCAGCTTTTCGGCGGCCTGCCGCGACTTGACGACCAGCAGGTGGGAGAAGCCGTCCACGTCGGCGGTGACCTGGAGGTCCACGCCGGGCATGACGTCGGCGTAGGTGGCGGTGTCGCCGTTCAGCGTGGGTTTGGGGAGCGGGCCCGTCCAGCCCAGCTCCATCGACTTGGCGCCGCGCGAGAGGCGGGCGAGCGGGGCGTCTCCGCCGCCGGAGAACGTCAGATCGACGGCGGCGGCGACCGGCTCCACCGCACCGTCGGGACGCAGGCGCAGCGTGGTGTCCACGGGCACCCAGCGGTCGTCCTTGCGGACGCGGACCGGGCGCACGTTCAGCTCCATCTTCATGGTGCCGTTCGGCTGGGCGAAGACCGTACGGATCTCGCTGCGCAGCGTCTCCACCTCGACCGGCTGCCCGGTGTCACGGGCCTTGGCGAGCGCCGCGCGTTCGGAGTTCTCCGGCCCTGCGACGGGCGCCGGCTCCTGCCGGGCCGCCGGGCCTGGACGCGGCACCTGTTCGGCCTCCGATGGAGGCGCTGCCGCCAAAGTCGTGATCGATAACGCCGCCGCCACCAGCCCGTGCACTACTCGCATTCGCGCCTCGCCCACGCTGAGCAGGGATTACGCGCGGACGATGAACGTCGCCCGGCGTCTCCGCGATCTTCAATTGACGATCGGATTCTCGCCCGCGACGATCGCGAAGGCCAGAGTTCTGCTCATAATGCTCAAGAAATTCTTCAGCGCAGGCGGGCGCGACGGAGAGATTCGCCAGACCCCGGTGAGCAGGGCGCCCGCAGCCGGGCACGACAGCGAGACTCACCAGACCCCGCTGAGCAGGGCGCCCGCGGCCGGGCACGGCGGCGAGGCTCGTCAGATCTCGGTGGGGAGCGGCGCCGCGGCCGGGTTGACGCACTTGACGATCTCGTTGAGCACGATCCGTACGTACGGCTCGCCCACCCACAGATGCTTGGCCCCGTCGACGCCGATGACCTCGGCCTGCGGCACCCGGGCGAACCTGGCCTTGGCCTCGTCGGGCCGCAGGTAGTCGTCGAACTCCGGCACCAGCACCACCAGCGGCCTGCCGAACTCCGCCCACGCGTCGAGGTCGGCGTCGGTGGCCCTGTGCAGCGGGGGCGACAGCAGGATCGCGCCTTCCACCAGCGGGTCGTGCGCCCACTTCAGCGCCAGCTCGGTGCCGAACGACCAGCCGACCACCCACACCCTGGGCAGGTCGTGGAACTCGGCGTACTCCAGGGCCGCGGCCACGTCGAACCGCTCCCCCTCGCCGCCGTCGAACGCGCCCTCAGAGGTGCCGCGCTCTGAGGAGGTGCCGCGCGTGTTGAAGCGCAGCACGGCCAGGTCGGCCAGGGCGGGCAGCCGGTTGGCCGCCTTCTTGTAGACGTGGCTGTCCATGAACCCGCCGTGGGTGGGCAGCGGGTGCAGGGTGACCAGCGTGGCCACCGGCGGCTTGTCGAGGGGCTGGGCCAGCTCGCCGACCAGGGTCAGGCCGTCGGCCGTGTGCAGCTCGATCGGCTCGCGCCGGGCGGGCAGCACGGTCGCCGCGCGAATCTCCACCATCGATCCCTTCAGTAACGCGTGCGGCCCGGGCCGCGGTCGAGTCTCTTACGCCAGCAGGCCTGGTGCCAGTGGCGGCGCTCCTCGTCGCCGCCCGGCCAGTTGGGCCAGGCCACCAGGTGGGGCTGCCCGCTGCGGATCTCCTGGTCGCAGCCGGGGCAGCGGTAGTTCTTCGTGGAGGTGGCGCCGGTGAGCATGCGGACCTTCCACTCTCCGTCGGGCCACTCCTCCACCTTGTCGATCCCGGTCGGGAAGGAGAACGGACGGGTGGACTCCCTGCGGCGGGCGCGGCGGGGGCTCATGAGCGGGGGAACGCGCTCGCGCCGGCGACGACGAGCTGGTCGAGCAGGGGGGCGGGGGCGAAGGCGGGCTCGCGGTATTCGGCGTAGAGCGCGCGCAGCCCGTCGCGTACGCGCTCCAGCCCCATGGCCTCCAGCGTCTCGAAGGGCCCGGCGGGGTAGCCGCAGCCCAGCCGCATCGCGGTGTCGATGTCGGCAGCGGAGGCGTAGCCGGCGTCGTACATGCGGACGGCGTCGTTGAGGTACGGCAGCAGCAGCGCGTCGGCGACGAACCCGGCGCGGTCCTTACACGGCACGGGCGTGATGCCCAGCACCTTCATCAGGTCGGACGCGGCGGCCACGGCCTCCTGCGAGGTGAGCGCGGTGACGGCCAGCTCGGCCACCCGGTCGCCGTGCAGCCGCACCCCGACCAGCTTCGCCGGGTCGCGCAGGCGTACGGCGTGCTCGACCACCGGCCGGTCGCCCAGCCGCAGCACGACGTCGGCGGCCTCGCCCGAGCGCTTGAACCCGGCCGCATCGAGCCGCCCGGCCAGCTCGTCGGCCCCCGGCCCGGCCACGTCGAACGTCCTCACCCCCGAGCTCCGCGCGTCCTGCGGTTGCGGCGGCTCTCCGGTGTAGAAGCCGCCTTGCGACTTGCGGCCCAGCCGCCCGGCCGTGACCAGCTCGCGCAGCAGGGGCGACGGCGCGTGCCGCCGGTCGCGGGTCTCGTCGTAGAGGACTTCCATGATCTCGTACGCGGTGTCGAGCCCGATGAGGTCGAGCAGCTCGAACGGCCCCATCGGCAGCCCGGCGCCCTGGCGCATCACGGCGTCGATGCCGTCACGCGTGGCCACGCCCAGCTCCAGCAGCACGGCGGCGTGGTTGAGATAGGGCAGCAGCAGCCGGTTGGCCACGAACCCGGCCCGGTCGCCCACGGTCACCGCGGTCTTGCCGAGCCGTTCGGCGAGCCCCTCGACCGCGCCGACGACGCCGGGGTCGCTCAGCACGGTGCGCACCACCTCGACCAGCCGCATGACCGGCGCGGGGTTGAAGAAGTGCAGGCCGACCACCCGGCCAGGCCGCCCGGTGGCGGCGGCGATCGCGGTGACCGGCAGCGACGAGGTGTTGGTGGCGAGCACGGTCTCGGGCTTGCAGATGCGGTCGAGGTCGGCGAACAGCCTGAGCTTGAGCTCCAGGTGCTCGGGGATGGCCTCGACGACGAGGTCCGCCTCGCGCAGGTCCTCCCTGGAGGTGGTCAGCGTGACGCGGCCGAGGATGGCCTCGCGCTCCTGCGCGGTGAGCCTGCCCTTGTCGAGCGCCCGCGCCGTGGACTTCTCCAGCAGGGAACGGCCTCTCGCCAGGGCCTCGGCGTCGGCCTCGACGCCGAGCACGCGCAGCCCGGCTCGTGCGAACACCTCCGCGATGCCGGCCCCCATCGTGCCGAGGCCGACGACACCCACCCGTTCGAACGCCATGCGTCCAGTTTTCCAGAGGCATTAAGGTGGACGGTCATGCGGCTGGTCATCGCGCGATGCAGCGTGGATTACATCGGACGGCTCACGGCACATCTGCCCATGGCGCCCAGGCTGGTGCTCATCAAGGCCGACGGCAGCGTGAGCATTCACGCCGACGACCGCGCGTACAAGCCGCTCAACTGGATGAACCCGCCGTGCAAGCTCAAAGAGGACGGCGACACCTGGACGGTCACCCACGGCAAGACCGGCGAGAAGCTGGTGCTGACGATGGCCGAGATCCTCCACGACTCCTCCCACGAGCTGGGCGTCGACCCCGGCCTGATCAAGGACGGCGTCGAGGCGCACCTCCAGGAGCTGCTGGCCGAGCACATCACGACGCTGGGCCCCGGCTACACGCTGATCCGCCGCGAGTACATGACGGCCATCGGCCCGGTCGACATCCTGTGCCGCGACGCCTCGGGCGCGACGGTGGCGGTGGAGATCAAGCGCCGAGGCGAGATCGACGGGGTCGAGCAGCTCACCCGCTACCTGGAGCTGCTCAACCGCGATCCGATCCTGGCCCCCGTACGCGGGATCTTCGCGGCCCAGGAGATCAAGCCGCAGGCCCGGGTGCTGGCCGCCGATCGCGGCATCGACTGCGTCACGCTCGACTACGACGCGCTGCGCGGCATCGAGCCGGAGAACCCGACCCTGTTCTGAACCCGCTGCGCGGCGCTGCATGCCGCGCTGCGGCCCGAACGGCCTCCTTGGGGCCTTGATGGTCGCGGCGGCCGCGCCGGCTCCTCTAGGGACGCCTCGGACAATTCTGGTAAGCGGTGCCTTACCGGTCTATCGTGACGCCATGAGCACCGTGACGTTCGACTCACTCAACCCGGCGACCGGCGCGGTCGTCGGCACCCACCCCAAGGCGAGCCCTGAGGCCGTTCACGAGGCGGTGGGCCGGGCGGAGACGGCCGCCGCGTGGTGGGGCGCACTGGGCCACGCCGAGCGCAAGCGCCGGCTGCTCGACTACAAGGCGGTGCTCACCCAGCACATCAGGGAGCTGGCCGCGCTCGTGCACGAGGAGAACGGCAAGCCGGTGGGCGACGCCACGCTGGAGCTGGTCCTCGCGATCACCCACCTCGACTGGGCGGCGCGCAACGCCGCCAAGGTGCTCGGCCGCCGCCGCGTCAACACCGGCATGATCGGCCTCAACCTGGCCGCCACCCTCGAATACCTGCCGCTCGGCGTCGTCGGCGTCATCGGGCCGTGGAACTACCCCGTCTTCACCCCCATGGGCTCCATCGCGTACGCGCTGGCGGCCGGCAACGCCGTGGTGTTCAAGCCGAGCGAGCTGACCCCCGGCATCGGCGTGCGGCTGGCCGAGCTGTTCAAGGAGTCGGTCCCCGAGCACGAGGTGTTCCAGACCATCACCGGCCTGGGCGAGACGGGCGCGGCACTGGCCGGCGACCCCCGGGTGAAGAAGGTGGCCTTCACCGGCTCGACCGCCACGGCCAAGCGGGTGATGGCCGCCTGCGCCGAGAACCTCACCCCGATCGTGGCCGAGTGCGGCGGCAAGGACGCCTTCATCGTGGACGCCGACGCCGACCTCGCCGCTGCCGCGGACGCCTGCCTGTGGGGCGCGATGTCGAACGCCGGGCAGACCTGCGTGGGCGTGGAGCGGGTCTACGTGGTGGACGCCGTCTACGACGGCTTCATGCGCGAGCTGACCGAGCGGGCGGCCAGGCTCAAGGCCGGCGAGGACTACGGCCCGATCACCATGCCGGGCCAGGTGGAGATCATCAAGCGGCACATCGACGACGCCACCAAGGCGGGCAAGGCGGTCACCGGCGGCCCCGACGCGGTCCGGCCGCCCTACGTCGATCCTGTGATCGTCGAAGACGTGCCCGAGGACTCGCCGGCGGTGCGTGAGGAGACGTTCGGCCCGACCATCACCGTGCGCCGCACCCGCGACGCGCAGGAGGCGCTCGAGCTGGCCAACGCCTCGGCGTACGGGCTGGGCGGCACGATCTTCAGCCGCAACGCCCGCCGCGCCACCGAGCTGGCCCGGCTGATGCGCAGCGGCATGACGGCGATCAACTCGGTCATCTCCTTCGCCGGGGTGCCCGCGCTGCCGTTCGGCGGGGTCGGCGATTCGGGGTTCGGCCGCATCCACGGGGCCGACGGATTGCGGGAGTTCGCCAGGCCGAAGGCCATCTCGCGGCAGCGCTTCGCGATGCCCGGGATGAACCTCACGTCGTTCAATCGGGGGCCCGAAGAACTTGAGCGGCTGGTCAGACTTATCACGTTCTTGCACGGAAGACGCAAAAGGTAATCTTCTTGCCCTTTTCCTTAGGCGATCATCCGTCCATAATTGTGTGCTCTGGGGGCCACGATCATGTTGGACGGGTGGAATGTGAACCGGTCTTACCGGGGAATGTCGGCTGAGCAAAGGCTGGCAGACAGACGAGAGCGGCTGATGACGGCCGCGTACACGCTATACGCGAAGCCCGGATTCGCGTCGACGACGATCGAAAGGCTGTGTTCGGAGGCCAGGATCTCCAACCGGGCCTTCTACGAATGTTTCGGCGGCCGCGAAGAGCTGCTGCAGGCGCTGCATGAGCGCTGCGTGGACGAGAGCCTGGCCGTCGTCGCGAAGGCCGTGCAGGAGGCCCCTGCGACGCTCGACGGCAGGATCAAGGCCGGCATTCGCGCATATATCGAGTTCGCCACGGCCGACTGGCGGCGGGCGCGGATCATGCATGTCGAGGTACGCCGATCCGGCGACGTTCTGGCGATGTCGCGGCAGCGCGCCATCGACGCCTTCGCCCGGATCGTGGAGGACGCCTCAGCCGATTTCCCGCTCGCCACGGGCCTCAATCGCCGGCTGGTGGCGCTGGGCGCCATAGGGGCCTTACAAGAGCTGCTCATCGAATGGCTGCTGGGCGACGATAAGCCGGACATCGACGAACTCGTGGACGTCGCGGTGCACATCTTCAACCGCGCGCTCGGCCCCGCCTGATCGCCTCAATACCATGCACATTTCGCTGGAGAGCGGCCCGGCCGAAAACTCGATTTCGTGAAAGCAAAAAGAGCGGGCGACGGCTGATCGTCGCCCGCTCTCCGATATGACACCTCAGGCCACCGCGGCCGCCGGAACCTCCACGTTCAGCACCCGATTCAGCCGGGTCACCGCCAGGATCCGCATGATCCGCGGGGGCACCCCCCGAAGAACGAGGCGGCGTCGCACGCTGATCGCGCGCCGATGAGCGCCCACGAGCACACCGAGCCCGGTCGCGTCGATCATCTCCAGCTTCGAAAGATCGAGAATCAGATCCCCTTCGCCGGAGTCGAGCGCCTCGTGCAGGCGCTCGCGCACCCCTGCCGACGTGCCGGCGTCGAGCCGGGCGCCGATCATCGCCACCTGGGACCCCGGATTGCCCCGGACGCGCATGCCACCTCCTCAGTCACGCACTCGGCGTGGTCACAGCGCTGCGGACAGCGCTTGACGAGGTAAAACCTCTGACCTTCCCCTACCCAGCCATCGGGAGTGACACGACCGCGCGGAGCAGGAAATGTCCGTCTTCGGTCGGCTGGGCCGTCATCGAGCCCCCGACGGCCGCCAGCCGCTCGCTCAGCCCTGCCAGACCGCTGCCCAGATCGGCCGCCTTCCTGCGCGCCACCCCGTCGTTGCGCACGGTCAGCTCGGCCTCGTCCGCGGTGAACCGGAAGGAGATGTCGCAGAATGTCGCCGTGCTGTGCTTGAGCACGTTCGTCACCGCCTCGCGCACCGCGAAGGCGAACACCGGCGCCACGCCGTCCGGCATCTCGCGGTGGGGCAGGCCCACCTCGCAGCGGACCCCCGCCGCTTCGAGCACACTCTTCACGCTATTCAGCTCGGCGGCCAAGTCAAGCTCGCGCAGCCCGCGTACGGCCTGCCGCACCTCCTTGAGCGCCTTCCTGGTCAGCGCGTTCACCTCGGCCATCTCGGCCCTGGCCGCCTCGGTGTCCTTATCCGACAGCCGTACCGCGAGCTCGGTCTTGACCGCGATGGCCGAGAGCTGGTGTCCCACGAGGTCGTGCACCTCGCGGGAGGAACGCAGCCGCTCCTCGGCCAGCGCCAGCCGCGTGCCCGCCTCGCCGGCCCGGTGCGCCTCCACGGCGAGCCTGCGCAGCAGCGCGGCCGCCCCCAGCAGGCACAGGAGCAGCACGCCCCATCCCAGGGGATCCGTCCCGCCCGCGAGCGCCGTGGCCACGACGAGGACCGCAGCCGCCACCACCCGCCAGGCGGGGTAGCGGCGGCGGTCCAGCAGCTCGTCCACGACCTGCCAGGCCATCCAGGTGGAGCCGGCCGCGGTGACCGCCCCGAGCAGCGCCCGCCACAGGGCGATCCGGCCGTCGGCGGGGTCTGCGACCACGCTCAGCGCGATGAGGGCCCAGCCGGCGAGGAGCCCGAACCCGAGCACCTTCCTGGCGGCCGACCGCGCGCGTTCTACCGTGTCCATCAGCGCGAGCGGAGGACTTCCATGAGCTTGAGCCGCGCCCCCGTCCGCAGCACCGCCCGCCGGTACACCGTCGCCCCGAAGGCCAGCACGGCCACCACGCCCGCCGCCATGAGCCCCATCGACACGAGCACCTGCCACAGCGGCACCTCGGTCGCGGCCATCCGTACCGGCATGATCATGGAGGAGAACGGCGGGAGGAACGACCCGACCGTGGCCAGCGTGCCCGTGGGCTCGTTGCCGGCGTAGAAGGCCACGAAGTACGTGCCCATGATGACCATGGTGAGCGGCGTCATCACGGTGTTGACCTCTTCCTGGCGCGAGACCAGCGAGCCCGAGGCCGCCGCCAGCGTGGCGAAGAAGGCGTAGCCGAGCACGAACCAGACCACGACCGCCACGACGAGCCCGGCCATGCCGGGCGGGAAGTCGGCCGACAGGCCCGAGGCCGCCGCCGCGCCCAGCCCGACGACGAGGATCGCCCCGAGGTTGATCAGGCCGACCACACCCAGACCGACGATCTTGCCGCCGAGCAGCTGCCACGGCCGCACCGAGGCCAGCAGGATCTCGACGATGCGGCTGCCCTTCTCCTCGACCACGCCCATGGCCACCATCACGACCTGACCGAAGATCATGAAGAAGAGCACGAAGACGAGGATCGTCGCGATGGCCGTCCTGGCCGCCTGATAGCGCGTGTCCGCGCCCACCGACTGCATCTGGAGCGGCTCGATGTGCACGCCGGCCGCGCCGAGCTTGACCTCCCGGTTCACGCTCTGCATGAGCACGCCGAGCTGCTGGTCGATCTCGCCGTCCGTGAGCACCTTGGTGCCGTTCACCAGCACCGCGTCCACGTCGCCGTCCAGCACGGCCTTCTTGGCCGCCGCCTCGTCGGGGAACTCGCGCCACTCGAACTCGATGTCCGGCGCCGCCTGATCCAGCGGGAGCCGCTGGGAGTTGACGGTGCCCAGCGCGTACGAGTCGCCGCCGCCGAACACCTTCGGCGCGAACGACAGCGCCCCCACCAGCACCACCGTGATCAGCAGGCCGATCACGAACGCCTTGCTCTTGACCTGGGTGCTGATCTCGCGCCCGGCGACCAGCATCAGTCCGTTCACGCCACGGCCTCCTTGAAGATCTCGGTGAGCGACGGCTGCTCGGCGCCGAAGCGCTCGACCTCGCCCGCCTTCATGGCCCGGCGCAGGATCTCCTGGCCGTCCACGCCGCTCGTACGCAGGGTGTGCCGGTCGCCGTCCACGGTGACCGTGCCGGGGATGCCGTCGGCCCAGCCGGGGGCCGGATCGCGGACGACCACCACCAGCGTTCCGCCCTCGGCGGCGCGCAGCTCCTCCACCGTCCCCGTGGCCACCATGCGGCCGCCCGAGACGATGCCCACCGAGTCGCACAGCCGCTCCACCAGTTCGAGCTGGTGACTGGAGAAGATCACCGGTACGCCGCTCCTGCACCGCTCCTGCAGCGCCGCGGCGAGCGCGTCCACCGCGATCGGGTCGAGCCCGGAGAACGGCTCGTCGAGGATCAGCACCTCGGGGTCGTGCACCAGTGCCACCGCGAGCTGCACGCGCTGCTGGTTGCCCAGCGACAGTGCCTGCACGGCGTCGTTCCTGCGCTCGGTCAGGCCGAGGCGTTCGAGCAGGTCGTCGGTGGCCTTCCTGGCGGCCGGGGCGCTCAGGCCGTGCAGCCGGCCGAAGTACTCGATCTGCTCGCCCACCCGCATCTTCTGGTACAGCCCGCGCTCCTCCGGCATGTAGCCGAAGCGCTGGCGGGCGTCGTAGGTGAGCGGCTTGCCCTGCCAGCTCACCGTGCCCGAGTCCGCCTGGAGCACGCCCATCACGATGCGCATCGTCGTGGTCTTGCCGGCGCCGTTCGCGCCGACGAAGCCGTACATCTCGCCGGGCCGCACGGTGAAGCTGATGCCGTCCAGGGCGAGCTTGCCGTCAGGGGCGCCGGCACCGCCCGAGAAGCGCTTGCGCAGCTCGCTGATCTCGAGCATCAGGTCATCTCCTTCGTCATGCGTCCATGGTGGCCTTCGCCCCATTGGTCCTTGTAGTCGGAGAAATCACCGGCTCGATATGAATCCCGCGTCCGTTCCCGATGACATTTGTCATTACGCTGAGCCCATGACGCGCGCCGATAAGGACAAACCGGTCGTTCTCTCTCGCATCTACACCCGCACCGGTGACGACGGCACCACCGCGCTGGTCGACGGGAGCCGTACCGCGAAGACCGACCCCAGGCTCGTCGCCTACGCCGACGTCGAGGAGGCCAACGCCCACCTGGGCCTCGCGCTGTCGTACGGCACGCTGCCGGCCGAGCTGGCCGAGGTGCTGGGCAGGGTGCAGAACGAGCTGTTCGACGTGGGGGCCGACCTGGCGACGCCGGTCGTGGAGAACCCCGAGTTCCCGCCCCTGCGCGTGGAGGCGTCGTACATCACCTGGCTCGAGGAGCAGTGCGATCGCTTCAACGCGGGGCTCAAGCCGCTGCGGAGCTTCATCCTGCCGGGCGGCGATCCCGCCACGGCCGCGCTGCACGTGGCCCGCGTCACCGTACGCCGGGCCGAACGCTCAGCGTGGGCGGCCATCGAGGCGCACGACGACACCAACCCGCTGACCGCGAAATACCTCAACCGCCTGTCGGACCTGCTCTTCATCGCCTGCCGAGTCGCGCACGCCGGCAAGGAGATCCTCTGGAAGCCCGGCGGCACGCGCTGACAGGACCCCTTTCCTGGCCGTCCGGGCGCCTTTCAGCGCCAAGGCGCCCGGACGGCCGGCACTGCCGGGGCTGAAGAGCCGTCCGTCCAGGCGCTTCCAGGGCTCAAGAGCCGTCCGGGCAGACGCTTCCGGGCTCACCGTCCGAGCGGGGTTTCCAGGGCTCAGGCGACGTCCAGATAGGCGCTCGGCGGTGCCGACTCCAGCCAGGCCAGAAAGCCGGTCATCGCGTCGGCGCTCATCGCCAGCGAGATGTTCTGCGTGCTGCCGGAGCAGTCGACGGCGTACAGCCCGCCGTCGATCTCCCTGCGAGCGGATACGACAAGGCCGCGCCTCGCAATAGCGTGACGCGGCCTGAGTCGGACGCCCAGCAGCGGAATCCAGTGGAGCTCACCGTCGGCGTAGCGGGCCACCCCGCTCTGCCAGCCGCGCTCCCCCACGCGCAGCCGACAGGGTACGCTCCCGCGGGCACGGGAGAGCATGACGCCACGAACGACGATGAGGGCGGCAAGTAGCACTACGAGAATCACAACCGTCGCCACCATGCCGCCCCCCTGAGCCCGCTTGATAGGTGCTATTAAACCTCTTCGCCCGCCGCGCGCAGGCGGGCCCTGGCACGCTTGGCCTCGAGGGCCGCGTCGGCGTCCTCCTGGTTGGCCTCGATCGAGGCCTGGGCCCGGTCGAGAGCGTCACGAGCCGCGGCGACGTCGACCTCGGAGCCGAGCTCGGCCACCTCGGCCAGCACGGAGACCTCGTCGTCGGCGACGGAGATGAAGCCCCCGTGCACCGCGGCGACCAGCTCCGGCTCGCCTTCCCGCTTCACGCGCAGCACCCCGCCCTCGACGAGAACGCCGAGCACAGGTGCGTGTTGCGGCATAATACCGATCTCGCCGTCCACGGTCTTGGCAATCACCATGTCGGCCTCGCCCGACCAGATCTCACGCTCGGGTGAGACAACCCCTACGCGTAGCTTCGCCACTTGTGTAGGTTCCTTTCCGATCAGGTGGTGGCACGACACGCATGCCGCGCCACCACCGTGGGGCGATTAGCGACGCTCGAGTTCCTTGGCCTTGGCGATGGCCTGATCGATGCCACCGACCATGAAGAACGCCTGCTCGGGCAGGTGGTCGTACTCACCGGCGCACAGACCCTTGAAGGAGGCGATGGTCTCGTCCAGCGGCACGGTCTCGCCGGGCTGGCCGGTGAAGGCCTCGGCCGCGTACATCGGGTGCGACAGGAAGCGCTCGATGCGGCGGGCGCGCTGAACGATGACCTTGTCCTCCTCGGACAGCTCGTCGATACCGAGGATCGCGATGATGTCCTGGAGCTCGCGGTACTTCTGCAGGATCCGCTTGGTCTCCTGGGCCACCTGGTAGTGCTCCTCGCCCACGATCTGCGGGTCGAGGATCCGGGAGGAGGAGTCGAGCGGGTCCACCGCGGGGTAGATGCCCTTCTCGGAGATGGGCCGCGAGAGCACGGTCTGCGCGTCGAGGTGCGCGAACGCGTTGTGCGGCGCCGGGTCGGTGATGTCGTCCGCGGGGACGTAGATCGCCTGCATGGAGGTGATCGAGTGACCGCGGGTCGAGGTGATGCGCTCCTGGAGCACACCCATCTCGTCGGCCAGCGTGGGCTGGTAACCCACGGCGGACGGCATACGGCCGAGCAGCGTCGAGACCTCGGAACCGGCCTGCGTGAAGCGGAAGATGTTGTCGATGAACAGCAGCACGTCCTGCTTCTGCACATCGCGGAAGTACTCCGCCATCGTCAGCGCCGACAGCGCCACGCGCAGACGGGTGCCCGGCGGCTCGTCCATCTGACCGAAGACGAGCGCGGTGTCCTTGAGAACGCCGGCCTCGGCCATCTCCAGCCAGAGGTCGTTGCCCTCACGGGTGCGCTCGCCCACGCCGGCGAAGCAGGACGTACCACCGAAGTTACGGGCGACGCGGCGGATCATCTCCTGGATGAGCACCGTCTTGCCCACGCCGGCGCCACCGAACAGGCCGATCTTGCCACCCTGCACGTACGGGGTGAGCAGGTCGATGACCTTGATGCCGGTGACCAGCAGCTCCGTGCGGGACTCCAGCTGGTCGAAGGAGGGCGACGGCCGGTGGATCGGCCAGCGCTCCTCGACCTTCAGCGTGGAGGTCGGGACGTCGAGCGTCTCGCCGAGCGCGTTCCACACGTGGCCCTTGACGACGTCGCCCACCGGCACCGAGATCGGGGCGCCGGTGTCGACGACCGCCTGGCCGCGGACCAGGCCGTCGGTGGGCTGCATGGAGATGGCGCGGACGAGGTTGTCACCCAGGTGCTGGGCGACCTCGAGCGTCAGGGTCTTGGTCTCGCCACCGAGGGTCACCTCGACTTTGAGCGCGTTGTAGATGTCGGGCATCGCATCGACGGGGAACTCCACGTCGACGACGGCGCCGGTGACACGTGCCACGCGGCCAGTGCCGGCCGCGGGGGCTTCGGTAGTTTCTACAGCCTCTGCAGTCATTTCACTCTTTCCCCGCTGCGGCGTCAGCGAGCGCGTTGGCGCCACCGACGATCTCGCTGATTTCCTGGGTGATCTCGGCCTGGCGAGCCTGGTTCATCTGCTGGGTGAGCACCCGCATCAGCTCGTTGGCGTTGTCGGTCGCCGACTTCATCGCACGCCGCCGCGCGGCCTCCTCCGAGGCGGCGGACTGCAGCAGCGCCGTGAAGATGCGCGACTCCACGTAGCGCGGCAGCAGCGACTCCAGCACATCGCCGGCGGTCGGTTCGAACTCGAAGTACGGCGGGATCACGGTGGACTCCGTCGCCTCGGTCTCCTCGATCTCCAGCGGGAGGATGCGCTTGACCACGACGTTCTGCGACAGCATCGAGACGAACTCGGTCGAGACGATGTGGATCTCGTCGATGCCGTTGTCGTCCTTGAACGACTCGATCAGCGTGCCGGCGACCTCCTTGGCGTCGGCGTAGGACGGCTTACGGGTGAAGCCGGTCCAGCTGCCGCCCATCTCCCTGTTGCGGAAGGTGTGCCAGGTGACGCCCTTCTGACCGGTCACGAACGGCACGGCCTCGATGCCGCGGCCCTCCAGCAGCCCGCGCAGGGCCTCGGCCTCGCGCAGCACGTTGGCGTTGAAGCCGCCGCAGAATCCGCTGTCGCTGGTGACGATGAGCACGCCCGCCTTGGCGGGGTTCTCCTTCGCCACGATCAGCGGATGGTCGATGCTGGCCGCGTTGCTGACGACGCCCGTGACGGCGCGCGTGATCTCGCGCTCGTACGGCAGCGCCGCCTGCATCCGCTGCTGCGCCCGGACGATCCGTGAAGAGGCGATGAGCTCCTGCGCGCGCGTGATCTTCGCGGTGGACTTCACCGAGTTGATCCGCCGCCGCAGCTGCCTTAGCTGGGCACCCATCTGCTACTTCTTCTCCGCCGGACGGACGACCTTCTTGATCTTCTCCTGGCCGACCTCGTCGGAGGCCAGCGGAGCGACCGGCTCGTCCTTGACCAGCAGCTCACCCGAGGAGGTGGTGAAGCCCTTCTTGAACTCCGTGATGGCGTCCTTCAGAGCGGTCACCGTGTCGTCGGACAGCTCGCCCGTCTCGCGGATGGTGTCGAGGATGCCCTTGTGCGAGGACTGCAGGTAGTCGAGGAACTCGGCCTCGAACCGGCGGATGTCCTCGACCGGCACCTCGTCGAGCTCACCGGTGGTGCCGGACCACACCGACACGACCTGGTGCTCGACGGGGAACGGCTTGTACTGGGGCTGCTTGAGCAGCTCGACCAGTCGCTGACCGCGCTCCAGCTGGGCGAGCGAGGCGGCGTCGAGGTCGGAGGCGAACGCGGCGAACGCCTCCAGGTCGCGGTACTGCGACAGCGACAGCTTCAGCGTACCGGCGACCTTGCGCATGGCCTTGACCTGCGCCGAGCCACCGACGCGGGAGACCGAGATACCGACGTTGATCGCCGGGCGGACACCGGCGTTGAACAGGTCGGTCTCCAGGAAGCACTGGCCGTCGGTGATGGAGATGACGTTGGTCGGGATGAACGCCGACACGTCGTTGCCCTTGGTCTCGATGACCGGCAGACCCGTCATCGAGCCACCGCCCATGTCGTCGGAGAGCTTCGCGCAGCGCTCCAGCAGCCGGGAGTGGAGGTAGAAGACGTCGCCGGGGAAGGCCTCACGGCCCGGCGGGCGACGCAGCAGCAGGGACACGGCGCGGTAGGCGTCGGCCTGCTTGGTCAGGTCGTCGAAGACGATCAGAACGTGCTTGCCCTGGTACATCCAGTGCTGGCCGATGGCCGAACCGGTGTACGGGGCGAGGTACTTGAAGCCGGCCGGGTCGGAGGCCGGGGCGGCGACGATGGTGGTGTACTCCATCGCGCCTGCCTCCTCGAGGCGGGCCCTCACCTGCGCGATCGTCGAGCCCTTCTGGCCGACGGCGACGTAGACGCAGCGGACCTGCTGCTCGGGGTCGCCCGAGAGCCAGCCCTCGCGCTGGTTGAGGATGGTGTCCACGGCGATCGCGGTCTTGCCGGTGCCACGGTCACCGATGATCAGCTGGCGCTGGCCGCGGCCGATCGGCGTCATGGCGTCGATCGCCTTGATGCCGGTCTGCAGCGGCTGCTTCACCGGCTGCCGCTGCACGACGGAGGGGGCCTGCAGCTCGAGGGCGCGGATGCCCTCGGCCTCGATGGCACCCTTGCCGTCGAGCGGGTTGCCCAGGGGGTCGACCACGCGGCCGAGGAAGTTGTCGCCGACGGGCACGGACAGGACCTCGCCCGTCCTGCGGACCGTCTGGCCCTCCTCGATGCCGGCGAACTCGCCCAGGATAACGGCACCGATCTCGCGGGTGTCGAGGTTCAGTGCCAGGCCGCGCGTGCCGTTCTCGAACTCCAGCAGCTCGTTCGCCATCGCCGAGGGAAGGCCGGAGACATGGGCAATGCCGTCGCCGGCGTCGACGACGGTCCCGATCTCCTCGCGCGCGGCGCCTTCCGGTTCGTACGCCTGGACGAAGCGCTCAAGCGCGTCCCGGATCTCGTCCGGCCGGATCGTAAGCTCCGCCATCTCTACTCTGTCTCCCTATTCGCCTAGCCGGCCAACCGGCGGCGGACTTCTTCGATTCGTCCCACAATGGTGGTGTCGATGATCTCGTCGCCGATGCGGACCGAGAACCCACCGAGCACTCGCTTGTCCACCTCGACGTTCAGGTGCACGTCCCGCCCGTACGAGGCGCGCAGCCACGCCGTCAGGCGCTGCTTCTGCGCGTCGGTCAGCTCGACCGCGCTGCGCACCACCGCCACCAGGCGCTGGCGCTGCTGGGCGACCAGTCGGCCGACTTCTTCCAGGCCGGCTTCCAGACTACGTCCTCGCGGATGCACAACGAGCTGCGTGATCAGGCGCAGGCTGGTCGGCGCGACCTTGCCCTCAAGGAGGCTGCGCAGCAGCGCGCGCTTGCCCTCCTCGGGAGCGGACGCGTCGGCGAGCGCCCTGCGCAGGTCGGGGTTGGCGGCGACGATGCGGCCGAAGCGGAAGATCTCGTCCTCCACATCGTCGAGCCTGCGCTGGCTCTCCGCCTCCGCCGCCGCGGCCACGACACCGAGCCGCTCGAGCACGTCGGCCAGGTCGCCCGTACGCGACCAGCGCGCCGAGACCGCGGCCTCGGCCGTGGCCAGGGCGGCCTCGCCGACCTTGCCCTGCAGCAGCGAGCGCAGCACGCCCGCCTTCTGCTCGGCCGGCCTGGCCGGGTCGGACAGGGCACGGCGCAGGCCGTGCTCGCGGTCGAGCAGGTCCGCGATCGCGAACAGCTCGTCAGAGAGCGCGCCGAGGTCGGCGCTGCCCGCGACCGAGTTGAACCGCTCTTCGACCTCGACAAGCGAGGCCCTGCTCAAACCCCTCATCGATCGCTCACCCGCTCCTCGTTCGCCGCGCGGACGCGCACGCCGCGCGCGTGTCCGCTCCGCTCACCGCGGGGGGTTCGCTCCAGCATCAGCGCACCGCCTGCGCGTTGCTGTTCTCCAGCTCGTCGAGGAACCGGTCCACGATGCGGCTCTGGCGGACCTCGTCCTCCAGGGACTCGCCGACGATGCGGCCGGCCAGCTCGGTCGACAGACGGCCGATCTCGGCGCGGAGCTGGGCGAAGGCCGCCTGGCGGTCGGCCTCGATCTGGGCGTGCGCGGCCTCCACGAGACGGCGGGCCTCGGCCTGCGCCTCCTCGCGGAGCTCGGCCTTGATCTGCGCGGCCTGCTCACGCGCCTCCTCGCGCAGCCTGGCGGCCTCGCGACGGGCCTCCTCGAGCTGCTCCTGGTAGCGCTTCTGCAGGGCCTGTGCCTCGGCCTGCGCCTCCTCCGCCCGCTTGATGCCACCCTCGATGGCGTCGGTGCGCTCGGCCAGCGTCTTCTGGATGCGCGGGACGAGCAGCTTGCCGACGACGAGGAAGACGACGAGGAACGCGAAGATACCGACGACGAGCTCGTACTTGTGCGGCATGAGCGGACTCGACTCCGCCGCAAGGAGCGTAGCTGCCTTGATGACCATGTTGCAGCCTTCCGTCAGTTAGGGGCGATCAGATGCCCTGGAAGATGAACGGCGCCACCAGGCCGATCAGGGCGAGGGCCTCGGTGAGGACGAAGCCGAGGAGCATGTTCTGGCGGATCAGGCCGTAAGCCTCCGGCTGGCGGGCGATGGCCTGCACGCCCTGACCGAAGATGATGCCGACGCCGATGCCGGGGCCGATGGCGGCGAGACCGTAACCGATGGCGGTGACGTTGCCGGAGACCTCAGCGAGAACGCTCATTGTTCGTATTCCTTTACTTAACGGCCGGTGGATTGGGTATCACCGGTCATGGACATTCCGTGAGTCGTGCGGTGGTTCTCAGTGCTCCGGGTGGAGCGAGTTGCCGATGTACATCGCCGCCAGCATCGCGAACAGGAAGGCCTGCAGGAACTGGATGAACATCTCGAAGCCGGTCAGGATGATCGTCATCACCACGCCGATCACGCCGACGGGGGCGCCCAGCGGCGTCAGCTTCTCGAACAGGAACCAGAAGCCGACCATGCTGAAGAAGGCCAGCAGCATGTGGCCGGCGAACATGTTCGCGAAGAGTCGGACAGCGTGCGTGAAGGGGGCGATGATGAGGTTCGACAGGAACTCGATCGGGGCAAGCAGGACGTAGATGAACTTCGGCAGCCCCGGAGGGAACATCATGTTCTTGAAGTAGCCGACCGCACCCTGGTGCTTCATGCCGAGGTAGATCTTGAGGATGTAGATCAGACCGGCGAGGACGGCCGGGAAGGCGATGTGCGAGGCCACCGGGAACTGCAGGATGGGGATGACGCCCATGAGGTTCCACAGCAGGACCACGAAGAAGATCGAGACGAGCAGCCCCATCCACTGGTCGGCGTCCTTGCCCAGGAAGGGCCGGGCGACCTGGTCGCGGACGAACATGTAGCCGTACTCGACGACGTTCTGCAGGCCCCTGGGCACGACCTTCGGGTTGCCGAAGGCGCCCCAGCACACGGCGATCACGACGATCGACGTGAGGATCGCGAGCAGGACCGGCTTGGTGAACCAGTCGACACCCGCGATGATGGGGGGCAGGTCGAACAGCTCTTCAGGCGTAGGCGCCCCGAACTGATCGCCATGTGGAGCGAGGACCGTCAGCGCACTCACGCGGCGTTCCCTTCAACGTCGTAGTGGATCACAAGAGTTACCTCGGCGAAGTGATCGCTGCGCCGGGTTAGCGACTGAACTTGCGGTAGGCCAGATAGCCGGCGAGCACAACCCCCAGAACCACGCCTATGGGGAAGAACGCGGACATGTCCAACCACCGGTCCAGCAACCACCCGAGACCGCCGTAGACGGCCATCCCCGCGAGCAGATAGCTGGGGACTGACCACATGGCGTCGGCGAAGTCGCGACCGTCTTCTTCCGGTCGGCGTTCCTGTGCGCTCATCGCGGCCCCGACGATAGCAGGCGGACGGAGGGCTAGTCATATCGGACCCCGCCCGGTCAACAGGGTTCATGAGTCGCCCCTACCAGGCACCCGGGCCTCGGGGTCGACGTACAGCATCTTGGTCTTCATGAAGGCGCGGGCCTCGAAGCCGGTCCACACGAGAGTGCAGATCACCACCGACCATGCGAAAGCGAGCGTGTTCCACGCCGTGGTGTCACGGAACGCGTTGAGCACGACCATGATGACGACGACCTTGACGAGGTAACTCAGCATCGCGGCGATCGCCATCATCTGGGGAGAGATGCGGGCGGCGTACGACACCACCACCACGCTGATGCTGAAGAAGACCCCGACGAGCGCAGTGCCGAGGGCTGCGCCGAGCGCTCCCTTGCCACCTGCCACCACGAGGGACACGAGCACGGCGACCACCCCGACCGCGAGAGTCGGAAGCGCGGCGCTCTTGAGTACGCGCACGTCGTTGGCCTGCATCAATGCTCCATCGGCAAGTTATCAAGCGAGCGTTTGCTACCTCCAGAACCGGTGCATCTGGAGGCCCCTGCTCGTGAAAGATATCACAAGCTCACGGAAGACCGCTTTTACCTGCCGTTTCTAGTTCACGATCATGAACGATGCGGAAATGCGGTGATGACCGCATTGCCGTCTTCTGTCGTTTTTTCCTGAGCGGCGCCGCCCGGCGGCGGCATCTGCCGCCTGACCTGCGGATCTGGAAGGACCGGCGGCATCGGGCCGGTGGGCGGGCCGTCGTCGCCGTCCGGCTCGTCGCCTCGCGGCGCCGGCCGGGAGCCGCCCCTGCCGCGCCAGCGCGGGGCCGCCATCAGCACCAGAACGGCCAGCGCCAGCACGATGAAGACCGGGAACAGCAGCACCGGCACACCCTGGCGGGACATCAGCACCACGACGAAGGCGAACAGGAACGCCCACGCGTACATGATCAGGACCGAGCGGCGCTGCGAGTGACCGATGTCGAGCAGCCGGTGGTGCAGGTGACCGCGGTCGGGCGCGAACGGCGACAGGCCCTGCGACGTGCGCCGCACCACCGCGGTGATCAGGTCGACCAGCGGCAGCACCAGGATCGCGGCCGGCAGGATCAGCGGCAGCAGCACGCCGAACTTGTTCATGTTCTCGATGGCCGCCGGGTCGAGCGGGGTCACCGTGACGATCGACGAGGCCAGCACCAGGCCGATCAGCATGGCGCCCGTGTCGCCCATGAAGATCTTCGCCGGGTGGAAGTTGTGCGGCAGGAAGCCCACGCAGGTGCCGATGAGCACGGCCGCGATGGCGGCGGTCGTGGTGATGTTGCCCACGCTCATGCTCTGCGCGAGGAAGATCGAGTAGGCCCAGGTCGCGAGGGCCGCGATGCCGACGATGCCGGCCGCGAGACCGTCGAGCCCGTCGACGAAGTTGACCGCGTTGATGGTCACCACCACCACCAGGATGGTGATGATCGTGCTGAGCGTGTAGTCGAGGCTGGTCGAGCCGCCCCAGTCCTTCGGCAGCGGGATGTACAGCAAACGCAGGTTGTAGGCAACGAGCACGCCGGCCGCCGCGATCTGCCCGCCGAGCTTGATGAAGGCATCCATGCCCCACCAGTCGTCGAGGAAGCCCGTGACCGTGATGAGGGCGCCGGCCACGATGAGCGCCGTGACCACGTTCGCGTCGTACTCCGACAGCGCCGCGCCGCTGTGCGGCAGCCGGCTCGCGACCAGCAGGCCCACCACCAGGCCGCCGTACATCGCCAAGCCGCCGAGCCTGGGCGTCGGCGTGGTGTGCACATCTCGCTCGCGAACCTCGGGCATGGCGCCGATGCGGATGGCGAAGCGGCGTACCAACGGCACCAGCAGGTAGGTCACCGCCGCTGAGATGAGCGCCATGAACAGGTATTCGCGCACGACCCTAGTTTCCCGGATCCACCGGCCAGCTGTGACCGGAAAACGACACAGACCAGCTTAATATTCGCCGAGATATGGGCGATGTATGGCCAGAAGTGCCGCAACTCTTTCCCTGACCTCCCCCGCCGTGCTCGGCCTGCGCACCGCCGACGCCACCAGCCTGCCCACCTCGGCCAGCTCGTCCTCGCCCATGCCCTGCGTGGTCACGCACGGCGTCCCCACCCTGATGCCCGACGTCACCGCCGGGGGTTCGGGATCGTACGGGACCGCGTTCCTGTTCAGCGTGATCCCCACGGCCGCGCACCTGCGCTCCGCCTCTGCCCCCGTCACGCCCGCCTCGCGCAGGTCGATGAGCGCCAGGTGCGTGTCCGTGCCGCCGGACACCGGCCGCAGCCCCTCCGCCGCGAGCGACGCCGCCAGCGCCCGCGCGTTCGCCACCACCTTCTCCGCGTAACGCGCGAACTCCGGCCGCATCGCCTCGCCGAACGCCACCGCCTTGGCCGCCACCACGTGCATCAGCGGCCCGCCCTGCACGAACGGGAACACCGCCCGGTCGATCCGCCTGGCCAGCTCCGACGTGCACAAGATCGCGCCGCCGCGCGGGCCCCTCAGCGTCTTGTGCGTGGTGAACGTGACGACGTCCGCGTGCGGCACCGCCGACGGGATCGCGCCGCCCGCCATCAACCCGGCAGGATGCGCCACATCGGCCAGCAGCCACGCCCCCACCTCGTCGGCGATGCAGCGGAAAATCGAGTAGTCGATCAACCTCGGGTACGCCGTCGCCCCGCACACGATCAGCTTCGGCCGGCGTCGCAACGCCAGATCGCGCACCTCGTCATAGTCGATCAGTTCGGTGTCGCGACGCACGCCGTACGACACCACGTCGAACCAGCGTCCCGAGAAATTCACCTTCGAGCCGTGCGTCAGATGGCCGCCGTGCGGCAGCGCCATCGCCAGCATCGTGTCGCCCGGCTGCAGCAGCGCCGCGTACGCGGCAAGGTTCGCCGACGCCCCCGAATGAGGCTGCACGTTCGCGTGCTCCGCCCCGAACAACCTCCTGGCCCGCTCCACCGCCAGGTGCTCCGCCCGGTCCACGACCTCGCAACCACCGTAATAACGCCGGCCCGGATAGCCCTCGGCGTACTTGTTGGTCAACGTGGAGCCCAGGGCGGCCAGCACCGCGGGCGAGGTGAAATTCTCACTGGCGATGAGCTGGATGCCGCCGCGCACCCGGTCCAGCTCGTCGAGCAGCACCTGCGCGATCTCGGGATCGCGCTCCCGCAGCAGCCCGAAGTCCGGGCCGTAGTAGGGCTCCGCACCCATTTCCCCACTGTACGACCGGATGTCCGTTTTTCCCATACACGATGGCTGCCCCGAAAACCGCCCTCATGACAACCCACCCCACCCCCGCTCGCCTCGTCCGGCACCGCCCACTCGGCGCTGCCCCGGCCCCGCTTGCCTCGTCCGGCACCGCCTCACCCGGCGTTGCCCTGCCCCGGTGCTGTCCCACCTGCCGCCACCCGACCACCGGCAGTCCCCCACCCGCAACACGCCTATCGGCAGCTCAGACCGGCCACCGGGCTCACGACCGCTGCGCCCTCCGGCCGCCCCGCACGTGACGGGCGTCCGGATCCTTCGCACCGCGCTGAACTCCTGCCCGCGCAGGGGGCACGCGGAAGATGCAGGGGACGCGGCTTCCGTTGGAGGCGCGGGATGTACGGCCGTTCGTCGAAGGCGCGAGAGGCGTACCCGCCGAAGGCGCGGCCATCGGCGAAGGCTCGAAGGCGGTGGGCCCGCCAGCGGTGTGGTGGGTGTCCCCCGCCTGGTGGTGGGTGTGCCCCCGCGTGCCTGTCCGAGCCGGTTGCCTGCGGGTCAGGACGGGTAGGCGTGGGGGGCGTTGGCGGTGGTCGGGAGCCAGCGCGGGGTGTCGGCGGCCTCGTCGCTGATCGTGGTCAGCACGGCGTGCCGGTAGAGGGCCAGGCGGTTGCGCCACTCCCTGATGTCCTCGACGTAGCGCTTCCCCACCGGCGCGTCCCACGTCTGGGGGCTCGTCGCCAGCTGGTACGCCTTGTCCAGCACGGTCCTGAGCTCATCGAGCTGCGGCTTGACCGTCTGCCAGGCGACGACCAGGCGTTCGTAGTCGGGGTTGAAGCGCCAGGCGCGCTGCGGGTCCTCGAGCGGGCCGGTGGTGTTGATCGGGGGCGTCTCGTGAGGCCCCTTCGGCTTGGGTGCCGGCGGGTCGACGTACATCACGCTCTCCTCTCCGGGGCCACCGCACCGGGCGGGCCGTCCGGCCTGATGTCCTCGGGGGCCCAGGCTCCCTTGCCGTACTCGCCGGGCGGGACCTGCACGGACGGCATCTCCTGGGGCCGGATGTCGCGGTGGTGGTCGATCACGGTCCCGATGGCCTCCAGGTCCGGCGGACGTACGTCGATCGACACGACCTCGTCCCCGTCACCCGCCCGTCCGCCGCCGTGCCGGCCGGCCGTGGTGTCCTGGCCGGGTTCGACGTCGTACGCGATCAGCACGTCGTACGCACCGGCCCCGCGGTGTTGGCCGGCACCCTCGCTGTCCCGTCCCAGAGCGTCGTAGACCGCCTCCGCCCCGTGACCGACCCCTTGACCTGCGCCGAGGCCGTAATTCGCCTCCTGGGCCACCACGGAGCCGTACCCGGTGCCCGTCGCGGCCCCGGCCCCTGCACCAGAGCCCGGTACCGGGTCCGAGCCCGGTACCGCCCCGGCCCCTGCGCCCGCTCCCGACGCCGTGCCGGACCCCGCGTTCGAGTCCGGTGCCGTTGCGGAGCCCGCGTTGGAGCCCTGTCCTGTCCCGTTCTGGCCGCTTCCCTGCGGTGCGCCACCGGTCCCTCGGTCGGACGTTGTGCCCGGAGGGTCGGTGGCGGTGCCGTTGGGGGGTTCGACGGACGGGTTGGTCGGCGGGATCGTGACGGGCCTGCCCCGGCCATCCGCACTCTGGCCGTCAGCCCCGGCACCGACACCCTGACCACCCGGCTCGCCTCGTCCCCCGCCCCCATCGGCACCCTGACCCCCGCCACCCGCACCCCGATCTCCACTCCCACCACCAACGCCCTGCTCGCCACCCCGGCCGGCGCCCTGCTCACCGGACCCGGTCCCGCCAGTCCCCCGGTTTCCCGTCCCTGCGTCGCCTGTGCCGCCATCGCCGGTCCCGCCGCCACCAGCCGACCGATCCCCGTTGCCAGTGCCATCGGCGCCGCGATCGCCGGTCGCACTGCCGCCGGTTCCCTGCTCTCCGGCCCCTGCGCCGCCAGAACCCTGGCCGCCGCTCGGCCGGTCGCCGGTCCCCTGATCGCCGGCACCCGCACTACCGGAACCCTGACCACCTCGGTCCCCGGTGCCCGTGCCGCGGTCGCCTGGGGCTTGGTCGGTGCCGGGCTGGTTGCCTGCGGGTGGGGTGGCGTCCTTGGCGGGCGGGCACGTTCCGTCGGATTGGGTGCCGTTCGCGGTGTCGGCGGTGGACATGTCCGTGGGTGGATAGCCGCCCGTCACCGCTCCTGGAGACGCGCTTCCTGCCGCACCTGCCACCGACGTCACGTGGCCGTCCCCCGCAAAACCGCCTGAGGCCGCTTCGACGGGCGGGAGCGTACGCACGGGATCCGCCCCGCCGGCCGGGTTGCCGGGGTCGATCGAGCCCGCTGGGCCGTCGGGACGGATGGCGCGTTCGGCCCACTCGCCCCTGCCGTACTCGCCCGCCGGGGCCTGCACGCCGGGCATGTCCTGGGGTGCGATGTTCCGGTGGTCGTCGACGATCGTCTGGTACGCGTCCACGTCCGGGCGGCGGGCCTCGGCCGAGACGACGTCGCTGCCGTCGTTCGCGTAGCCGTTGGCGTTCGCGGTGCCGGTCGAGGTGTTCCCGGTGCCGGTCGAGGTGGACGAGCCGTCGTTCGGCGGAAGGGTGACGTTCTCGGCGCCGACCTTCGGCATCTCCGCCGGTTGGACCTTGTCGGGGTTGCGCAGCATGTCCTCGATGACCGCGGCGGACGGCGGGTCGAGCGGCACCTGCAGCACCTTGACGCCGTCGACCACCACGACCTGCGGCTTGCTCGCGTCCTGACCGTCCCCGACGGGCTGACCGGTCGCCGTCCCATCGCTGGACGTCCCGTCGCTGGAAGTGCCGTTGTCCGAGCCGCCGCTGCCCGTGGTTCCGTCGCCGCTTGTGCCGGTGCCCGTGTCCCGGGTGCCGGCGTCGGTGCCCCGGTCGCGGCGGCTGTCCAGACCGTCGTCCTTGGGCTGATCAGCGGCTTGGTCGCCGGTCCTGCCGTCGCCGCCGGTCCCCGTGTCCCGGCCGGTCGAACCGTCCCGGCCCGTCGAACCGTCCTGGCCGGTTCCGGTGTCACGGCCGGTGTTGCCGCCCTGGTCGGGGCGGGTGCCTTGGTCCGGGCGCCGGTTCTGGTCGTTCTCGCAACGCTCACCGCCGGCATCCGGCTTGTCGCCCGTGCCCGGTTTCCCGTCCGTGCCCGGCTTCCCGTCCGTGCCCGGCTTGTCGCCGACGTCAGGCTTGTTCCCGACACCCGGCTTGTCACCGGTGCCCGGTTTCTCACCCGAGTCCGACCGCCCGTTGGAGTCCGGCTTCCCGTTGGAGTCATGACGCTCCCCGGCGTCGGGCTTGCCACTGCCCTCGGGCTTGCCGCTCGCATCGGGCTTCTCGTCGGGGACGCCGGGCTTGGCAGGCTTCGCGTCCGGCTTGTCCGCAGGGGCGTCGGGCTTCGCGGGCTTGTCGTCGGGCTTGTCGTCAGGCGCGCCGGACCTCGCAGGCTTGTCGTCGGGCTTCTCGTCGGAGGCGCCGGACCTCGCAGGCTTGTCGTCGGGCTTCTCGTCGGAGGCGCCGGGCCTCGCGGGCTTGTCACTGGGCTTCTCGTCGGGGACGCCGGGCTTGGCGGGTTTCGCGGAGTCGTCGCCGGCGGTGCCCGAGCCCGTCTTCGGCGGGTCCACCCGCTTCTCCAGCGTGGCCAGCCGCTTGTTGACGTCGCGCACCATCACGTCGATCGCGTCGGCGACCTGCACGGGACGGTGCGTGGTCTGCGTGGGCAGTCCGGCCTGGTGCATGGCGTTGCGGACCCGCTGTTCGGTGGTACGCATCCGCGTCGCCGCCCGCTGCACCTCGGCCAGCAGGTCACGGACCAGCTTGGGGTCCATGCCGTCGTACTTGCCCATGCGCCACTCCCCGACGTCTAGCCGCTCCGCGCCTCACGTAACCACGGCGAGAGCGGCTTGGCAGCCGGAATAAGCAGCGGGTATACGACCTAATCGTCGGTGGCGACGTAACCGATGACGCCGCGCAGCTTCTCCACCGGGATGGCCCCGCGCCGCAACAGGCGGGGGACGGCGGTGGTGAGGTCGAGGATGGTGGACGGGGTGTTGTCGGTGCTCTTGCCGCCGTCGAGATAGACCTCGACGGCGTCGCCGAGCTGCTCTTCGGCCTCGGCGACGGTGGTGGCGGCGGGCGAGCCCGACCGGTTGGCGCTGGAGACGGCCATGGGCCCGGTCTCCTTGAGCAGGTCGAGCGCGACGGGGTGGAGCGGCATGCGTACGGCGACCGTCCCCTTCGTGTCGCCCAGGTCCCACGACAGGGCCCTGTTGGCCTTGCAGATGAGCGTCAGCGGCCCCGGCCAGAAGGCGTCGATGAGGTCCTGCCCGTACGGCCCCAGGTCATCGACGAGTGCGGTGGCGGCGCGCACGGTGCCGACCAGCACCGGCGGCGGCATGTCACGCCCGCGCCCCTTGGCCTCGAGCAGCTTGGCGACCGCCTCCGGCGTGAAGGCGTCGGCGCCGATGCCGTAGACGGTGTCGGTGGGCAGCACCAGCAGGTCGCCACGGCGTACGGCGGCCGCGGCCTCCATCAGCCCGATCTGCCGCTGGTCGGGGTCGGAGCAGTCAAAACGTCGTCCCACGGTTGGTAAGCCTCGCTCCGCTCAGCGGTGAACGGCGCTGACGAGGCGCCCTCCTTCCTCCACGTACGGTCGCCGCGGCACCCCGGCGGTCAGGAGCAGGCAGCGCCGTTTCGCCTGCATCCTAGTCCTGGCCCAGCCTGGCCGTGACGAAGCGGTCTCGTCTGGTGAGGTCCTGCCGCAAACGGACGTCGCGCCAGCCGTGATCCTCGGGGAACGTCAGGTAGACGGCCCTGCCCTGCTCGTCGGCGTGCTCGACGGCGACCCAGCCGCCGGGCCGCAGCAGCCGGCGCGCGGTGCGCTCGACGGCGCGCACCTCGCCGAGCCCGTCCTCACCTGAGCCGTAGAGGGCTCTGGAGGGGTCGTAGTCGCGCACCTCGGGGTCGCGTGGGATGGAGCCCGGCGGGATGTAGGGCGGGTTGGAGATGACGAGGTCCACCTTGCCGTTGAGCTCGGGCAGCGCCTCGGCGAGGTCTTCGGGGTGCAGGTGGGTGCGCCCCTGGCCGAGCTCGGAGATGTTGCGCTTGGCCCACGTGTACGCCTCGGGATCGACCTCCACGGCGTGCACCTCGGCCAGCGCCACCTCCTGGGCGATGGACAGCGCGATGGCGCCGGATCCGGTGCCGAGGTCGACGACGAGGGGCGCGGTGACGTCCATCGCGCGCAGCGTCTCGATGGCCCAGCCGACCATCACCTCGGTCTCCGGCCGCGGCACGAACACACCGGGGCCGACGGCCAGCTCCAGGTAGCGGAAGTAGGCGTGGCCGGTGATGTGCTGCAGGGGCTCGCGGGCCTCGCGCCTGGCGATGCCCTCCCAGAACAGCGCGTCGAAGTCGGAGTCTTTGACGGTGTGCAGCTCGCTTCTGCGCACACCGTGGACGAATGCCGCGATCTCCTCTGCGTCGGTGCGCGGCGAAGGAACGCCTGCCTCGGCGAGCCGGGCGGTGGCGAGCGCGATCTCGTCCAGCAGCAGTGTCATGAGTGTTGTGCGAGCTTCTCCGCCATCTCGGCGTCGATGAGGGCCTGGGTGACGGCGTGGAGCTCGCCGTCGAGAACCTGGTCGAGGTTATACGCCTTGAAGCCGACGCGGTGGTCGGAGATGCGGTTTTCCGGGAAGTTGTACGTGCGGACACGCTCGGAGCGGTCGACGGTGCGGACCTGCGACTTGCGCTCCGCCTGGGCGGCGGCCTCCGCTTCCTCCTGCGCCATGGCGAGCAGCCGGGCGCGCAGGATGCGCATGGCCGACTCCTTGTTCTGGAGCTGGCTCTTCTCGTTCTGGCAGGAGACGACGACGCCGGTGGGGATGTGGGTGATGCGGACCGCGGAGTCGGTGGTGTTGACGCTCTGGCCGCCGGGACCGCTGGAGCGATAGACGTCGATGCGCAGATCGTTGGGGTCGATCTGGACGTCGACCTCCTCCGCCTCCGGGTAGACGAGCACGCCCGCCGCGCTGGTGTGGATGCGGCCCTGTGACTCGGTGACGGGCACCCTCTGCACGCGGTGGACGCCGCCTTCGTACTTCAGCCGGGACCACACGCCCTCTTCGCCCTTGGCGCGGATGCCGACCGTGACGTCTTTGTAGCCGCCGAGGTCGGACGGCTGGGCGTCGATGATCTCGGTCTTCCAGCCGAGCCGCTCGGCGTAGCGGAGGTACATCCGCAGCAGGTCGCCGGCGAACAGCGCGGACTCCTCGCCGCCCTCGCCCGCCTTGATCTCCATGATGATGTCCTTGTCATCGTTGGGATCGCGCGGGATGAGCAGGTGGCGCAGCCGCTCTTCGAGCTGCGGGATGCGCGCTTCGAGCTCGGCGGCCTCGGCCGCGAACGCTTCGTCCTCGCCGGCCAGCTCCTTGGCGGCCGTCAGGTCTTCGCGGACCGACTCGAGCTCGCGGTAGGTGGCGATGATGGGAGTGAGCTGGGAGTAGCGCTTGCCAAGCGTGCGGGCCTTCTGCTGATCGGCGTGCACGGCGGGGTCGGCGAGCTGCGACTCCAGCTCGGAATACTCCTTGAGCAACTCGTCGAGGTTCACCGCGGGTCCTTTGTGTTTCGAGGTTCGGGCTCTTCACCAACAACGCCGACCCGGCGCACGCGTGTGCGTCCGGGCCGGCGTACGTGGAGCTACTTGCCCGTGGACTTCTTGCCGAAGCGCTGCTCGAAACGGGCCACCCGGCCGCCGGTGTCGAGGATCTTCTGCTTGCCCGTGTAGAACGGGTGGCAGGCCGAGCACACGTCGGCGTGGATCACGCCGTTCTTCGCCGTGCTGCGGGTGACGAAGGTGTTGCCGCAGGAGCAGGAGACCTGCGTCACGTGGTAGTCAGGGTGGATGTCGGGCTTCATTGCTGTCCTTTCGGGGTGCGGCCGCCGGGTCGCCTTCACGCATGGCGTGAACCGGAGCCGCGAAATGGTCAGCTACCAGTGTGCCAGATCGTGAAACCATCCCAGGCCATCGCGCATTCCCCGCTCCCCTGATCAAAGGGCCGCGCGGGGAGCGCACGAGGTCCGGGCGCGGCGCCATGCTCGGGCCGGCAGCGGGAACGTACGGAAACCGGCTGCGGAAGCACGTGCGACCCCGGCCGTGCGGGGCCGGAAGCGGGATCACCTGCGGACCGACCGTGCGGGCCGCAAGCGAGATCACGTGCGGGCCGATCTCGGACACGCGTGAGGGGTGGCGGATGGCCCGCCACCCCTCACGACGCGCGCGCTAGCCGCGGTCGTTGCTCACCGTGGTCGTCTGGACCTGCAGGAGGAACTCCGCGTTGGACTTGGTCTCCTTCATCTTCTCCAGGAGCAGCTCCAGCGCCTGCTGCATGTCGAGCGCGTGCAGCACCCTGCGCAGCTTCCAGACGATCTGCAGCTCCTCCTTGGCCATGAGGATCTCTTCCTTACGCGTGCCGGACGCGTCGACGTCGACCGCGGGGAAGATGCGCTTGTCGGCCAGGGACCGGTTGAGCTTGAGCTCCATGTTGCCGGTGCCCTTGAACTCTTCGAAGATGACCTCGTCCATCTTCGACCCGGTCTCGACCAGGGCCGTGGCGAGGATCGTCAGCGAGCCGCCGTTCTCGATGTTGCGGGCGGCGCCGAAGAAGCGCTTGGGCGGGTAGAGCGCCGTGGAGTCGACACCACCCGACAGGATGCGCCCGGACGCGGGGGCCGCGAGGTTGTAGGCGCGGCCGAGCCGGGTGATCGAGTCGAGCAGGACGACGACGTCGTGGCCCAGCTCCACCAGGCGCTTGGCCCGCTCGATGGCGAGCTCGGCGACCGTGGTGTGGTCTTCGGCGGGACGGTCGAAGGTCGAGTGGATGACCTCGCCCTTGACCGACCGCTGCATGTCGGTGACCTCTTCAGGCCGCTCGTCCACGAGCACGACCATGAGGTGGCACTCGGGGTTGTTGCGGGTGATCGCGTTGGCGATCGCCTGCAGCACCATCGTCTTACCGGCCTTGGGCGGCGAGACGATGAGGCCGCGCTGGCCCTTGCCGATGGGCGAGACCAGGTCGATGATCCTCGTGGTGAGGACGTTGGGCTCGGTCTCCAGGCGCAGGCGCTCCTGCGGGTAGAGCGGCGTCAGCTTGTTGAAGTCGGGCCGGTTGCGGGCCTGCTCCGGGTCCATGCCGTTGACGGTGTCGAGGCGGACCAGGGCGTTGAACTTCTCGCGGCGCTCGCCCTCGCGCGGCTGGCGCACGGCGCCGGTGATGACGTCGCCCTTGCGCAGGCCGTGGCGGCGGATCTGGGAGAGCGAGACGTAGACGTCGTTGCTGCCGGGCAGGTAGCCGCTCGTCCTGACGAACGCGTAGTTGTCGAGGATGTCGAGGATGCCGGCGATCGGGATGAGGACGTCGTCCTCGTTGATGACGGGCTCGCCGCTGTCGTAGCGGTCGCGGCCGCGTCCGCGGTTGCGCTCCCTGAAACGTCCCCTGCGGCTGCGCCCGCTGCGCTCTTCCTCCTCGCCGCGCTGCTCGGTGCGCTGCTCGGAACGGCTGCCGGACTCGGCCGCGGCGGCGCGCTCGCGCTGGTCGCCGCGACCCCCATCGCGGCCTCCCTCGCTGCTGCGCTCACCGTTACGGTCGCCGCCCCGCTCGCGGCGCTCACCGCGGCTGCGGCGCTCGCGACGGCTCTCGCCGCGCTCGGAGCGCGACTCGCCCTGGCCGGCCTCGGTGGGCTGCGACTGCTGCTCCACGACGGGCTCCGCCGGGGCCGCGGCGACCGGCTCCGGCGCGCTGGCCGCGGGCTCGGGCGCGGCTGCGGCGGGCTGCTGCGCGGGTTCTTCCGTGGTGGTCTTGGCGCGGGAACGTTCCCTGCGCGTACGGGTGGGTCGCTCGGCCGCGGGCGCCTCCGCAGGAGCGGCCGCGGGGGCCTCGGCCACCGTCGCGGCCTGCGCTGCGCCTTCTCCGGAACCGCCACCCTGCTTCTCCTGGATGGCCGCGATGAGCTGGCTCTTCCGCATGCGCCCGGTCCCGCTGATGCCCAGCTCCGCTGCGATCTTCTGCAGCTCGGGCAGCACCTTGGCGGACAGGCCGGTGCCGGAGCGACGCGCACGCGGCTTGGCCGCTGCGCGGGTGGGGGTGTCGCCGGACGCCGGCTCAGCGCCTGATGCGTCGGAGAGGAGTTCGGTGGTGTCGCTCAACTAAAAGGTCCTTCCCAGGGGTCGGGCGCCGGATTTGTTCTTCCGGGCGTCCCGGAGGTGCTTGCGATCCGGCGGGACAGACCGGGTCGGGGTGCACTCTGCGATCTTCGGCTGTCGCTTGAGACGGCCGCCACTCTTGGGGAGGGGTTCGTCAACGCCGCCGATGGCCCTTGGCGCGTGACTGACACCCCCCAGATTGCTGTCGCCAACCAGATGTCGAGATGATTCGAACGCGCAGGTCCCCGTCGTCGCCACCTCGCGTTGCGCCAACCGGGTGTGGGCCAACCGGAGGCAACGGATTCCGGGGAGACAGCCGCGCTGCCCACGCCTCGCGACGTGAAGCATGATGCAGCGATGTATGGCTGACAAGCACGCACCCACCAAGGGGGCATCTGGTGCGGCTATCAGCCTAACATCACCAGCGCACACGGCTATTCCCTGAAGGTCTAAAGAGGTTTCAGCGTGTCTCGGGGAACTGAACGTTCGCACCGACCGGGTCGACGTCCATTTGCTGGATGTGCCAGTCATTACCCACTTCTGGCGCGATCAAATCCTGCGAATCCGATGACGAAAACGCAAGGACCGTGGGACCCGCTCCCGAAACGACCGCAGGCACGCCCACTGCACGGAGACGTTCTACCAGATCCGCGCTCTGCCGCATGGCAGGCGCGCGGTATTGCTGATGGAGCCGATCTTCTGTGGCGGCGAGCAACAGCCCGCGCTCTGGCCGCTGGGTCAGCGCGGCGATCAGCAGCGCGGCCCGGCCGGCGTTGAAGGAGGCGTCCTCGTGGGGCACGTCCTTCGGCAGCAGCCCCCGTGCGGCCTCCGTGGACAGCCGCGTCGAAGGGACGCAGACCACCGGACGGATGCGCTGGTCGGGGACCAATTTCAGCCTATGCGGCCGCCCGGTGTGGTCGGACCACGCGACGGTCAGCCCACCGGAAAGACAGGGCGCCACATTGTCGGGATGCCCTTCCATCTCCGTGGCCAGCGCGTAGACGTCGTCGTCGCTCAATGCGGTCTGCGGCAGGTCGGGACCTGCCAGGGCGCGCGCGGCGAGAATGCCGGCGCACACCGCCGCCGACGACGACCCGAGCCCCCGTGCGTGCGGGATGCGGTTACGGCAGTGCAGGCGTATGCCCTCCGGCTGAGGCACTCCCATGCGGTCGAACGCCACCCGCATGGCCTTGACGACCAGATGCCCCTCGCCGGTGTCGACCTCCCCCGCCCCCTCGCCCTCCACGACGACGTGGACGCCGCGCTCCCCGGTGAGCGTGGCCGTGACCTCGTCGTGGAGGCTCAGCGCGAGCCCGAGCGCGTCGTAACCCGGCCCCAGGTTGGCCGACGTCGCGGGCACGCGGATGTCAACGGTCCTCATTCGTTCACTTTTCCTCGTACTCCCCCGTCAGGCGAGGTTGAGCGCCGCCGCGGCGGCGTGGACGTCGATGGGGATGACCACCGGCGCGGGCGCCCCCGAGATCGCCCAGTCCGGGTCTTTGAGCCCGTTACCGGTAACCGTGCAGACGATGCGCTGCCCCGCCTCCACCATGCCCTGCGCGTGGGCGTGCAGCAACCCCGCTACGCTCGCGGCGGAAGCGAGCTCGACGAACACGCCCTCTTCCTGCGCCAGCAGCTTGTACGCCGCCGCGATCTGCCGGTCGGTCACCGCCTGGATGACGCCGCCCGACTCGTCGCGGGCCGCCGTGGCCAGCGACCAGGACGCCGGGTTGCCGATGCGGATGGCGGTGGCGATGGTGTGGGGGTGGGACACGGGCGCGCCGTGCACGATCGGCGCGGCGCCGCTGGCCTGGAAGCCGAACATGCGCGGACGCTTGGTGGCCACCCCGTCCTCGGCGTATTCGCAGTAGCCCATCCAGTAGGCCGAGATGTTGCCGGCGTTGCCGACGGGGATGCAGTGGATGTCGGGGGCGTCGCCGAGCGCGTCGACGATCTCGAACGCGGCGGTCTTCTGGCCCTGGAGCCGGAACGGGTTGACGGAGTTGACCAGCGCGATCGGATATTCGGACGACAGCTTGCGCGTCATCTCAAGGCAGTCGTCGAACGACCCCTCGACCTGCAGCAGCGTGGCGCCGTGCACGAGCGCCTGGGCCAGCTTGCCCATGGCGATCTTCCCCCGCGGCACCAGCACGGCGCAGGTCAGCCCGGCGCGCACGGCGTAGGCGGCGGCCGAGGCGGAGGTGTTGCCGGTGGAGGCGCAGATGACGGCCTTGGCCCCCTCTTCGACGGCCTTGCTGATGGCCATCGTCATGCCGCGGTCCTTGAAGCTGCCCGTCGGGTTGGCCCCCTCGACCTTCAGGTAGACCTCGCACCCGGTGAGCGCGGAGACGCGATGTGCGGGCACCAGCGGCGTGCCGCCTTCGAGCAGCGTGATGACGGGGGTCTTCGCGGTGACCGGAAGACGCTCGCGGTACTCCTCGATGAGGCCACGCCATGACCTGCTCATAGTGACTCCCTACCTGCGCTGTTGGGCACAGAGTGTACGGGGTGCCGGGGACGGTCGCGGAGCGGCGTCCACGGGTCGGACACCCGCCGCACTTCTGCATTGGACAGTCGCACTATTCAGGAAATACTCAGCATCTCCCGATAAGGTCTCGGCCAGGGGGTCAACGACCATGAACGCGCGTCCTGCTCTGAGGCAGAACGACTATTCACCGGTGTCCGCACCGCGGCTCGGCGCCTGGTCACCCGCCCTTTCCGTCAGCGTGGTCGTTCCCGCGCGCGGAGGGCAGGACAAGCTCGACCTGACGCTGGCGGCGCTGGCGGCCCAGACGTATCCGGAGCACCTCATGGAGGTGCTGGTCGTCGACGACGGCAGCGACCCGCCCATCCGCCTGCCCGAGATCCGCCCGTTCAACACCCGCCTGGTACGGGTGCGCGACGGCTGGGGCATCTCCAACGCGGTCAACACCGGGGTCAAGGCCGCCGACGGCGAGATCATCCAGCGGCTCGACTCCGACATGGTGGCCTGCAAGGAGCACATCGAGGCGCTGGCGCGCTGGCATCACGTGACCGACTACCTGGTCACGATCGGCATGAAGAAGTTCGTGGACGCGCCTCCCGTCACCCCTGAGCAGGTCTTCCGGGCGGGACACCTGGGAGAGCTGTTCGACCTGGAGACGGCGGTGGCCAGCTCAACGGAGGCCACGATCGCCAAGACCGACGGTCTGCGCAAGAGCCGCAATCCGTACCACGTGTGCACCGGGCCGACCTTCGCCCTTCCCAGGGAGGTCTTCCACGCCGTGGGCGGTCTCGATCCGACGGTCGCCAGGGGCGAGGACACCGAGTTCTCCTACCGGCTGGCCATGCACGGCGTGGTCTTCATCCCCGACATGGACGCCCAGGCCGTGCATCTGGGGCTGCCGTCGCAGCACCGCGACAGGGAGCGCGCGGTGCGGGCGGTGGAGCCGTACCTGGCGCACCGCATCCCGCTCCGCCGCGACCTGCGCAAGGAGCCCGGGCGGCGGTGGCTGGTGCCGTACGTGGAGATCGTGTACGACATCGCGGGCGCGTCAGAGCAGGAGGTGCGGCAGGCGGTGTCCGCCGCGCTGGACGGCAAGCTGCAGGACGTCGTGGTGACGCTGGTCGGGCCGTGGTCGCGGCTGGCCGGCGGGCGTCACTCGCTGTCGGACCCGGACTTCGACCTGCGGCTGCTGCGGGATCTGTTCGCGCACGACGAACGCATCAGGCTCATCGACGAGGCCGCGCCTTCGCCCGCGCCGATCCCGTTCCGCTACCGGGGGCCGGTGGACGTGCCGCTGCACCGGGTGACGCTGGAGCGGATGATCGAGTCGGTGCAGAAGGACCTGACCGGGGTGCTGGTCGTGGACCTGCCCGACGGGCGTACGGCCCGGCTGGAACGCACCTCCGCGCTCGGCCGCGCGCTGCTGCTCACCGGCGCGGGCGCGGTCGTGGACGGTGCGGACGGCGTGACCGACCTGAGCGGCGTGGACGACGTCGACAAGATCATCGACGTCACGCACGGCGTACGGCACGAGCCGCCCGACCGCTTCTGGCCCGCTCCCAAACAGCCCGACCAGCCGAAACAGCCCGAGCAGCAGAAGCAAACCGGCCAGGCGCAGCAGTCCGGGCAGCCGAAGCGGCCCGGTCAGGGTGCCGCAGCCCCGTCTTCCGCGCCGAAGGCCGCCGCGCAGACTCCGAGCGCGCCGCCGCAGAAGCGCCTGCTGCGCCGCATCAAGTCGGCCCTCCGCAACAACTGACTCCGCCCGCTGGAAGGGGGGCCACCGGCCCGCACCGACCCGCCAGGTGTGGGGAGCGCGCCGCGCGGACATCGCTGCGTGCGCGCGCCGGCGGGTGGCCGCCTTCAGGGGCCGAAGGTGCCGCTGGGCGGGTGAGGTCGTCGGCGGCACCGCGACGGGCAGGGCCGTGGACAGCAGGGCCGTGGTTAGCGGGGCCGTGGACAGCGGGGCGAACGAAGCCGCCGGACGGGGCCGAAGCCACGACCTCGGCCCCGTCCCGGGTGACGGCGGTCAGCGTTTGCGGCGCAGCGCGCGTCGGAACGTCGTCGAGACGATCGAGCGCAGGTTCTTCTGGGCGCGGTCGGCGGCGGCGATGCGGCGGCGCAACGTGCCGATCTCCCGCCGCAGCGTGCCGACCTCGCGCCGCAGCTCCACGGCCGACTTGCGCCAGTTGCCGGCCTCGTCGCGCCACTTGGCCACCTGCGCCCGCAGCCGCTCGGTCTCCTTGCGCAGCCTGGCCGCCTCGTCCAGCGCGGCCTTGCGTTCCTTGTACGCGCTGCGCCGCCCCTGCGGCGGCTCGGCCTCGGCGGCGAAGCCGTAGGCGGCCCCGTCGACCCAGAGCACGCCCGCGACGTCGTCCACCACGTCGTCGAGGTTCTCGCCCGCCTCGGCGACGATGCGGGCCCTGGCGAAGGCGGAGGTGCGTTCGAGCCGGGCCGCGACGACGCCGTCGGCGGACTCGTCGAGCAGCACGTTCACCAGCCCGAGCCCCTGCGCGCGGGCGAGGTCGAGCAGCCGGGCGAGGGTGTCGTCGCCGGGGATCCACCCGGCGGGCAGGCGCAGCGTGTACGGCACGGCGGGGTCGGCCTCGGCGGCGGTGACCAGGCGTACCCGGCCCTCGTGCCGGTAGTGGCCCTCGATGAGCACCAGGTCGAGCGACGGATCCTTGAGCGGCGCGCGGCGGTCGCGTTCGAGAGTGTCCCAGGGGCCGACGAGCAGCACGGACACGTCGGGCACCGTGCCGGCGAGCAGCGCGTCCACGGTGGCGCGCACCTCGTCGTAGCCGGGCGCGGCCTCGACGACGGCGGTGACGTACGGCACCTTCCACTGCCGTCCGGGATGCCCGCGCAGCCACCGGTAGGCGGGGATGCGGTCGGCGACGAACGCGTGGCTCACCCGGTCGATGGGCGCCTTGTCGCGCATCCGCATGGTCGGCCCGATGTGGTAGGCACGGGCGGCCGGCTCGGGCACGAAGACCGCGCCCGCCTGCCACAGCCGGTAGCCCATCTCGGTGTCCTGGCCGAGCACCAGGTCGTCGTCCATCGGCCCGGCGGCCTTGATGAGCGCGGCGTTGACCGAGGTCGCGCCGCCCACGTGGAGGCTGAACGGGCGCTGCGGGTTGTCGGTGAGCCCGTCGGTGCGCTCGACGAGGTCGACCAGCCAGGAGTGCGGCTCGGCGGGCTCGAAGGCCGCTTCGAGGTCGTCGGGCAGCTCGGCGGGCACGGGGGCCTCGGTGAAGCGCAGGTAGCCGGTGACGGAGAGGTAGGGAGCGGCGTGGTGCCAGCGCATGTGCGCCTCGAGCGCGCCGGGGGTGAGCAGCACATCGGAGTCGAGCCAGTGGATCACCTCGCCGGTGGCGGCGGCGAGGCCGGCGTTGCGGGCGGCGGCGCGTCCGGGGCGTTCGCAGCGCACGATCCTGGTCAGCTCGGGCCGCTCACCGGGCAGGCGCAGCGGCGGCTCGCTGCCGTTGTCGACGACGATGACCTCGGTGAGCGTGCCCGGGTAGGTCTGCCTGGCGAGGGCGGCGAGCACCAGGTCGAGCTTGTCCTGGCCGCCGTAGGCGGGCACGACGACGCTGACCGTGAGCCGCGGGTCGAGCGGTTCGTCGAGGGTGAGGACGCGGTAGTCGTTGCCGCGTACGCGGGGGATCACGCGGCTTCCATCAGCAGGCTCGGGCGGAAGCCCCGCCACTGGTTGGCGGCCACCTTGACGAAGTGGGCCAGCGGGAGCTGCCAGGTGTGGTCGCGGCTGAGCCCGCGGCGCAGCATGTAGCCGAGGCCGTGGGTGCGGTAGATGGTGGCGTCCGCGCTCTTGGCCTTCTTGAGAAATTCGAGATCGACGGCCCGTGGCAACGCAGGGAATCCGCCTATGTCATGAAATTTCGACCGAGGCACCATGATCGTGCCGCCCGCCACGTGATCGGAGTAGACCTCGCTCGGATAGCTCGCCCCGCTCGCGAACGTCGTGCGCCTGATGGTCGCCTCCAGCGGCTCAAGGTAGAAGAACTCGGCCGTGGTGCCCACCACGTCGGCCTTCGCGTACGTCATCGCCATGAACAGATCGGCCAGGTGGCGGGGGCCGTACCAGTCGTCGTCGTCCCACTTCGCCAGATGGTCGCCCTCGGCCTTGGCCGCCGCCCGGTTGAGCACTTCACCGAACGGCACCGAGGCGTCCACCTCCACCCAGCGCACGGGCAGCGAGCAGGACTCGACCGCCTCGCGCACCTCGTCGAAGGCCACCCCGTGCAGGCCGAGCACCACCTCCGCGGTGACGTCGCGCTGCCGCTCCATCTGCGCCAGCGCGGCGCCCACCAGCGCGGGCCGCTTGGTCGCCATGACGATGCTGACGTGGGGAGCGGGCGTCGGGTGCGCCAGACGGCGCAGGCGTACGCTGTGCTCCTCGCGCCGCAGGTCGGCCAGCGAGCGCGCGGTGCCGTCGGCCGGGTGTGCGAGCCAGTCGCGGTCGGTGAGCAGCGCGGCCAGGTCGGCGGGCACCCACGCGGGCGCGGACGCGGCGGTCAGCGGCACACCGGCGGCGGCCAGCCGCATCAGCCCGTCGAGCGGCACCTGCTCGTCCGGCCACTCGACCTCCAGGCCGCGCAGCGGGCGCAGGGCGGGCACGTCGGGCGGCCCGCCGTCGACCGCCCACTCGCCGCTCGCGCCGCCGTCACCGGCGGCCCAATGGAGGCGGGCCAGCCCCTTCTCCGGCGTACGCGCGAAGCCACAGGGGGTCTCGGACATCGCTGGGTGCTCCTCGGGCGCGGGTACGGAACGGCGCCTACCTTACGCCCGTTTCGACGGCGATCTGACGCTTACTCCCCCTCCGGAGGCTCAGCTCGGGTCGTCGCCCTCCACGCGCATCACACTGGCCACCGCGCGGACGATGTCGAGCTCGCGCAGCTCCTCCATGGTCGCCGAGAGCGCGGCGTCGGTGGCGCGGTGGGTGACGATGACGAGCTGGGCGTCGTCGCCGCGGCCCTCCTGGCGGACGGTCTGGATGGACACGTCGTGCTTGGCGAACAGCTCGGCCACCCGGGCCAGCACGCCCGGCTTGTCGGCGACGTCGAGCGCCACATGGCAGCGCGTGACGGTCTCGCCCATGGGGTGGACGGTCAGCTCGGCGTAGGTGGACTCCTCGGGGCCGCGGGTGCCGGCCAGGCGGTTGCGGCCCACGGCCACCAGGTCGCCGAGCACGGCCGATGCGGTGGGGGCGCCGCCCGCGCCCTTGCCGTAGAACATGAGCTGGCCCGCCGACTCGGCCTCGACGAAGACCGCGTTGTACGCCTCGCGCACCCCGGCCAGCGGGTGGGTCCGCGGGATCATCGCCGGGTGCACCCGCACGCCGAACGAGCGGCCGTCGTCGGAGCGCGCGCAGATGGCCAGCAGCTTGATGACGTAGCCCATGGCCTTGGCGGAGGCGACGTCGGTGGCGGTGATCTCGGTGATGCCCTCGCGGTGCACCTGCTCGGCCCGCACCCGGCTGTGGAAGGCGAGCGAGGCGAGGATGGCGGCCTTGGCGGCGGCGTCGAAGCCCTCGACGTCGGCGGTCGGGTCGGCCTCCGCGTAGCCGAGCGTCTGGGCCTCCTCCAGCGCGTCGGTGAAGGAGGCGCCGGTGGAGTCCATCTTGTCGAGGATGTAGTTGGTGGTGCCGTTGACGATGCCGAGCACCCGCTTGACGTGGTCGCCGGCCAGCGACTCGCGCAGCGGGCGCAGCAGCGGGATGGCGCCGGCGACGCTGGCCTCGAAGTAGAGGTCGCCGTTGCCGGCCCTGGCCGCCTCGTGGAGGGTGGCGCCGTCCTCGGCGAGCAGCGCCTTGTTGGCGGTGACCACGCTCTTGCCCTTGGACAGGGCGGAGACGATGAGCGAACGGGCCGGTTCGATGCCGCCGATGACCTCCACCACGATGTCGATGTCGTCGCGGGTGACCAGTGACTCGGCGTCGGTGGTGAGCAGCGCGGGGTCGATCTCGACGTCGCGCTTGCGGCCCAGCCTGCGCACGGCCACCCCGGCGAGCTCGAGCGGCGCCCCGACGCGGGCGGCCAGGTCGGCGGCCTGCTCGTGCATGAGCCTGATGACCTGGGAGCCGACGACGCCGCAGCCCAGCAGAGCCACCTTCAGCGGTTTCACAGCTGCCCCCTCAACAGGTCTTCTTCGGTCTCGCCTCGCACGATCACGCGCGAGGTGCCGCCCGAGACGGCCACCACGGCGGGTCTGGGCAGGTAGTTGTAGTTGCTGGCAAGCGAGCGGCAGTAGGCGCCGGTGGCGGCCACCGCGATGAGGTCGCCCGGCGCGAGGTCGGACGGCAGGTGGAAGTCGCGCACGATGATGTCGCCGCTCTCGCAGTGCTTGCCGACCAGGCGGCTCAGCATGGGCGGGGCGTCGCTTGCGCGGCTGGCCAGCACGGCGGTGTACTCGGCGCCGTAGAGCGCGGTGCGGACGTTGTCGCTCATGCCGCCGTCGATGCTCACGTACGTGCGCAGGCCCTCGACGTCCTTGATGGTGCCGACCTCGTAGAGCGTGATGCCGCCGGGGCCGACGATGGTGCGGCCCGGCTCGACGGTGAGGCGCGGCACGGGCAGGCCGGCGTCGGCGCAGACCTTGGTGACGATCTCGCGCAGCCCGTCGGCCAGCTCCTTGATGTCGGGGGCGGCGTCGTCGTCGACGTACGCGATGCCGTAGCCGCCGCCGAGGTCGAGCTCGGGCAGCACGACGCCGTGCTCCTCCTTGATCTGCACGAGCAGGCCGGCCAGCCGCCGCGCGGCGACCTCGAACCCGGCCGTGTCGACGATCTGGGAGCCGATGTGGGAGTGCAGGCCGACGAGCTGGAGCTGGGGCAGGGCGAGGATCCTGCGTACGGCCTCGGCCGCCGCCCCCGAGCTGAGCGACAGCCCGAACTTCTGGTCGTCGTGTGCCGTGGCGATGAACTCGTGGGTGTGGGCCTCGACGCCGGTGGTGACCCTGACCATGACCTTGGGCCGCTTGCCGTGCTGCTCGGCGAGGTAGCCGAGGCGGGCGATCTCATCGAAGGAGTCGACGACGATGATGCCGACGCCGGCCTCAAGCGCCCTGGTCAGCTCGGCGGTGGACTTGTTGTTGCCGTGCATGGTGATGCGCTCGGGCGGGAAGCCGACGCTGAGCGCGACGGCCAACTCGCCGTTGCTGGCGACGTCGAGGCCGAGGCCCTCGTCGATCAGCCAGCGCACGATCTCCTTGCACAGGAACGCCTTGCCTGCGTAGTGGACCTCGGAGCCGGCGAAGGCCGTGGCGTAGTCGCGCATGCGCGAGCGCACGTCGTCCTCGTCGATGACGTAGAGCGGGGTGCCGTGCTCGCGGGCCAGGTCGCGTACGTCCACCCCGCCAACGGTCAGCGCCCCGTCGGTCCGGCTCGACGTTCGGGGCCAGATCGCGGGGTTGATCCGGTTGAGGTCGGCGGGCGCCTGCGGCGGGCGCTCCTGGGGCAGCATCTCGGCGTGCCGGTCCCCTGCGGGATGGGCGAATCGACTCACCCGATCGAGGCTATCGGAAGCGCAAGTAAGCCATGACCCTGTGACCACGTATCGAGACGCGATCAAGCTCTGGCAGGGTAATTTTTACTCTTTTTCGCCGTTTTACCGGATATCTTCTGCTCAGAGGCGGTCGGGGCCGGGAAGCACGATCCGTACCACATCCGCGACCCGCACCCTCGCGGCGTGCTCGGGCCCGGGCGCCTCGTCCCCCACGGGCACCGCCGGCGCGCGCTCATGCGCGTCGTGGTAGGCCAGCGCCAGCCGCGGCAGGTACGCCTCCCACCCCGGATCCCTGCTTCCCCGCCGCCCCGGCAGCTCGGCCAGCACCCTGAGCACCTGCCGATGCGCCGGATCGCCTGGCACGCCCGCCTGGCTCCTCGGCACCCCGAGATCGGCGGCCCACCGCAGCACGGCGCAGGCGCGCGCACGTGCGTAGCGCACGACGAAGCCCGGGTTGTCCCAGGTGCGGGGAAAGTCGGGCCAGGACGGCTCGTACGGCACGGGCGCGGCCTCGACCAGCTCGAACGGGTCGTCCACGACGATGCGCAGGAACCCGTTCCGCCGCACCTCGACGGAGACCACGCCGTCGATCCCGCGCACCCTGCCGGCCAGGTCCTCGGGCGGCATCCGGCGGCGCAGCGCGGCCGCGGAGACGTAGCCGAACTCGCGCTCCCACGTGCCGTCGGGCACGGGCGGCTCGCCCAGCGCGGCGGCCAGCTCATCGAGCGTCATCGCGACGACCTTACGCGAGGGAACTGCGGCATGCGGGCGGATCGTCTCCCTCTGCAGGGGAAAGCGGGGTAAAGGGGGACGGCTTGGCGGCCGAGATCGGTCTGGGCGTGGCTGCTCATCGCGTGGAGTCCGTGGCTCGCGCTCGCCGTCGTCGCCGAAGCCCTCGCCCAGGCGAGGTTCCGCCTCGGCACGGCGGCCAGGACCGGGGCCGGAGTGGTCGGCGGCTTCGCGTTGACGGCCCTGGCGCTGGTGCTCTGGCTCGGCTGAGTGCGGCTCAGATGAGGGCGTGCGGCTCGGCGGAGCCGTACTCGACGAGCTGGGCCGCGCCGAGCAGCCAGCGGTCCTCGTCGCGCACCCGCACGTACCCGAACCTGTCGGCGGAGAAGACCTTGACGCCGTCGGCGCGGCACTGCCGCATGAGCACCTCGTCCCAGCCCTCGGTCAGGTCGGCGAAGCCCAGCTCGCGCATCGCGTTGCGGCGGGCGAGCAGGGTGCCGCCGGCGATCTCGGGCAGGTAGGTGTACTCGGCCTCCGGCTGCTTGAGCAGCGTGGCCTGCGGCTTGCGCAGGTGGGCGTAGAAGGCGGCCTTGCCGACGATGTCGGCGGTGGTGAACAGGAACGCCCTGCGCAGGTCGGACAGGTAGTGGGGGCCGTAGACGTCGCGCGGGTCCATGACCGCGACGAGATCGGCCTCGCACAGGTCGAGCCCGGCGTTGAGCATCGCGCCCTCGGTCATGGACGGCGACGGGCGGCGGTAGACGACCTCCACGTCCGGCAGCACGTCGCGGGCCCGCAGCTCGGCCTCCGGCGGCCCGATGATGATGAGCTGGTCGACGCCCGACTGCCGGGCGACCTGCGCGAGCGCGTGCTCCATCGAGTACGGGTCGCGGATCGGCAGCAGCACCGAGGTGTTGAGCGTGGGCCGCGCGCTGGGCAGGCCGATCGCGTCCAGCATCTCGTCGATGCGCTCGCTCATCGTGCCCATCGAGTACGCCCGCCGCAGCGCCACGTGCGCCCGCCGCGAGTCCGGCTCGGTGCCGATGGGCGTGCCGCAGGCGGCGATCTCGGCGAGCCGCCACTGCGGGGTGCCCGGCGGGCAGTCGGCGGCGGCCGGCCAGCGGTAGGAGGTCAGCACGTCCGGGTACGACAGGTGCTCGGGCAGGAGCTGGTCGAGCGTGAGCACCCGGTCGATGCGGCCGCCGGACAGCGGCAGCGGGTTGTGCACCCTGGGCTGCACACCGAACTGCAGGCGCGGCCAGGCCACGGTCAGGTCGGCGGTGAAGCGGTGCTCGAACAGGTCGGCCGCCGCCGCGTACGCCGACACGTCGCCCTTGGTGTGCCAGAAGACCGTGCGGATGCCGCGCTCGGCGCACCAGGCGAGCAACGCCTTGAGCCCTTCGCCGGGCTCGCCGATGATCTCCTCGGCCCACGGGCCCTGCGTGACCGACTCCACGACCAGCAGGTGCGGCACCTCCAGCGGGAGCACCCTGGCGAAGTCGCGGGGCGTGAAGCCGGTGGTCTGCCGCCACTCGTAGCGCAGCAGCGCCTCGGCGTGCGGGTCGGCGATCACCGCGGCGGTCAGGTGCGGCCGGGTGTTGGGGCCGGTCGGGACGCGGAACGGCTTGAGCTTGAACGAGGTGCCTTCGAGCGTCCTGGTCGACGTGGTCGCCTGGTAGGCGGCGCCGGGACGCTCCTCCTTGGGCTTGTTCGCGGTGGTGGCCACCGGCTTGCGCTTGGGCGCCGTCGGGCGCTTGACCGGCTTGGCCGCGCCCTTGATGCCCTTGGCCAGGCGCACCGGGTTGCTCTTGCCGCTCTTGATGGCGTCGCCCAGCCGGTTCCAGCGGGCGACCTTGATCGACGAGAGCTTCCAGTTGGCCACCTCGGCCTGGAAGCGCTGCTCGGCCAGCTCCTTGCGGAGCTTGTCGGCGGCGGCCTGCTCGGCCGCCAGCCGTTCCTCCGTCTCGCTGAGCTTCTCGGCCAGCGCGTCGGCCTGCGCGGCGCGCTCCTCGGCCGCGGCCAGCTTGGCCTGGGCGTCGTCCAGCAGCCTGGCCAGCTCGGCGGCACGCTCGGCATGCGCGATCGCGTCGCGCAACGCCCGGCGCGTACTCTCCAGCTCAGTCGACAAACCGGACCTCCACTCTCTCAGCCCGGCAAAGGATACTCTTTTGCGGGAAGCGTCTCGAAGGGATGAGATCCGGTGCAGTTCAACGTACGGCCCTACGTCTGCGGCGCTCTCGGCCGGATCGATACCGCCCTGCTCGGCAAGCTGACCGCCGCGGGGCCGAAGGTCTGGCCGGCGTTGCAGTCGGACGAGGCCGCGCTGTTCAGCTCCACCCCGCTGCCGCCGTACCACAGGTCCGGTGACGCGTACGCGTTCGCCTGGGGCGAGCGCCGGCCGAAGACGGCCGAGGAGGACTGGATCACGGTCGCCGAGACGTACGAGACGCCCGGACTGATCGGCGACGGCCGCCGGGTGGCGCTGCACACGGGCGGGCTCGGCCTGGTGGACGTCTACTACGTGCGCCTGGACGACGCGGTCTACTTCTCGTCGCTCATCCAGCCGCTGCTCACCCTGGTGCCCATCGAGATCGACTGGTCGGCGTGGGCCTCGATCCTGCAGGTGACGTTCCCGCTGGGCGAGGCGACGCCGTACACCGAGGTCAAACGGCTGCCGGGGGCGAGCGCGCTGGTGTGGGAGCACGGCAGGCTCACCACCGAGCGGAGGCTGCCGCGCTGGCTGCGCACGGAGCCGTACGAGCGGTGGATCAGCCCGCAGGAGATCGTCGACCTGCTCGACCACGTCTACTCCGAGTACGACGGCCGGCCGCTGCTGGTGCCGGTCAGCGGCGGCTACGACTCGCGGCTGCTGGCCAGCGTGGCCAAGGCCAGGGGCGCGGACGTCGAGTCGTGGACGACCAGCCCCGACGACGGCACCGACACCGACATCGACTTCGCCAGGGCGATCACCAGGGAGCTGGGCATCCCGCACCGGGTGATCCCGCAGGACCCCGCCTCCTATCCGTCCGACGCGATGGAGGTGGCGCGCAGGCTGGAGTACCTGACGCCGCACCACGCCTGGTACGCCCCCTTCGCCAAGGAGGTGCACGGCGCGGGCCGGATCCTGGTGGACGGCCTGGCGGGCGGGCCGCTGCTGAAGAACTTCATGGTCAGCGGGGCCGCGCTGGAGGCGAGGACGCAGGCCGAGCGGTCGGCGGCGGTGCTGGGCTCGCTCTCGCTCGGACGGCCGTCGCAGCCGTTCCTGTCGAAGTCGGCGGCGGAGTGGATGGAGGAGACCGTACGCGAGCAGTTCCTCGCGACGACCTCCATGTTCCACGGCCACCGGGCGGAGCTGCCGCTGTCGGTGCTGCACACCAGGACCGTGCGGGGCATCGCGCGCTCGGCGGTGAACCTCGTGGGGCCCGAGGCGTCGTTCCTGGCGCCGTTCATCCACCCGGAGTTCTTCGACGCGGCGCTGTCGGTGGGGGTGGCCCGCAAGCACCAGGGCAAGTTCTACCGCGAGGTGCTGCACGCCGCCAACCCGAGGGTGGCCGCTCTGCCCTCGACGAACGTGATCAAGCAGCCGCTCAGGAGGGTGCCGCTGCGATCGACGGCGGCTCCCGCCCGGAGCTACTCGCATCGGATGCTGGAGATTCTGGCCGACCGGATACCGGCCCTGCTGTCGGACGAGATGCACGAGGTGATCGCCGGTGGTCCCGACGCTCTGACCAGGTTCAACGGCTGGAACGACCGGTTCTGGGTGCGCGGTCTTGTGCTGTTCGGCCTGTGGCTGAGCGACTTCGAGAACGACCTCTCGGACCTCGCGCCACCTTTTTAGTGAACTCTGGGTAACAGGGCGATTACATACGGATCTCTCGGGTATTAACGGTCGCACAGCAGAAGCGGGTTCCGGAAAGCCAACGGGCTGGTAGTGTTCGGCCCGTAAGCGCCGCAACAAACGGGCACCAGATCACAAATCCGGTCCCGTCCAGGGCAGTGGGGTTCGCAGGGATGACGACCCCACGCGGCGCGGTCACCAATCAACAACGCCGGGGTAACCGGTGACTTCGTCCTGCCCACATCTCTTCCTGTGAGCGACATCATGATCAACGCATCCCCAACGCCGGAGCCGGTCTCCGAGGACTTCATCTCGGAGGATCCGCTCTGGTACAAGCGGGCGGTGTTTTACGAGGTTCTCGTCCGGGGGTTCAAGGACTCCAACGGCGACGGGACCGGTGACCTTCGCGGTCTCATCGAGAAGCTTGACTACCTCAAGTGGCTCGGTGTCGACTGCCTGTGGTTGCTGCCGTTGTACGAGTCGCCGCTGCGCGACGGCGGTTATGACATCTCGGACTACATGAAGATCCTTCCGGACTTCGGGGACCTGGGGGACTTCGTACAGCTGGTCGAGGCCGCCCACAGCCGCGGCCTGCGGATCATCACGGACCTCGTGATGAATCACACCAGCGACCGGCATCCCTGGTTCCAGGCATCCCGGCATGACCCCGAAGGGCCGTACGGCGACTTCTACGTGTGGGCCGACCACCCCGGCGGCTACCCCGACGCGCCGATCATCTTCGTCGGCGCCGAGGAGTCCAACTGGACGTACGACCCGGTGCGCAAGCAGTACTACTGGCACCGTTTCTTCCACCACCAGCCGGACCTGAACTATGACAACCCGGCGGTGCAGGAGGCCATGCTCGAGGTCTTGCGGTTCTGGCTGGACCTGGGCATCGACGGGTTCCGCCTGGACGCGGTGCCGTACCTGTTCGAGCGTGAGGGCACGGCCTGCGCCGGGCTGCCGGAGACGCACGCGTACCTGAAGAAGATCCGGGCCGAGGTCGACCGCCTCTACCCCGACCGCGTGCTGCTGGCCGAGGCCAACGGCTGGCCTGAGGACGTTGTGGAGTACTTCGGCGACCCGACGACGGGCGGCGACGAGTGCCACATGGCGTTCCACTTCCCGTTGATGCCGCGTATCTACATGGCGGTGAAGAAGGAGACCCGCGAGCCGATCTCCGAGATCATGTCCCGCACCCCCAAGCTGCCCGAGAACGGCCAGTGGGGCATCTTCCTGCGCAACCACGACGAGCTGACGCTCGAGACGGTGACCGAGGAAGAGCGCGACTACATGCACAAGGAGTACGCCAAGGACCCGCGCATGCGGGCCTACCTCGGCATCCGGCGGCGTCTCGCCCCGTTGCTCGACAACGACCGGGACCGGATCGAGCTGTTCACGGCGCTGCTGCTGTCGCTGCCCGGCTCGCCGATCATCTACTACGGCGATGAGATCGGCATGGGCGACAACATCTGGCTGGAGGACCGCGACTCGGTCCGCACGCCGATGCAGTGGAGCCCCGACCGCAACGCCGGCTTCTCCACGGCCGACCCTGGCCGCCTCTACCTGCCCGCGGTCATGGACCCGATCTACGGGTACCAGGCGGTCAACGTGGAGGCCCAGCAGCGGCACGAGGGGTCGCTGCTGCACTTCACCCGCAGGATGCTGGCCATCAGGCGGCAGCACCCGGTGTTCGGCGTGGGGGCGTACACGGAGATGTGGTCGTCCAACCCGTGCGTGCTGACGTACGTGCGCGAGGACGGCGACGACGTGATGCTGTGCGTCAACAACCTGTCGAAGTTCCCGCAGCCGGTGGAGCTGGACCTGCGCCGCTTCGAGGGCTGGATCCCGGTCGAGGCGCGCGGCGGCGTGCAGTTCCCGCGCATCGGGGAGCTGCCCTACCTGCTCACGCTGCCGGGGCACGGCTTCTACTGGTTCGCGCTCCAGAAGGACGAGCAGACGGCGCAGTCAGGGCAGTCCGCGTCTGAGGCGCGTGAGGGCGAGCTGGAGACGGTCAGCGGGAAGTGACCGGCACCTGGGCACGGGCCGCGCGGCGCGCAGGGATCAGCGCGACCGCAAGGGCCGTGCCCACGGCCACCAGTACGGTGACCGCCAGCGTCAGCGGCGACGGCGCGCGGCCGATGCCCGCGCCAACGCCGCTGTTGTGGCCCTGAAGGTCGATCAGACCGGTGACGACGCTGACCCCCGCCGCCGCGCCCACGCCCACGCCGAGCACGACCAGCAGGCCCGCGCCGGTCACGAGCGTGGCCATGACCTGGCGCGGGGTCAGCCCCATGGCCTTGAGCACGGCCAGGTCGAAGGCGTGGTCGCGCAGGCCGAGCGCGCTGGCGGTGAGGAGGTTGGCCAGGCCGATGAGGGCCAGCACGGCGATCATCGCCACGATCACCACGCGGATGATCGACAGCCGGTCCGCCGGGTTGACGGCCACCTGCACGTCGAGGCTCTCCCCCGACTCCGCGAGCAGCCTCCCCCGCACCTCGCCGGGGTCGGCGCCGGGCTTGAGCGCCAGCGCGTAGTACTCGGGCGGCACGGAGTCCTTGGCCGCCAGGCTGTCGATGCCGACGGAGAGCACCTCGCCGTCCTGTTCGGGCTCGACGGTCCTGCCGACGATCCTGACGATCAGCGGGGTGCCGCCCACCGTGAGCCGCACCCGGTCGCCGATCTTGACCCCCAGCAGGTCGAGCAGGCCCTGACCGGCCACGGCCTCGCCCTGGCGGTCGTACATGCGGCCTTCGACCACCGGGAACGGGTAGGGGTCGGTGGAGCTGCCGATCGCCCGCACCCTGACCGAGCGGGCCTCTCCGGGGGCGAGCGCGTTGACGTCGGTGCCCGCGTAGACGGCGCTGACGTCGCGGTCCTGCTGCGCCAGCCGCTCGGCCGCGGCGGGCTCCATCTTCCCGGGGCGTACGTAGAGCGCGGCGTGCTGGCCCACCTGCTCGGGGTGCGCGAGGAAGTTGTCCAGCGTGGCCCACACGCCCAGCCCGATGGTGATCATCATCATCGGCACGGCGAGCCCGAACGCCGTCAGGAACGCGGGCACCCTGCGGGTGAAGGCGTCGCGGGTGCCGAGCACGAGGGCGGGCGGGAGGCGTACGAGGAGGGCCAGGCGGGCCAGCCTGGACAGGTGGCCCTGGGGCGGTGCCGCGGGCGCGGCGGGGATCGGCGGCGTACGGCCGCCCCGCCAGGCGGGCACGCCGACGGCGGCCAGCACGAGCAGGGCCGTGCCCGCCACGATGGCCAGCACGGGGACGGGCGCGACGGAGGTGGGGCCGAGCAGGGCGACCATCAGCGCCCAGCCCGCCACCGTGCCGACGGCCACGCCGAGCAGGCCGAGCGCGCCGTGCTCGACCAGGAGCAGCAGCGCGATCTGGCCCCTGGTGAAGCCCATGGACTTGAGCGTGGCGAGGTCGCGGAGCTGCCCGAGCACCCGGCCGCCGGCGGCGTTGGCCAGCGCGAGCGCGGCGGCCACGATGCCCACCACGCCGAAGAGCGCGAGCAGCGTGCCCAGCAGGCGGTTGTCCAGCTCCATGGCGGCGCGTACCTCGCGCCAGGTGTAGACGCGCTGGAGGCGGTCCTCCAGCATGACCACGACGCGCTGGGAGACCACCTGGGAGGCTTCAGGGTCGTCCAGGCGCAGCCCGGTCACCCATTCGCTGCGGCCCAGCATGGGCTCGATGCGGTCCAGCATGAGCGGCAGCACGTACGCCAGGCCCGGCGTCCACTCAGGGTAGAAGCCCTGCTCGGCGGAGTCGGCGATGCCGCGTACGTACAGGGTGTGCCGCTCGCCGCTGAGCGCGATGATCGTGAACGGGGCGCCGATGCGCAACCCCAGCGACTCGGCGAAGGAGCGCTCGACCACCACCCCGTCGGGCTGGGACGGATCGAGCCACCTGCCCTCGGAGACCACGGGATGCGCGACGGCGGGCGGGGTGGCCGGCATGGCGCGCAGCGCGGCCGGCTCCTTCTTGCCGTTCTGCGCCACGGTGACGGGGGCCGACCGGTAGGGGCCCGCGATCTGGGTGACGCCGTCGATGCCGCCCAGGGCGACCTGGGGGCTGTCCTTGGTGTAGAGCCACACGTGCGCGCCGTCGGTCTGGGCGAACAGGCTGCGCCACGGGTTCGTGCCCTCTTCGAGCAGGGTCGCCGCGGTGATCAGCGCGGCGACGATGCCGGCCACGACCAGCACGGTCAGCGCGGCCTGGCCCTTCCTCGCCCGTAGATCGGCCCTGATCCACCGGCTTCCGGCCAGTGACGCGCTCATCGGAGGTCGATCACCTCGCCCGCGGTGCGGGTACGGCGGCGGGCGATGCGGCCGTCGTCGACGATCTCGCCGTCGAACAGCGACACCACCCGGTCGGCGAGGCTCGCCACGCGGGCGTCGTGGGTGACCATGACGATGGTCTGTCCCTCCTTGTGGACCTTGCTGAGCAGGTTGAGCACGTCACGGGTGTTGCGGCTGTCGAGGTTGCCCGTGGGCTCGTCGGCCAGCAGCAGGCTGGGCTGGTTGGCCAGCGCTCTGGCGAGGGCCACCCGCTGCTGCTCGCCGCCGGAGAGCTGGGCGGGCGCGGCGTCGGCCTTGTCGCTGAGGTTGAGCGCGGTCAGCAGGGTCTCGCGGCGCTCGCGCGCGACCTTGGGCGAGGCCCCGGCCAGCAGCGCGGGCAGCTCGACGTTGTCGCCGACGGTCATGTTGGCGACCAGGTTGAAGAACTGGAAGACGAAGCCGATCTTCTTGCGGCGCAGCAGCGCCCAGGCGCTCTCCGACAGCGTGTCGACGCGCTTGCCGTCGAGCCAGATCTCCCCGCTCGTACGCGCGTCGAGCCCGCCCAGCATGTGGACGAGCGTGGACTTCCCCGAGCCCGACGGCCCCATGATGGCGACGAACTCGCCCGGCTCGACCTGGAGGTCCACCCCGCGCACCGCGGGAACCGGCACCGCGCCATCCTGGTAGATTTTGACCAGATTGACCGTTTTCACAACCGAGCTCATGCCAGATCCTCCTGGCACCTCTCGAGCCAGTCAAGATCCGCCTGCAGATGCAGCATGGCTCCTTCGATGAGCAGCATCGCCACGCGGTCCGTCGGCGAGGTGGCGGCCAGGAGGTCGTTGAGATCGCTCATGAGTGACAGATAGTGGCGGCGCTGGCGGTTGATCAGGACCATCCGGTCGGCGATGCCGGTGAGGGGGGCGAGCACGAGCTTCATGAAGAACTCGTCGCGCACCCGGGGACCCTCGGTCGGCTCGTCGACCCAGGCCTCCAGCACCTCCCGGCCCTTGGCGGTCAGATAGTAGACCTTTTTGTTGGGCCGGTTGGACTGCTCGACGTCGACCGACCGGACCAGGCCGTCCTTCTCCAGCCTGCCGAGGGTGACGTAGATCTGGCCGATGTTGGGGGAGGGATAGGCACTGCCGAAGGTCTGCTCCAGTGCCTGTTTGAGCTCGTAGCCGTGAGCCGGCTCTTTGGCCAGGAGCGCCAGCAGGTGAAGCCGCACCGCCACCTCCCCGCGTCCTGTTACGTAGGCGTTACGAAGCAATCCGTTGACCTACAGATTACAGGTGTGCATAACATGAATCCATCTACCTAACACGTATGTAAAACACTCTGAACACGGAGGAAACAGGGTGCTTCGTCCGCTGCCGCTGCTCCTGGCCGTGCTCCTGGCGGCCGGCTGCGCGGCGACGGGCGATGCGGGCGGCGGCGAAAAGGGAACGAGCGGAACAGGCCCGATCACCTTCGCCACCGGACGCGACACCACGGCGTACCTGCAACCCCTGCTGGATCGCTGGAACCAGGCCCACCCGGCCGAGAAGGTGACGCTGCTGGAGCTGCCCGAAGCCGCCGACGAGCAACGCGCTCAGATGGCGGCGAACCTCCAGGCCCAGAGCAGCCGGTACGACGTGCTCGGGCTTGACGTCTTCTGGACCGCCGAATTCGCGGAGAACGGCTGGATCATCCCCCTGGAGCGCGGGTTGTTCCCGCTCGACAGGTTCCTGCCGCCCGTCGTGGAGACGGCGATCTATAAGGACAAGCTGTGGGCCGTCCCGTTCACCAGTAACGCGGGGCTGCTCTATTACCGGAAGGACCTGGTCAAGAAGCCGCCCAGGACATGGGCCGAGCTACGCGACCAGGCCCGCCAAATCACGAAAAAGCACAACATAGGAGGCTATGCCGGGCAGTTCCTGGCCTACGAGGGGCTCACGGTCAACTTCTCCGAAGCCGTCCAGTCGGCCGGCGGCGAGATCGTCAACCGCGACGGCACCGAGGTGACCCTCGATCCGGCCAAGGGCGCGACCGCGATCGAGTTCCTGCTCCAGGGCCTGCGCGAGGGATGGATCCCCCGGGAGTCGCTGAGCTACAAGGAAGAGGAGTCCCGCCTGGCGTTCCAGGAGGGACGGCTGGCCTTCGCCCGCAACTGGCCGCACGCGTACGGACCGGCCAGGGCCAAGCTGGGCGACAAGCTGGGCGTGACCCGGCTGCCCGGGCTGAACGGCCCCGGCTCCAGCACGCTGGGCGGCGCGAACCTGGCGGTCAGCGCCTTCTCCAAGCACCAGCAGACCGCGCAGGAGTTCATCCGCTACTTCACGAGCCTGGAGAACGAGCGCCGGGTCCTCACTGAGGGCTCGTTCCCGCCCGTGTGGGCCGAGCTCTACGACGACCCCGCGCTGATCAAGCGCTTCCCCTACCTGCCCGTGCTCAAAGAGAGCATTCTCGCCGCCCGGCCACGGCCGGTGAGCGCCAACTACAACCAGCTGAGCCTCGTGATCGCCAGTTCGGTCGCCGAAGCGCTCAGCAATCCCTCCCCCGGGGCCGCAGACGACGTGGCGGCCTCCATGAAATCCGAACTCGAAGAGATCATCAGAACCCAGTGAGGCAGCCATGCGAAAAGGCAGAGCAGCAGCGATCCTGGCCGGGCTCGCGGTAGCCGTCGCCGCCTGCGGCAACGCGCCGACCACCACGGAGCCCACGGCGTCGGAGTCGGCCTCCGCGTCCGACGGCGGCGCCAAGCCGCTCCAGGGCGTGAAGCTCGAAGTCGCCGCCAAGTGGACCGGGGCGGAGCAGAAGAACTTCGAGCAGGTGCTCAAGGCCTTCTCCGACAAGACCGGCGCCGAGGTCACCTACGCCTCCACCGGTGAGGACACCGGCGCCTACCTCGGCCCGCGCATCCAGGGCGGCAGCCCGCCCGACGTGGCCATCCTGCCGCAGCCGGGCCTGGTCCAGCAGTACGCCGAGCAGGGCGCGCTCAAGCCGCTCACCGACGACGTCATCAAGGAGATCGACGCCAACTACACGCCGTACTGGAAGGAGCTCGGCTCCGTCGACGGCAAGGTGTACGGCGTGCTGGTCAAGGCCGCGCACAAGTCGCTGGTCTGGTACCGCTCGCAGGCGTTCGAGGACGCCGGCGTGCAGCCGCCCACCAACTGGGACGAGATGGTCAAGGCCGCGCAGACGCTGGCCGACTCCGGCACCCCGCCGTTCTCGTTCTGCGGCGCCTCCGGCTGGACGCTCACCGACCTCTTCGAGAACGTCTACCTGTCCACCGCCGGCCCGGAGAACTACGACAAGCTCTCCAAGCACGAGATCCCGTGGACCGACGACTCCGTCAAGACCGCCCTGGAGAAGATCCAGCAGATCGTCTCCAAGAGCGAGTTCCTGGTCGACGGCACCTCCGGCACCATGCAGACCGACTTCCCCACCTGCGTCAGCAAGGTGTACGGCACCGACAAGGCCGCCATGGTCATCGAGGCCGACTTCGTGGCCGTCGAGGCCGACCAGTCGGGCGCCAAGGTCGGCGAGGAGGCGAAGTACTTCCCGTTCCCCAAGGCCGGTGACACCACCCCGGTCGTGCTCGGCGGCGACGTCGCCGTGGCGATGAAGGACAGCCCCGGCGCGATGGCGCTGGTGCAGTTCCTCGCCTCCAAGGAGGGCGGCGAGGTCTGGGCCAAGCTCCCCGGCTACCTGTCGCCCAACAAGAACGTCTCCCCCGACAACTACCCCGACCCGCTGACCAAGCAGCTCGGCCAGACCATCGTCTCCGCCGGTGACGCGGTCCGCTACGACATGTCCGACCTCGCCCCCAGCGCGTTCGGTGGCACGGATGGCAAGGGCGAGTGGAAGGTCCTGCAGGACTTCCTGCGCAACCCCAGCGATGTCAAGGGCACCCAGGAGGCGCTCGAAGCCGAGGCCAAGAAGGCCTGGAAGTAAAGAGGTAAGGCCGTGACCGAACGGTTGGACGGCCGGCAGGACTCGCCCGTGGCCACCGCGGGCGAGCCTCCCACCGGACCGGCTGAAACCCCCCGCACGAGACAACGCCTCGGCCCCTCCCCGGCGGTCGCCATCGCCTTCCTCCTCCCAGCGGCGCTGCTGCTGGGCATCTGGGTGGTCTATCCGATCGTCTACTCCATCTTCCGGAGCCTCTTCGACGCCGCGGGCACCGGATTCGTGGGCCTGGGCAACTACGCCACGATCTTCACCGATTCGGGCATGCTCACCACGATCCGCAACAACCTCATCTGGGTCGTCGTCGCACCGATCATCGTCACCACGCTGGGACTGATCTTCGCGGTGCTGACCGAGCGGATCAAGTGGGCCACCGCGTTCAAGCTGATCGTGTTCATGCCCATGGCCGTCTCCCTGATGGCCGCGGGCGTCATCTTCCGCCTCGTCTACGAGGAGAACCCCGACAAGGGCCTGGCCAACGCCATCCTCACCACCGTCCACGACACGTTCTCCTCCTCGCAGGGCTACCCCGAGGCCCGTCCGCGCGAGGGCGACCAGTCGCCCGTCGCCGCCGACAACGGCGCGGTCGTCACCAAGCAGCCCGTCCAGACCGGGCAGCCGGTGCTGATCCCGATCGTCGGCGTCAAGCCGGACGTGCTGCCCGCCGACGCCGAGCCCGCCAAGGCCGCCACGGCCGGACCGGGATTGTCCGGAACGGTGTGGTTCGACTTCACGCCGGGCGGCGGCGGCCAGACCAACGTCGTGGACGGCACCGAGAAGGGCCTGCCCGGCATGACCGTCGAGGCCGTGCAGAACGGCGAGGTCAAGGCCACCGCCACGACCGCCGCCGACGGCACCTTCCGCTTCGAGGGCCTGGCCGACGGCGCCTACACCGTACGGCTGCCGAAGGACAACTTCGAGGCCGCCTACAACGGCCTGACCTGGCTCGGCCCGACGCTCATCACCCCGGCGATCATCGGCGCGTTCGTCTGGGTCTGGGCCGGCTTCGCCATGGTGCTCATCGCCGCCGGCCTCGCGGGCATCCCGCGTGACGCGCTGGAGGCCGCCCGCATCGACGGCGCCACGGAGTGGCAGGTGTTCCGCAAGATCACCGTGCCGCTGCTGTCGCCGGTCCTGCTCGTCGTCTTCGTGACGATGATCATCAATACCCTGAAGGTGTTCGACCTGGTGTTCATCATCGCCCCGTCCTCGGTGCAGCCGCAGGCGAACGTGGTCGCGCTCGAGATGTGGCGCGTGTCGTTCGGCGGCGGTAACAACCAGGGGCTGGGCAGCGCACTGGCCGTCTTCCTGCTCATCCTGGTCCTTCCCTTCATGATCATGAACATCCGACGGTTCCGGAGGGGAGAGTCATGACCACCGCGACCGCCACCGCATCCTCCGGCGCGCCGTCGGGGGTGGCCTCGGGCGCGCCGCAGCGGGGCACGCTGGGCAAGATCGTCGATCGCGTGGGCGGCGGAGTCGTCCAGGTCGTCATGATCCTGCTCGGCCTGTTCTGGCTGGTGCCGACCCTCGGCCTGCTCGTCGTCTCGCTGCGTACGACGCAGGTCAACAACGCCGAAGGCTGGTGGACGATCTTCACCAAGCCGGCCGAGCTGACCCTGCAGAACTACGCCAACCTGCTCGGCAGCGGGTTCACCGCCTCGTTCTGGAACACCGTCCTCATCACGGTGCCCAGCACGATCCTGGTGATCGGCATCGCGGCCATGGCGGCGTACGCCTTCGCCTGGGTCGACTTCCCCGGCCGCGACCTCGCCTTCCTCGTCGTGGTCGGCCTGCTCATCGTGCCGATCCAGATCGCGCTGATCCCCATCGCGTCCTTCTACGGCGCCACCGGGATCTTCGGCTCGATCCCCGGCGTGGTGCTGTTCCACGTCGCGTTCGGCCTGCCGTTCGCGATCTTCCTGCTGCGGAACTTCTTCGTCGGCATCCCCGCCTCGCTGCTGGAGGCCGCCCGCATGGACGGCGCCTCCGAGTGGAAGATCTTCCGCTCGGTCGTCTTCCCGCTGGGCAAGCCCGCCATCGCCTCGCTGGGCATCTTCCAGTTCCTGTGGGTGTGGAATGACATGCTCATCGCGCTGGTCTTCGCCAACACCGGCAACCAGCCGATGACCAAGTATCTGCAGTCTCAGATGCGGCAGTTCGGATCGAACGTCGACATCCTGTCGTCGGGCGCGTTCATGTCGCTGATCATTCCGCTGATCTTGTTCTTCGCGTTCCAGCGGTACTTCGTCCAGGGCATGATGGCCGGCTCCGTGAAGTGACGGGCCACGCCGGCTGACGGAGGCGCCCGCCCACCCGCTCGAGGTGGGCGGGCGCTCGCACGTTTCGAGGGCTGTGGGCGCGCGACTTGGGCGCGCTCGACGCGTGGACGCGTCTTAGGCACGTTCGGCAAGTGGGCGCTCGCGCGCCTCGGGCGCGTGGGCGCGTCTTGGCGCGTTCGGCGCGTCTTGGCGCGTTCGGCGCGTCTTAGTGCGTTCGGCGTGTCTTGGCGCGTCTTGGCGCGTTCGCATGCGGGCGCTCGCGCGTCTCGGGACGTCGGCACGTCAGCGGCACCCACCGCTGGGACATCGGCACGTCACCGGCACCCACCGCTGGGACGTCAGTACGTCACCGGCACCCGCCGCCCGCGCCCCTCGCAGGACCTCCTAACACCCTCGTCTTCGCCCCCAGCACGGGATGTGCCGCCTGCGAGGATGGGCCGGCGCCCAGGACGGTGCAGGGCTCCCTTGTGATCATTCTGGTACGGCCAGGGCAGACGTTTCGGCGGCAAGCCGTACCAGACCTGACTAAGCTCAACCTTCATGGCCGGTCGTCCACTGCACGAAGTCGTCGAAGCCGGATGGGCCCGCGCGCTGGAGCCCGTCGCAGATCGGATCGCCCAGATGGGCGACTTCCTCCGCAAGGAGCTCGCCGAAGGCAGGCAGTACCTGCCCGCCGGCGCGAACGTCCTGCGCGCCTTCAACCAGCCCTTCGATGACGTCAAGGTGCTGATCGTGGGGCAGGACCCCTACCCCACGCCAGGACACCCCGTCGGGCTGTCGTTCTCCGTCGCCCCCGACGTCAGGCCGCTGCCGGGCAGCCTGGTCAACATCTTCAAGGAGATGGAGAGCGACCTCGGCCTGCCCCGCCCCTCCAACGGCGACCTCACCCCGTGGGCCGAGCAGGGTGTGCTGCTGCTCAACAGGGTGCTCACCGTCATGCCGGGCAAGCCCGCCTCCCACCGCGGCAAGGGCTGGGAAGAGGTCACCGAGCAGGCCATCCGCGCCCTCGTCGCCCGGGGCAAGCCCCTGGTCGCCATCCTGTGGGGCCGCGACGCCCGCAACCTGGCCCCCATGCTCGGCGACGTCCCGCGCATCGAGTCCGCCCACCCCTCCCCGCTCTCCGCACGCAGCGGCTTCTTCGGCTCGCGGCCCTTCAGCCGTGCCAATGAGCTCCTCATCCAGCAAGGCGCCGCGCCTGTCGAGTGGAAGCTGCCCTAGCATCGTCGCCATGAGTGATGAAGAACCGAAGTTCCTGCGCCTCACGGTCGAGCTGACCGTCGAAGTGCTCGACATGGACGCGCTTCAGGCGGCGGCGCTGCGTGAGATCAGGCACCCCGACGCCGACCTAACCGAGGAGGAGCGCACGGAGCAGGCCGAACTGGTCGCATCCGACGACAGCGGCGCCTCCGCCCTGCAGTGGCTGATCGAACCCGATCACGTGCTGCAGCTCGTCGACCACATCGACGAGATCGAACCTCGCGAAGCCGTCCTCGGCGTCGAGCCGTCCGAGGGGCCGAGCGAGGAAGAGGACGAGGAAGAGCACGACCACGCGTGACCGTACGGCGGCGGCCACGGCGTTTTCCGAGCGTCGTGGCTCTTCGCTCGATCACCCTCCCCCCACTCCCCCCTTCCCGACTCGAACGCCCCCGGCATAGGCAAGACGGCCGGCTAGGACAGGTGTCGGCTTCACCCGTCTGACCTTGGTGCGCTTCTCCAGCCGAGCTCAAGATTCACGGGAGCGCCGGCCACGGCCCGCGGTCCACACAAGCACGACCCAGGCGAGCACAGCCCGTCCAGCACCACCCACGCGAGCACGACCCGCACCAAGGCGGTCCACGCGAACACAGCCACAAGAGCACGGCTCGCGGCAGCGCACCTCACGCGGGCACACCCCTGGCTCGCGCGCCCCAGGCGAGCATGCCCTGACCCGCGCGCCCCAGGCGAGCACAGCCCGCATCAGCACCACCGACGCAAGCACGACCCGCACCAGCGCGATCCACGCGAGCACGACCGCACTAACGCCATCCACGCGAACACAGCCCACAGGAGCACGGCCCAGGCCCGCGGCGACCCACCCGAGACGGCCTACAGGAGCGCAATTCGAAGGAGCGTGGTCTGCGAAGGAGGCGTTAGCAAGGGGAGTGCGGAGGAGGCGGTATCGGAAGACGGGTTGGCGGAAAGAGGGTCTGCGGCGACGCAACGGCCTTCCCACGTCGCCCACAGGAACGCCTCAGCCCATAGAAGCACCTCACCCCACAGAGGCACCTCGGCCCACAGAGGCACCTCGGCCCGCAAGAAGGACTCGGCCCCAGGAAGGGCATGGGCGCTCGCTGGTTAGGATCTGCTTCTGAGATCGCCGAGAGGAAGCTCCCATGATCGTCGCATTCTCCATAACCCCGCTGGGCGTCGGCGAGGGAGTCGCCGAGCACGTCGCCCGCGCCGTCAAGGTCGTCCGCGACAGCGGGCTGCCCAACCGTACGGACGCGATGTTCACCACCATCGAAGGCGAGTGGGACGAGGTCATGGACGTCGTCAAGCGCGCCGTGGACGCGGTGGCCGAGGTGGCGCCGCGGGTCAGCCTCGTACTGAAGGCCGACATCAGGGAAGGCGTCACGGACGGCATGACGTCCAAGCTCGAATCCCTCGAACGCCACCTCTCCTGACCTCCGGCCTCGCACTCAGCCCTGCTCGGTACGGCCATCGCCGCCTTCCTCGGCCGGCTGGCCCCTGAGCACCGGGACTGCGCTGACCTGCACCGCCGCCATCTAATGGCTCGCCATCCTCGCGCCGGCCTCCGCGCCGAACGCATACGTGGCCGGGGCTCGCGCCCGCCGTCTGCCCCCTCAGCCCACCTCAACCGCCCAGCGTTCCCTCCGAGCGCTCGGACCGGCCGTTCAGCCCGACCGCTCGGACCGACCGCTCGGCCCGACCGCTCGGACTGGTCGTTCAACCCGACCGCTCGGACCGGTCGTAGCCTGAGCGCTCAGACCGGACCACCGACCTGATCGCAAGGCCGACGGCGCAGGACAAGCAGGGTCGCACACACGCCGTTGAGCAGACCCGCTCTATGGTGGCGATCGTGGCGTCCCGATCATGATGGCGCGCCGTCACGCCAGAGCCGGCTGGCCATGCCCTCGCGTCACGGTGGGCCGGCCGCACCGACACACCGCGATCGGCCGGCCCCACCATCGCGTCACCGTCGGCTGACCTCACCATCACGCCACGATCGGCCGGCCGCACCGACACACCGCGATCGGCCGGCCCCACCATCGCGTCACCGTCGGCTGACCTCACCATCACGCCACGATCGGCCGGCCGCGCCGCCATGCCGTCGTCGGCTGACCCCGCCACCACACCCCCGTGGACTAAACGCACCGACACCACACCGCGGTGGACTAAACGCACCGCCACGCCCCAGTCGGCTGACCGCACCGCCGCGCCGCCGCAGTCGGCTGACCGCGTCGTCGTGCCGCGGGCGTCGAAGGAGGAGGCGGCCAAGGTCCCTTGTACGAAGACCGGAACGTCGAGCCTGCCGGCGTGAGGTTCGACCGGACGCTGCCGTTCCGCAATCGGATGGCGTTCTTCACCGCCGTCGCCTCCCGTTGTACCGCCCGGACGCGCTGCGGCGACTCGCGCCGCCGGGCACCCCTCCGCGACCGCTGCGACCGACCTTCGAGATGGAAGCCGTCGATGGGTCATGCCCCGAACCAGGCACCCCGCGACCTCCGAGATGGAAGCCGTCGATGGGTCAACTGCTGTGAACCGGGCACCCCGCGACCTCCGAGGCGGAACCGTCGGTGAGCCCCTGACGCGAACAGGGCAGCCGCGACTTTCGAGGTGAAGCCGCCGGTGGGCTCCCGTCTCGAACGGGAGGGCCGACCGCCACCTCCTCCGCTCGGCTCGGGAACGCTGTGCGCCGCTCGCTCCGCCCAGGGACTGGCTAGAACGCCAGGGCCGTACGGCACGTACGACACCGAGCAGTCCCCAAAGATCGCAGAGAACGAAGTCGAGATATATCTTGACTGTCGCGATGCACGCGACATATCGTGACTCGCGTAAACGCGATAGTACGCGACTCGGAGGTAGCGGGCAATGGAGCAAGAGCGAGTGCCGGTCCTGGTGGTCGGCGGCGGGTACGCGGGCTTGAGCGCGGCGACGCTCCTGGCCTGGCGCGAGATCCCCGTCATGCTGGTCGAGCGGCACGCGAGCACGTCCGTGCAGCCCAAGGCGTTCGGGGTGGGGCCGCAGGCGCTCGAACTCCTGCGCATCGTACCGGGCATCGAGGAGGAGCTGAACGCCATCTGGGCGGGCATCGGGGACGACATGCGCATCGCGATCGCCTCGAGCCTGGCCGACCCGCAGCCCCACATGATCATCCACGAGGATGAGGATCTCGCCTTCCTGTCCGACCTCAGCCCCGCCCCCAGGGTGGGCGCGCCGCAGGCGGAGGTCGAGCGCATCCTGCGCAGGAAGGCCGAAGACCTCGGCGCCGACCTGCGCTTCTCCACCGAGCTGATCTCCCTCGAGCAGGACGGCACCGGCGTGACCGCGCGGATCAGGGACAAGGACGGCGACCGCCTCGTACGGGCCGACTACGTGGTGGCCGCCGACGGCTCCCGCAGCCCGCTCCGCAAGGCGCTGAACGTCCCGACCTCCGGCAAGGGCCCGCTGAGCCGGCTGTGCTCGATCATGTTCGACGCCGACCTGTCCGGCCTGGTCAGGGACCGCGAGGTCACCCTCTGGTACCTGCAGAACGACGTCTTCACCGGCGTGATCGTCACCGGCACCGGGACCGGGTGCCACGTGCTCGGCGTCAACCTCAAGGAGGGCGAGACCGAGGCCGACTTCACCGACGAACGCTGCGTCGAGCTGGTACGCCTGGCCACCGGGCGGCCGGACCTCGACGTACGCGTCCTCGACCGGCCCGTGTTCAGCATCTCCCACGTGCTGGCCGACACCTATCGCGTCGGGCGGGTGTTCTTCGCCGGCGACGCCGCCCACACCATGCCGCCCACCGGCGGGCAGGGCGGCAGCACCGCCCTCGAGGACGGCTGCGACCTGGCCTGGCGGCTCTGGCTCGTGCTCACCGGGCAGGCGGGACCGGACTTCCTGGACACCTACGACGCCGAGCGCCGTCCCATCGGCGAGCTGATGGCCGACGCGCAGCTCGCCAACCTCGGCGTCCGCATGCCGCCCGAGGCCCGCGTCGGCTACCCCGAGCCCTTGAAGGACCCGGTCGGCGTGCTCCTCGGCCGCCGCTACCACTCCACGGCCATCATCGACGAGCCCGGCGACGACGGCTCGCTTCTTGAGGACCCGCGCGTCCCGACCGGGCGGCCCGGCAGCCGCGCCCCGCACGTCGTGCTCGACTGGGCCGGCCAGCGGATCTCCACCATCGACCTGTTCGGCTCCGGGTTCGTCCTGCTGGCCGCCAAGCCCGGCGGTCAGGCGTGGATGGACGCTGGGCGGCTGGTCAAGGAGCGGCTCGGGATCCGCCTCACCCGGCTGCTCGTGGGTGACGAGCTGATCGACGTGGAAGGGCGCTTCACCGAGCGGTACGGCGTGACCGAGAGCGGGGCCGTCCTCGTCCGGCCGGACGGGTACGTGGCCTGGCGCTCCCCCGAGGCCGGCCCCGACCCGATGGGCACTCTGGAACGCGTCCTCCGCCGCATCCTCAGCCGCTGAGTCCGGACTCGCCCGGCCTCTGATCGAGGAGACTCTGCGGGGTCCTGCGCGGGCGGGTGCCGACCGGCAGGTTCGGGCCCTCACCAAGGGGGTCATGCGGCCATGGCGGCGTCGAAGTCGCCAGGATCCAGCCTGCTCAGGTCGCATGCGATCTCTGCGGCGTGCTCGCCTGGACCAGTTGTTCTGCGCGCAGCTCGGGTAGCGGGGGTGAGCGAGGTGACGGTGGCCGAGTCGGCAGGATCCTCCTCCGCAGGAACGGTGGTGCGGGCATCGGAAGCGAGCACTGTCACGGGGGCCGAGGTGAAAGAGCCCTCGGCAGCAACGGCGCTGTGGCTTTCGGGTGTGACGGAGGGGGCCGAGGCCGGAGCGCCGGAATCTCCCGTGGCAGCAGCCGTACCGGTGGCGGGCGTGAGCGAGGCGACGGTTGCCGTTGCGGCGGCAGGGGCCGGGGTGCCTGAGGTCTCTGCGGTCGCGGCTGTGCGGGGGTCGGGGGCGGGGGTGGTGATGGTGGCCTGAGAGCGAGCCACGGGGGCGTGGCGGCCAGCTTGGGTGGCGCAGAGCCAGGAGTTGAGTGAGCCGCTGAAGCCCGAGGGCGGGCCGACCTTGAGGCAGGTGATCCGGCCGGCGCCGGGGGCCGGGCCGATCTTGAGGCGGCGGATGCTGCCAGTGCGGCCCAGCTCGCCCGCGTCGGCGTCGTACGGCGTGAGCTGAACGCCGAAGGGCAGGCCGCCGTCCGGCAGGTCAGAGGGGTGGATGCGGAGAAAGTCGTCTATCTTGCGGGCGGCGGCTCCCGGGTGGGCGTTGAGGTAGGACAGGTGGTCGGTCACCAGGCGGTTGGCGACCGTGCGCAGGAGGTTGGTCGCGCAGAGGCTGTGGGCGCAGGAGGCGCCGTCGAGCGTGATCTCGGGGAGGGCGAAGCGGCGCAGGCCCCTCGACGTGACCCGCAGGCAGTCGCAGGCGCCCGGGTCGGCGGGGTCCCAGGGCGGGCAGGTGGCGGCGTCGTGGACCTGGACGTCCCAGGACAGCCAGTCGTCGGTGAGGCGGAAGTGGGTGGGCTCGCCCGAGCAGCGGCCGCAGGTGAGGATGGTCGTAGCGGTCAGCGGGTCGATCAGGATGCCGTCGCACTCCTTGGCCAGGGCTCTGGCCGCCGCTCTCGCCACCTGCGCGGCGGTGGGCAGCCGGTGCGGTGGTGCCGTCGAGGTGACCACGAGGTGCTGCTTGGTACGGCGCAGGCGGCGTCTGTCGTCATCGGTGAGGCCGGTGCCCGCCGGTTTCCACGGCGTGGGGTGGTGGGTCACCGTGAGCATGCCGGTGGACGCGGCGGTGATCGCCGCACGCCGGTAGGGGGCGCCTATTCGCCACGGGATGAAGGACGTGGGATCGAACGGCAGGCGCTCCATGGCGACGACGAAGCGGCAGGTCGTCGTCGCAGGCAGGGGGAGAGTGATCTTCATTGGTCGTGCCTTCGCGGAAACGTGGGTGAACGGGCTGCGACGATCCGGCCAAGGGAGCCGAGCTCCGGATCAGGAGGCACCCAGGATCGGCGAAGGCGGGTGGGGCCCGAGGATCCGAACTCCATTCTGTGGACAGGTACTTGCGGGGCGGCGCGGTCTGTGGACAGTCCTCTGGCCCGTGCGTACGAGGGTCAGGCGGGGCGGGTGATCGCTAGTGACTGGCCGGGGAGGCGCAGGCCGTTCTCGTCGTACTTCACCGGCTCGTCCGACGCGAGCAGCACCGTCCCCTTCCCCACCGGTCCCCTCCCCACCGGCCCTCTCCCCACCGGCCCTCTCCCCACCGGCCCTCTCCCCACCGGCACCGTCACCGTCTCGTCCGCGAAGTTCACCGCCACCGCCAGCGTCCCCCGCCACATGAGCAGCCACCGCGACAAAGGATCGATCTCCACCCGCACCCGGTCGAGCCGCGGGTCGGACAGCTCGGGCATGGCCTTGCGCAACGCGATCAGGTCGCGGTACCAGCACAGCAGCGACCAGTGCGCCTCCTCCTTCACCTCGCTCCAGTCGAGCTTGGAGCGCAGGAACGTCTCCTCGTCGGACGGATCGGGCGCGTCCCACCGGTAGCCGAAGCCGACGAACTCCCGCTCGCGCCGCGTCCCCTCGCTCTCCCGCAGCTCGGGGTCCACGTGGTCGGAGAAGAACAGGAACGGCGAGCGCGCGCCCCACTCCTCCCCCATGAACAGCATCGGCGTGAACGGCGAGGTGAGCAGCAGCCCGGCGCCGAGTTTGAGCGCCGTCAACGAGAGCCGGTCGCCGAGCGGGCGGTTGCCGATCTGGTCGTGGTTCTGCAGGCAGGCGACGAGCCGATGACCGGGGACGCCGGCGAAGGAGGCGCCGTGGGAGCGGGCGCGGAAGCTGGAGTACGTACCGTCGTGCACGACCCCCTGCGTGAGCACCTTGGCGAGCGCGGAGAGATCGGCGAAGTCCTGGTAGTAGCCGTGGCTCTCGCCGGAGACCGCGCAGTGCAGGGCGTGGTGGACGTCGTCGTTCCACTGCGCTGTCATGCCGAGGCCGCCCGCGTCGAGCGAGCGGACCATGCGGGGGTCGTTGAGGTCGGACTCGGCGATCAGCGCCAGGGGACGCCCGACGGCGCAGGCCAGCGCGTCCACCTCGGCGGACAGCTCGGCCAGCAGATGGGTGGCGCGCCGGTCGTGGAGCGCGTGCACGGCGTCGAGGCGCAGCCCGTCGATGTGGTAGTCGCGCAGCCACTGCAGGGCGTTGCCGATGAAGTAGCGGCGCACCTCGTCGGAGCCGGGCCCGTCGAGGTTGACCGCCTCGCCCCAGTAGCTGCCCTCGAACCCGGCAAAGTACGGCCCGAACGGCCGCAGGAAGTTGCCGGACGGCCCGAGGTGGTTGTAGACGACGTCGAGGATGACGCCGATCCCGGCCCGGTGGCAGGCGTCCACGAACATCTTGAGCCCGTCGGGCCCGCCGTACGTCTCGTTCACCGCGTACAGATCGACCCCGTCATAGCCCCAGTTGCGCGTGCCGGGCACGGGCGCGACCGGCATGATCTCGACGAAGTCCACGGCCAGCTCGACGAGGTGCGGCAGCTTCTCGATGGCGGCGGCGAACGTCCCCTCCTGAGTGAACGTGCCGATGTGCAGCTCGTAGATCACGCCGCCGCGCAGGTCGCGGCCCTTCCAGTCGTGGTCGGACCAGGTGAAGCGGTCGTGCTCGTAGACGGCGCTCGGCCCGAAGACGCCCTCGGGCTGGCGGCGGGAGCGCGGGTCGGGGAAGGGGCCGTCGCCGTCCACCAGGTACGCGTACCGGGTGCCGTGGCCGGCCTCCGCGACCTCCAGCGACCACCACCCTCCTTCGCCGCGTTCCATCGCCCGGCGGGAGCCCAGGGTCTCGACTTCCACCGCCGTCGCCTTCGGTGCCCAGACCTCAAAGATCATGTCTCTCCAGGAGTGCGACCGGGTACTGACCGAGCAGGTGAGCGAGCGGGATGCGACCGGTGTGCAGGCAGCCGGTGAGCAGGTCCCTCCAGGTGCCGGAGGGCAGCGTCAGCGTGGTGGCCCCCCATCCGCCGGCGGCGGCCAGGCGTACGGGGAGCCGCGTCGCCACCGCGACGGCGCGCGGCCGGTCGCCCCTGGCGAAGGCGATCACGTGCCCGGCGCGTTCGCCCTCGGCCCGCAGCGGCAGGTACGCGGCCTCGCCGCCGAGCCGCCGCCGCAGCCGCAGCGCCTGGGTGGTGACGAGCAGCTTGGCGGAGTCCCATGCGGTCTCGGGCTTGCGCGGGTACGTCACCGGCCGCCGGTTGTCGGGATCGACCAGCGAGAAGTCGGTGGTCTCGTTGCCCTGGTAGACGTCGGGGACGCCGGGCATCATGAGCTGCACCAGCTTGGCCCCGAGCGAGTTGGACATCGCGTACGGGTCGATGCGCTCGGTGAACCCGCCGACCGGCAGGCGCACGGCGGCCTCGGCGAAGGCCCGCAGCCGCCGCTCGTAGGCGGGGTCGGGGCTGACCCAGGAGATCGCGGTCTTGGCCTCGCGCGCCGCCTTGAGCAGGTAGTCGGTGAAGCGCTCGACGGAGATCGGCCAGGCCGCCATGAGGTTCTGCCAGGCCAGGTAGTCGAGGTGCGGGTCGAAGCTGACCTGCGCCGACCACTCGGCCACGGCCGCCGCCCACTCCCCCGGCATCTCCGACAGCACGGCGAGCCGCGCCCGTACGTCCTCCGAGCGCTTGGTGTCGTGAGTGGACAGCGTGGTCATCGCGTACGGCGGCATCCGCGCGCAGAACTCGTGGAACTCCTCCACCGGGATTCCGAAGACGTCCGGCTCGCCGCCCACCTCGTTGAGGCAGGCCAGCGGAAACCACCGGTAGAGCGCGGTGTCCTCGACCCCCTTGGCCATGACGGGGCCGCACGCCTGCTGGAAGCGCACGATCGACTCGGCGGAGCCGTACAGGACCTCCTGGACGAGCGGGCGGACGGCGGGCGAGCAGGTCGCGGCGGCCCGCTCGACGATTTCGACGGACTCGGGCGGCGGCGGCTCGCCCGGCACCACGTACGCGCGGTAGACCGGCATCGCGGCGAGCAGCTCCCGCACGGCCTCGGGCGCGCACGAGGTGACCCTGGCCAGCCGCTCCACCTCGGCACCGAAGAACAGGTCGATCACCTCGCGCTTGGCCTGCGCCATCACCTGCCGGTAGTCGGCCGGCTGGCCGGTCAGCCGGGTGAACAGCTCGATCAGCGGCTCCTTGCCCTCGGGATCGACGAACAGGCCGCCCACCCGGTTGAGCACGTCGTAGCCGGTGGTGCCGTCGCACGCCCAGTCGGCGGGCAGCCGCTCGGGTCCGACGAGGATCTTCTCGACCACCGTCCATGCGTTGCCCGCGCGGGCGCGCAGGCGTTCGAGGTAGCCGCGCGGGTCGGCGAGGCCGTCGGGGTGATCGACGCGCAGCCCGTCCACCAGCCCCTCGTCCAGCAGCCAGAAGATCACCTCGTGGGTCGCGAACATCACCGCCGGGTCCTCGACGCGCAGCCCGATCAGCGACGACACGTCGAAGAAGCGCCGGTAGCCGGGGCCCTCGCGCCAGTCGACCAGCCGGTAGTGGCCCGGGTACGGGAACGCGTGCTCGTGGTAGCGCAGCACGTCGCCGTCCACGACGGGCTCCACGTCGTCGCCGAGCACGGGCAGCGCGACCTTCCCGTCCACCCAGTCGATGTCGAACCAGTTCGCGTACGGCGACTCCGGCCCGTCCTTCAGCACCGACCAGAACGCGGCGTTCATCGTGTTCATGTGGTTGGGCACGATGTCCAGCACGATGCCGAGATCGTGCGCGGCGAGCTGCTGCGCCATCTCTCTGAAGCCGGTCGCGCCGCCGAACTCCTCCCTGATGCGGGAGTGGTCGGTCACGTCGTAGCCGTGCCGCGACTCGGGCGTGGCCTGCAGGATCGGCGACAGGTAGACGTGGCTGACGCCGAGGTCGCGCAGCTGGCCGGCGATCTCGGCCACCTCCGCGAAACCGAAGTCGGGGGTGAGCTGCACCCGGTACGTGGACGTGGGCTTCACCACGGCGGGCTCAGGCACGGCGCAGCACCCGTACGCTGCGGCCCGGCACGTCGATGGCGTCCCCCGCCTTCACCATGCGAGCGTCGAGCCTGATCGGCATGGCCGTGTCGATCTCGGTGTGCCACATCTCGCCATAGTCCTTGGGGATCGTGAACGTGATCGTGTCGTGGTGCGCGTTGAACAGCAGCAGGAACGAGTCGTCCCTGATCGGCCGGCCGCGCCGGTCGGGCTCGGTGATGGCGTCGCCGTTGAGGAAGACGGCCAGCGACTTGGCGTAGCCGACGTTCCAGTCGCTGTCGGTCATCTCCTCCCCTGCCGGGGTGAGCCAGGCGATGTCGCTCAGGCCGCGTACGGGCTTGCCGTAGAAGAAGCGGCGGCGGCGGAAGACCGGATGCTTCTTGCGCAGCGCCGCCAGGCTCTGGGTGAACTCCAGCAGCAGCCAGTTCTCCCTGACGTCGGACCAGTCCACCCAGGTCAGCTCGTTGTCCTGGCAGTAGCCGTTGTTGTTGCCCTTCTGGGTGCGGCCCAGCTCGTCGCCGTGGGAGAGCATCGGCACGCCCTGCGACAGGAACAGCGTGGTGAGGAAGTTGCGCTTCTGCTGCTCGCGCAGCGACTCGACGGCGATGCCCGCCGGGCCCTCCTCGCCGCAGTTCCACGACCGGTTGTCGTCGGTGCCGTCGCGGTTGCCCTCCTTGTTCGCCTCGTTGTGCTTGTGGTTGTACGACACCAGGTCCTGAAGCGTGAACCCGTCGTGGCAGGTGACGAAGTTGATCGAGGCTGCGGGGCGGCGGCTGTCGTCCTTGTAGAGGTCGCTGGAGCCGGTGAAGCGGGAGCCGAACTCCGGCAGCGTGGCCGGCTGGCCGCGCCACAGGTCGCGGATGGTGTCGCGGTAGCGGCCGTTCCACTCCGTCCAGCGCGAGGGGAAGTTGCCGACCTGGTAGCCGCCGGGGCCGACGTCCCACGGCTCGGCGATGAGCTTGACCTGCGACAGCACCGGGTCCTGCTGCACCAGGTCGAAGAACGCGCTCAGCCGGTCCACCTCGTGCAGCTCCCTGGCCAGCGTCGAGGCCAGGTCGAAGCGGAACCCGTCGACATGCATCTCGATGACCCAGTAGCGGAGCGAGTCCATGATCATCTGCAGCACGTGGGGCGAGCGCATGAGCAGGCTGTTGCCGGTGCCCGTGGTGTCGACGTAATAGCGCGGGTCGTCCTCGACCAGCCGGTAGTAGTTGATGTTGTCGATGCCGCGGAAGCTCAGCGTCGGCCCGAGATGGTTGCCCTCGGCGGTGTGGTTGTAGACGACGTCGAGGATCACCTCGATGCCCGCCTCGTGCAGCGAGCGCACCATCGCCTTGAACTCCAGCACCTGCCCGCCGCGCTGCCCCTGGCTGGAGTAGCGGTTGTGCGGGGCGAAGAACCCGATCGAGTTGTAGCCCCAGTAGTTGGACAGGCCGCGCTGCTCCAGGATGTGATCGGTGACGAACTGGTGCACCGGCATCAGCTCGATCGCCGTCACGCCCAGCTTGGTGAGGTGGTCGAGGATCTCCGGGTGGCCGAGCGCCGCGTACGTGCCGCGCAGATGCTTCGGGATCTTGGGGTGGCTGATCGTCAGCCCCCGCACGTGGGCCTCGTAGATCACCGTGTCGTGGTACGGCGTCGCCGGCGGCCGATCATGACCCCACCCGAAGAACGGGTTGATGACGATCGAGCGCGGCACGTACGGCGCCGAGTCGAGATCGTTCCTGGAGTCGGGCTGGCCGAAGCGGTAACCGTAGACCGCCTCGTGCCACTGCACGCCGCCCTCGATGGCCATCGCGTACGGGTCCAGCAGCAGCTTGGCCGGGTTGCAGCGCAGCCCGCGCGCCGGGTCGTACGGCCCGTGCACGCGGTAGCCGTAACGCTGGCCGGGCCCGATGCCCGGCAGGTAGCCGTGCCAGATGAAGCCGTCCACCTCGGTCAGCGGCACCCGCGACTCGACGTTGTCGTCGTCGAACAGGCACAGCTCGACCTTGTCCGCGACCTCGGTGTAAAGCGAGAAGTTCGTGCCGGCCCCGTCGTACGTGGCCCCGAGCGGATAGGGGTCTCCCGGCCAGATCTCGATCATCGAGGCTCCCTTGCGGTCTTTCCCCATGTTCCGTTCCCCCGCTCCACGCGACAAGCCCGCCCCCCGGACGACCCTGTTCCTTCCCACGCCACGCCCGTGATCACTCCGCCGGGCCCCAGGTCAACGGGGTGGGCCGTCCCCGACGGCGCGAAAGCCGCCGATCGGCCCCGAGTGCCTGCCCCGAGGCGCGCCAATGCACGGCCCACCTGGTGCCGGATTAGGAAAAACCCAGGTAGTGACACACGGCACGGGTGCGGGTCCGTCAAGATGGACCGATGAGCGTTGAGTTGATGGTCTGGGACGAACCGGTACCGATCAGCAGGGACCAGGCGCGCGCGACGTACCTGGCGGTCAAGCGGACCGAACCCGGCGGCGGCCCCGTACCCGACGTCGCCAAGGAGCTCCCGGGGGAGATCACGCTCTACCCCGGGCACGTGCTGGTGACGATGGACCTCGACACGATGGACGAGGTCTCCGCGCAGGTCTTCACCGTGGCCCGCGCGCACGGCATGGTCTGCTACGACCCGCAGCGCGACCTGGTGCACAACGTCGCGCCGCTCGGCGTCTACGAGGGCATGCAGCTCCACACCGGAGACGGCATGATCGTGCACGATCCGGACCTCGGGCTCGTGCACGACGTGCTGGGCACGATGTCGGCGCAGAACCCGTTCGTGGCGCTGGTCAACTTCGGCCGGCACTTCATCCAGGTGTCACCGGGGTACGAGCTGGAGTACAAGGAGGGGACGCTGGTGCGCACGACGGTGGAGGAGCTGGCGGAGGTGCGGCAGGCGTTCCACGAGTACGCGACCGGCGAACGGGGCTTCCTCAACCGGCACACGTGGTCTCAGTGACCGATGCGGCAGGATCTGGGCTTATGAGAACTCTGTACCCGCCCATCGACCCGTACGACTCCGGCCTGCTCGACGTGGGCGACGGCAACCAGATCTACTACGAGGTCTGCGGCAACCCCGAAGGCAAGCCCGCGGTCATGCTGCACGGCGGTCCCGGCGGCGGGTGCAGCGCGAGCCACCGGCGCCAGTGGGACCCTGAGCGTTACCGCATCGTCCTGTTCGACCAGCGCAACTGCGGACGCAGTCTGCCGCACGCCTCCGACCCCGCCACCGACCTGAGCACGAACACGACCTGGCACCTGGTGGCCGACATGGAGCGGCTGCGCGAGCACCTGGGCATCGAGCGGTGGCAGGTGTTCGGCGGGTCGTGGGGCAGCGCGCTGGCCCTGGCCTACGCCCAGACGCACCCCGGCAGGGTGACCGAGCTGATCCTGCGCGGCATCTTCACGCTGCGCCCGCAGGAGCTGCACTGGTTCTACCAGGAAGGCGCCTCGTACGTCTTCCCCGACCTGTGGGAGCGATTCCTGGAGCCGATTCCCGAGGACGAGCGGGGCGACCTCATGGCCGCCTACCGCAGGCGGCTGGAGGGCGACGACGACGCGGCCCGGCTGGCCGCGGCCAGGGCGTGGTCACAGTGGGAGGGCGGCACGGTCACGCTGCTGCCCGATCCTGAGCTGGTGGACGACTTCGGCGAGGCGCGCAAGGCCGTCGCCTTCGCGAGGATCGAGAACCACTACTTCACCCACGGCGGCTGGTTCGAGCCCGAGCAGCTCATCCGCGACGTGCACAAGATCCGCCACATCCCCGCGGTGATCGTCCAGGGCCGCCAGGACATGTGCACGCCCGTGGCCACGGCCTGGGACCTGCACAAGGCGTGGCCCGAGGCGGAGTTCCACCTGGTGGCCGGGGCCGGGCACGCCTATTCGGAGCCGGGCATCCTCGACCGGTTGATCGCCGCCACGGACGGGTTCGCGGACTCGGGGAAGTAGCGGGGCAGCCGGGCGCGCAACAGCCGTACGGCGGGGGTGACCGCCCCCACCACGAGCAGCGCGAACAGCGGCGCCAAGGTCACGCCGAGCAGGAAGCCGGCGGCCACGTCGTGCGGGTAGTGCACGCCCACGAAGACCCGCGAGAACGCCATGACGGCGGCCAGCGGGAACACCACCCAGGCCAGGGCGCGCCAGCACAGCATCAGGGTGGCCGCGGCGCCGGCGGCGATCACGGAGTGGTTGCTGGGGAAGGACCAGTCGTCCGGCGGCGGGCAGGCGGCGATCGTCGCGATCCCGCCCCGGCACGGCCGGTCCTCCTTCACGAACACCTTGATGACCTCGCTCAGCACGTACGCGAGCACGATCCCGGCCGGCCCGGCGACGACGAGCGCCAGGTCACGCGCGGGCCCGCGCCAGGCCCGCACCGCGGCCACGACGAAGAGCAACGCGAACACGAAGAGTCCCGCGTCCGTGCCTATCTCGGCGACGGTGTGCAGCCATGCGGGGGTGCTGAGAGCGAAGTCGACGATGTCCTGGTACACGCCTGTCCAATCGATGAATATCCGATGGACAGCACCTTACGAACAGGAAGCCGCCGACGCCTCCACCATAAGGGTGAATGTCGTCAAGTGAGGAGCTGACGCGCCAGAGCCTCCTGTTTCGCCTCCAGCTCGGCGCGGGTGATCAGCCCGCGGTCGAACGCCTCGGTGGCGGCGTCGCGCTCGGCGACGTAGTAGGCGGCCATGATCTCGCTGCGCAGCGGGGTGAAGCCGCGCTCGACACAGTCGGCGAAGACGGTGGCCTTCTTGTCGACCTCGTCGGCGGCGACCGTGCAGGCCAGATCCCGTTCCCTGAGCTGCTGAACCGCTTCACGAAGGGTCACGGGGCCAAGAGACCCGTTGAAACGGGTATCAAGAGTGATCTTCACGTTCTTTACGCCTCCGAATGTGTGAAACATTCGGATCAAGGTCGCGTATTCCCAGGTGAGAGCGGGTAAGAGGGCCTTCGTGATCGGAGCGCACGTGATCGTCGGATATGCGAACGACCCGGGCGGGCGGGACGCGCTCGCCCTGTCCGCCGCGATCACCCGTGTCACCGGTGGCGAGCTGACGGTCGCCACGATCTACCCGCCGAACAGCCCGGGCCTGGCGGTCGAGGCGCAGGCCAACCTGGCGCACGCGGCCGAGGAGCTGGGGCCGGTGCCGGCCGAGTTCATCACGTTCGAGAGCCGGGGCACGGGACGCGGGCTCGCGGTGCTGGCCAGCAGGATCAGGGCCGACTTGATCGTGGTCGGGTCGGCGGACGGCGGGCAGCACGGCCGCATCTCGATCGGTTCGACCGCCGACCACCTGCTGCACATGTCGCCCGAGGCGGTGATGCTGGCGCCCGCGGGTTACCTGCCGCCCGAGGAGCCGGCCAGGCTCACGCTGGCCTACGTTCATCGGCCGCAGTGCGACGCGGCGGTCGAGCAGGTGGCGCAGGCCGCGCTGCGGCTCGGCGTGCGGCTGCGGCTGATCACGCTCGACCTGCGTACCGACGACCAGGGCAGGCTCCGCGACGATCTCGCGCTGGCCGTACGGCTGGCCTGGGAGAGCACCGGCATCGAGGCGGAGGCCGAGGTGGCCGAGGGCCACGACGTCGCCGCCGCGCTCGCCGGCGTGGAGTGGCTGGACGGCGAGCTGCTGGTATGCGCGGCGAGCGAGGACGCCCAGCCGCACCGGGTGTTCCTGGGCGAGCTGGCGATGAAGGTGCTGCGCGCCTCCCCGCGCCCGGTCGCCGTCCTGCCGCGCGGGTTCGGCTAACGGCGTCCGATCACCTGCTCGTACAGCTCCAGGTACCGGTCGGCCATGACGGACGGCGAGAAGCGGCGGCGGGCCTCGCGACGGCACTCCTCAGGGTCGATCTCGTCGGCCCGAAGGATCCACTCCGCCAGCTCCTCCTCGGTGCCGGCGAGGAAGCCGGTACGCCCGTGGTCGATGAGCTCCGGCAGGCAGCCGCGGCGCAGCCCGATCGGCGGCACGCCGAGTGCCAGGGCCTCGACGACGGCGGTGCCGCCGGGCTCGTCCCACTGGATGGGGAAGAGCGCGGCGCGGGCGGAGCCGTACAGCTCGTCGCGCTCCTGCCCGCCCACCGCGCCGGCCCAGCGGACGACCTCGCCGTCGAGGTAGGGGGCGACCTGGTCGAGGTGGTAGCGGACGTCGGGGTGGCCGTGCAGCGGGTGGTAGGGGTTCTGGGCGACGTCGTCCAGCTCGGCCTGCGAGTCGCGGGCGCTCACGGGGCCGGCGAGCACCAGCGGCAGGCCCAGCTTCTGGCAGATCCTGGCGGCCACGTGCTGGCCCTTCAAGGAGCAGATGCGGCCCATCACGACCAGGTGCTCGCCGCGCGGGACGCGGACGTCGCGGCCGGCGAGCGGGGTGGCGAGGTGGATCGCGCCCAGTGAGGCGGCGCGCAGGGCCTCGGGGGCGCGGGCGAGCTGCGACCGCGACACGCCGTTGACAGCGATCGAGGAGGGGAACGCGCCGTAGAAGGCCGGGTGCTTGCGCAGGTCCCAGTGCAGGGTGTGCAGGACGGGCGGCCCGCCGCACGCCGACAGCACCGCGGGGCCGACCACCTCCACGTGGTCGTGCACGAGGTCGATGTCGTCGCGCCCGCGCAGCTCGGACACGACCCTGGCGAGATGGGCGTGCGTGATGCCCATGACCTGGTTGTACGGCTTCTGCAGCTCACCGAACTGACCCTCGTCGTAGGCGTGGATCAGCTCGTCCGCCTCCAGGGTGCTTGAGCCGACGGAGGCGAGCACGACGCCGACCCCGCGCTCGCGCAGCGCGGGCACCAGCGTGGCCACGACGTTCTCGATGCCGCCGTAGCCCGCGGGCGGGACCTCCAGCCACGGTCCGGCGTTCACCAGGACTTTCATCGAAACCTCCGAGGAAACCCCGGGCACGAGCGTGCCGGTCGCCGCAGGCCGGCCGTCGACCGGCCATTTCGCGGCCGTGTTCGAATGCGGCCCGTACCATTCACGGACCCTGGCGAAGGCGCGCGGATCTTCTCCATGCATCAGCCCCGAATCTCAAAGAGGTCCAAGCCTCTGCCCGAGCCCCAGGCCCTCGAACATGTCCGTTTGATTCGGGCCACAGGTGGCATATGCCGGATCGTGTCCCCGAAAACGCGTGTCGGCATCATCGGTGCCGGAAATGTCGCCGCTCGCCATGCCGATGTCCTGTCCGGCCTCCCCGATGTCACGATCGCCGGAATCGCCGACACCGATTCCCGCAGGGCCGGGGCCCTCGCCGCCAAGCACGGCTCCCCCGCTTATGGCGGCCATGCCGACCTGCTCGACGCGGGCGGTCTCGACGCCGTGTACGTCTGCGTGCCGCCTTTCGCGCACGGCGACCCAGAACTCGATGTTTTGTCGTGCAATATCCCGGTTTTCGTGGAAAAGCCACTATCTCTTGACCTGCGGACCGCCGAAAACATCGCAGCAGAAATACAGCGGAGATCTCTGCCCTCCGCCGTAGGACATCATTGGAGATATCTAGACATAGTCGGGCAAGCGCATGACCTGCTCGCCGGACGTCCCGTACACCTGGCGCTCGGCCATTGGCTGGACAAGGTGCCGCCCGTCTCCTGGTGGCTCGACCCCGTCCGGTCGGGCGGCCAGATCATCGAGCAGGCCGTGCACGTGCTCGACCTCGCTCGGGCGCTGGTCGGCGAGGTGTCGATGGTGCACGCGGTGCCGGGCGGCGCCCGCGAGGACGGCGAGATCGACCGGGCCACCTCCGCCGTCATGCGCTTCGCCGGGGGCGCGGCCGGGCTGCTCGCCACGTCCTGCCTGCTCACCCGCAAGCACCGGGTCGGCCTCGAGGTGTGCGCGGACGGCATCGCGCTGGAGCTGAGCGAGACCAGGCTGCTGGTGGACGGCCACCGCGCCATCGAGGACGACGGGCGGGCCAAGGTCCGGGTGGACCGCGAGTTCATCAACGCGGTGCAGGGCAAGGCGGCCGACGTGCGCGTACCGTACGAGGAGGCGCTGCGCACCCACCGCCTGGCGCTGGCACTCGCCCGATCCGCAGCCGAGCAGAGGCCGGTGACGCTCGATGACCAGTGAGACGCTCAGCATCGAGGCGCCCGGCGAGGTGTGCCTGGTCGAGGAGAAGCTGCCCGACCTGCCGGAGGGCGGCTTCATGGTCGCGACCACCCACAGCGGCGTCTCGGCCGGCACCGAGCTGACCTACGTCAAGGGCACCAACCCCTACCTCGGCGCGAGCTGGGACCCGGCGCTCGGGCTGTTCCGCGACGGCGCGCCGTCGGTGACGTACCCGGTGCGCGGCATCGGCTACATGCAGGTGGGGCTGGTGGTCGAGACACGTACGCGGGCGGTGCGCGAAGGCGCGCTGCTCGCGATGGCGTACGGCCACCGCACCGCGTACGTGGCCGACCCGATGACCGACAGGTTCGTGGAGCTGCCCGACGACCTCGACCCGCTGCTCGGCATCTACGTCGCCCACATGGGCCCGATCTGCGCCAACGGCCTGCTGCACGCCGCACACGACCTGCACGGCCCGGCGGTGCGCGAGCTGGGCGACGGCGTGCGCGGCCGGCGCGTGGCGGTGGCCGGCGCGGGGGTGGTCGGGCTGCTGACGGCCTGCTTCGCCATGTCGGCGGGCGCGGCCGAGGTCGTGGTGGTGGACGAGACCCCGTCGCGGCTGGAGATCGCCGCCGCGCTCGGCGCGGAGACGCTGCACGCGGGCGAGGACCCGGCCGTGGTTCTGAAGCGCCGCTGGCGGCACGGCCCGAACGATCGCGGCGCCGACGTGGTCTTCCAGTGCCGTGGCCAGGCCAGGGCGCTGGCGCTCGGCCTGCGCCTGCTGCGCCCCCAGGGCACGCTGATCGACCTGGCCTTCTACACCGGCGGTGCGGAGGAGGTGCGGCTCGGCGAGGAGTTCCACCACAACGGGCTGAGCGTGCGCTGCGCCCAGATCGGGCGGGTGCCGCGCGGCCTGGCGCACGCCTGGGACAGGGAGCGGCTCTCGCACGAGACGATCGAGCTGCTCAGGCGGCGCGGTACGGCGCTACGCCGGCACCTGGTGACCCACCTCGTCGCGTTCGGCGAAGCTCCAGGCCTGTTCACAGAGCTCGCGGCCGGCCGGCTCGGCTGCGTGCAGGCTGTGCTCTGCGACGAGGTCGAGGATGAGGGCGGCTGACCAGCTGAAGTCGCGGGAGCCGTGGCCGCGCAGGGTGAACGGGTCGAAGTACTCGCGAAAGCCCGACCGGCACACCGTGCGCCGCATCGCGTCGGCGAGCGAGGCGGCGAGGTCGGGGCGGCGGTCCTTGAGCCCGTGCCAGACGAGCCAGCTCAGGTTGATCCAGCTCGGGCCGCGCCAGTAGCGGGCGGGGTCGAACTCGGTCGCGTCGAGGGCGTAGCTGGGCAGCGGCATGTCCTTCAGCCGGAACCGGTCGAGCGCGGTCGTGATCAGCGCGTCGGCCACCTCGCCGGGCAGATCTGGCAGCACGAGCGGGGTCAGCCCGGCCGCGCTCGCGGACTCGACCCGCTTGCCGGTGCGCACGTCGCGGGCCTGGAAGAGCCCGCCGTCCCACAGGTGCTCGACCATGGCGGAGGTGACGGCGGCGGCCTCGCGCTCGTGCGGCCCGGGATCGAGCCCGAGCACCCGCGCGATGTCGGCGAGCGCCGACTCGGCCAGCCCGTACGCGGCGTTGAACAGCGGATCCTCGACCTGGAACGCCCCGGGGTCGGTGTAGCCGGACTCGCGGTAGGACTCGGCCAGCGCGATGTAGCGGGCGTAGTCGCGGTCGGTCGGCCGCTCGTCGGCGCTGACCGCCTCCAGGTCTCTGCGCACGAAGCCGCCGGACGGCGCGTCCACCGCGGCCAGCGGCACGTCCCAGGCCGGGCTGTTGTCCATGCCCGACTCCCAGGGGTGCACGATCGCGATCAGCCCGTCAGCCGAGCGCCGCTGGGCCCGCAGAAACTCCTGCTGGGCCACCAGCCGCGGGTAGATGCGCCGCAGGAAGGCGTGGTCGGGCTCGGCGAGATACGTCTTCCACGCGGCCAGCGCGTGCACGGGAGGCTGCACGATGCCCGAGGTGCGCACGCCGGACGGCGCCCGCGCGGCCCAGAAGGCGGGACCGGGGAAGTAGGCGCCTTCGGGCACCTCGGGGTTGAACACGATGTGCGGCACCCGGCCGTCGCTCCACTGCGCACCGAACAGGGTCAGCAGCTCCGCCCTGGCCCTGCGCGGCGACAGGCGGGCGTTGCCGATCGCCACGAACGCGGAGTCCCAGCTCCACTGGTGGGGGTAGAGGCGACGGGAAGGGACCGTGTAGCTGCCGTCCCAGTTGCTGACCAGGACGCGCACGGCGTCGCGGAGGATCATAGGTATTTCCTGATGAAGGCGGCGGTCTGGGGCAGGACGATCTCGGGTTCGCCGCGCAGGCGGCATTCGAGCGCGAGATAACCGTCGTAGCCCACGGCGTCGAGGGTCGCGAGCTGGGCGCCCCAGTCGAGGTGGCCGGTGCCCGGCTGGTTCCTGTTGGACTCGCTGATCTGCATGTGCGCGAGATAGGGCGCGGCGTCGATGAGGGCCCGGCAGGGGTCGTCCTCTTCGATGTTCATGTGGTACGTGTCGCCGACGATCCTGATCGAGTCCATCGAGCAGTACGAGACGGCCTCGGCCAGGGTGTTGACCATGTGGTTCTCGTACCGGTTGAGCGGCTCCAGCATGATCAGCACGCCGTTGCGGTGCGCGTGCTCGCCGAGGATGCCGAGCGCCTCGGCCAGCACCTCGCGGTCCTCATCGGGGCTGCGCGGCGGCTCGAACGGCGGCAGCCTGCGGGAGAACTGCCCCCAGGAGGCCGGGGTCATGACGCCGATGCCGCCCAGCTCGGCGATGACCGTGAGCTGCGATCTGAGCTGCTGGATGGCGTCCTTGCGCTTGGCCGGGTCGAAGTCGCCGATGAAGTGGGGCATGTCCACGCAGACCGTCGGCATGACGACGCCGTCGGCCCGCGCGCGCTTGAGCTCGGTGAGCCTGCCGGCGAAGTGGAAATCGCCCTTGCCGCGCAACTCGATCGCGTCGAAGCCGGCGTCGAGGGCGAAGGCGAACTTCTCCTGCAGGCTGCGGCCGGGCAGCAGCTGCTCCTGTACGGCGAGCTTCACGGTCACTCCTTGAATTCGAAGACGAGCTGAAGCACCTCGGACTGGTGCTTGTCGAGCAGGTCGAAGGCCGCGGGCGCCGCGTCGACGGGCACGACGTGGCTGACCAGGGCCCGCGCGTCCACCTCGCCGCGGTGAACGAGCTCCATGAACGTGCGCTGCAGCCGCTCGACGTCCCACCGGTGCGCCAGCCACGAGGCGACGCCGCCGATCTGCGCGGAGACGAGCTGGACCTGGTTGTGGTGGAACTCCTCGCCGAGCCGCAGGCCGACGCCGTCGCCCTGGTAGAACCCGGCGGCGACCACCCTGCCGCCCCTGCGCACGGTCCTGATCGCCTCGTGCAGGCCGGCGTTGCTGCCGCTCAGCTCGATGACGCTGTCGGCGCCCTCGACCCGCTTGCGCATGAACTCGGCCACCGAGCCCGAGGCGATGTCGAAGGTCTCGGCGGCGCCGAACCGCCTGGCCAGCTCAAGGCGGCCGGGGATGGCGTCGGCGGCGACCACGCGGGCGCCGCTGAGCACGGCGAGCCGGGTGGCGAGCAGCCCGATGACACCCTGCCCGAAGATCGCGATCTGGTCGCCGAGGTGCAGGTCGGCGGCGTGCACGGCGTTGAGCGCGATGGCGCCGACGCGGGCGAAGACGCCGGTCAGCGGGTCGGCGCCGGGCGGCAGCAGGTGACCTTCGAGCTTGGCGGCGGGGACGACGGCCTCGGCGCGGTGGCCCCAGATGCCCCACACCATGCTGCCGATGGGCGGGCCGGCCACATCGGGTGCGGCCTCGACGACCTCGCCGACCTCCTGGTAGCCCCATCCGGCCAGCGGGTAGGCGAACGTCTGTCCCTCGACGAAGAGCCGGCGCTCAGTGTCCCACTTGCGAGTGAGGTAGGGGTTGGTGCCGCGGTAGGCGGTGAGCTCGGTGCCCGCGGAGACTCCCGAATAGAGCGTGCGTACCCGCACGGTGCCCGGGACGAGATCGGCGGGCTCCTCCAGGCTGACGCGGACACGGCCTGGCTCTTCGAAGGTGATGACGCGCATTCCCCAACACTTACGCTTAATGATCAAACAAAAGACAAAGATTTAGTGATTGTTTGCAAGCACTAGTTGCGCCGGAAACACGCTTAAGTCTACGACTTCCATCGGGGGTTACTGATGAAATTGGGGTTTCTGACTGCGTGTCTTCCGGAAAGCGGTCTTACCGACATAGCCCGCTGGGCGGCCCGGCAGGGCTACGAAGCCCTGGAAGTAGCGGGTTGGCCGGCATCCGATGATCGCAATCACATCAAGGTAGATTCTTTTGACGAAGCCGAGAACGAGCGCGTGCGAAGAATCTTCGCGGAGACCGGACTGACGCTTTCCTCGATCGCGTACTACGAGAACAATCTCCACCCCGAGCGAGGGCCGGAGGTGAACGCGCATGTACGGCGCTGCGTGGACGCCGCCGCCGCGCTGGGCTGCCCCACGGTCGGCACGTTCATCGGCCGCGACCCCGGGCTGACGGTCCGCGACAACCTCAAGCGCGCCGAGGACGTCTTCGGCCCGCTCGTCGAATACGCCACCGCCCGCGGCGTCGAGCTGGTCATCGAGAACTGCGTGATGAAGAGCTGGCACCCAGACGGCTATCCGGGCAACCTGGCCTACTCCCCCGAGCTGTGGGAGTGGATGTTCGGGCTCGGGCTGAAGCTCAACTACGACCCCTCCCACCTGGTGGCGCTCGGCATCGACCCGGTGGCCGCGCTGACCCCGTACATCCCGCATATCGCGCACGTACAGGCCAAGGACACCCAGATCCTGCCCGGCGCGATCGACAGGTACGGCTACCACGGCCCGATCAGCGGCGCGAAGGGCTGGTACCGCTTCCGCGTGCCCGGACTCGGCCAGGTGGACTGGACGCGCGTGATCGACGCGCTGTACGAGGGCGGCTACGACGGCGTGGTCTCCGTCGAGCACGAGGATCCGGTGTGGAGCGGAAGCCCGGAAAAAGTGCAGGCCGGGCTCTGTATCGCTTACCGCACGTTGCGTCATCTCGTGCAGGGGTAAGTGCGGCTTATCCCCGATCAGAGGAGCGTGCCATGCCGACGAAGGTGACCGCCGTCCTCTCCGTCGCCCTGCTGGCCGCCGTCTCGCTCGCGGCCTGCGGCGACGACGGTGGGCGATCGGCGGGCGACGAGATCACGGTCTGGACCGAGGAGAACCTCGAGGACCGGATGGCCGTGCAGAACGCCATCGCCACCGAGTTCACCAGGAAGACCGGGATCAAGGTGAAGCTGGTCGGCGTGGCCGAGGACCAGTTCAGCCAGACCATCACGGCCGCCGCCGCGGCGGGCGACCTGCCGGACGTGATCGGGGCGCTGCCTTTGGCTTCCGTACGCGAGCTGGAGGCCAACGACCTGCTCGACACCGAGACCCCGGGGAAGATCGTCGACCGGCTGGGCCGCGATGCGTTCTCACCACGCGCACTGGAGCTGGACAGCTCGGGACGGACGCTGCTCGCGGTGCCCAGCGACGGCTGGGCGCAGCTCATCCTCTACCGCAAGGACCTCTTCGAGGCGGCCGGGCTGAAGCCGCCCGACACCTACGAGACGCTGCAGGAGGCCGCCACCAAGCTCAACACCGGCGGGGTCGCCGGCATCACGCTCGCCATCGCGCCCAAGGACACCTTCACCGCGCAGAGCTTCGAGCACATCGCCCAGGCCAACGGCTGCGAGCTCGTGGACGGCTCCGGCAACGTCACGCTCGACTCGCCGCAGTGCACCAGGGCGTTCGCGTTCTACGCCGGCCTGGCGAGGAACCTGTCGGTCAAGGGCAAGCAGGACGTCGACTCCACCAGGGCCACGTACTTCTCCGGCAAGGCGGCCATGACGATCTGGTCGTCGTTCATCCTCGACGAGCTCGCGGGCCTGCGTAAGGACGCGCTGCCGAGCTGCCCACAGTGCCGTGAGAACCCCCAGTGGCTGGCCGAGAACACCGGCGTGGTCACCGCGCTCAAGGGTCCCGACGGCAGTGCCCCCGCCCAGTACGGCGAGATCGTCTCCTGGGCCATCACCCGCGACGCCGCCAAGGAACCGGCGAGCGCGTTCGTGACGTACATGATGAACGAGGGCTACGAGCGCTGGATCGGCATGGCACCCGAGGGCAAGGTCCCCACCCGCAAGGGCTTCGAGGAGAAGTGGGACGCGCTGCCCGCCGGCGTCGACACCAAAAAGCCGCTCTCCGACGTCTACCCCGACGACGTGCTCGACGCCCTGCGCAAGAGCCCCGACACCATCGCCCGCTGGGGCATCTCGCAGGGCCAGGGCAAGCTGGTCGGCGCCACCATGGGAGAGCTGCCCGTGCCCAAGGCGCTCAGCATGCTCGTCGACGGGTCGCTGACCCCGCAGCAGGCCGCCGCGCAGGCCAAGCGCGAGGTCGAGAGCATCAAGCGCGGGATCCGCGAGTGACCGCCGCCCGCGTCGAGGAGCCGCCCGGCTCCCCCGCTCCCCGGCCCCGCGGGCGCACGCTGCGGCAGCAGGAGGGCCGCGCCGGGGCCGCGCTCATCTCGCCGACGCTGATCATCACGCTGGTCGTGGTGGTGCTGCCGCTGCTGTGGGCGATCATGCTGGCGTTCCAGGACGTGCGGCTGATCAACATCAGGCAGGCGGGCCTGTTCGGGAACTACACGCTGGAGAACTTCGCGTACGTGGTCTCCGAGCCGGGCTTCTGGTCGTCGCTGGTCAACACGCTCGTCTACACCGTCGCGGGCACGGCGCTGTCGATCGCCATCGGGCTGGTCACGGCGCTGGCGCTGCGCGACAGGTTCAGGGGCCGCACGCTGGTCAGGGCCGCGATCCTCATCCCGTACGTGGCCCCGGTGGTGGCCGTCACGTTCCTGTGGGAGACGATGCTCAACCCGCAGTACGGCATCGTCAACACCTGGCTGGCCGAGCCGATCGCGTTCCTCACCCAGGCCAGGGGCGAGTTCCTCGGCGTGCGGGTGCCGGTCGCGCTGCTCACCGTCATCGCCTTCGAGACGTGGCGGTACTTCCCGTTCGCGTTCCTGTTCATCCTGGCCCGCCTGCAGGCGCTGCCGAAGGAGCTGGACGAGGCCGCCATCGTGGACGGCGCGACCCCCACCCAGCGCTTCCGCTACGTGATCATGCCGCAACTGTGGCGCATCATCGCGCTGCTGTCGGTGCTGCGGTTCGTCTTCACCTTCACCAAGTTCGACGACGTCTACCTGCTGACCGGCGGCGGCGCCGGCACCGAGGTGGTCAGCGTGCGTGTCTACAACTTCCTCACCTCGCGCGACGACATCGGCGCCGCCGCCGCGCAGGCGATCGTGCTGGCCGTGTTCCTGGTCGTCTTCCTGGCGATCTACCTCAGGTTCTTCGCGGGAGGCGAGCGTGAGCAGGGATAGGTTCGAACGGGCGCTGCTGCGGGCGCTCAGGCCGCTGGTGATCGCGTTCCTCTTCCTGATCACCGCGTTTCCGTTCCTCTACATGGTGATGCTCTCGGTACGCGACATCCAGGAGCTGATCCTGGAGCCCGGCTCGCTCTGGCCGTCCGCCTTCACCCTCGACGCGTACGTGGACGTGCTCACCCGGCAGGGCTTCCTGACGTTCCTCAAGAACAGCACGATCGTCGCGGTCGTCTCGGTGGCGGTCACGCTGCTGGTCTCGATACCCGGCGCGTACGCGGTGGCGCGGCTGCGCTTCTTCGGCCGCCGCCAGGTGCACTTCCTCTTCCTCGCGGTCTACCTGTTTCCCGCGATCGTGCTGGCCATCCCGCTGTTCGTGTTCTTCACCATGATCGGCCTGCGCGGATCCCTCGTGGGCTTGATCCTCGTCTATATCGCGCAGACGGTGCCGGTCACGGTATACATGCTCCGCAACTACTTCGAGACCGTGCCGCAGAGCGTGGAGGAAGCGGCCGCGATCGACGGATGTTCGAGGCTGTCGACCATCTGGCGGGTGGTGCTGCCCCTGTCCAAGCCCGCCCTGATGGCCACCGGCCTCTACGCGTTCATGATCGCGTGGAACGAGTTCCTGTTCGCCCTGCTCTTCCTCGTGGACCATAGGGAGAGCTGGACGGTGTCCCTGGGGCTTTCGCAGCTCGCCGGGAGCATCGAGATCCCCACCACGGTCTTGATGGCAGGGTCGGTGGTGCTCACGCTGCCCATCGTGATCGTGTTCTTCGCCAGTGAGCGGCTGCTGACGGAGGGCCTCACCGCAGGAGCGGAGAAGGGATAGACCATGCTGACGGCAGGGCAGATCCTCCAGCTCATCCGCCATGGCTCCTGCCGCACCCGCAAAGAGCTCATCGAGCACACCGGCCTGTCACGCTCGACCATCACCGAGCGGGTCGACCGGCTGATCGCCGCCGGATACATCCACGAGTCGGGCGTCGGCGCCTCCGGCGGCGGGCGGCCACCGTCGGTGCTCGAGGTGCACGCCGCCAGGCGGCTGATCCTGGTGGCCGACCTGGGCGCCGCCCACGCCACGGTGGCGCTCACCGACCTGGCCGCCCGCCCCATGGCGGAAGAGCACGCCGAGATGCGCATCGAGCTGGGGCCCGACGCGGTGCTGTCATGGGTGCGCGAGGCGTTCCAGCGCATGCTCGACAGGGCCGGGCGGCCCGCCCGCGACGTATGCGGCATCGGGCTCGACGTGCCCGGCTCGGTCGACCACGCCACCGGGCACGTCATCAGGTCGTTCCTCATGCCCGGCTGGGACGACCATCCGGTGCGCGAGGCCATCAAGGAGTCGTACGACGTGCCCATCCTGGTCGAGAACGACGCCAACGCGATGGCGCTCGGCGAATGGTGGTCGTCATGGCGCGACACCGCGGCGCTCGTCCTGGTCAAGGTCTCCACCGGCATCGGCGCCGGCATCGTCCTCGACGGCCGGATCCACCGAGGCGTCGAGGACGCGGCGGGCAACATCGGCCACGTGCGCCTCAGCGAGACCGACGACCGGGTCTGCACCTGCGGCTCGCGCGGCTGCGTGGCCTCGCTGGCCAGCGGCCGCGCCCTGGCCGCCGACCTCGGCGTGGGCTCCAGCCGCGAGGTGGTCAAGCTCGTGCAGGCGGGCGACCCGGCCGCCATCGCCCGCGTGCAGGAGGCCGGGCGCACGCTCGGCGTCGTCCTCGCCACGGCGGTCAGCCTGCTCAACCCCGCCGTGCTCGTGCTGTCCGGCGACATGGCGCGCACCGGCGAGCACTACCTGACCGGCATCCGCGAGAGCGTCTACCGGCGCAGCCTGCCGTACACGACCCGCAACCTGCCGATCGTCACCGGCTCGCTGGGCGAGCGGGCCGGCATCGTCGGCATGGCGGTGCTCGTCATGGAGCACGTCCTGTCGGCGGCCGCCGTGGACACCGCGCTGGCCGCCGCAGCCGGTTAGGCCCGCCGAGATCGGTCAGCCACCGAGGCCGGTCAGCCGCCGAGGCGCGTCGCCCTTGAGATCGGCGGCCGCCGGGGCGTCAGGCGGCCGCAAGGGTGCGGCGCAGCTCCCCCGCGGCCTCCACCAGCGACGGGCCGTACCACGTGAGCAGCCGGCCGCTCACCGGCACGCACCTCAGGCCGGGGAACGACTCCGGGCCGTCGGTCTCGCTGAAGGCGTAGGGCTCATCGGGCAGCACCACGAGGTCGGGGCGGCGGGCGTTCAGCTCGTCGAGCGGGATCTTGGGGTAGCGCTCGGGGTGGCCGGCGTACAGGTTGTCCACGCCGAGGTGCCTGAGCACGTCGCCGGTGAACGTGTCGCGGCCCACCACCATCCAGGGCCGCCGCCAGATGGGGACGATCGCCGTACGCCTCGGGCCGTCCCAGGGCTCCCGCCACGCCTCGCGCGCTTGAGCCAGCCAGTCCGGCGGGTCCGTACGGCAGGCGTGCACGAACATCCGCTCAAGCGACGCGAACGCCTCCTCCAGCGTCGCGATCTTCGTCACCCAGACCGCGATGCCCGACTCCCGCAGCGCCTCGATGTCGGACGGGCGGTTCTCCTCGGCGTTGGCGAGCACCACGTCGGGCCGCAGCCGCCTGATCGCGTCGAGGTCGGGGTTCTTGGTGCCGCGCACCCTCGCCACGTCGAGATCCGCCGGGTGCGTGCACCACTTCGTGGCCCCGACCAGAGCGTGCGGCACCGTGGCCGCCACCGACTCGGTCAGCGACGGCACCAGCGAGACGATTCGCCGTACTTCGCCGGGAATCTTGACGACCGTGCCGGTGTCATCCACATTGACAGCCTAGATCCATGGCTTCGTGATCAATTTGTCGGCTGTGGGCCGTAGACTCAAGCTGAAGATCTTCCACTCGATGATCGGGGGGACGACGGTTGGAGCACGAGTCGCTCGGTTTCGACCCCAACACGCCAAGCGTGGCCCGGCTCTATGACTACTACCTCGGCGGCAAGGACAACTTCCCCGCCGATCGCGAGGCTGCCGAGCGCATCCTCAAGGTCGCCCCCGAGCTGCGGGCCGCCGCCAGGGCCAATCGCGCTTTCCTCGGCCGCGCCGTGCGCCATCTCGCCGAGGCCGGCATCACGCAGTTCCTCGACATCGGCACCGGCCTGCCCACCCAGGGCAACGTCCACGAGGTGGCGAAGAAGGTCGTGCCCGACGCCAAGGTGGTCTACGTCGATCGCGACCCGGTGGTGCTCGTGCACGCCAGGGCGCTGCTCGCGGGCCAGGGCGACACCACGGTCATCGAGGGCGACCTGCGCGAGCCCGCGGCCATCCTCTCCCACCCCGAGGTGCGCGCCACCATCGACTTCAGCAAGCCCGTCGGCCTGCTGCTGGTGGCGATCATGCACTTCATCAAGGAGGAGGAGCGGCCCGACGAGATCATGGCGACGCTGCGCGAGGCGCTCGCGCCCGGCAGCTACCTCGTGATGTCCCACGGCACGAGCGAGGCCAGAGCCGAGGCCGTCGATCGCGGCACCGAGGTCTACCAGAGCGCCAGCGCCCCGCTCGTGCTGCGCGACAGGGAGCGCATCCGCGAGCTGTTCTCCGGGTTCACGCTCATCGACCCCGGCCTGGTGTGGCTGCCCGAGTGGCGGCCCGAGCAGGCCGACGTCATCGACTTCATGGACAACCCCGCCTCGTCGCTCATCCTGTGCGGCGTCGGCAGGAAGGGCTGAGAACATGCGCGTCGGGCTGGCCGTCCCGCAGTACGGCAGGTTCGCCTCGCTCTCCAGCGTGCTGGAGGTGGCGCGGGCGGCCGAGGCGATGGGCTTCCACAGCCTGTGGGCAGGCGACCGGCTGCTCACCCCCGTCCAGCCGAAGGACCGCTATCCCGGCGGCGACGGCTCCATCCCCGAGGCGCACCGGACCTTCCTCGACCCGTTCTCGGTGCTGTCGGTCGCCGCGTCCGTCACCACGTCCGTACGCCTCGGCACCAGCGCTCTGAACGCCTGCTGGTACGCCCCCGCGGTGCTGGCCCGCTCCCTCACCACCATCGACCACCTGAGCGGCGGCCGGCTCGACGCGGGGCTCGGGCTCGGCTGGTCCTCCGACGAGTACGCCGCCGCCGGCGTGCCGTGGAAGGACCGCGCCCGCCGCTACGAGGCCACCCTCGACGCGCTCGAGGCCATCTGGACCACCGACCCGGTGTCGTTCGACCACGACCTGTGGTCTATCCCGCCCAGCCACATCGAGCCCAAGCCGGCCCGCCGCCCGCCGCTCTACCTCGCGGGCTTCGCCGGGCCCGCGCTGCGCCGCATCGGCAGGCGCGGCGACGGCTGGCTGACCGCCACGCTGCCCATCCCCGTGCTGACCTCGATGTGGCAGACCGTGTGCCAGGCCGCCGAGGAGGCCGGGCGCGACCCCGGCGCGCTGCGCATGATCCTGCGCGCCAACCCGATCATCACCGACGACGGCAGGCCGCCCCGGAGCGGCACGGTGGCCGAGATCAGCGCCTACCTCGCCGAGGCCGTGGAGGCGGGGGCGCACGAGCTGATCATCGACCTCCAGCACACCGCCACCGACGACCGGCACATGCTCGACCTCGCCAAGTCCTTCCAGGACGAACTCACCGCCCGCCTCGGCTGACCCCGCGCGCGCTCGCCCCTGCCGGCCCCGCGCGGCCGCCCCGGCTGCCTCGCGCGCATGAGCTGACCCGCCGCGCTCGGCCTCCCAGCCGCCCCACACGATTGCGTCGGCCGACCCGTGCATCGGCCGAGCTCCGCGCTCGCCCTCTCCTGCCGGAAGGGCCGGGGAAGGAGCCGGGCAGAAGGTACCGGAGGCTGGATAGAAGAGGCGAAGACCGGACGGTGAGGGGCCGGAAGGCCCGGCGGGAAGGCTGGGGTGTGGAAAGCCCGCCTGCTTCTCTCAAACGGGCAGGCGGGCTCGGGTGGTTACCGCGACGGGGTCACTTGAGGGCGGCGAGGGCGCCGTCGTAGTCAGGCTCCTGAGTGATCTCCGGCACGAGCTGGGAGTAGACGACCTTGTTGTCGCCGTCGAGCACGATCACCGCGCGGGCGGCGAGACCGGCCAGCGGGCCGGACTCCTGCGCCACGCCGTAGTCGGTGAGGAACTCACGGCCGCGCATCAGCGAGAGCGTGGTGACGTTCTCCAGCCCCTCGGCGCCGCAGAAGCGGCCCTGGGCGAACGGCAGGTCGGCCGAGATGCACAGCACGGCCACGTCGGGGTGCTCGGCGGCGATCTCGTTGAAGCGGCGCACGGAGGCCGCGCAGACGCCCGTGTCGATGCTCGGGAAGATGTTGAGCACCTTGGTCTTCTGGCCGAAGTCGTCGAGCGTGCGCTCGGACAAGTCCTTGCCCACCAGGCGGAACGCGGGCGCGGTGTCGCCGGCCTGCGGGAAGGTGCCGCCGACCGTGATCGGGGTGCCCTTGAACGTGACGTCGGACATGAAAACCTCCTGTTAGCGATGGTGCCGAGATCGTGCCCAGCAGCGCGATCCTATCGGCGCCCGTCGTCGGTGATCCCGCCGCAGCCCGCCACCGCCCGCCGATGATTGCGCCGCCGCCCCTCGCGCCGCCCGGCGGGGCCACCGCGAACGCCGCGAATTCGACCCTACGCGCACCAACCTTTCCGGCCCGCGCCAACGCCGCAAACCGGTCCACGCGAACGCCCCTGATCAGAGCCCGCGCACCGCCCCGGTCGGCGCGGGCGGCGCTGACAGGGGCGGGCGGACCTGGCGGCGCAAGCCGGGCGGCGCAAGCCGGGCAGGGGTGGGCCGGGCCGGGCCGGGGTGGGTGCGGTCAGACGTTGCGGCGGTACTGGCCGCCGGCTTCGAAGAGGGCGTCGGTGATCTGGCCGAGCGAGCAGTGCCTGACCGCCTCCATCAGCACCTCGAAGACGTTGCCGTCCGACATGGCGGCCTCGCGCAGCCGGGCGAGGTGGGCGGGCGCCTCGGAGCGGTGCCGCTCGTGGAAGGCGCGCAGCCGTTCGAGCTGGGAGCGCTTCTCCTCCTCGGTGCCGCGCGCCAGCTCCAGCTTGTGCGGATCGGAGTCGTCGGAGCCGGCGGGGTTGCGGAAGGTGTTGACGCCGATGATGGGCAGCGAGCCGTCGTGCTTGCGGGTCTCGTACAGCATGGACTCGTCCTGGATGCGGCCGCGCTGGTAGCCGGTCTCCATGGCGCCGAGCACGCCGCCGCGGTCGGACAGCCGCTCGAACTCGGCCAGCACCGCCTCCTCGACCAGGTCGGTCAGCTCGTCGATGATGTACGAGCCCTGCAGCGGGTTCTCGTTCTTGGCCAGGCCCCATTCGCGGTTGATGATGAGCTGGATGGCCATGGCGCGGCGCACGGACTCGGCCGACGGCGTGGTGACGGCCTCGTCGTAGGCGTTGGTGTGCAGGCTGTTGCAGTTGTCGTAGATGGCGATGAGCGCCTGCAGCGTGGTGCGGATGTCGTTGAAGTTCATCTCCTGGGCGTGCAGGGACCGCCCGGAGGTCTGGATGTGGTACTTCAGCTTCTGCGAGCGCTCGCCCGCGCCGTACCGCTCGCGCATGGCGATGGCCCAGATGCGGCGGGCCACCCGGCCGAGCACGCTGTACTCGGGGTCCATGCCGTTGGAGAAGAAGAACGACAGGTTGGGCGCGAAGTCGTCCACCTTCATGCCCCTGGCCAGGTACGCCTCCACGTACGTGAACCCGTTGGCCAGCGTGAACGCGAGCTGGCTGATCGGGTTGGCCCCCGCCTCGGCGATGTGGTAGCCGGAGATGGAGACCGAGTAGAAGTTCCTGACGCTGTTGCGGATGAACCACTCCTGGATGTCGGCCATCATCCGCAGCGAGAACTCGGTGGAGAAGATGCAGGTGTTCTGCCCCTGGTCCTCCTTGAGGATGTCGGCCTGCACGGTGCCCCTGACGGTGGCGAGGGTGCGGGCGCGCAGCTCACGGTCCTCGCGCTCGTCGGGCTCGCGGCCGTGCTCGGCGCGGAAGCGGTCTCTGGCCTGGTCGATGGCGGTGTTGAGGAAGAAGGCGAGGATGGTCGGCGCGGGGCCGTTGATCGTCATCGACACCGACGTGTTGGGCGCGGACAGGTCGAACCCGTCGTAGAGCACCTTCATGTCGTCGAGGGTGGCGATGGAGACGCCGGAGGTGCCGACCTTGCCGTAGATGTCGGGCCGCGGGTCGGGGTCGTGGCCGTACAGGGTGACGGAGTCGAACGCGGTGGACAGCCGGGTCGCGGGCTGGCCCTCCGAGAGCAGCTTGAAGCGCCTGTTGGTGCGGAACGGGTCGCCCTCGCCGGCGAACATCCTGGTCGGATCCTCGTCGTCGCGCTTGAACGGGAACACGCCGGCGGTGAACGGGAACATGCCCGGAAGGTTCTCGCCGCGCAGGAACCGCAGCAGCTCGCCGTGGTCGGTGTAGCGCGGCAGGGCGACCCGGGGGATGCGGTTGCCGGAGAGCGTCTCGCGCCACAGCGGCGTGCGGATCTCCCGGTCGCGGATCTTCACCACCAGCTCGTCGTTGGAGTAGCGCTCCTTGATGCCCGGCCAGGCGTCGAGCAGCGCGCGGCTCTCGTCGCTCAGCTCGCGCTCGGCCTGCTCGGCCAGCTCGGCGAGCCGGCCCGACTCGGGGGCGTCCTCGCCCAGCAGTTCGCGTACGGCGGCGAGCTGCTGCCTGCGCCTGGCCACCTCGGCCTGCGCCCGCGTCTCCGCGTGGTACGCGCGCACGGTCTCGGCGATCTCGGCCAGGTAGCGGCTCCTGGACGGCGGCACGATGGCCTCGGCGACCTTCGAGGTGCGCCCCTCGACCTTGGGCAGCAGCCCGGGGCCGGAGGCGCCGGTCGGCAGCAGCGGCTTGAGGTGGTGGTAGAGGGCGGTGACGCCGGTGTCGTTGTAGCGGGCGGCGATGGTGCCGAAGACCGGCATGTCCTCGGGCGAGACGCCGAACGCCTCGCGGTTGCGTACGAGCTGGCGGCGCACGTCGCGCAGGGCGTCCTCGGCGCCGCGCCGCTCGAACTTGTTGATCACCACGGCCTCGGCGAAGTCGAGCATGTCGATCTTCTCGAGCTGCGAGGCCGCCCCGAACTCGGGCGTCATGACGTAGATCGGCACGTCCACGTGCGGCACGATGCCCGCGTCGCCCTGGCCGATGCCGGGCGTCTCGACGATCACCAGGTCATAGCCGGCGGCCCGGCAGGCGGCGATGACGTCGTCGATGCAGGCGGGCACCTCGTTGGCGGCGCCCCTGGTGGCCAGCGAGCGGAAGTAGGTCTGCGGGCCCAGGCTGTTCATCCTGATGCGGTCGCCGAGCAGCGCGCCGCCGCCGCGCCTGCGGGTGGGGTCGATGGCGATGATCGCGATGCGCAGCTTGTCGTCGTGGTCGATGCGGAAGCGGCGGACCAGCTCGTCGGTGAGCGAGGACTTGCCGGAGCCGCCCGTACCGGTGATGCCGAGGACGGGCGCGCGGCGGTCGGTGGCGTTCCTGATGCCCTCCAGCAGCTCTGCGGGGGCCCTGCCGCTCTCGATGAGGGTGATGGCGCGGGCCAGCGCCGCCTGGTCGCCCGCCATCACGGCTTCGGCCTGCGGCGGGTCGCCCAGCTCGACGTCGCACTCCTGGATGAGCTGGTTGATCATGCCGGGCAGGCCGTAGCGCTGCCCGTCCTCGGGCGAGAAGATGCGCGCGACGCCGCGCGAGTGCAGCAGCTCGATCTCCTCGGGGACGATGACGCCACCGCCGCCGCCGTACACCTTGATGTGGCCCGCGCCGCGCTCGCGCAGCAGCTCGACCAGGTAGGTGAAGAACTCGACGTGCCCGCCCTGGTAGGAGCTGATCGCCACGCCCTGGACGTCCTCCTGGATGGCGGCCGTGACGATCTCGTCGACCGAGCGGTTGTGCCCGAGGTGGATGACCTCGGCCCCCTGGGCCTGGAGGATGCGCCGCATGATGTTGATCGCCGCGTCGTGCCCGTCGAACAGGGCCGCGGCGGTCACGAAGCGGACGGGGTGTACCGGGACGTGCACGCCTGATCACTCCTTCGTGGAGGCTTCTCCCCCAGATAATTGGACGTCCTACTTTCTTGATACTAGGACGTCCTACTATTTCCCGACAGTGTCCGGGGTAAGGGGCTGGCAGGAGGTGACGCGATGCGCGCGCTGACGTTCGTGCCGGGGAGCAAGGGCACGCTGGAGGTGCGGGAGGTGCCCGACCCCGAGCCCGGCCAGGGCGAGCTGCTCGTCCAGGGTCTCGCCCTGGGCATCTGCGGGACCGACAGGGAGCTGGCAGAGGGCGACTACGGCTGGCCGCCGCCCGGCGAAGAGCGGATGGTCATCGGGCACGAGTCGCTCGGCCGGGTGCTGCGCGCGCCGGACGGCTCGGCGTTCTCGCCCGGCGACCTGGTGGTGGGCGTCGTACGCCGCCCCGACCCCGAGCCGTGCGGCGCGTGCCGGCGCGGCGAGTTCGACATGTGCCGTAACGGCCGCTACACCGAGCGGGGCATCAAGGAGCTCGACGGCTTCGGCAGCGAACTGTGGACCATCGAGGCCGCCTACGCCGTCCGCGTCGATCCCGCCCTGGGCGAGCTCGGCGTGCTGGTGGAGCCCGCCTCCGTGGTGGCCAAGGCGTGGGAGCAGATCGAGCGGATCGGCTCGCGGGCCTGGTTCGAGCCGCGCACGCTGCTGGTGACGGGGGCCGGGCCGATCGGGCTGCTGGCGGCGCTGCTCGGGCGGCAGCGCGGCCTTGAGGTGCACGTGCTCGACCGTTCACCGCACGGGCTCAAGTCGAGCCTGGCAGAGGAGCTGGGCGCGATCTACCACTCGTCCTCGACGCTGGAGGACTTCCGAGAGGCCAAGCCGGACATCATCATCGAGTGCACCGGGGCCGGGCAGCTCGTCATCGACTCGCTCACGACCACGGCGGCGGCCGGCATCGTGTGCCTGTGCGGCCTGGCTCCCGGCGGGCGGGCGCACCGGGTGGACGCGGGCGTGATGAACCGGGAGATCGTGCTGGAGAACGACGTGGTCTTCGGGACGGTGAACGCGAACCTGCGGCACTTCCGGGCCGCGGCGGCGGCTCTGGCGGAGGCCGACAGGGAGTGGCTGGGACGGCTCATCACCCGGCGGGTGCCGCTGACGCGGGCGCTGGAGGCGTTCGAGCCGGCCGAGGACGTCAAGGCGGTGATCGATCTGACGGCCTGACGCGGGGCCTTCAGACCGGGCCTCAGCTCCGCTCGTACGGCCTGCGCCGCCTGGAGGCGGGCTCGGGCACGGATCCGGCGGCGACCCGCGTACGCGCGGGACGGGCGGCCTGCGGGGCGCTCTGCGGCTTGGGACGGGCGGTCTGGGCGGGCCGGACGATCTGGGACGTCTGGAAGGTCTGGGGCGGCGCCGCGGTCCTGGGCCGGGAGCCGGCGGGCCTGCGCTCGGGGGGACTTTCGCCCGCGAAGGGATTCCTGGGAGTCGGGACGCGCCGTACGTCTTGAGCGGAGGAGGAGCGGGAACGCGCGAACCACGGCCAGGAGAGCCGGCGGTGTGCGCCGCGGCGGCGGGTCAGCCGCAGGGAGAGGACGATCGTGGTGAGCACCATCGCGGCCAGTAACGCGACCGGCGTGCCTAAGAAGTCGAGCGGCGAGCCCTGCCCCGTCTGCGATCTGGGCGGCGAGATGAAGGGCTGCTCGGTCGAGCGGATCTCGTTCAGATCGGCGTTGGCCTTGACCAAGCGCGGAATGCCGTAGCCGACGACCTTGTCGGTCTCTCTGACCTTGCGTTTGAGCCAGACGCGGTCGACGTTCGCCTCGATGGTGTGGATCTTCTTGCCGGCCACCCGTTCGACGATGCCGACGTGGTCGATGCCCTTGTAGCTCTTGCCGCCGCGCCAGTCGAAGAAGACGAGCGCGCCGGGCTCCGGCTTCTTGCTCCACGCGCCCTTCTGGATGAACCAGGCGGCGTGGGAGGGCGTCCAGGCGAACTCCCCGACGTACTCGGAGACGCCGGCCTTGTTCGCGGCCCAGGCGAGGAACATGTCGCACCACGGCGCGTCGCGGTATTGGCTGTCCTGGACGCGATCGGCGTACCACTGGCCGAACTTGGTGTACTGGCCCTTCTTCTCCTTGTATCCGAGTTCCTGCCGAACCGTCTTCAGCAGCTTGTCCGCGATCGGGTCCAGAGTGACTCCTCCCAGAAGACAGGCGAATCACGATGGACTGTAGTAGCGCCATCGCGGAAGCGCGCGGGTCACCTGGAAAGTGTCGTCCTATGAGCCGAAATTTCGGTTGTGTTGCTCCCGGGACGGATGTGACGGCCTACTACGTCTTTTAGGAGCCGGCGCCCACGCGGTAGACGTTCACATCGCCCGCGCCCGGCGCGACCACGTCGGCCACGATCACGGTCACGTTGTCGGGCGAGCCGCCCTCGTTGGCGAGATCGATGAGCCGCTGGACGGCCGCCGCAGGTTCTGCCACCGTGGTCAGGACCTCGTGCAGAACCTCGGGCCCGAGCACCGTCGTGAGCCCGTCGGAACAAAGGAGGTAGCGGTCATCAGGCTCGGCCTCGCGCAGCGCCATGTCCGGCTCCGCCCTGCCCTCGCTGCCCAGGACGCGCAGCACCATCGACCGGCGGGGGTGGACGGCGGCCTGGTCCTCCGTGATCCGCCCTTCGTCCACCATCGACTGCACGAGTGTGTGATCCTTGGTCATCTGGTAGAGAGCACCGTCGCGAAGCAGATATCCGCGGGAGTCACCGAGATGAGCCAGAGCGAAGCGGTAGCCGTCCCAGAGCATGGCGGTCACCGTGGTGCCCATCCCTCTGCGCGCCGGGTCGATGTCGGCCAGCTCGACCAGCCTGCGCCCCGCTTCGTGCACGGCGCCCTCAAGGGCCGCCTCAAGGTCGGAGCCCGTCTCGGGAAGCGTGGCATCCAGCTCGCGCATGACGGCGATCACCGCCGAGCTCGCCAGCTCGCCGGCCGCGTGTCCACCCATCCCGTCAGCCACCACGAGCAACCGGCCGCTCGCGTAGCCGGAGTCCTCGTTCTGCTCCCGGCGGCGGCCCACGTCTGATCCGGCGGCATAGCGGATGTTGTGCTTCATACCCTGCAGTAAATCATTGGTTGAAAGACTTCACAAGCAGATGCGCTGAAGACTCCTGTGAACTACTGTGGGCTCCATGAGCCACGACCCGACCGTCAACGCCGGGGACATCGCCCGGCTCGCCGGCGTCGGGCGGGCCGCGGTGAGCAACTGGCGCCGTCGCCACGACGACTTCCCCCAGCCCATCGGCGGCACCGCCAATCAGCCGCTGTTCTCGCTGCGGCAGGTCGAGTCATGGCTACGTCGCTATGGGAAGTCCTACCAGGTCTCCCTGGGAGATCGTGCCTGGCAACGCCTGAAAGCGGCGGGAGATTTGCATCTGGGCGAGCTGGTGGCCCAGGCCGGAGCGCTGCTGACCAAGGCGGCCCAGGTCGCGGGCGACGGCGAGAGCCCGTCGCCCGACGCCGGTCCCGGCGGTGAAAGCGCAGGTCACGACGGCCCCGTAACGCTCGATCCCGAGCTGACCGACCTCATACTCGAACTGGGCAGGGAGCTCGGGCCGCTGCGCGCGTACGAGTTCCTGTGTGAGCGTTATCTCGAAGCGCACTCGCGCCGGCTCTCGGTCACCCGCGACGACATCGCCGGGCTGATGGTCCGGCTGGTCGGCACCGAGGGCGCGACCGTGCTCGACCCCGCGTGCGGCGTGGGCACGCTGCTGCTGGCCTCCAGCCGCGCCTCGCGCATCCTCGGCCAGGAGCTCAGCGAGACCTCGGCCGCCATCGCCGCCTCCCGGCTGCGCCTGCGCGGCGTCGAGGCCACGATCGTGCCGGGCGATTCCATGCGGCGCGACGGCTTCGCCGGCGAGCGGGCCGACGCGGTGGTGTGCGACCCGCCGTTCGGCGAGCGGGCCTGGGGTTATGAGGAGCTGACCGGCGACCCGCGCTGGGAGTACGGCCTGCCGCCCAGAGGCGAGCCCGAGCTGGCCTGGGTCCAGCACTGCCTCACCCACGTCAAGCCGGGCGGCCTGGTGGCCATCTTGATGCCGCCGGCCGCCGCCAGCCGCAAGGCGGGCCGCCGCATCCGCGCCAACCTGCTGCGCGCGGGCGCGCTGCGGGCCGTCGTGGCGCTGCCGGGCAGCGACCTGTGGCTGCTGCGCCGCCCGGCGGCAGGTGAGCGCCCGCCGTCTGAGGTGCTGATCCTCGACGCCACGGCCGACCTGTCGGCGGTCGAGCCGGCCTGGCAGGCGTACATGGAGGACCGCTGCGACCAGACCGTGCGGATCATCGACCTGCTGGCCGACGAGGTCGACATGACCCCGGCCCGCCACCAGCGGCGCGACGACGTGGGCCGGGCCTTCGCCGAGGCGCGCGACCGCTTCCTCGCCGCCACGGCGGTGCCGCCGCCCGACCTCAAGGTGCTCGACCAGCCGCTCGACCAGCCCGCAACCACGCTCGGCGACCTCATCAAGGAGGGCCTGGTCACGGCCTCGCAGGCGCCGCCCAAGATGGCCGCCGACGGCGGTGACATCCCGGTGCTGACCTCCGACGACCTGCTCAACGGCGGCGCGCCGTCCGGCTCGACGACGATGCAGCAGGGCCTGGTCCCGATCAAGCCGGGCGACGTCGTGGCCTCCTACTCCGCCGTACGCGTGATGGCCGACGGCGGCGCGGTGCTAGGTCCCCATCTGACGCTCTACCGCGTGGACGGACGCAGGCTCGACCCCGACTTCCTCGCCGGGTTCCTGCGGGCCGCCGGCGGGCGGGTGACGACCGGCTCCAGCAGGTTCGACGTACGCCGCACCAAGCTGCCCCGGCTGTCGCTGCGCGAGCAGAAGGCGTACGGCGCGGCGTTCCGGCAACTGGCCGTGCTGGAGGACGCCATCCGCGAGACCTCCACGCTGGGGCACACGCTGATCCGGCTGGGTCTCGACGGCCTCGCCGACGGCCACCTGCACCCGCAGTCCTGACGGTGTAGTTTTCTCCGGAAGGCTGCGGGAGAGGGGGTTTATGGTCATCGGTGACCGCTACGAGCTCGACGACCTTCCTCTCGGTCAGGGCGGCATGGGCGCCGTCTACGCGGGCCATGACCGCCACCTCGACCGCAGGGTGGCGGTGAAGCTGCTGCGCCTGCCCAGCGGGCCCGACAACGAGCTGGAGCGCCGGTTCATCAGGGAGGCCAGGATCCTGGCCAGGCTGGAGCATCCCGGCGCCCCCGTGCTCTACGACTTCGGCACCCACGAGCAGCGGCTCTACCAGGTGATGCAGTTCATCGAGGGTGTCACCGTGGCCGACGTGGTGCACGAGCACGGGCCGCTGCCGGTGCCGTGGGCGGCGGCGATCGCGGCGCAGGCGTGCGCGGTGCTGTCGGCGGCGCATGCCCTGTCGATCTGCCACCGCGACCTCAAGCCGACCAACCTCATGCTCTGCCCCGACGGCAGCGTGAAGGTGCTGGACTTCGGCCTGGCGATGCTCAGGGAGCCCGACGTCACCACCTTCACCAGGATCGGGCAGATCCTCGGCACGCCGGCGTACATGGCGCCCGAGCAGATCCAGCACGGCATCACCGAGCCGCGCAGCGACCTGTACTCGCTGGGCTGCGTGCTGCACGAGATGCTCTCCGGCGAGCAGCTCTTCACCGGGCCGACCGACTACGTGGTCTTCGAAAAGCAGGTCAAGGAGCGCCCTCCGACCATTCCCGGGCTGCCCGAGCCACTGAGCGAGCTGCTCGCGCAACTGCTGGAGAAGAAGCCCGACGACCGCCCCGCCGACGCCGACGAGCTGTACGAGCGGCTCGACCCGTTCGCGGTCGGGCTGCCCATGCTGCCCGGCTTCCTCACCACCGACCCGAGCCCCGGCCGCATGTACGCCAGGATGGCCGGCCGCGCCCTCACCGGCTGAACCGGTTCCGTCGCACGCGAGCTGCGAAACCCCGCCGACCTCGCGAGATCGCGCTCTCTCGAATAACACCATCGTTATGTAACCTCCGTTGACAGAGCCATGTGAGCGCCGCGAATCTCTTGAGAGAGCGCTCTCTTAGTCACCACTTTGCACGGAGACCCAGGAGGGTTTCGATGGCCCCTCGCATCCGGCGGCTCGGCCTGCCCCTGCTCACCGCGTCCGTCCTCGCACTGGCGACGGCCTGCGGCGGCGGAGGCGAAGGCACCGCGGCCGAGTCGAGCGCCAAGCCCGGCGAGAAGATCAAGCTGACCGTCGACCTGTTCGGCGACTTCGGCTTCCAGCCTCTCTACGAGGAATACAAGAAGACGCATCCGAACATCGAGATCGTCGAGAACGTCACCCAGTTCAACGACCACCACAGCAACCTGGTCAAGCGACTGGCCACCAACGCGGGTGCGGGGGACGTCGTCGCGGTCGAGGTCGGCTACATCAGCACCTTCACCGCCCAGCCCGGCAAGTTCGTCGACCTCAAGCAGTACGGCCTCGACAAGCGCCAGTCCGAGTACCTCGACTGGAAGTGGCAGCAGGGCCTCAGCAAGGACGGGCAGCAGGTGCTCGGCCTCGGCACCGACGTCGGCGGCCTGGCCATGTGCTACCGCAAGGACCTGTTCAAGAAGGCCGGGCTGCCCGACGACCGCGACAAGGTCTCGGCGCTCTGGCCGACCTGGGAGGACTACATCGAGATCGGCAAGAAGTTCGCCGCGGCGAACGTGCCCGGCGCGAAGTTCGTGGACTCCCCCGGTGAGATCTTCCGCGCCATGGTCAACCAGGCCCCGGTCGGCCTGTACGACGAGCAGGACAACATCATCGTCGAGACCAACCCTGAGGTGAAGAAGGCCTGGGACCTGTCCAACCGGCTCACCCAGGAGGGCCTGACCGCCAAGCTGGCCGCCTTCTCCCCGCCGTGGAACACCGGCTTCGCCAAGGGCTCGTTCGCCACGATCATCTGCCCCGCCTGGATGACCGGCTTCATCCAGGAGCAGGCCAAGGACTCGGCCGGCAAGTGGGACATCGCGGCCGTCCCCGGCGGCTCGGGCAACAGCGGCGGTTCGCACCTCATGGTGCCCAAGCAGAGCAAGCACCCCAAGGAGGCGGCCGAGCTGATCGACTTCCTCACCTCCAAGGAGAACCAGGCCAAGGTTTTCAAGGAGGAGGGCACGTTCCCGTCGATCCCGTCGCTGTACGACGACCCGTCGATCCAGAACTTCACCAAGCCGTTCTTCGGTGACGCCCCCATCGGCAAGATCTACTCCGACGCCGCCAAGGCGCTCAAGCCGCAGCACCTCGGCCCGAAGGAGGCCGACGTGCGGACCGTCATCGGCAACGGCCTCGGCCGGGTCGAGCAGGGCAAGCAGACGCCCGACGAGGCGTGGGCCCAGGTGCTCCAGGACGTCAAGAAGATCAAATGAGCTCTCTTCCTCTCGCGGTCACGCAGAGGCGTAGGCGCAGCGTGCGGCACACCCTCGACATGAGGGTGTCGCCGTACGCCTACGTGGCCCCTTTCTTCCTGCTGTTCTGCGCCTTCGGGCTCTTCCCGCTGGTCTACACGGCCTGGGTGAGCCTGCACGAGTGGACGTTGCTGTCGGAGACGCAGGAGTTCATCGGCCTCGGCAACTACACGACGTTGCTGGGCGACTCCTACTTCTGGAACGCCACGTTCAACACCCTGTCCATCGGGATCCTGTCCACCGTGCCGCAGCTCGCGCTGGCCATCTGGCTGGCGCACCTGCTCAACAGGAGGCTGCGGTTCCAGACGCTGTTCCGCGTGGCGCTGCTGCTGCCGAACGTCACCAGCGTCGTCGCGGTGGTCGTGATCTTCAGTCAGCTCTTCGGCCGGGACTTCGGCCTGATCAACTGGATCCTGTCCTGGTTCGGCGTCGGCCACATCGACTGGGCGGCGGGCACCGCCACCTCGCACGTCGCGCTCTCAGTGATGATCATGTGGCGCTGGACCGGGTACAACGCGCTGATCTTCCTCGCGGCCATGCAGGCCGTGCCGCGCGACCTGTACGAGGCCGCCACCCTCGACGGCGCGAGCAGCTTCACCCAGCTCCGCCGCATCACCATCCCCATGATCAGGCCCACGATCATCTTCGTGGTCATCGTCTCGACGATCGGCGCGATGCAGATCATCGCCGAGCCGATGCTGTTCGGCCAGAGCAGCGGCAGCGGCGGCGGCATCGCGACGGGCGGGCCCGACCGGCAGTTCCAGACGCTGGCGCTGTTCGTCTACGAGCAGGGCTTCGCGAACTCGACGTTCGACTTCGGCTACGCCTCCGCGGCCTCCTGGCTGATGTTCGTCGCCGTGGTGATCGTCGCCGGCATCAACTTCCTCATCACCCGTCGCATGAAGGGCGGTCTGGTATGAGGCTGCGCTACCTGACCCTCATCGCGGTGGCGTTCTTCTCGGCCTTCCCGCTGTACTACAGCGTGGTGGTGGCCTCCAGGCACAACTCCGCGCTGGCCCAGGTGCCGCCGCCGCTGCTGCCCGGCGGGAACTTCTTCGCCAACGTCGCCCGCGTCTTCGACACCGTGCCGTTCGGGCTGGCGCTGCTGAACTCCGTCATCGTGGCCGGCTCGATCTCGATCGCGGTGATGTTCTTCTCGACGCTGGCCGGGTTCGCCTTCGCCAAGCTGAGCTTCAGGGGCAAGAACATCATGCTGGTGATCACGGTCGCGACCATGATGGTCCCCGCACAGCTCGGCATCATCCCGCTCTACATGCTCATGGTGAAGCTGGAGTGGACCGGCACCAACTACGCGCTCATCGTGCCCGCGCTGGTCAACGCGTTCGGCGTGTTCTTCATGACGCAGTACCTCCAGCGCGCGCTGCCCACCGAGCTGCTGGAGGCCGGCCGGGTGGACGGCTGCACGACCTGGGGGCTGTTCTGGCACGTCGTGCTGCCCGCCGCGCGGCCCGCGGCGGCGGTGCTGGGCATGCTGACGTTCATGTCGGCGTGGAACGACTACTTCTGGCCCCTGGTCGTGCTCACCCCCGACAATCCGACCGTGCAGGTGGCGCTGTCGACGCTGGCCAGCGGCTACGTCAACGACTACGTGCTCGGCCTGGCGGGCACCGCGATCGGCACGCTGCCGCTCGTGGCCGTCTTCGCGCTGTTCGGCAAGCAAATCATCGGCGGAATCATGCAAGGAGCTGTTAAGGGATGATCTTTCCCGAGGACTTCGTCTGGGGAGCCGCCACGGCCTCCTATCAGATCGAGGGGGCGGTCAAGGAGGACGGGCGGGGCCAGTCGATCTGGGACACCTTCTCCCACACCCCCGGGAACGTGGCCGACGGCGACACCGGCGACGTCGCCTGCGATCACTATCACCGCTTCCGCGACGACGTCGCCCTGATGCGGGAGCTGCGGCTGGGCGCCTACCGGTTCTCGGTGGCCTGGCCGCGCGTCCAGCCGGACGGCCATGGAGCGATCAACCCGCGCGGCCTGGCCTTCTACGACCGGCTCGTGGACGAGCTGCTGGCCGCGGGCATCACGCCGTACATCACCCTCTACCACTGGGATCTCCCCCAGGCGCTTGAGGACCGGGGCGGGTGGACCGATCGCGACACCGCGTACCGATTCGCCGATTACGCCCAGGTCGTGCACGACCGGCTCGGCGACCGTGTCCGCAACTGGGCCACGCTCAACGAGCCGTGGGTGTCGGCGTTCCTCGGCTACGGCAACGGCGTGCACGCGCCGGGCCGCCGCGACCCCGCCGAGGCCCTGCGCTCGGCCCATCACCTGCTGCTCGGCCACGGGCTCGCGGCCAGGCGGCTGCGCGATTCTGGTGCGGGGGCCGTGATGCTCGTCGTCAACTCCGCGCCCGTGCTCACCCCCGCCCAGGTCAACGACCCGTCGGCGGTGGCGAGCGAGGAGGACGCGGCCGCGGTGGACCGCGTCCACGCGCTGCTGACCCGGCAGTTCCTCGACCCCGCCGTGTACGGCAGGTACCCGGACGAGGTCGTCGCGGCGGCCGAGCGCAACGGCGGCACCGCGCACATCCGGGACGGCGACCTCGCGCTCATCAACGCACCGCTCGACCTGATCGGCATCAACTACTACAACCCGTGCGTGGTCGAGGCCGGTCCCGGGCTGCCCGCCGACCCCGCGTGGCCGGGCTCGGAGGGCGTCAGGTTCGCCGAGGCCGACGCGCCCACCACCGCGATGGGCTGGCCGATCGTCCCCGACGGCCTGTCCCGCCTGCTCATCCGGCTCTCGCAGGACTATCCGCAGGTCGGCCTCATGGTCACTGAGAACGGCGCGGCCTTCGACGACGTCGTCGAGAACGGCAGGGTGCACGACGACGACCGGGTGGCGTACCTGGACGGGCACCTGCGCGAGGTGCACCGGGCCATCGAGGCGGGCGTCGACCTGCGCGGATATCTGGTCTGGTCGCTGCTCGACAACTTCGAGTGGGCCGAGGGCTACCGGCGGCGCTTCGGCATCGTGCACGTCGACTACGCCACCCAGGAGCGGCTGCCCAAGGACAGCGCGTTCTGGTACAGGGACGTGATCGTCAGGAACGGCCTGTAGATTTTTACCGTGGTCTTCCTATCGGTGCAGTCATGAGACGCCCGACCCTGGAGGCGGTCGCCGCCCGGGCGGGTGTCTCGCGTGCCACGGCCTCCCGCGTCGTCAATGGGCAGACGACGGTCGCGCCCGACATCCGCGACGCCGTGCTGCGTGCGATCGACGAGCTGGGCTACGTCCCCAACTCCGCCGCGCGCAGCCTCGTCACCCAGCGCACCGACTCGATCGCCCTGGTCGTCAGCGAGCCGGGCAACCGGGTCTTCTCCGAGGACCCGATGTTCTCCACCGCGATCAGGTCGGCGTCGGTGGAGCTGGAGGCCGTCAACAAGCAGGTCGTGCTCATGCTGGTGTCCTCGCCCAAGAGCCACGCCAGGGTGGAGCGTTACATCGCCGGCGGCCACGTCGACGGCGTGATGCTGCTGTCCATGCACGGCGCCGACCCGCTGCCGTCGGCCCTGTCGCGGCTGCGGGTGCCGGTGGTCTCCTACGGGCGGCCCGCGGTGCCGGTCGACATCCCGTACGTCGACAACGACAACGTCGGCGGGGCCGAGGCGGGCGTACGCCACCTGGTAGAGAGCGGGCGGCGCAGGATCGCCACCATCGCCGGGCCGCAGGACATGATCGCCGGTCAGGACCGCCTGGCCGGCTACCGCAACGTGCTGCGCGATTCCGACCGGCGCTCCATCGTGGCCGTCGGCGACTTCACCCGCGAGTCGGGGGCCGTCGCGATGCGGCAGCTGCTGCGCGACGACCCCGAGCTCGACGCGGTGTTCGTGGCCAACGACCTCATGGCGGTGGGGGCGCTGCAGTCGCTGCGGCAGGCCGGGCGGCGGGTGCCGGACGACGTGGCGGTGGTCGGGTTCGACGACATCGAGGCGGCCAAATACACCGAGCCGCCGCTGACCACGCTCCGCCACCCGATCGCGGAGCAGGCGGCGGCCATGGTGCGCCTGCTGCTCAACCTGTTCGAGGGCGGGCCGACCGACCCGGTCATCCTGCCGACCGAGCTGGTGATCAGGGAGTCGGCCTGAACGGCGAGATGTCCGAGGTGACCGTGCGGGACAACGGTGCCGCCGTGCCAGGAGGCGGTGCGGCCGTGCCGGAAGCCGATGTGCCCGGGGCCGCCGATGCGGCCGTGGCCGCCGTTCCGGTGTCCACCGAGGCGGCGGTGGCGGCGGCGGTCGCGGTGGCCGAGGAGCACGGGGTGCGGGTGCGGGAGCCCGTGGTGCTCAACGACTCGTTCAACGTCCGCGTCCACCTGCGGCCCGCGCCCGTGGTGGCCCGGGTGCCCACCGTCACCGCGCTCGGCCGGGCCCGCCCGCAGGACGCGCTGGCGCGCGAGCTCTCCGTCGTGTCGTTCCTGGCCGAGGCGGGCGCGCCGGTGGTCCCGCCCAGCGACCTGCTGCCGCCTGGGCCGCACGTACGCGACGGGGTGACGCTCTCCTTCTGGGCGTACGCCGAGCACGACCCGGAGCGCGAGGTGACGCCCGCGACGTTCGGGAGCATGCTGGCCGAGCTGCACACCGCGCTGCGCGGCCACCCCGGCGGGCTGCCGCTGCTCGGGCCCGTGCTGGACGAGCCGCTGCGGCTGCTCGACCTGCTCTCGGCGACCCTCGACCCCGGAACGCTGGCGCGGCTGCGCGAGGCGCACGCCGAGCTGGCGGAGCGGTTCTCCGGCGCGGCGGCGCAGGCGCAGGTCGTGCACGGCGACGCGCACCCGGGCAACCTGCTGGCGACGCCGGGCGGCCTGCGGTGGAACGACTTCGAGGAGTGCATGGCCGCGCCCGTGGCGTGGGACCTCGCCTGCCTGCTGCGCACCAGGCGGCTGGACGGGCGGGCGGCCGTGCGCGCGTACGGCGCCGACCCGGAGGATCCGCTGCTGCGGGCGTGCCTGGCGGCGCGCGGCCTGCAGGGCACGCTGTGGGTGCTGCTCTGGGCGCTGCGGTTCCCCGAGCGGGCCGGTGAGGCCCGCGCGGCGCTGGACGCCTGGCTCCGCGACCCGACCGGCGAAACCCGCTGACCGCCCCACCGCCGGACCGCCGCGAACCACCCCACCGCCGGACCGCCGCGGACCGCCCCACCGCCGGACCGCTGGGATCTTCTCCCCTGCCCCGCCATGCGCCGGAAACCCGGCTATCGCCGGGCCGGGTCGCGGTCAGACGCGGAAGACGCGGAGCTGGAGCGCGAGCGTGGTGTAGTAGCCGACCAGCGTGGTCAGCTCGAACAGCTCGCGCTCTCCCAGCAGCGCGTACTCCTCGTCGTCCAGGTCGCCCTTGGTGACCAGGGCGCGGGCGACGCGCAGCACCGCCGCCTCCACCGGGTCGTCGAGCCGGAGCGCGTCGCCGGCGCGCAGGGCGGCGAGCTGCTCGTCGGTGAAGCCCAGCTCGCGCGCGACCGGCTCGTGCGCGGCCTGCTCGAACGCGCTGTCCTGGTGCCCGGCCACCACGAGGATCGCCAGCTCCCTGGCCCGGTCGGGCAGCGTGGAGCGGTAACGGATGGCCGCGCCGAGCCGCTGCAGCGGGTCGCCGACCGGCGGGCTGAGCAGCATGGCGTTGAACGGCCCGGTGAGCCCGCCATGCTCGTCCACCATGAACCGGCCGCGCGGCCCCGAGGTGATCGAGTCGTAGAGCGCCCGGGCCTCGGGGTCCAGGTCCTGCGGTGGTGTCCGACGCAGCCGTGCCATGCCGCCGATCGTAACGGGAGCATGGGCGCGGCGGTGGTCAGGCAGCCGCATGAAACGGCCGGCTCAGGCGGTCGAGCCGGACCGCGACGCCGGCTGCTCAGGCGGTCAGCCAGGCCGTGGTGTCGGTGGGGAGCAGGCCGTCCTCCAGCGGGCCGCTGGCCAGCACCACCCGGCCCTCCGGCAGCGCGACCGGTGCGGCGCCCAGGTTCGTGACGCTGGTCAGGCCCGAGTCGCGGGTGAAGGCCAGCACCTCCTCCCCCATCGGCAGCCAGGTCAGCGTCCCGTCGCCGAGCAGCTCCCTGCGGATGGCGAGCGCCGACCGGTAGAGGTTGAGCATGGAACCCAGGTCCGTACGCTGCGCCTCGGCGGTCAGCTTGCGCCAGCTCTCCGGCTGCGGCAGCCACGGCGTGCCGGTGCCGAAGCCGAACGGCGGCTCGTCACCCGACCACGGCAGCGGGATGCGGCAGCCGTCGCGGCCCGGGTTCTTGCCGCCCGAGCGGCGATACATCGGGTCCTGGCGCACCTCGTCCGGCAGGTCCTCCACCTCGGGCAGGCCAAGCTCCTCGCCCTGGTAGACGTAGACCGAGCCGGGCAGCGCCATCGCGAGCAGCGCGGCGGCGCGGGCGCGGCGGTAGCCGATCTCCAGGTCCGTCGGGCTGCCGTGCAGGGCGCCGCCGTGGGCGAAGGAGGTGTCGGCGCGGCCGTACCTGGTGACCGGCCTGGTCACGTCGTGGTTGGACAGCACCCACGTGGGCGGGGCGCCGATCGGGGTGTGCGTGGCCAGCGTCAGCTCGATCGACCTGCGCAGGTCGCGCGGGTCCCACGCGCAGGACAGGAAGTCGAAGTTGAACGCGGTGTGCAGCTCGTCGGGGCGCAGGTAGCGGGCGAAGCGCTCCTGGTCCGGCAGCCAGACCTCGCCGATGAGGACGCGGCCGCCGTACTCGTCGGCGATCTTGCGCCACCTGCGGTAGACGTCGTGCACCTCGTCGAGATCCTCGTACGCGGTGTCCGACTTGATCAGCAGGGCGGCCGAGTCGATGCGGAAGCCGTCCACGCCGCGCTCGAACCAGAACCGCAGCACGTCCTCGAACTCCCGGTGCACCTCGGGGTTCGTCCAGTTGAAGTCGGGCTGTTCCGGGGCGAACAGGTGCAGGTACCACTGGCCGTCGGGGACCTGCGTCCACGCCGGGCCGCCGAAGATCGACTGCCAGTCGTTGAGCGGCTCGTCGGCGAACCAGAACCGGTCGCGGGCCGCCGGGTTCGCCAGGGCCTCCTTGAACCAGGCGCTCTCGACCGAGCTGTGGTTCGGCACCACGTCGATGATGACCTTGATGCCGAGCCCGTGCGCCTCGTCGATGAACTGCTCGGCCTCGGCCAGCGTCCCGAAGACCGGCTCGATGTCGCGGTAGTCGGCCACGTCGTAGCCGCCGTCGGCCATCGGCGACGGGTACCACGGGTTGAGCCATATGGCGTCGATGCCGAGGTCCTTCAGGTACGGCAGGCGGGAGCGCAGGCCGGCGAGATCGCCGACGCCGTCGCCGTTCCCGTCGGCGAAACTCCGCAGGTAGACCTGGTAGATCGCGGCCCCCCGCCACCACGTTTGCGACATGCGCTCATCCCTTGATGCTTCCGGCGGTCAGGCCCGCCATGATGTGCCGTTGGAAGATGAAGAAAACGATGATCATGGGGATGCTGGTGATCAGCAGCCCGCCCATGACCTGGTTCTGGGTGACGGCCCCGGCCGTCTGCGACAGGCCCACGCTGATCGTCATCTTCTCGCTGTCCGTCATGACCAGCAGCGGCCAGACGAAGTCCTTGAACGAGGTGACGATCGTGAAGATGGAGACCACACCCAGGATGGGCCGGGAGACCGGCAGGACCACCGACAGCAGGGTCCGTACCGCCCCCGCCCCGTCGATCTGCGCCGCCTCGATCAGCTCCCTGGGGATCGAGTCGAAGAAGCGCTTGAGCAGGAAGATGTTGAAGCCGTTGGCCGCGGCCGGCAGCCACAGCGCCCACGGGTTGTTGAGCAGGCCGAGGTCGACGACCGTGACGTACAGCGGGATCAGCACCACCATCGCCGGGATCATCAGCGTGGCCAGCATCATGCCGAGGATGACGCCGCCGAACATCGGCCGCAGCTTCGACAGCGCGTACGCCGCCGACACGTCCACGGCCATGCAGACCACCCAGCCGCCCAGCGAGTAGTAGGCGGTGTTGAACAGCAGCGTCCCGATGTCGAACAGGTCCCACGCCTCGAAGAACGCCTCCGGCGACGGGTCGGCGGGAAAGAGCGTGGGCGGCATCTGCGCCAGCTCCTCCGGTGTCTTCAGCGCGCCGGTCGCCATCCAGTACAGCGGGAAGACGAACGCCAGCGTGAACAGCACGAGCACCGAGACCAGCACGAGCCAGTAGATGCGCCGGCCCCACCTGCTGTTGAGCTGGTGCGGCGAGACGATGGTGCGGAACTGCACCTCGATCGGCTTCGGCGCGCGCTTGTTCCCGCCCCGGTCGCGCCGGGCGGCCGCCCGGGCTCCGATGGAGATCACGCCTTGTCCTCCCTGGTGAGTCTGAGCTGGAAGGCGGCGAAGACGAGCAGCACGATCATGAGCATCATGCCGAGCGCCCCGGCCGAGCCGTAGTCCTGCAGCGTGAACGCGTTCTGGAACATCAGGTACGCCACCGTGATCGTGGCGTTCTCTGGCCCGCCGCCGGTCAGCATGTACGGCTCGATGAACACCTGCATGGTCGCCACGATCTGGAGCATCAGCATGAGCAGCAGGATCATCCTGGTCTGCGGAATCGTGACGTGCCTGATCCGCTTGACGATGCCGGCCCCGTCGAGCTCGGCCGCTTCGTACAGCTCGGGCGGGATGTTCTGCAGCGCGGCGAGGTAGATCAGCGTCGCGCTGCCCATGTTCATCCACGTCGAGACGATGACCAGGCTGATCAGCGCGGTGGACGAGCTGTCGAGCCAGGCGAGCGGCGGCAGGCCGAAGACGTCGAGCACCTGGTTGAACAGCCCGGGCCCCGGGTCGTAGAACCACCGGAACAGCAGCACCGAGACGATCGGCGGCAACATGACCGGCAGGTAGACCACGAACCGCAGGTAGGCCCGGGCGTGGCGCAGCTCGTTCAGCACGAGCGCGACGACGAACGGCACGGCGTAGCCGCACAGCAGCGCGAGGAGCGTGAACTCCAGGGTGTTGAGCCAGGCCTCACCGAAGGCCGGGTCGGAGATCGCCGTCTTGAAGTTGTCGAACCCGACCCAGACCGGCTCGTTGATCAGGTCGGTCTTCTGGAAGCTCAGGATGAACTCCCTGACCATCGGATACCAGGCGAACACCGTGAAGCAGAACAGCGCCGCGCACAGGAACCCGTAGGCCGTCAGGTTGCGCCGGAGAATCCGCATGAAAGGTCAGCCCTTGGAGGCCAGCAGCGCGTTCGCCTTCTTCTCCGCGTCGGCGAGCAACTGGTCGATGTTCGCGTCCTTGCGGCTCAGCACGCCGGACATCGGCACGTCGAGGATGGCGTACAGCTCTTGGGCATGCAGCGGCTCGGCCTTGGGCGGGACGTTGCCCGCGGCCTCCACGTAGGACGCGTAGTTGGCGACCGGCAGCGTCGCGTTCTTCTCCCGCTCGGCCTGGATGGCCTTGCCGGTGAGCGAGTCGCCGTACACCGCGTTGTCCGGCACGCCGACCGGGTTGCCGATGGCCTTGCCGCGGGCGAAGTCGAAGCGGCCCTTGCCGACGGTGTTGTAGCGGAAGTCGAGCCACTGCAGCGCGGCCTTGGCCTGCTCGGGCGTCGCCTTCGGGTTGATCATGAACGCCTCGCCGCCGCTCAGCGACGCCTTGGCCTCGGGGAAGCCGGTGATGCCGTAGTCGTCGACGTCGCCCTTGAACTTGGTGACCACGTCGGTGATCACGTCGGGCGCGCCGAGCATCATGCCGACCTTGCCGCTGCCCATGGCCATCATCAGCGACTCCCAGCCGACCAGGAGCTTGGTGCCCATGCTGTTGTCCACCCAGCGCATGTCGTGCAGGGTCTGGAGCACGGCCTTGCCCTCGGGGGAGTTGAAGGCGGCCTGCTTGCCGTCGGGGGTCAGCACGTCGCCGCCGCGGCCGTAGAGCGCCTGGGTGAAGTGCCAGCCGCCGGTGTTGCCGCCGGAGTACTCGCCGTAGCCGACGTAGCCGGGGCCCAGCCCGGCGATCTTCTTCGCGGCCTCGCGCACCTCGGCCCAGGTCTTCGGCGGGGCGTCGGGGTTGAGCCCGGCCTTCTGGAAGAGCGCGCGGTTGTAGACCAGGCCGACGCTGTAGTGCACGTTGGGGACACCGTAGACCTTGCCGTCCTTGGTGAGCAGCTCCTTGTGGTCGGCGCGCAGGTCGTCCCAGTTCTTGATGAGGTTCGTGTACGGCGTGATGTCCAGCGCCTGACCCTTGGAGATCACGTCGTCGTAGTTGGTCATCGGCACGACGAACGCGGTCTCCATCTGGCCGCCCGCGAGCTTGGGACCGAAGGTCTTGGGGTCGAAGCACGGCTGCTGGTCCGTGCTCTTGACCGTCACGCCAGGGTGTTCCTTCATGAACGTGGCCACGTCGTCGTCCCACGCCTTGCGTTCCTTGGGCGCGGACTTGGCCGGCTGGCAGGCCACCGTGATCGACACGGCCGAGGCGCCGCCGGCGGACGAGGCGGGCTCGTCACCCGAGCCGCATGCGGTGGCCGTGAGGCTCAACGCGGTTACGAGCAGGAGTCCGGTGGATCTCTGCATGGTTGGACCCTTCTTGATGCGAGGTGCCCACACCATAGGTTCCTCGACGGAAGGGCGCAAGATTTCGACTTCATATTGCAAGATAACGACTGCATCACGCAGGCTCTCCGAGCTTGGCACGCTTTGTGGAGGGGCGGAGGAGACTCCGTCACGCGGGCTCTCAGACCTTGGCGCGGGCCGTGGAGGCGCGGACGACGAGCTCGGGCTCGAACAGCAGCTCGTCGGCGGGGACGACGGCCTTATCGATCTGGGCCACCAGCAGGTCCACGGCCGCGCGTCCCATGGCGTCGATGGGCTGGCGCACGGTGGTGAGCGGGGGCTCGGTGCAGTTCATCAGCGCGGAGTCGTCGAAGCCGATGACCGAGACGTCGGCGGGGACGGCGAGCCCGGCGCGGCGGGCGGCCCGCACGGTGCCGAGCGCGAGCAGGTCGCTGGCGCAGACGACGCCGGTGACGCCGCGCCTGACCAGGCGGGTGGCGGCGGCGTGGCCGCCTTCGAGCGAGAACATCGTGTGCTCGACCAGCTCGGGGTCGCCGCCTGAGGCCAGGAAGGTCTCCAGCTTGCGCCGCGACGGCATGTGGTCCTTGGGTCCGAGCACCATGCCGATGCGCTCGTGGCCGAGCGCCCGCAGGTGGGCGATGGCGATCTCGGCGGCCACCGCGTCGTCGCAGGACACCTGAGGGAAGTCGAGGTGCTGGACGGCGGCGTTGACCAGGACGGTGGGCAGCTTGCGCTCGTGCAGCAGCTCGTAGTGCCCGTGGGAGGCGTCGGCCTGGGCGTACAGGCCGCCGGCGAAGACCACCCCGCTGACCTGCTGCTGGAGCAGGAGATCGACGTAGTCGGCCTCGGAGACGCCGCCGACGGTGCGGGTGCACAGCACCGAGGTGAAGCCCTGCTGGGCCAGCGCGCCGCCGACGACCTCGGCGAAGGCGGGGAATATCGGGTTCTGCAGCTCGGGGAGCACCAGGCCGACGAGCCTGGCCCGGTCGCCGCGCAACTGGGTGGGGCGTTCGTAGCCGAGCACGTCGAGCGCCGTCAGCACCGCCTCGCGGGTCGCGTCGGACACCCCGGGCTTGCCGTTGAGCACGCGGCTCACGGTCGCCTCGCTCACTCCGACTTTCTTGGCCACCTCTGCGAGTCGTCGTGTCATGCGCAAACTATACGGCCTTCAGCGCAAGCGCTTGCAACGGCTTACGCTGACCTGACGTCGCGCCTTGCGCGGGGCTCACGGGGGTTCGGGCTCGTCGCGCCCGCACTGACCAGCAGGGTTGGGCGAACTCCGACAACAGGAGTCAGTTCACCGTTTGCGAAATCTCGTCGAAATATTGCGGCTATCTGCTCGACATCTTATGGTGCGGCCATCCGCTTCACCCTCGAAGGGCCACCCCCATGAGAGCTCTGTTAGCCGCCCTCTCGTTACTCGTCCCACTCCTCGCCGTACCGCATCAGGCCGCCCATGCCGCCGCCGAGGAGAACCTCGCGCTCGGCAAGCCGATCACCGCGTCCTCGCACACCCACGTCTACGTCGCCGCCAACGCCAACGACGGCGACGTCGCCACGTACTGGGAGAGCGCCGGATATCCCGCCACGCTCACCGCCGAGCTCGGCGCGGACGTCACGCTCAGTTCCATCACGCTCAGGCTCAACCCCGACCCCATCTGGGGCCGCCGCACCCAGACGCTCGCCGTGCAGGGCCGCACCCAGGACGGCGGGGACGGCGGCGACTACACGACGCTCGTCCCCGAGGCCACGTACACCTTCGACCCCGCCACCGGCAACAGCGTGACGATCCCCGTCACCGGCCGGGCGGCGGACGTGCGGCTCCGCTTCACCGCCAACACCGGCGCGCCCGGCGGGCAGGTCGCCGAGTTCCAGATCTTCGGCACCCCAGCCCCCAACCCCGACCTCACCATCACGGACCTGACCTACTCCCCTGCCTCACCCACCGAGACCGACGAGGTCACGCTGTCGGCGACGGTCAAGAACGCGGGCAGCGAAGGCGCGCCCGCGACGTCCGTGACCTTCTACGCGGGCGACGACAGGCTCGGCACCGCCGCCGTCGGCGCGCTGGCCGCGGGCGCGAGCACGACCGTGTCGGCGGACATCGGCGCGCGCGAGGCGGGGACGTACCGGCTCTCGGCCACGGTGGACGAGGACGGCGAGATCCCCGAGCAGGACGAGTCCGACAACACCGCGACCGCGACCCTGACCGTCAGGCCCGCAGAGACGGCCGACCTGGTCGCCTCCCCCGTCTCCTGGACGCCCGGCAACCCGGCCGCGGGCGAGACGGTGACGTTCACCGTCGCCGTCAAGAACCAGGGCACGGTGGCCTCCGCCGGCGGCTCCCACGGCATCACGCTCACCGTCACCGACGCGTCGGGCGACGTGGTCAGGACGCTGACCGGCGCGGTGAGCGGCTCGATCGCCCCCGGCGCCACCACGAGCCCGGTCACGCTCGGCACGTGGACGGCCGCGAACGGCAAGTACACGGTGAAGACCGTGCTCGCCGCCGACGACAACGAGCTGCCGGTCAAGCGCGAGAACAACACCAGCACGCTGCCGCTGTTCGTCGGCAGGGGCGCGAACATGCCGTACGACACGTACGAGGCCGAGGACGCCGTCATCGGCGGCGGCGCGACCCGCGTCGGCCCCAGCAGGGAGATCGGCACGATCGCCGGCGAGGCGTCAGGCCGGCGCGCGGTGACGCTGAACCAGACCGGCGCGTACGTCGAGTTCACCGCGAAGGCGCCGACCAACACCCTGGTCACCCGGTTCTCGATCCCCGACGCGCCGGGCGGCGGCGGCATCGACGCGACGCTCAACGTCTACGTGAACGGCACGTTCCGCAAGGCGATCGAGCTGACCTCGCGCTACGCCTGGCTGTACGGCCCCGAGTCGAGCCCGGTCAACGACCCGAACGCGGGACCGCCCCGGCACATCTACGACGAGGCGCACGTGCTGCTCGGTGAGACCGTCCCGGCGGGCGGCAAGATCCGGCTGCAGAAGGACGCGGCCAACACCTCGACGTACGCGATCGACTTCGTGGACTTCGAGCAGGTCGCCCCGAAGGAGAACCCGGACCCGGCGGCGTACGCCGTACCGGCCGGATTCACCCACCAGGACGTGCAGGACGCGCTCGACAAGGCCCGCATGGACTCCGAGCTGACCGGCGTCTACCTGCCGGCGGGTGACTACCGGACGGACGGCAAGTTCCAGGTGTACGGCAAGGCGATCAAGGTGGTCGGCGCGGGCCCCTGGTTCACCCGCTTCCACGCGCCCGCCGACCGGAGCAACACCGACATCGGCTTCCGCGTGGACGGCACCGCGGGCGGCTCGTCGTTCTCCGGCTTCGCCTACTTCGGCAACTACGTCGAACGCATCGACGGCCCCGGCAAGGTGTTCGACCTCACCGACGTGGCGAACCTCACCATCGACGACGTGTGGGTCGAGCACCAGGTCTGCATGCTGTGGGGCACGAACGTGGACGACTCCACCATCAGGAACGCGCGGATCAGGAACGTGTTCGCCGACGGGCTCAACCTCACCAACGGCAGCACCGGCAACCGCGTGACCGACATCGAGACCAGGTCCACGGGCGACGACAGCTTCGCGCTGTTCTCGGCCACCGACAAGAACTCCGGCCAGCAGTTCGGCAACGTCTACGAGAACCTGACCTCGCTGCTGACCTGGCGGGCCGCCGGCCTTGCGGTCTACGGCGGCTACGGCAACACCTTCCGCAACATCTACGTGGCGGACACGCTGGTGTACTCGGGAGTCACGATCTCCTCGCTGGACTTCGGCTACCCGATGCACGGCTTCGGCGCCGACCCGCCCACGACGTTCGACGACATCTCGCTGGTCAGAGCGGGCGGGCACTTCTGGGGGCAGCAGACGTTCCCGGCGATGTGGTTGTTCTCCTCATCGAAGGTGTTCCAGGGCATCAGGATCAGCGATCTGGACATCGTGGACCCGACGTACAGCGGGATCATGTTCCAGACCGGCTACCAGAACCCGAGCACGCCGCTGAACCCGATCACGGACACGGTCTTCACGAACGTGTCGATCAGCGGGGCCGAGAAGAGCGGTGACGCCTTCGACGCCAAGTCCGGCTTCGGGATCTGGGTGAACGAGCTGCCCGAGCCCGGTCAGGGACCGGCCGTCGGGTCGGCCACGTTCACCAACCTGCGCTTCAGCGGCAACCACGAGGACATCAGGAACACGACCTCGACGTTCACGCTGACCATCAACTAGATCCCGCCGACTAGATCTCGGCCCTGGTGGGGAGCCCCTGCCAGTCGCTCACGCTGGTCACCGCGGCGGCGCTCAGCAGCGCCCCGCGGTGCAGGCGTTCCTGCGGGGTGAGGCCGTCGAGCGCGGCGCTGATGTAGCCGGCGGCGAACGCCTCGAACGCGCCGCAGGTGTCCACGATCGGCACCTGCCAGCCCTGGACGTCGTAACGCATCCGGTCGGCGCGCACGCTCGCGCCTTTCGCGCCCCTGTCCACGATGACCTCGCGCTCCGGGGTGAGGGCGGGCTTGACCAGGTCCAGCTCGTCCTGGCGGAGGAAGAGCAGGTGGGCGGCGCGGGCCAGCTCGCCCAGCACCTCTTCGGCCTCGCGTACGGAGGACCACAGCTCGGGGACGTACTCGACGGACAACGAGATCATCACGTCGGCGTTCCTCGCCGCGTTGACGGCGACGCGGACGGCTTCGCGCGCGTCCCTGCTGAGTCCCGCCGTGATGCCGGTCACGTGCAGCATCTTGGCGGCGCCGATCCGGTCGATCGGCACGTTGCCCGGCGAGAGCAGCGAGCCCGCCGAGCAGGTCCGGTAGTGCGAGACGCGGACCTGCCTGGCCACCCGGGTGTCGCGAAGGAGCAGGCCGGTCTGCACGCCGTCCACCACCCGGATGTCGGTGACGTCCACGCCCTCACCGCGCAGCACGGTGAGCGCTCTGGCGCCCAGCTCGTCGTCGCCGACCTTGCCCAGGTACGCACAGCGGTGCCCGAGCCTGGCGAGCGCGACGGCGAGGGTGAACTCGGGGCCGCAGACGTCCAGCCTGGCCTCGCTCTCGTGGCGGACCCTGCCGCTGGAGACGACGCCCAGCGGCTCGCCGAGGGTGTAGACGTCCGTCATGGGCCCAGAGCGTAGTGGATCACGTGTCCTAAATCGCATTTTTGCGACATAAGTCCTGGTCGAAGCATGATCAAATTTTTTTCAGAACTTTGACACAACCTTTTCCCGATCCGGTGCCTCAAAGTAGTAGAGGGAGCCGGCACCCCCGAGGCCGAGCTCTGAAGTCAATACGGGGAGAGGAATCAGCACCCTCATGAGAAAGATCGCAGTAGGCATTCTGACCGCCATGGTCGGCGGCACCATGCTGGTGTCGGGCGCGGGCGTCGCTTCGGCGGCCACCGCGACCACCCCTCACAAGCCCGGCACCAAGCTTTACATCCGCGACATCAGCCCGAACCCGGTCCTGGTCAAGCGGGGCGCTGAGACCACGACGTACTTCAACGTCGGCGCCAGCCGCAACGTGCAGCGCGTCGAGCTGAGCGTGGCGCCCGAGGGCGTCCGCACGCTGGCCGCCAAGAGCGTCAAGGGCCTCGAGAGCTGGCGCTTCGCCGTCGCTTTCAACGAGAACGACCCCGCGGGCAAGTGGAAGGCCACCGCCGTGGCCTTCGACCGTCACGGCCGGAAGCTCGCCACCGACTCGGCGTTCTTCTACGTGAAGCAGATCAAGGGCAAGGACGACACCCGCATCACGCGGTTCAACGCCGGCCCGTCCAAGGTCCGCAAGGGCAAGACGATCACCTTCACCGGTCGTCTCGAGGCCCGCGACGGCCGCCACTGGGAGGGCGTCCGCAACGAGCGGGTGGACATCTACTACCGGGCCACCGGCTCCAGCGTCTGGAAGCGGGTCGCCTCCGACCGCACGTCGCGGAGCGGCGTGTTCTACGCCAAGACCCGTGCCTACAAGAGCGGCACCTTCCGCGCCGTCTTCGACGGTGACCGGCGGCTCGAGGACACCAAGAGCCGTACCGACTACGTGCGGGTCTACTCCTGGCACCACCGTCACTGAACACGTGAGCAGGGCCCGGTGAGGGTCCCGCACATGTGAGGCCATAGTCCGGCGGCCCGGTCCCTCCTCGGGGCCGGGCTTCCGGCTTTTTCAGCTCGGACAGGTTTAGTGATCTTGGGATCGTCGCATGGGAACCCCCATCGCGAAAACCGACCCCCGTGAAGGAGCTTCCGGATGCCGCACCCCGTGATCGCCCTCGTCCTGAGCATCACGAGCACGTTGGGAGCGGCCCCCTCATCCGAGGTGTCCGTACGCTACGAGCAGCCCTCCTCCGCGCGCGCCGAGCAGGCGGAGAAACTGCTGAAGAAGAGCGGCGCGCTGAAGACCGACATCCGCACGCCGCGGCCCGTCGAGGTCGTCGCACGCGACTGCGACTCCCCCAAGGCGACCTGGAACGACGGCAAGCGGCGCATCACGATCTGCTACTCGCTCGTCGATCAGGTGCACCGCACGATCAAAGGCATCTCGCAGACCGAGGAGGCCGACGAGAAGACCACCGGCGCCCGCACCGACGGCGCGCTCGCCGTGCTCTTCCACCGCCAGCTCGGCCATGCGCTGACCAGGCTCAACGGCATGCCCGACAGCCCCGTGCAGGCCGACCAGTTCGCGGCCCTGACGCTGCTCGCCGACGACCCCGAGCACGTCGTGGCCGCCGCCGAGGCCCGCCACCTGCTCGCCGGCCACGACGGCCCCGACCACCTGGACGGCATGAAGGAGTCGGCCTCCTTCGCCTGCCTGCTGTACGGCTCCGACCCCGGCAAGTACGCCCGCATCGCCAAGGGCGGCTGGGTGCCGCCGGAGCGGGCGCCCTCCTGCCCCGCCGAGTACGCGCGGGTCAAGTCGATGATCGGCGGAGCCGTGCGCACCGGGCCGTGATTCGTCGGACCTGACGGGTAGCGTCCCCGGTATGGCCGAGGACCTGCTCAAAGACTTCAACCCGTTCGACATCTTCGACGCCGAGGCCGCGCGGCTCGACCGGTTCTTCTCCGGGCTCGACGAGGCCGGCTGGCAGCGGCCGTCCCGGTGCGCGGGCTGGTCGGTCCGCGACGTGCTCGCGCACCTCGCGGGCGAGGAGATCTACAACCACGCCTGCCTCGACGAGACCGTCCCCGACCTCATGGCGCGGCTGGCCGCCGAGGGCGTGAGCGACTACAACGACTTCAACGAGCTGTGCGTGCGGCAGCGCAGGGACCTGCCGATCGGCCAGGTGCTCGACGAGTGGCGCACCAAGAACGGCGAGACCAGGGCGCGCATGCGGGCGCTCGGCTACGACGCCGCGCTCCAGACCCTGGCCGGGCCCTACCCGGTGGGGCAGCAGACGTTCCACTACGACTCCGAGTACGCCACCCATGCCGACGACGTGGGCGCACCGGTCTCCGACGAGGAGGCCGAGGGCAGGACCGCGTGGCGGGTGGCCGTCGGCCGGTTCGTGCTGGCCGAGCAGGGCGCGAAGGTGCAGGTCGAGCCGATGGGCGAGCAGATCTTCGCCTCAGTGGACGGGGTCAGCGCGACGCTGCCCGCCCCCGACTTCGTGACGGCCACCGTGGGGCGGCTGCCCGCCTCGTACGACCTCGATACGCGCCTGGCGGCGGCTCTGCGCTGCCTGGCCTGAGGAGGACTCCATGTGGTTGCGCGACCGCTCGGGCACCGAGCCGGTCACCGCCCGCAGCGCGCTCAGCGTGCGGCGGGTGCTGTCGATCATCGCGCTGGTGCTCGCCGTGGCGGCGGCGGTGTTCTTCGTCGTCCAGGCCATGAACACCGGCGAGCAGGTGTGGATCTGGGAGGCGGTGATCGCGGCGGTGGTGGCCGTCGTCGCCGCCGTCGATCTGCTTGTGCTGCGGCACCGCCGGGCCTCTGGCGAGGTGGAGGGCCGGCGGCGACGCTGAACGCGTGGACGCTGCGTTGTCGTGCTGGGCGCACCGTCCGCTTGCCGGGCGCACGCCGATTGCCGGGCGCGCACTGCTTGCCGGACGCACACCGCTTGCCGGGCGCGCAGGATTACTGGGCGCGCACCGCTCGTCGGGCGCACGCCGATTGCCGGGCGCGCACTGCTCGTCGGGCGCGCACCGCTTACCGCTTGCCGGACGCGTACCGCCTCCTTGGAACACGCGGCGCGTCCGTCAGACGCCTAGGGCGACACCGGCGGCGGGTGTCAGGAGGCGGTGCGGCCGTAGCGCTCCATGAAGCGCTCGACGCGGCCGGCCGTGTCGAGGATGCGGCCCTTGCCGGTGTAGAACGGGTGGCTCGCGGACGACACGTCCACATCGATGACCGGGTACGTCTTGCCGTCCTCCCACTCGACGGTCTTGTCGCTGGTCAGCGTGGAGCGGGTGAGGAAGGCGTAGCCGACGCTCGGGTCGCGGAAGACGACGGGACGGTAGGCGGGGTGCAGGTTCTTCTTCATGCCCTCTGCAACCGGATGACAACGGTTTTCATTCCCGAGCTTTCGGGAGCCTTTACGCCGGCGCTTCGGGGTCGAGCCCCAGCACCGCACGGCCCCCGTCCACCGGCACCGTGACCCCGTTGACGAAGGACGCCTCATCCGAGAGGAGATACGCCACGACGGACGCCACCTCCGCCGGCGTGGCCACGCGGCCCAGGGGATGCAGCTTGGCCAGCTCGGCCTCGACGGCCGCCGCGCCCTCGGGGCTCTGCTCGGCCAGGAACCGCTCGTACCGTTCGGTCGCCACCGAGCCGGGCGCCACCGCGTTGACCCGGATGCCGCGCTTGCCGTACTCCACGGCCAACGCCCTGGTCAGACCCTCCGTGGCGGCCTTGGCCGTCGCGTACGGCAGGCTGCCGGGCACGGGCCTCGCGGCCTGGTGCGAGGTGACGTTCACGATGGCGCCGGGGTTTCCGGCGGCCAGGAAGTGACGTACGGCGGTGGCGCAGCCCACCAGCGCGAGGTCGAGGTTGGCCGCGATCAGCTCCCTGACCTCGCCGATCGGCGAGGAGTGCACGGAGGCGTCACGGAAGACGGCCGCGTTGTTCACCCAGCCCGCCAGCCGACCCGACTCCCCGGCCAGGCGGGCGGCCCTGTCGGCGACCCCCTCGTCGGAGGCGTCCCCGACGAACGGCACCACCCGGTGGCCGTCCGCCCAGGACAGAGCCTCCTTGTCGCGTTCAAGGGCGACCACGGTGACCCGATCGTCGCGTAGCAGCCGCTCCACCACCGCTCTGCCGATGCCTCGTCCACCACCAGTAACCACGTAGGAAATAGGCATATTCTCGATGCTAATCGATCTTTAGCGCCATTGCTGGCGCTAAAGTGACTTGCGTCACCATATTCTCCCGAGAATGGACAGATCGTAATCACACGATTGCGGAACCGGCATTTCATGTGCGCATTGGCGATCACCTGGACAGCCGGATAGAGCGCCCATTTATCGCGCTTTTTCGCGCCGTATCCCCATCGACGACCGGGCTCCGCACGCACGCGGACGAGGCGGCGGCTCGAGCACTTGAGTACGGTGGAGCCGCAACCGCGATCCTCCGCCGAATGCATGGTCAGCCCAGGGCGGAACCGGACACCAGCCCGCCGCCGAACACGTAAGGTAGCCGCATGGATACCCCCACCGACGTCCTGCACCGCGTGTTCGGCTACGACTCCTTCCGCGAGGGCCAGCAGGAGATCATCGAACACGTCGTGGCCGGGGGTGACGCGCTCGTCCTGATGCCCACCGGCGGCGGCAAGTCGCTCTGCTACCAGATCCCCGCGTTGGTGCGTCCCGGCGCCGGCGTGGTCATCTCCCCTCTGATCGCCCTGATGCAGGACCAGGTCGACGCGCTCAGGGCGCTGGGCGTACGCGCCGGGTTCCTCAACTCCACGCAGGACTTCGACGAACGCCAGCTCGTCGAGGCGGAGTTCCTGGCCGGCGAGCTCGACCTGCTCTATCTCGCCCCCGAGCGGCTGCGGCTCGAGGCGACGCAGCGGCTGCTGTCCAAGGGCGAGATCTCGGTGTTCGCCATCGACGAGGCGCACTGCGTGTCGCAGTGGGGTCACGACTTCCGCCCCGACTACCTCGAGCTGTCCCGGCTTCACGAGCTGTGGCCCGACGTTCCGCGCATCGCGCTCACCGCCACCGCCACGCCGGCCACCCACGCCGAGATCTCATCCAGGCTCGGCCTCGAGCAGGCCCGCCACTTCGTGGCCAGTTTCGACCGTCCCAACATCCACTACCGCATCACGCCCAAGAGCGACCCCAAGCGGCAGCTCCTGGAGTTCCTGCGCACCGAGCACGACGGCGACTCCGGCATCGTCTACTGCCTGTCCCGCTCGTCCGTCGAGAAGATCGCCGAGTTCCTGGTCGGCAACGGCATCCCCGCCGTCCCCTACCACGCGGGGCTCGACGCCCGCACCCGCGCCCACCACCAGGCCCGGTTCCTGCGCGAGGAGGGGCTCGTGGTGGTCGCCACGATCGCGTTCGGCATGGGCATCGACAAGCCCGACGTGCGCTTCGTGGCCCACCTCGACCTGCCGAAGTCGGTGGAGGGCTACTACCAGGAGACCGGGCGGGCAGGGCGCGACGGGCTGCCAGCCACGGCGTGGATGGCGTACGGGCTGCAAGACGTCGTCCAGCACCGGCGCATGGCCATGGAGGGCGACGAAGCCCACCGCCGCCGCCAGGTGCTCCACCTCGACGCGATGCTCGCGCTGTGCGAGACGGTCGGCTGCCGCCGCATGATGCTGCTCGACTACTTCGGGCAGAAGGGCTCCCAGCCCTGCGGAAACTGCGACACCTGCCAGACGCCGCCCGAGTCGTGGGACGGCACCATCCCCGCCCAGAAGGTGCTGTCCACCGTGCTGCGGCTGGCGCGGGAGCGGCGGCAGAAGTTCGGGGTGGGGCAGATCGTCGACATCCTGCTCGGCAAGAAGACCGCCAAGGTGCTGCAGCACAACCACGACACGCTGAAGGTCTTCGGCGTGGGGGCCGACCTGGGCACCGCCGAGTGGCACAGCGTCGTCCGCCAGCTCCTCGCCCAGGGGCTGCTGGCGGTCGAGTCCGACTACGGCGCCCTCGTCCTCACCGACGCCAGCGCCGACGTGCTGCGCGGGCAGCGCGAGGTGCGGCTGCGCCGCGACGTCCTCCGCCCGGCCCGCGCCAAGACGTCCTCCCCCGCCGCGAAGGCCGCCAAGGCCGCCGCCGAGCTACCCGCCGAGGCCGCCCCGATCTTCGAACGCCTGCGTGCGTGGCGCGCCGCGGTCGCGAAGGAGCAGGGGGTGCCCGCCTACGTCATCTTCCACGACGTGACCCTCCGCGAGATCGCCACCGCGCGGCCTGCGACCTTGCAGGAGCTGAGCCGGGTGAACGGCGTGGGGGAGAACAAGCTGGCGAAGTACGGCGAACAGGTCCTGGAGCTGCTGAGCGAAGACGCGCCGGAGGTGTAACCAGGGCGAAGCGCAGCGGACCGGCCATGCCGGGCGCACCGGGCGAATCGCCCAGGGCGCGCCGCTCCGGGGCCAAACGTATCGGGGTGGGTGCACCGTGGGGAGCGTCGGCCCGGCCTCTTGCGGTCTCACACCGCCGCACACCCTGGGCTGGGCACGACCTCGCATCGCGCGGTCGGCCCCAGCATCCCTCCCGCGTCCTTCCGCACCTCGCCGCACGCTGCCTCCCACCTCCCCCGGGTCGCGCGCAACGGGCCCGCGCCTCTCGCGGTCCGCGAGCGGTCCGTGCCTCTCGCGGACCGCTCGCGAAGGGACGGGAGAGCGGACAACGAGCGCGCGGCCACGCAAGCGGTCCGCGAAGCGCACGCCGACTACTACGTACGGACGACGACTACGTATGGACACAGACCGACCCGCCTAAGCGCGCACAGGTCGCCGACGACGAGCGCACACTCGCGAGAGCGCCCTCGCGAAGAGGCCGTGAGAACGCCCTCACGAAGAAACCACCAGAACGCCCTCACGAAGAGACCACCAGAACGCCCTCACGAAGAGACCACCAGAGCGCCTTCGTGAGAGAGACGCGGCGACGACGATCACAGAGGCACGGACAGTCCCGACCCTCCGTGGAGCAGCACGCGACGATCACGGGCCGGCGGGAGGAGCCGCTGACGGGCGTGGACCAGCGAAAGGACTTCTCACAGGGCAGACTGGTCCAGGGCCATCGCGTTGGTTCTCCCTTGGTGTGTGACTTGGCGGTTTCCCCCAGAGACTCACGCGATGGCCCCCTTTCGTCGAAGGCGACGCGCCGATGAGGGCCGGTTCTACACCACTTGACGGGACGTAACCCCCGCGCGCGTGGAACGTACGGCGAACGCGGCGTGGGGCGATCACGAAAGGGCGTGGGAACGGCTGCGTAAGGAGCATGGGGTGTGGGGCGCCGGCCGTGCTGAACGATGGTGGTGGCGACGGCCGCACGAAGAACGGTCGTCGCCACCACGTTGGCCGGCCCGTCCGCGCTGGACGAAGGGTCGTCTCGCGGACTTGACCGGACGTCTTACCCGCTCCTCGGCATGGCGTGGCTCACGTGGCATTCCAGCCGCAGCCGAGTGACCCTAACCGATCTTCTCACCGTATCGGTCGGAACGCCGCCGGGTTCTACCAAGAGCCGCGTCAAGGTGTGCGGTTGACATTTCCGTACGAAGTGATCGTACGACGTGCCGGCGGTCAATGTGCAGCCGGGTCCCGCCACTCGGACACTTGACGATCTTCAGAGCTTCCCCTCAACGGCCGGAGGGCTCGCCGACAGGGCGGGCCGTGGCCTGTCGGCTATCAGCGGAAAGGGGTCCATGCGGGGTCGCGGCCGAGGTAGGCCAGGAGATGATCGTGGGCGGGGGCGTGCGGCGGGACGGCGAGGGGTGGGGCAAAGCGGACGAAACGCTCCTCGGCGGTGACGAAGAGGCGGGCCAGGTCGAGCAGTTCCTCGGCCAGGAGCGGTGGCAATGGTCGGCGTTCACCGCACGCCATGGCGACGTCCCAGCCGTGGACGGCCACTTCGATCGCCCCCACCGCGGCCACCATCGGACGGGTCAGGTGCCGGTCGCCGACGGCGACGAGATCGTCCCCTGCGAGAGCCACCCACCGACCGAGCACCTCTGTGGCGCTGTCCCTGAGGAGGAGGGCCGGGTTGCGAAGCCCGGGGTGCCCGGTCGAGTTGCCCGGCCCATCCTGCGGAGCCGGGGTGCACAACTCATCCTGCGGGGTCGGGTTGCACTGCTCATGCTGCGGTGGCAGGTTGTGGAGCTCGTGCCGCAAAGCCGGGTCACGGAGCCTGTCCTGCGCGGCCGGGTCACGGAGCCCGTCTTGCAGGGTCGGGGTGGGTCGGTCCTGCTGCGCGGCTGCATCGCGAGACTCGCGCTGCGGGGCCGAGGTGCCAAGCCCATCCTGCGGAGCCCGGGTGCGGAGCCCATCCTGCGGGGCCGGGGTGGGTCGGGCCTGCTGCGCGGCTGCATCGCGGGACTCGCGCTGCAGGGCCGGCATGCCAAGCCCATCCTGCGGGGCCGGGGTGGGTCGGTCCTGCTGCGCGGCTGCATCGCGGGACTCGCGTTGCGGGGCGGAGCTGCGGAGGTCATGCTGTGGGGCCGCCCGGGGTGCGGCGATCACGGTCGGCTTGGCTCTCTTGGTCACCTGCCGTTGCATACCGCTCCCCTCGGCGCCGTCCATCGGAGACGCGAGCGAGACGACGGCCCTCTCGGCGGCGCTCGCCGTACCGCCCGCGTTTGTGCAGACAGGGGTGGCGGCTTCGGCGAGGGTCTGGAGGGAGTCGCTCAGGTGGAGCAGCAGGTCGTGCAGCGTCCAGCCGGTGCAGGGAGTCGGACGGCGAAGGATGGCCGGGGTGACCAGGCGCAGGCTGCCGAGGGCGTACGTGGTGGCTCGTTCCAGCAGCGCCACCCCTGCTTTCAGGGCCTTCTCGTGCTCACTCATATCGCCTCCTCATAGATGGAGACCCGTGGGGAGGCGAGAACTCATCGGGCCGGTAGGGGCTCACCCTCTTCTCGCGGATCGTCACCGACGGGAGGAGCCGGCCGGGCAGGCGGCCTGGACCCGGGGCACGCACTTCATGGTGATACACGGTTCCGGGCACGCGTTGCCGATCACGCGCTGCCGGTGCCTCATCCCGCTCGTGCGATGGCCGTGGAACCTTCTGCCGGGATCCGGAGTAGTGGGGGTGAGGACGGGCGAGGCGAAGGAGGACCGGTGAAAGCGTGGTGGCGTGTCGCGGCCGCTGTCGCGGCGATGGTGGCGGCGGTGGGTGGGTGTGCGGGTCCGAGTTCGGCCCCCGGCGGTAAGGCGGGTGCCGGCATCGAAGCCGGCACCGATGCGAAGTCGAGTGGCGGCCCCGAGGCAAGTACCGGCGTGGAAGCCGGCACCGGCGCGAAGTCGAGCGGCGGCCCGGAGGCGGGTGACGGTCCGAACTCGGCTGATGGTGTGCAAGCGGCTACTGACGCGCCCGTGACGCCGACCGCGACGCCACCGACCATGCCAACAACCACGCCAACGGCCACGCCAACGACAACGGCCACGGCCACGGCGACCGCGACGGAGGGCCCGACGGCGACGGGGAGCGACACTGACGCACAGGCGACGGCGAGGCCCACACGAGCCGGGGCAGGGTGCAAGGGGACGCCGGTGTTCCTCGGCGAAGGGTTCCCGGAGGTGCGGGGGACGGCCGAGGGGGCCGAGCTTTGGGGGTTGCTGTTCGTACGGGCGACTCCGCTGAAGCGCGGGGACGAGGTGAAGATCGTGTGGCGGATGACCGGCGAGGGGCCGCTCAAGGTCCGGGCAAGCCTGCCCGACGGCACCCGCGCCAAGCTGATCTGGGGGCCCGAGGAACACGGCGGGTCCAGTTGGCGCAGGCCCGGCCAGGAGTGGGGTACGGGCTTCGTGTTCCCGAAGGCGGGCTGCTGGAAGATCGAGCTCACCCGTACGCGCGGCTCGGGCCACGTCTGGCTGCCGGTGCATTGACGGCCCTGCCCATGGCCGGCTCACCCCGGCCGACGAGGACAGCACGGGTTACCGGGCCTCGGTGCGGCGAGGGGCGCTGGAAGAAGGAGCAGGTCGAAGCCTTTATGAGCCTGTTCCGCAAGGCGGACCCGGTGTGGACGACCGCACACGGCAAGCGGCTGTCCGGCTGGCAGACCATCCACGACTTCACCGCCCAGGCCCTTCCCGGCGCCACCAAGCACGGCATCGCCGCCTACACCCCCGTGCGCATCCTCTTCATCCGCCCGGACGTGGCCGCCGTCAACGTCCACCAGGTGCCCTTCAACCCTGACGGCACCCCCGCCGACACCCCCGAAGGACGCCCCTTCTACATCCTCGCCAAGGAAGAGGGTGTCTGGAAGATCACGGCCGCCCAGAACACCCAGGTCTACCAGGGCTCCTGAATCGTCTGGAGGCACACCACGGCTTCGGTTCGGACGGTACGAACGGCGGGCCCCGTTCGCTCGCGCCACAGCTCGGGTGCGGGCGGACGACGTCGGGTGGACGGGGTGCCGGGTGACGGCGCGGAGCGGGCGCAGGTGCAGGAGCGGGGAGCCGGGGTGAGGTACGGCGGACAGCGCAGCCCACCGCGCGGAGCTCGTCCGCCGTCGCGCATCGGCCGCTTGATCTGCGCCCGCCGCCTCCGTCCGCGCCGGAACGGGATCCGCGCGGGTGAAGGCGGCGGCGGACGTTCGGCAGGCGGACCCCGTCTGTACTGACGGGACCGACGCGGACGAAGACAGCGCGCCAACAGCGGGCGAGCCCGTGCATGCCGAACGGGATCAGCACGCACAGATGCCGGACGTGCGACTCGCGTCGTTCCCGACCGATCGCCCCTTCCGCCGGAAGTGCCGGCCGACGCCAACCCGCAAGCGCGTTACGACGTGCGTCCGCTCAGGGCGCGGTCGATGAAGGCGGTGACGTCGTCCAGGACCTCGTCCTTGTTCGTCTCGTTGAAGATCTCGTGCCGCGCCCCCGGGTAGATGCGCTCGGTCAGGTCCGTCCCGCGGATGGCGTCGATGCCGGCGCGGGTGCCGGTGATGGGAACGAGCTGATCGTCCTCGCCGTGCGCCCAGAGCGTGGGCAGGGGGCCGAGGCTGCCGGTCTTGTTGATGACGTCCAGGGTGGTCGCGAGCGCCTCCAGCGTGGTCCGCTTGAACGGCCCGTGCCAGACCAGCGGGTCGGCCGCGTACGCCTCCCCCACCGCCGGGTCGCGGGACAGGGTGGACGGGTCGATGGGCGTGTCGGGCGGCTCGGGGTAGGCGAGCAGCTCCGGCACGACCGCCCACTCGCCGAGCACCGGGCCCGACAGGACGAGCGCGGCCAGGCCGGTGCCGTAGCGCTGGGCGTACCGGGCCGCGATCAGGCCGCCCATCGAGTGGCCGATCATCACGACCGGTACGTCCGGATGCGCGGCCCTGGCCTGCTCCTCGACGGTGTGCACGTCGGTGACCACGTCCTCGTAGTCGGCGATGAGGACCCGGTCGCCCTCGGACTTGCCGTGCCCCATGTGGTCGAGCCCGTAGACGGCGGCCCCGTGGCGGACGAGCCGGTCGGCCACGTACTCGTACCGGCCGATGTGCTCCCCGTACCCGTGGACGAGGATGGCGACGTAGCGCGGCCGGTCGTTGGGCCATTCGCGGACGTGGTTGGTGACTCGGCTGCCGGTGAACGTGTACTCGCGTGAGGTGGCCATGCCCGCTCCTGGATGCTCACTTCTGGGTCCGAAGTGCGGTGAGCGTACGCCGTCCGGCACTCGCGATCAAATAGGCGGGCGCGAGGTCCGGGAACCGCACCCGGGTTCCGCTCGCTCCCGTGGCGTCGAAAGAGTCGCGCTGGTGAGGCGGGCAGGCGGGGAGAATAGGGGGATGCGGCGTACGACACCAGAACGGGAGCTGCCGTGATCCCGCTGCCGTTCAGGGAGATCGCCCCGGGTGCGGTGCACGTGCCCGGCTGGCTCAGCCTCGACCAGCAGCGCCATCTCGTCCAAGCCTGCCGGGAATGGGCGAAGGGTCCCGTGCCGATGCGTCACACCGTGCTGCCGGGCGGCGGCGTCATGTCGGTGCAGACGGTCTGCGTGGGCTGGCACTGGCAGCCGTATCGCTACACCCGCCTGGCCCACGACGTGAACGGCCGGCGGGTGGCGGAGTTTCCCGCGTGGCTGGCCGAGCTGGGCCGGCGCGCGCTCGCCGACGCCTACGGCACGGACGTCCCGTACGAACCCGACACCGCACTCATCAACTTCTACGACGGCCAGGCCAAGATGGGCATGCACCAGGACAAGGATGAACGTTCCGACTCCCCCGTGGTGTCGCTGAGCATCGGCGACGCCTGCCTGTTCCGGTTCGGCAACACCGAGACGCGCGGCAAGCCGTACACCGACATCCGGCTCGAATCGGGTGACCTGTTCGTGTTCGGCGGGCCGTCGCGGTTCGCCTACCACGGGGTGCCGAAGGTCTATCCGGGCACCGGAGACCCCGCCACGGGCCTGGCCTCCGGCCGGCTCAACATCACGATGCGCGTCACCGGCCTGCAGTGAGGCGACCGCGGGAACGTGGCCGCCCTGCGGTGAAGCGTCCACGCGCGCAGCCCACGGCAAGCGGCGAACCCGCAGGCACGGCTCACCGCAGGCGATGCGCGCGCAGGCACAGAGGTCGCCCCGGGTGACAGGCCCGCAAGCACGGATCACCCCAGGTGACGGGCCTACGGGGGCGGGGTCATGGGCTTGCGGGGACGTACCCGAACTCGTCGTCCGAGAAGCTGCGCCGGAGCGTGCGCAGCACCCGCCCGGGGTCGTCGTCGGGCCCCTCGACGTAGCAGGGCTTGCCGTGACGGCCGAACGTGATCGCCGCCTCCTCCTCCCACTTGCCGAGGACGTCGGCGCCGAGCGAGAACAGGTCGTGCGGCTCGAACCCGAGCGTGCGGGCGTAGTCGATCGAGCCGAACACCAGGTGCCTGGCGAGCTCGATCGGGGCCTCCTGCCAGCCGGGGTACTCGCCGAAGAAGTACTCGCGAAAGCGCACGAGGTCGCGGTCGTCGAGCACGTCGGGGCCGATGACGGCCTTGACGCCCAGGCACCAGACGTCGGCGAGGTAGCCGCAGACCGTCAGCCGGTCCCAGTTGTACCGCCGCGCGATCAGCACGCTGAGGTTGCCGCCACCGCCGGAGTCGGGGGCCTCGTCGACCCAGCCGCGCGCCGGATCGACGCCGAGCCCTTCGCTCCAGCCGACGTTGATCCAGCAGCCGACCACCTCGGCCTCACCGGGGCCGGCGGCCTGGGCGGTCTCCTCGGCGATGGCGCGCACCAGCGGCGCCACGACGGACGGCGAGACCTTGAGCGCTCGGGCGATCTGCTTGGGCGACATGCCCTGCTCGCGCAGCTCGCGTACCTGGTCCTTCAGTTCCATTGCGGCAGCCTACTGGACCGGGCCTGAGGTGAGGCGGCGGGCGAGCCAGGCTAGGGCAAGCGGATAGCGGTATTCGATGCCGCCATGACCTGCGTCGAAGAGCTCGAAGTGCACCCGGTCGTCCGGCACGCCCGCCGCCTCCACGGCGCGCCGGAACGCCACGGCGCCGAAGTCGAGAAAGTATTCGTCGCGGCGGCCGGCGTCGATCCAGATCGCCCGCATGGAACGCAGCGCATCGGCGCGTCGCGGCTCGCCGGCCATCACCACCGGGTCGTGGGCGAGCCAGCGCTGCCACACCTCGGGCACGACCGCGCCCGTGTCGTCGAACGGCAGCCGTACGGTGCCGTCGTCGTCGGCGGAGTAGGCGGCCGCGTAGGCGTACATCTCCAGCAGCTCCAGGTCGCCCTCCTTGGTGCCGGCGAGCCGGCTGCGGAAGTCGGCGAGGAAGGCGTCGTAGGAGCCGTCGTACATGTCGCGCAGCCGCCGCGCCAGCGCCGGGAACGTGCGCCGCATGCTCACCTCGAACAGCGCGTCACCGGCGTGGGTGGCCAGCGCGCCGAACACGTCGGGCGCCAGCATCGCGGTCACCATCGCGCCGTAGCCGCCGCTGGACTTGCCGGTGACCGCGCGGTGGTCGCGGTCGGCGATCGTGCGATAGTGCGCGTCGACGTACGGGACGATCTCGTCGCGCAGGTACGAGTGGTAGCGGCCGGTGGCCGGCGAGTCGAGGTATTGGCTGCCGCCGAGCGAGGTCCAGGCGTCGACGTAGACGACGATGGCGGGCGGCACGTCGCCCTCGGCGAACAGGGCGTCGGCCAGCTCGGGGTACGGCTGGCGGAACGGCGTCCTGTTGAACCACATGGCGACGTGGCCGGTGTAGCCGAGCAGCACGTAGATGGTGGGATAGCGGCGATCGGGCGCGTCGTCGTAGCCGGGCGGCACGTAGACGACGAGCGGCCGCTCGTGCGGGTCGCCGAGGGGGTTGCCGCGCAGCAGCGCGCTGTCGACGACGTGGTGGTCGAGGCGTCCTGCGAGGTCGGCGGACCAGGGCAGCATGCGGGATCTCCTCGGGGAGCGTGCGGACTCGGCCGGGCGGCGGAAACGTACGGCAGCATGATGCCGCACGCCACCGACGAAAACCGGGCCGAACGCCGGTGGCCCGCCCGGCTCAGGCCGAGCGGCGGCAGAAGCCGCGGTGCCCGCGCCCGCCAGGTCCGGTCACCATGCGGCCCACCCCGCACAGCCGGGCCGTCCCGTTCAGCCGACCGAGGAGGTCACGGTCTCCACGCCCGCCTGGCCCACCGACCGGCCCGAGACCAGTACGAGCGCGAGGTTGCGCAGGTCGGAGAGACGCTCAAGGGGGTTCCCCGCGACCGCGATGATGTCGGCCCGCTTGCCGGGGTCGAGGCTGCCGGCCACCTCGCCCACCCCGCAGGCGTCGGCGGCCAGTACGGTGGCCAGCTCGATGATCTCGGCGTTGCCGTAACCGGCCATCGCGAACACCTCGAGCCCGCCCACGTACCCGTCGGTCCTGTTGGCCACGTCGCCCACCGCGAACCCGGCGTCCGTGCCCGCGATCTGCCGCACCCCGGCCTCCCGCATGCTCGCCACACCCGCCAGCCAGGCGTCGAGCATCTCCTGCCCGTGCACCTTCCTCACGCGGTGGAACGCGCCGTGCACGGTCGGGCAGACGTACGTGCCGCTCGCCGCGACCAGCTCGACCAGCTCCGGGTCGTAGCGGTGGCCCGACGGGGTGAAGAACGTGCAGTGCTCGATCGTGGTGACGCCCGCCTCGACGCTGCCGCGGATGGCGGCGTGCGCATGCGCGTGGGCGGCGACGCCCTTGCCGCGCGACGCGGCCTCCTCGACCACGGCGCGAAGCTGCTCGGTGCCGTACTGCGGGACCCAGCTCGGCGGCGCGCCCGGCGTCATCTGACCACCTGAGGCCATCACCTTGAGGCAGTCGGCCCCGGCGCGCAGGTTCTCCCTGGCCACCCTGCGGATGGCGGCCTCGTCGTCGGCCTCGCCGCCCATGTACCAGCAGTGGCCGCCGGTGATGGTGATCGGCCTGGTGGCGGCCACGATGTGCGGCCCGACGGCCAGGCCCTCCTCGATGGCGTCGCGCAGCTCCAGGTCGAGGAAGTCACGCGCGCCCAGATCGCGGGCGGTGGTGACGCCGGCGGAGACGAGCTTGCGGGCGTTCTCGGCCATCCGCAGCAGCAGGTGGGCGTCGCTTTCGGGGCTGCGCCGCGTCACCGGATCGACCTTGTCGTCGAAGCCCAGGTGAACGTGCGCGTCGACCAGGCCGGGCAGCACCGTGTGGCCCGGCAGGTCGAGCACCTCCGCCGCCGCGGCCGCCTCTCCGGCGCTGCCGCGCGGCCCCACGGAGACGATGCGCGACCCGTCGATGAGGACCTCGCCGTCTGTGATCGTCTCTCCGGGACGTCCGGTGAGCACCCTGGACGCGCGAATGATCCTCATACGTCCCAGCGTGCCACGGCCCTGAAGGCGGCGAGAAGGTTCGCAGTGCTCGCCCTCTGGAGGCATCGTCATCCCGGAGGACCAATCCTGCCGCGCTCTCCCGGACCGTCGCCAACGACCCACCGGCCATTCCACTGACCGCTCCGGCCTCCGGCCGCACCGTAGCCGGGCACGCCGAGTCCGAAGCCTTCTGCCCCGGGCATTGAACGTCGCAGAGAGCCCGCGGTGTCCCGTGGCTAGCCGCAGGAGGGGCTCGTGCTGGTGACGCGGCATTCGCGCACCGCCCGGATCGGCTGGCCCGCCTCAACGCTCATGAGCCATACGGTGCGCCCCTGGGCGTCGTGCTCGGTGAGGTGAGAGGAGAAGGTCACCTTGCCCGAGGCCCCGTCGAAATCCAGGCCACGCAGGTTGTAGTGCACACCGCTGCGTATGTCGAGGGCGTCAGGACTTTGGTTGCGGTAGGTGTTGAACGCCGTCATGACGGCCTCGACGGCATCCCAGCCGAACGCGGCGTGTACGAACGAGTAGTTGCGTGTGACCTTGTCCGCCCACTGCCGCAGCTGCACCTGGTTCTGATTGGCCGAGGAGCCCCTGGCGTCGGTGAGGGACACGAACGACATGGTGACGCTGTGCTTCGCGCCGTCGCGGTGCACCTCGTTGGCGATGCGCCCGGTGACGTCGTCGGACGCCAGCAACCGGACGCCCCGGCTCTCGCACGAGGCGCCCCATGAGCGCTTGACGGTGTCCAGGAAGTCGGCTCTGCCGGTGTAGTAAAGCACCTTGGCATTGGACCGGCACGCGGTCCGGATCGCGTCATCGAGCGAGGCGTCATCGGAGAACTCGAAGGCCGTCTTCTTCCCCCGATACTCACTGAGGAACAGGTTTCGCAGATCCTGGCTGTAGAGCTCGTTGTCCTCTCGTTGCCAGATGACGGCCACCTCGGGCTTCTTGCCCACCTTCGGGTCGAGCCCGATCCGCTCGAGCCAGTGCACGGTGGCTTTCACCTGCATGCTGTCCACAACCGCGAGGCGATAGAAGTACGGCGATCGCTTCTTCCCCTCACCCGCGATCTGGTCGACGGTGGTCACCGTGCTGACCATCGGAATGTCCGCCTTCGTCAGCTCCGCCACCGCACTCTTCACCTCATCGCGACTCCAGGCGAATCCGACGACGGCCGCCAACGACTGATCGTCTCTGGCGAATCTCGCGATCCCGGTGGCCGCTTCCTTCGCACCGACGAAATCCTGACCGGTATTGGCGAACAGCACCTTGATCTTCCAGTCGGATTTGCCTTTGTTGAAGTCCGCTTGATAGGCGCCGACGCCGGCCAGTTCGCCGGCGACCGCCGCCATCTGACCGTCTTTGAACTGGGCATTGGGCTTCGTGGTCAGTGGACCGAAATACGCGATCTTGATGATCTTCGAGCCGAAGGGGATCGCGGCGTTCTGCTGCTCGATCTTGTGCGCCACCGGTTGCACCATCTCATGCGGCTCTATCTGGTCCAGCGAGCCGAGACCGACGCACTGTTCATCGACTTGACGCAGTTCAGAACCGCATCCGAAGGTTTCCACCGTGACCGCCGTCACCGGAGCGGCCACCAGCGCGAACACGAACGCCCAGAAGCCCATCGCCCTTAGCGGACGTAGCTTCACCAGCGCGTTGCCGCCGCCGCTGTCGCCGAGCGTTCTCGGGGTGTATATGAGATACGGGCTCGGCTGAAGTCGGCGCATGGCCTCTTGCCACTTGCCGTAGGGATCCCCCGACTTTTTCGTCTTACCTTTACTGGAATCATTCTTGCCGTTATCGGCTCTGACAAGAGGGCGACGTGGATTCGGTGCCGTCGACGTGGAGACGACCAGCAGTAGCGGACTGCGCTGCCCGGTATCGACCCTGACCTCCTCGACCAGTTCCATGAACCGGCGCTCCGGCGTGCCGGGCTCGGCGTTCTTGATGCCCACCACGGGATAGGTGTGCCGCCCCCAGCCAGGCCACGACCACCCGAAGGGGTGCCGCCGGTAAGCTTGGCGAAGGTCCTCTAGGAATGCGGCGACGAGCAGCCGCTCAAGCTGCGGCTCGGCCGCCATCCTGAGAAAACCTGCATAGTCGGCGAGTCTATCTCCTTCAGCACGCTGCAAATATGGCGCATGATAGAACCAGCGGCAAGAGATTTTGCCACGAATCAAGAGCACCGCATGCAGCAACGCGACGCTGACGGCGACAATCGGGCTGACCGACCAGAGGACCAAATTGACACCGTCCATGAACTGTTGCAGCCCGAAAGCCGCAAGCCCTGAGGCCGGCAGCCAGGTCGTCACGGTCCTGCCGATATAATCAGCCCAGCGTTGCAGCTCCTGGCCCTTGGACTTCTTTTTCCTTCGCCAGGCAAAGAACCGTTGCCGGCCGCCGTCTGCCGATTTTTCGTCCCGCAAGGCCCAGAGGATGAAGTCGGTTCGCGGGAAACGAGGAGGCGGAAGCAGCGTGCCGGGGACCCATCGCGCCAGGCTAGAGCTCAGGCCGTCGATGATTGCCTTCACGTCCGGCTTCTTGTCGGCGTCCAGGTTGACCTCTATGACAGTGCACTGCGCCCACCGGTTGAGCAGCTTCACATCATCAATCGCCTTATCAGCTGCCGGCCCGGTGAACACCAAGATCGGCCTACCCCCCTCTCTCGCGAATATGGAGGGACGTCGCGCAGTGTTGATTATCAACTGGTATGCAGAGGTACTCGGCATGCGTGATCAATCCTCCCCATTGATGCCCGCCTGCACGACTCGGTGCAGCAGAGGGTACTCGGATCGCGCTGCCACATGGACAAAAACCGGCAATCAACTCTGAGGCTTGTCCACAAGCGTTCACTTATGAGATTAAGTCGTATATTTATGAATTTTATGCCGTTTTCAGATACTTGGAACGCTTGTCCAGTTTGGTAGGGTTTGTTGATCGCCTCGAAAGATCACTTTTCGCTCGGCGGGGCCTTTTTCGCCGAACCCCGGTAACGCTCGGCGTCGTACCGGCGATCGTTGTCCTCCAGCTTGGCGTGCGCCGCCGCCATCAGATCGACTCCCAAGACGTCGGCGAGCCGCACCAGGTAGAGCGTGACGTCCCCCAGCTCCTTGCGGATGCGGGCCAGCGTCTCAGGGTCGGGGCGCGCCGACTCCTCGGCGGTCAGCCACTGGAACTCCGCCACCAGCTCCCCGACCTCGCCGGCCAGCGCCATCGCCAGGTTCTTCGGCGTGTGGAACTGCTCCCAGTCTCTGACCCGCGCGAACTCGCGCAACCGCGCGGCCAGGCACTCCAACTCGCTCGTCACGTCTCAGGACCCTACCGAGCCGTACCTGCGCGTCGCCGAGGCGTGAACGGCGGCACGATAAGCGGCCTGCGCACCCGTCCGGACGCGGCCGTGAGCGAGATCACCGCGTACGGGCCTGCCGCGAAGAACCGTTTCCGCCGCCGTCGCCCGGGCCGCCCGGCCCGGCCCGCAGCCCTACTGCGTCGCGGCCTTCAGCAGCACGCGCAGCCGCCTCACGGCCTCCTCGTCGCCTGAAACTTTCAGCGCCGCGTCGTCCCCGCGGCCCCACAGCCACAGCAGCGTCTCCTGCGCGGGCCCCGACACCGAAGCCTGCGCCTCGGCGTCGTCGGAGATTCGGACGCCCGACGGCGCCATGCGGACCGTCCAGCGCCGGCCGCCCGCCTCGATCGCCACCGCCCTGCCATCGGCGGCCGTGAGCGCTTCGCCCAGCTCGTCGGGCCAGGTGGCGGCGACATAGGCCAGGAACGCCACCAGCACCTCGTCGATGCCGTCGAGCGCCAGGTCGTCGGGGATCGGCGTGATCGGCACTCCCGCCGCCAGCTCGGCGTCCACCCGATGGACGACGGTCTCCAGCACCATCCTGCGGATCCAGAAGCCGACCGTCCGGTCCGGCGCGTACCAGGTGAAGCTCGCGTCCTCGGGCTTGCGCGCGGCGAACTCGGCCCGCAGCTCTCGCAGGCCGCGGTCGAAGTAGCCGGCGGGCTCGTCGGGGTCGGGCTCCGGAGGCCAAGGGTCGGGCCAGCCGTTCAGCCGCATCGCCTCGACCTTGTGCAGGAACACCTCCCCCACGTGGAAGAGCAGGTCGGACGCCGTCCAGCCTGGACAGGACGGCACGGGGGCGGCGAGGTCGCGCACGGCGGCCGCCCGCAGGCGGTCGCAGTCGGCGTCGAGCAGCTGAAGGTAGCGGGTGAATTCCATCTCGTGATTCAAACACGCATTCGATTGGCGCGCCACCACATGCCGAATTTTTTGCGGTTCGCCACTTCGGGCACGCTCGCCTGAACCGCGCCTCGCCCTCTGAGCAGGTTCGCGTGAACCGCGCCTCGCCACGTCAGGCGAGCCCGTGCCAACCACGCCTCGCCATGTCAGTGCGGGTTCGTGTGAACCGCGGCTCGCCGCCGTACGCCTCACAGCAGGCCACGGCTCAGCACCGCCGGCTCGCGCCCGTGAACAGGCGCGGCCGGCCGCCGCCCCCGCGGATCAGCCTTCGTAGCGGGCCGTGCTCTCGCGAACGATCAGCTCCGTGGCGAGCTCCACCCGCTTGGTCTCCGGCACCTCCCCGTGCCCCATCGCCAGCACCGTCTTGGTGGCCAGCGCGGCCATCTCCTGGAGCGGCTGGCGGACGGTGGTGAGCGGCGGCCAGGCGGACTTGGCCAGGGGCAGGTCGTCGAAGCCGACGACGCTGAGGTCTTCGGGAACGCGCAGGCCGCGCTGGCGGGCGGCCTCGAAGACGCCGAAGGCCATCAAATCGCTGGCGGCGAAGATGGCGGTGGGCGGCTCGGGCAGGGACAGCAGGGCGTGGCCCTCGTCGTGGCCGGACTCGACGAGGAAGGTGCCGCGCCGGATGAGCTCGGGCACGACGGGCAGCCCGGCGGTTTCCAGCGCGGCGCGGTAGCCGTCGATGCGGGCCTGGCTGCACAGCATGTCGGCCGGGCCGCTGATCATGCCGATGCGGCGGTGGCCGAGCTCGATGAGGTGGCGGGTGGCGGCGAGGCCGCCGTTCCAGTTGGTGGCGCCGACGGAGACGACACCGGGCGCGGGCTCGCCTTCGGGATCGACTACCGCGAACGGCAGCGAGCGGGCGCTGAGCTGGGCTTGGATGCCGGTGGACAGGCGGGAGGCGACGATGACGACGCCGTCGGTCCGCCGCGCGGCCAGGCGTTCGAGCCAGTCGCGGCCGGGGCCCGCATGGGTGTGCAGGACGGAGATGACGACGCTGGCACCGGCGTCGTGTGCGGCGCTCTCGGCTCCGCGCACGATCTCCATGGCCCAGGGCGACTCGATCTCGGCGAAGACGAGGTCGACCAGGCCGGCCGGGGTGTCGTCCTGGCTGATGCGCCGCTGGTAGCCGTGCTCTTGGAGCAGGCGTTCGACGCGGTGGCGGGTCGCCGGAGCGACCTCCGGACGCCCGTTGATGACCTTTGAGACCGTGGGGATGGATACGCCGGCCTCTTGGGCGATCAGTGCGATCGTGACCCGCCTCTTCGCTGCTGACACAAATCGGGAGTGTATCCGAAAGTTTCGGTTTGGGATCGCTCCCACGGCAGGTGTTGACGCTTTACGTGGCGTTTACCTACGATCACGGCAACGAAACTATCGGGGGGTTCACGAAAGTTTCAATACGCCAGCTGAGGAAGGAACCCCATGAAACGCAGTCTGGTGATACTCGCAACCGCCGTGCTCGTGGCCGGTTGCAGTGGTGGTGGGGAGTCCGCTCCTCAAGAAGAAGGCGGCGCTCCCCAGAAGGTGACGCTCGAGTGGTGGCACCTGTCGACGGCGGATCCGCTCAAGACGCTGTGGGACAAGCGCGCCAAGGAGTTCATGGCCGCGAACCCGCATGTCACGATCAAGGCGACGGTCCTGGAGAACGAGGCCTACAAGGCCAAGCTCACCACGATCACGCAGTCGGGCAAGGCGCCCGACATCTTCGCCACCTGGGGCGGCGGCGTGCTCAAGCAGCAGATCGACGCCGGCCTGGTCAAGGACATCTCGCAGGACGTCGCCGACGTGCTGCCGAACTTCACGCCCGCCTCGCTGAGCGCGTACCAGGTGGACGGCAAGACGTACGGTCTGCCGACCGACATCGGCCTGGTGGGCTTCTGGTACAACAAGAAACTCTTCAAGCAGGCGGGCATCGACGAGCCGCCCACGACCTGGTCGGCGTTCCTTGAGGACGTCAAGAAGCTCAAGGCGTCCGGGACCATCCCGATCGCCCTGGCGGGCAAGGAGAAGTGGCCGGGCCACTACTACTGGGCCTACCTCGCGCTGCGCATCGGCGGCCTGGAGGCGCTCAAGCAGGCCGAGACCGATCACGACTTCACCAAGCCCGACTTCATCGAGGCGGGCCGGCAGGTGAAGGCGCTGGCCGACCTGCAGCCGTTCCAGAAGGGCTTCCTCAACGCGGCGTACTCGTCGCCCGACGGCCAGGCCGCGCTGGTCAGCAACGGCAAGGCCGCCATGGAGCTGATGGGCCAGTGGGCGCCCGCCACGCAGAACGACGCGGGCAAGGGCCTCGGCGACGACCTCGGCTTCTTCAAGTTCCCCGCGGTCGAGGGCGGCAAGGGCTCGATCGACGACGCGTTCGGCGGCGGCGGCGGGCTGGCCGTGGGCGCGGACGCGCCGAAGGAGGCCGTCGAGTTCGTCAAGTTCATGACCCAGATGGACAAGCACTCCGAGGCCGTGGAGGCCGGCGGCGTGCTGCCGGTGCTCAAGGGCGAGGAGAGCGCGGTCAAGGACCCGAACCTCAAGGAGGTCGCGGAGTCGCTGGCGAGCGCCAGCGGCTACCAGCTCTACCTGGACCAGGCCTACCCGCCCGCGGTCGGCGCGCAGGTGAACGACAGCGTCGCCGAGCTGTTCGCCGGGACGAAGACACCGGAACAGGTCGGCGCCGAAATCACCGAAGTGGCCAAGAGCGAAGGATGACGACGCTCACGAGAGGGCCGGAGGCGGTCAAGCTTCCGGCCCCCGCCCCTGCGACGAAGCGACGTGGCCGGTGGATCAGCATCGTGCTGTTCCTGCTCCCCGCGCTGGTGCTGTTCCTGCTGCTGGTCGTGGCCCCCATGCTGGTGGCCGTCTACTCCAGCGCCTTCAAGTGGAACGGCTTCGGCGGCCTGCCGACCGACTTCATCGGCCTGGACAACTTCACCCGTCTCTTCACCAGCGAGATCTTCGCCCAGGACCTGTGGCACCTGCTGGTCCTGGTGCTGTTCTCGATCTGCATCCAGCTGCCGTTCTCGCTGGCCATCGCCATGCTGCTGAACCAGCGCATCCGCGGCAGGACGCTCTACCGGGTGGTGTTCTTCGCCCCGTACGTGCTCAGCGAGGTCATCACGGGCGTGCTGTTCTCGCTGATCCTCTCGCCCGGCTCCGGCATGGCGAACCAGATCCTCTCGCTGGTCGGCCTGGAGTCGGAGTGGCTGGCCGACCCCGACACCGTGATGCCGTCGCTGTTCCTGGTCATGACCTGGAAGTACTTCGGCTTCCACATGATGATCTACCTGGCGGGGCGGCAGAACATCCCGAACGAGCTGATCGAGGCCGCCCAGATCGACGGGGCGACGGGCTGGAAAACGTTCAGGTACGTGACGCTGCCGCTGCTCGGCCCGACGATCCGGATCAGCGTCTTCCTGTCGGTCATCTACACGATCCAGCTCTTCGACCTGGTCTGGATCCTGACGGGCGGCGGGCCCTCGCACTCGTCGGAGACGATGGCGGTCACCATGATGGAGTGGGGCTTCAAGCGCTCCCAGGTCGGCTACGCCAGCGCGATCAGCGTCGTGATGTTCGCGCTCAGCCTCGTCTTCGCCCTCCTCTACCAGCGTTTCGTGATGCGCCGCGACCTTGAGGGCGCGACCACCTCGATGGGAGACAGGCGATGAGCAGCAGGACAAAGCCGCTCAAGAGGCGGCGCAACACGCTGCCGCTGCACGTGATCGCGGTGATCGTGGGCGCCTTCATGGTCGCCCCGGTCGTGTACGCGCTGCTCGGCGGCTTCAAGGACAACAGCGAGCTGTCGGAGAACCCGTTCGGGCTGCCCGCGACGTGGATCACCGCCAACTACACCGACGTGCTCGGCTCGCTGTCCTTCTGGCGGCAGATGTGGAACAGCACGTTCATCGCGGTCGCCACGACCGTGCTGACGGTGGCGCTGTCAGCGCTGGCCGCGTTCGTCTTCGCCCGGTTCGCCTTCCGCGGCAGGGAGCTGTTCTTCACGCTCTTCACGGCCGGGCTGATGTTCCCGTTCGCGGTGGCGATCCTGCCGATCTTCGTGCTGCTGCGCACGCTGGGGCTGCTGGACAACCCCATGGGTGTGATCCTCACGCAGGCGGCCTTCGGGCTGCCGCTGACGATCATCATCCTGCGCGGCTTCTTCCGCAGCATCCCCGGCGAGATCGAGGAGGCCGCCACGCTCGACGGGTGCTCGCCGTTCGGGTTCTTCTGGCGCATCCTGCTGCCGATGGCCAAGCCCGCCATCGCCACCGTCTCCGTGCTGGCCATCGTGGGGAGCTGGAACAACTTCATGCTCCCGCTGGTGGTGTTCAGCGACGAGACGAGCTGGACGCTGCCGCTCGGCATCCAGCAGTTCCAGGGACAGTACGCCTCCGACACCGCGCGCATCCTGGCCTACCTGATCCTGGCCATGGTGCCCGCGCTCGCTTTCTACGCCATCGCGGAACGACACCTTGTCGGTGGGCTCACCGCCGGCGCGACGAAGGGGTGAGTGAGTCCATGCTGCACGTGTCAGGGACCCGTCTGGTCACCGAGGACGGCACGCCGGTACGGCTGCGCGGGGTCGGCCTCGGCGGCTGGATGAACATGGAGAACTTCATCACCGGCTATCCGGCCAACGAGTCCGCCATGCGCGAGGCCGTGCGCGCCGTGCTGGGCGACGAGCGGGCGGAGCTGTTCTTCGAACGGCTGCTGACCTCGTTCTTCACCGAGAAGGACGCCGACCTGCTGGCCGGGCTGGGCATGAACTGCGTGCGCATCCCGGTCAACTACCGCCACTGGGAGTCCGACGACCGGCCGATGGAGATCGACCCGCGCGGCTTCCGGCACCTCGACCGGGTCATCGACATGCTGGGCGAACGCGGCATCTACAGCGTGATCGACCTGCACGCGCTTCCCGGCGCGCAGAACCAGCACTGGCACAGCGACAATCCCACCCACGTCGCCGCGTTCTGGCAGCACCGGCACTTCCAGGACCGGGCGGTGCACCTGTGGGAGGTGATCGCCGACCACTACCGCGACCATCCGTGGGTCGCCGGATACAACCCGGCCAACGAGCCGGCCGACGTGTCGGGGAAGGTGATCGGGCCGTTCTACGACCGGCTGGTGAAGGCGATCAGGGCGACGGATCCGCACCATGTGCTGTTCCTGGACGGCAACCGCTACTCCACCGACTTCTCGATATTTCGTGAGGTGTACGAGAACACGGTCTTCGTCATGCACGACTACGCGCTGGCCGGGTTCGCGCATGGAGGCCCGTACCCCGGCTACACGCGCGGCGAGTGGTGCGACCGCGACGAGCTGGAGCGCACGTTCGCCAAGCGCTCAAGCTTCCAGCGGGAGACCGGCACGCCGCTGTGGGTGGGCGAGTTCGGGCCCGTCTACACCGGCGACCCCGCCGTGGACGAGCAGCGCTACCAGATCCTGCGCGACCAGCTTTCGATCTACGACGAGCAGGACGCGGGCTGGTCGCTGTGGACGTACAAGGACGTCGGCCTGCAGGGCCTGGTACACGCGACGGGGGCGTACCTGGACCGGTTCGGCGAGGTCATCGCCAAGAAGCGGCGGCTCGGCGTGGACCGCTGGGGCTCCACGATGGAGGAGTGCGCGGACGCGCTCGCCCCGCTGCACGCGCTGGTCGAGACCGAGTTCCCCGACTGGGATCCCTACCCGTGGGGCGCCCGCTACCAGACCGACGACCTGATCAGGCACATCCTGCTGGCCCAGGCGATGCTGCCGGAGTACGCCGAGCGCTTCCGCGGGCTCGGCGACGACGAGCTGATCGAGCTGGCCGACTCGTTCCTGCTGGAGCACTGCGTACGCCGCGAGCCCCTGCTGGAATTGCTGTCGGCGAACCTCCAGGGCTGAGACCCCGGATTTGTCGGGCGGATCTAGTAGAACAGGAGCCGCTGTAACCCCCGACATCCGAGGATCATCCGTGCTCTTCGACGACCAGCCCAGCCACGACGACACTTATGACGACTTCTACGCCGGGCTCCCCGTGTACTCCGTGCTGTCCGAGGAGAGCCTGGTGAAGTCGCCGCCCCCGGATCCGGGGGCGGTCGCCTGGAAGCTCCAGGCGAGCGAGTGGAGCGAAGAGGTCCCCGACGACATCATGGAGGTCCTCGGCTGGTTCTTCGACCACGCCGACACGGCGAAGGTCAAGGCGATCGTGATCGGCGAGTGGGAGGAGAACGCCGACCAGAGCTCCGAGCAGATCGTCAAGCTGCTCGCCGACAACGCGGGCCGGCTGCCCGAGCTGCGCTCGATCTTCCTCGGTGCGATCTCGCCCGAGCAGTCGGAGATCTCCTGGATCCAGCAGTCCGACGTCACGCCGCTGCTGACGGCCTTCCCCCGGCTGGAGCGGCTGGAGGTGCGCGGCGGGTCGGAGCTGCGCTTCCCCCCGGTGCGCCACGAGTCGCTGCGCGTGCTCAGGTTCGAGACCGGCGGCCTGCCCGCCACGGTCGTCCGCGGGGTCGGCGACTCCGACCTGCCCGCTCTGGAACACCTGGAGCTCTGGTTCGGCATCGACGATTACGGCGGCGACTCCACGGTCGACGACGTCGCCGGCATACTCTCCGGCGCGCGGCTGCCCGCGCTGCGCTACCTCGGCCTGCAGAACTGCCCGTACGCCGATGAGCTGGCCGGTGCGGTGGCGGCCGCCCCGGTCGTGGCCCGGCTGGAGACGCTGAGCCTGTCGATGGGCTCGCTCGGCGACGACGGCGCGGCGGCCCTGCTCAGCGGCCAGCCGCTCACCCACCTGCGCCGGCTCGACCTGCGCCACCACTACCTCGGCGAGGCCATGGCCGCCCGCGTGACGGCGGCGCTGCCGGGCGTCGAGGTCCTGCTCGGCGAGCCCGCCGACCCCGAGGACTACTGGCAGTACGTCGCGGTGAGCGAGTGAGGCCGGCATGACCCACGAGCCGGCCGTCACCGACCCGGGGGCCACCTTCCTCGCCGACCCCGACATCTACGGCGGCGAACACTTCGCCGGCCTGCCGGTCAAGCCGTTCGACGCGGCGCTCTGCGAGCCTCCCGAGCGGGTCGCCTGGGAGGTCACCGACTTCGACGACCTCCACGGGAGCGGGAGCGTCCTGCCCAACGGGCTCGACGAGCTGCTCGGCCACGTCGGGCCCGAGCGCGTGCGGGCCCTGGCGGTCTCCGGCTACAGCGTGGCCCAGGCGCCTGAGGGGCTGGCCCGCTACGCCGACCGGCTGCCCGCGCTGCGCGCGGTCTTCCTCGGGTTCATGCCCACCGAGATGTGGGAGCTGTCGTGGATCGGGCACGGCGACATCACGCCGGTCCTGGAGGCGTATCCGCTGCTGGAGCGGCTGGAGGTGCGCGGCTCGGAGGGGCTGGTGATGCAGCCCGTCGTCCACGACCATCTCAAGGTGCTGCGGTTCGAGACCGGCGGCCTGCCCGGCGTCGTGGTCAGGGCCGTGGGCGCGAGCTCGTTCCCCGCGCTTGAGCACCTGGAGCTGTGGCTCGGCACCGCGGCCTACCACGGCGACAACACCCTCGCCGACCTCGACGGGGTGCTGTCCGGCTCGCGCCTGCCCGCGCTCAAGCGGCTCGGCCTGCGCAACAGCGAATACCAGGACGACATCGCCGCCGCCATGGCCACCGCGCCCGTGGTGGCCGGGCTGGAGGAGCTCAGCCTCGGCCGGGGCACGCTCACCGACCGCGGCATGGAGGCGCTGCTCGCCGGGCAGCCGCTGACCCACCTGCGGGTGCTCGACCTGCACCATCACTTCCTCAGCGAGCCCATGGCCGAACGGGTGCGCAAGGCGCTGCCCGGCGTGACCGTCGAGCTGACCCGGGCGCCCGACCTGCCCGGCGACGGCACCCCCTACATCGCGGAGTGGGAGTGACGGTGCGCTTCGCCGTGGTCGGCACGCCGGGAGACCGGCGGGTCACGCTGTTCCGCGACGCCGTAGTGGCGCGCGGGCTCGCCGAGCCCTGCGTCGTGCCCTGGCACGACGTGCTCGCCGGGCGGGAGATCGGCGCGCCCGATGGCGCGCTGCTGCGCATCGACTCTCCCGGCGAGGACGCGCGGGCCGACGAGCTGCTGCGCGGCCCCGGTGACCCGGCGCGGGTCGGGGGCGGCGCGACCTGGCACAAGACGTTCAGCGCCGGGCTCGACCGGGTGGCGGCGATCCCGGGCGTGCGGCTGCTCGGCGACGTCGAAGAGATCAAGGTGATGTTCGACAAGCGGCGCTGCCACGCGGTGCTGGCGGCGGCCGGGGTGCCGGTGCCCGAGGCGTTCGAGACCCGCTCGTACGACGAGCTGCGCGCGGAGATGGCGCGGCGGGGCTGGGCCAGGGTGTTCGTCAAGCCCGCCCACGGCTCGTCGGCGTCCGGCGTGATCGCCTTCCAGACCCACGCGGGCCAGGTCCGCGCGGTCACCTCGGCCGTCTGGATCGGCGGCGTGCTGTGCAACTCGCTGCGGGTCAGGACCATCACCGAGGAGGCGGAGGTGCGCCGGCTGGTCGACGTGCTGGCTCCTGACGGGCTGCACGTCGAGCGGTGGTTTCCCAAGGCGATGACCGGCGGGCGGGCGTTCGACCTGCGGGTGGTGACGGTGGCGGGCACTCCCACCCACGCCGTCGTGCGGACCAGCCGCGTCCCCATGACCAACCTGCATCTCGGGGGCGCGCGCGGCGACCTCGACGTCGTACGCCGCCGGGCCGGGCTGTGGGAGCGGGTGCTGGAGGTGTGCACCGCGGTGGCCCGGTGCTTCCCTGGCAGCCTGACCACGGGCGTCGACGTGATGGTGGGGGCCGACTGGCGGTCGGTGGCGGTGGCGGAGGTCAACGCCTTCGGCGACCTCCTCCCGAGACTGGGGGACTTTTTAGGACATGGGCGTGACACCTATGCCGAACAGGTCGAGGCGGTGCTGAGTGGCCGGTTCTGACCTCGACACGAGCCTCGACATGAACACCATCGTGGGCACCCACGACCTGCTCATGATCACCCTTGACACCCTGCGCTACGACGTCGCCGCCGCGCAGGCCGAGGCCGGGCTGCTGCCCAATCTGCTGCCGCCCGGCGTGCGCTGGGAGCGCCGGCACAGCCCCGGCAGCTTCACCTACGCCGCCCACGCCGCCATGTTCGCCGGGTTCCTGCCCACCCCGGTCACTCCCGGGCCTCATCCCCGGCTGTTCGCGGCCACGTTCCCCGGCAGCGAGACGACCGCGCCCGGCACGTGGGTGTTCGACGCGCCCGACCTGCCCACCGGCTTGGCACGGGCCGGCTACCACACCGTCTGCATCGGCGGCGTGGGCTTCTTCAACAAGCTGACCCCGCTAGGGTCGGCGCTGCCCGGCCTGTTCCGCGAGAGCCACTGGGAGCCGGAGTTCGGCGTCACCAACCCCGCCTCGCTGGAGCGCCAGATCGACCGCGCCGCCGAGGTGCTCGACCGCGTGCCCGGCCTGGTCATGCTCTTCCTCAACGTCTCGGCGCTGCACCAGCCCAACCACTTCTACCTGCCGGGCGCCCGCGAGGACTCCATCGACAGCCACGCCGCCGCCCTGCGCTACGTCGACCGGCACATCGGCCGCCTCTATGACCTCATGCGCCGCCGTCGCCGTCCGTGCCTGGCCATCGTGTGCTCCGACCACGGCACCGCGTACGGCGAGGACGGCCACACCGGCCACCGGATCGGCCACGAGGTGGTCTGGACCGTCCCCTACACCCACTTCGTCCTGGAGAACCATGCGGCCGTATGAGGGCCCTTATCAGGGCTACGTCTACGCCTATCCCCACAAGACCGCCTACCGCCCTCTCGATCCGCGCCCGCACCTTGAGGAGGTCTGGGCCGGTGAGCGGCCTGGCGCCCTCTACGTGCACATCCCGTTCTGCGAGATGCGCTGCGGCTTCTGCAACCTGTTCACCCGCACCGGCGCCCCCGAGGAGCTGGTCACCGCCTACCTCGACGCGCTCGAACGCCAGGCCGGGCAGGTCCGCGACGCCCTGGAGGAGACGGCGTTCACCACGGCGGCCTTCGGCGGCGGCACCCCCACCTACCTCAGCGCCCGCGAGCTGACCCGCCTGTTCGACATCACCGAGCAGACGATGGGCGTCGATCTCACGCGCATCCCGCTGTCCGTCGAGACCTCGCCCGCCACCGCCACCCCCGACCGCCTGTCGGTGCTGACCGAACGCGGCGCCTCGCGCATCTCGATCGGCGTGCAGAGCTTCGTGCCGGAGGAGGCGCGCTCGGCCGTACGGCCGCAGAAACGCGCCGAGGTGGACGCCGCGCTCGACGCCATCAGGGCCTCCGGAGTGCCGGTGCTGAACATCGACCTCATCTACGGCATCGACGGGCAAACGCCGCGCTCGTGGCGCTATTCGCTCGACACGGCGCTCGGCTGGCGGCCCGAGGAGATCTACCTCTACCCGCTCTACGTCCGGCCGCTGACCGGGCTCGGCAAGCAGGGGCGGGCCTGGGACGACCAGCGGCTCGAGCTGTACCGGGCGGGCCGCGACCACCTGCTGGCCGCCGGATACGAGCAGGTCTCGATGCGTATGTTCCGCCTGCCCGGCATCGAGTCAGGCACCGGCTACTGCTGCCAGACCGACGGCATGGTCGGCCTCGGCTGCGGCGCCCGCTCGTACACCAGCGGCCTGCACTACTCCTTCGAGTACGCCGTCGAGGCCCGGCACGTCCGCGCGATCATCGACGACTACATCGCCAGGGACGACTTCGACGTCGCCAACGTCGGCTTCGTCCTCGACGACGACGAGCGCAAGCGGCGCCACCTCATCCAGTCGCTGCTGCGCGCCGAGGGCATGTCGCGTTCCCTGTACGCCTCCCGCTTCGGCACCGACGTGCTCGACGACTTCCCGCTCGACGCGTTCGCCCCTTACCTGACGATCACCGACGAGACCATCACGCTCACCCCAGAAGGGCTCGCCCGCTCCGACGCCATCGGACCCGCCCTGTTCTCGCCCCGCGTGCGGGCCCTCATGGAGTCCTACCGGCCATGCTGACCATCCTCTATCGCGGCCCGCTCGCGAGCTGCGACTACGACTGCGCCTACTGCCCGTTCGCCAAGCGCCGCGACACGCCCGAGCAGCTGCGCGCCGACCGGGCCGCGCTCGAACGCTTCACCGCCTGGGCCGCCGCGCAGGACGAGGAGCTGTCGATCCTGTTCACGCCGTGGGGCGAGGGGCTCGTCAGGTCGTGGTACCGGCGGGCCCTCGTCGAGCTGTCCTGGCTGCCTCATGTCGCCAAGGTGGCCATTCAGACGAATCTGAGCTGCCGTACCGAGTGGCTGGCCGAGGCGTCCGAGCGGGCCGCGCTGTGGGTGACGTACCACCCGACCCAGGTTCCCTATGAGCGGTTCCTGGCCAAGGTACGCTCCCTGCCGGTCCGCCACAGCGTGGGCATCGTCGGCGACCCGGCCCACCTGCCGCACGCCCGGCGGCTGCGCGCCGACCTGCCGCCCGAGACGTACCTGTGGGTCAACGCCGAGGAAGGCCGCCTCTACACCGACGACGAGGCCGCCGAGTGGACGGCCATCGACCCCCTCTTCCCCTACAGCCGCTTCCCGCACGCCAGCGCCGGCCTGCCCTGCCGCACCGGCGACACCGTGATCTCGGTTTACGGCGACGGGACCGTGCGCCGCTGCCACTTCATCCCGGAGGTCTTGGGGAACCTGTACGACGGCTCGTACCGCGCCGCCCTCCGCCCCCGCCCCTGCCCCGCCACCGCGTGCGACTGCCACATCGGCTACGTCCACCTTGAGTCTTTGGGCCTGTACGACGTCTTCGCCGGCGGCATCTTGGAACGCATCCCCCACGCCTGGGGCACACCACCGGCCGCACGGAGTCACCCCACCGCCACCCCTGCACCGCAACACCCCTGCTCCAGCAGCGGTGAACCTGCCCCAGGACCCCTCCGCTGACCGCGAACCGCCCCTCGCCCGCGACTCGGGCATGGACGCTCGCCGCCGGCGACGTCCCGCTCAACGATCCGGCCCCACACCCCGCCTCCCCAAGACCCGGACGCCCGCCAGGCCAGGACTCCCGTCCGGCAGACGCTCATCACCACGCGCGCCAAGGCACTCGTAGCGGTTCCAGCACCCCGTTCCCGATGTGCACCCGCACCCCAGGACCTGAGCCCGTGGCCGGCGCAGGCAAAGCCACCACGCGCAGCACCTCCACAGGCACGACCGATGGAGGCAAGGCCGGCTCGGGCGGGCCACCACATGCGGGCCCGGGGCGGGCAGGACCGCCACATGCGAACCCGGGGCAGGTAGGACCGCCACGCGCTGCGCATCTGCGAGTGATCCGTCGCGGGCTGGACCCGCACGGACGGACCCACGCGCGGACCAGCACGAGCAGGACTGCCACCACCGGGACCAGCGCGGCCGGACCGAAGCAGCGGCGTGGGCCGAGAGGAGGCAGCGCGAGCCGGGCCTGGCCAGGACAGCGCAAGCCCGGCCGGGGCGGCGGAGGGCGAACCGAGACAGCGGCGTCAGCCTGGCCGGGCCGGCGGCGTGGGCCGGGCCAGGGCCGCGTAGCAGGGACGGCGTGTGGGCCGGTCTCGCGGCAGCCGCGGCAACGGCTCAGGTTTCGCGTTGGGGGTCGTACTCGTTTTCGGCCAGGCCGAAGGTCCAGGCCACGCCCTGCTTGGCACGCTGAATCCACGGGGGCACGCGCAGGAAGTAGGTGCGGCGGGTGCCGTCGGGCTCGGGCGTGGAGTTGACCACCTCCACCATGGTCAGCGGCTCGTCGCCCGGCAGATCGACTCGCCACAGCGTGCCGGTCTCGTCGGAGTGGATCCGCTTGGCGTCGGACTCGGCGAGATAGCGCTCGAAGCCGAAGTGTTCCAGCATGACGCGGCGCAGCTCGGCGTTGCGCTCGGCGCGGATGCGCTCGACCGTGAGATCGCTCATCACGGCGCCGAAGCCGGCCGGTACGGGCATGCCGTGCCAGGCGTGCAGGGCGAACCCGTCGGCGTAGGCCATGGCGGGCCCGTCGGCGCGGTGCAGCCGGCCGAGGTCGTCGAGGTGCAGCTCAACGGGACGCTCGGTGACGATGGCCACCCGCTCGTACGGCCACCACCACCCCGCCTGCTCGGCCACCCGCATGAGCCCGTCAAGATCCGGGATGTCGTCAAGGCCCGCAGGACCGCCACGCTCGTCGAGCCCGTCAGAGCCATCCCGGCCCTCTCCGGCGCCCGGCCCCGGCTCGCTAGGTCCGCCACGCTCATCCCGGCCACCGAGCCTGCTGAGCCCGTCGCGGCCAGCGAGCCCCTCACCACCATCCCGGCTGTCGCGGGCGCCCGGCCCGCCGAACCCGTCACCCTCACTCGGATCGCCGGGACGAGCGAGCCCGGCGAGGCCGGCGAGGCCGTCGCGGCTCCCCTTACCGGCGCTTCCGTCAGGTGCGGCGAGGCCGTAACGAATGGCGTCGAGGGCGTCGAAGGTGAACAGCCACGGGGCGTCGTGCTGGCCGAGTACGGCGTCGAGGGTGGCCTCGCGGAGCACCGCGCCGACGTCGCGGCCGCCCCTGGACCGGTCGCTCGGCGTCTCCTGCGGGGCGCCCCGCTCCCCCACCGAGCCGGACGGGTCGTCACCCAGCCGGCCGATCGCTCGCCGGAGGTCGCTGATCAGGCGTTCGACCTGCGGCCAGAGCCTGCCGCCCGTCTCGGCCCAGTGCTCGGCCCAGCCGACGGGCCCGAGCTCGGCGTACGCCGCCGCCCTGGCGCGCTCCCACGGCTTGGTGCGAAGGTCATCGCGCACCGAACGCCCGGGACCGGCGTCCCCGAGCAGGCCGGGCAGCTCCGGCGCCGGAAAGGCCCCCGCAGGACTTTCCGGCGCGAGCCCCGCCTCGGCCAGTGCCGCGCGCGCCTGCTCGTCACCCGTCAGCCAGGCCGCCACAACCGCTCCCGCCGCCGGAGACGGCAACATCAGGACCAGCTCGGGCTCGGGCAGGCCCGCCTCCTTGTACGCCTGGCGCACCGCCGCCTCGGCCCCCTCGCCGGGCCCGGTGGCCAGCGCGACCTGCTCCCATGTCGGCGTGGCCATCAGTCGGCCACCACCTGGTAGGAGCCCGGCACGTATTCGCGCTGCCTGACGACGCGGTACCAGCCCTTGGGCAGCACGATCGCCGCGTGCTCCTCGTGGACGAGCCGCCCGCCCTCCGGCAGGTGGAGGAAACCCTGAGACAGCGTGCCGGGCCCTGCGATGGCGTGCGCGTGTCCGGTGGCCTCGCCGTACGCCAGCACCATCCGCCCGCGCGCGTCACGCGGCTCGGGACGCAACGTGGTGGGCGCGGACTCCTCGGGAACGGGCACGAGCAGAATGTCGCCCTGTCGGTACATCGACCAACCTCCATCGATCGGGGGATGATCGAAAGCTAGCGACCGCCACCGACAAATCCGGGGCCCGAAAGCTCGGGTTCGGGCAAGGGCATCGGACCAGGGCTTGCGCGAGGGCTCAGGACGGCGGAAGGATCGGTGGCCGGGGGTAGCGCACGACGCAGGGGCAGCGCTCAGCGTGGAACCCACGGCGTGGGGCGGGGCAACCCCTCCTGCCAACGCGCGGCGCAGGAGCAGCGCACGGCGCGGGAACAGCGCAGGCCGCAGCGGCGGCTCGCAGCCTCCGGGAGCCGATACACGCCGCAACCCCGGCCGACGGCCTCCGAGAACCAGTGCACCCCGTTGAGAGGTCAGCGCATCACGTACGGGCTCGTGCTCGACTCCCCCGCCTCGTTCGTGGCGGTGATCGGGACCCAAGGGGACGTGGGGACGAACGGCGCCCAGGCGGACTCCAGGCGGGAAGTGCGGCCGTACCACTCCTGCTTCACCCGCGTCCCACCGAAATCCAGAGTGCCGCCGCGCAGGTTGTAGCCCTCGACCTGTACGCCGGCCCGCCCGTTCAGCTCCTTCCTGTACGCCGCCACGATGATCGGCTGCCGCCACCCTGCCGCGATGTCGTCGGCCAGGGAGGGCGTGTCATGGCGAGCTTGGCAGGTGAAGAACGGGTCCCAACCGTACGAAATGATCTTCGAAGGATGCGGGCCCGCCGCCATGATCTGCTGGTCGAGCCGGGCCTTGGTGGTGCGCCCGCGCAGCGGCAGCGGGTCCACCCGGCCGCACTCCCCCGGGACGGGCGTGGGTTCGAAGCCTTCGATGTTCACCCACAGCTCGACCCCGTCGGGCACCCGCCGGGCGGCGGCCTCGACGTAGTCGGCGGTGGACCCGTAGTACGCCTCCGAGTTGGTCACCGCGCCGACGACCGGCTCGAGCCGGGCGGCAACGGCGGCGCCGGCCTCGTGCGGGCCGTGGACGGGCACCTTGCCGGTGCCGCGCCCGTCCTGGACGGCGATGGCCATGGGCAGCCCGGCCCGGGTGCCCGCGATGTCCGCGATGCCCGCAGGCACCTGCGACGGCGGGAACCCGCGCCCCCGTCGCGCGTCGATGTACGGGCTGACGACGATCTTCTTGCCCGGCAGGGCGTCGGCGACCACGGCGTGCTGGGCGGCGTACAGGGAGATGATCGGATCGCGCGCGGACCGGGCCCGCGCGGCCAGCTCGAACGACTGGTACACCCCACCGAACGCCGCCAGCGAGCCGAACCGCGCCCGGTAGTCGGCGAGCACCCGCGCGGTGAAGGCGTTGAGCGCGGCGGTGTGGGCGAGGTCGGGCTCCCACGGCTTGCCGGGGCGCTGGGGCGCGGCGGGCAGTCCGGGGAAGACGGTCATCCCGTACGCGGTCGTCTCCCGGATCAGATGACCGATCCCGTCACCGTCAGTCGAGACCAGCACCAGGTCGTGCTCGCGGGCGGCACACGACTCGGCCAGCGACAGGCGGTAGAAGACGCGCCCCTCGACCTCGACGCGCCGGTCGATCCCGGGGCAGCGCAGCATGCCGTCGCCGAACTCCTCGCTGGTGACGTACGTGTAGACGCGCCGCACCCGCGCGCCGGGCGGCTCGGCGCACGGCCGCCCGTCCACCTGGCAGGCGGCGAAGTCGGGGCCGGGACGGCCGGCCGCGAACCGGGGCCCGAACGTGATCAGGGTGTCGCCGCCGATGGAGTGGACGGCCTCGACCATGCGGCGGGTGACGCACGGGTCGGCGCGCGGGATCACCCAGTAGCCGGTCACCGCGTAGGGGGCGGGGACCCGCAGGTCGCGCGGCGGGCATCCGTCGTCCGTCGCCGGTGATTCGGTCTCGGGCACCACCAGGCTCGCCACGAAGGCGGCCGCCACCACCAGCCACAGGATCCGGTGCACCCACACCCCCTCACGCCCACTCCAGACTACGCAGCGGCCCCCGGATGCGGGCAGTCCCGGGCGATCATCGACAATGGCGGGCAGGGGGTGAGAACATCGTGCGCATCGATCTCACAGGCAAGACCGCCCTCGTGACCGGCTCGACCCAGGGCATCGGCGCCGCCATCGCCACCGGGCTCGCGCGGGCCGGGGCCCGGGTGGGGATCAACGGCCGCAGCGAGGGCTCGGTCACGGCGGCCATCGAACGCATCAACGGGGGACAGCAGTACGACCTGGTCGCCGCGCCCGGCGACGTCGCCACGGAGGAGGGCAGCGAGCAGGTCGTACGGACACTGCCGGACGTCGACATCCTCATCAACAACCTCGGCATCTTCGGCGCCAAGCCGCCGCTGGAGATCGACGACGCCGAGTGGCGGCGGTACTTCGAGGTCAACGTGCTGGCCGCGGTCCGGCTCACCCGGGCCTATCTGCCCGCGATGAAGGAGCGGGGCTGGGGCCGCATCCAGTACATCGCCAGCGACTCCGCCATCGTCATCCCGGCCGAGATGATCCATTACGGCATGTCGAAGACGGCGCTGCTGGCCGTCTCCCGCGGCTTCGCCAAGGAGGCGGCGGGCAGCGGCGTCACGGTCAACTCGGTCATCGCGGGCCCGACGCACACCGGCGGTGTGGCGGACTTCGTCTACCAGCTCGTGGACCGCGACCTGCCGTGGGAGGAGGCGCAGCGCGAGTTCATGCGGCTGCACCGGCCGCAGTCGCTGCTGCAGCGCCTGATCGAGCCTGAGGAGATCGCGAACCTGGTGGTCTATCTCAGTTCGCCGCTCGCCTCGGCCACGACGGGCGCGGCGGTGCGGGTGGACGGCGGCTACGTGGACTCGATCCTCCCGTAAGAGACTCCGCCCGCCCGTAAGCGGCTGCGTCCCCGTGACGGGCTCGGGTCAGTACGACTGGAGCTCGATGAGGGTGCCCTCCGGGTCGCGCAGGTGCGCGGTGCGCAGCGTGGGCCCCCACGCGGGACGGTCCTGGGGCGGGGCGGCCATGGTGGCGCCGTGCCGTTCCAGGATCGCGGCCGCCTTCTCCACGTCGTCCACCTTCATGACCAGCATCGCCCGGTCCGCGCCGCCCTCCTGGGACGGCGACGCCGGAGGGATGCCGAGCTGGGCGTGGTCGAACAGGACCAGGCCGGCCTCTCCGGCGATGTCCCAGTTGGCGTAGCCGGGCAGCACCTTGACCGGCTCGACGCCGAGCAGGTCGCGCAGCACGCCCTGGTAGAAGGCGAGGCTCTTCGGGAAGTCGCGCACGAGGAGCCGGGGGTAGAGAGCGTCCATGGAAAGCCTCCAAGCCAAATAGTTGGTGATAACCAATTATTGGTAAGCACCATACACTTGGTCGTATGGATCTTCCGCCCACCCTCCTCGCGTTCCCGACCTTCGTGCTGCACAAGGTCGGCACGGGCAGCCGGCGGGCGCTGGCCGGGCGGCTGTCGGAGGAGGTGGGGCTGAGCCTGTGGGAGTTCGCGGTGCTGGCGGCGCTGGCCGATTTCGGTGCTGCGGCGCAGCGCGAGGTCGGCGATCGGCTGGGGCTCGACCCGAGCGACATGGTGCGGCTGATGGACGGGCTGATCGCGGCAGGGCTTGCGGTACGTGACCGCGACCCCGCCGATCGGCGCCGCTACCGCATCTCGCTCACCCCCGACGGGCAGGAGGCGCTGACCCGGGCCCGAGCGCTGGTGGCGGAGGTGGAACGCGAGACCCTGGCTCCGCTCACGGCCGAGGAGCGGGAGCTCCTGCACGAGCTGGTCACCAAGGTCTTCACCCGCTGACGCGGAGTGCACGCCCGGCGCGCCGAAGCGCCGCACGGGCTGAAACGGCGGACGGCCAAGGCGTCATGGGGCCCGAACACGACGGGCGGCCGCAGGTCCACCGAGTCAGCGTCGGTCCAGGCCGCTGAGCTGCCAGGCCAGGCGGCGGCGGACGGCGGGGACGCGGCCGGCGAGCGCGAGCACCGCGTTGCGCAGCGGGCGGGCCGCCGCGCGGGCCGTGGCCAGCGCGGTGAGCCGGGACGCGAGCCGCACGACCTTCTCGGCGACCGGCCGCCGACCGGCGGCGTACGCGTCGAGCAGCGCGTCGGGGCCGCCCTTGAGCACGTCGGAGAGCGTCTCGCCCAGGCGGACGGCGTCCTCGATGCCCAGGTTCATGCCCTGGCCTCCGGCGGGCGAGTGCACGTGGGCGGCGTCACCGGCGAGCAGCACCCGGCCGTGCCTGTAGCTGTCGGCGATGCGGTGGTGCACGCGGAAGCGCGAGCCCCAGATCACCTCTTCGACCACGGCGGGCTCGGCCTCGGGCCCGCGCGTGTCGAGCAGCCGCTGCACGAACGCGACGTCCGGCTCGCGCGGCGCCTCGTCCACGGTGGCGACGATCCGGTACATGCCGTCGGGCAGCGGCGCGACGACCACCAGGCCGTCGGGCGAGAAGTAGAGGATGACCTCGCCCTTCGGCACTCCGCCGTGCAGCCGCACGTCGGCGAGGACGAACGACTCCTCGTACGTGCCGCCGGTGAAGCCGATCCCGGCCTGCTCGCGGACGAGGCTGTGCATCCCGTCGGCGCCCACCAGGTAGGCGGCGCGCAGCACGGTCCCGTCGTCGAGGGTGGCGGTGACGCCGGTGGCGTCCTGGGCGACGGCGGTGACGCGGGCCGGCCGCAGCACCCGGCCGCCCAGCTCCTCCAGCCGGGCCAGCAGGTAAGCCTCGGTGTCGGCCTGGGAGATCATCAGCGTGTACGGGTACCGCGTGGGCAGCCCGTCGAAGGGCACCGGCACCAGCACCCTGTCGCGGTCGCGGATGGTGAAGCGCGGCGTGTGCACCCCGCGGGCGACCAGGTCGCCGGTGGCCCCGTACGGCTCGAGCAGTTCCAGGGTGCGCGAGTGCACGACGGCGGCGCGCGAGGTGTTCGCGCCTTCGGCCTGGCCGTCCACGATGACGACGCGGTGACCGCGCCGGGTCAGGACCAGGGCGGTGGTCAGCCCGACGGGGCCGGCTCCGACGACGATGACGTCCGTGGCGTTCATGTGTCCTCCTCAACTGTTGGCCAACATCCGTTGACCAACACACGTTGACATTATGCCCGGCACCCCATGGACGTCAACACATGTTGGCCTACAGTTGTTGGCATGACGAGAAGATCCGGAGCCGCGACCAAGGCGGGCATCCTGGAGGCCGCGCTGGCCCGCTTCGCAGAAGACGGCTACGAACGGGCCACGATCAGGGCCGTCGCGGCCGACGCCGGCATCGACCCGGCCATGGTCATGCGCTACTTCGGCAGCAAGGAACGGCTGTTCGCGGCCGCCTGCGAGGTGGACCTCGGCCTGCCCGACCTGCGCGGCGCGCCGCGCGATGAGGTCGCGGCCGCGCTCGTGCGCCACTTCCTGTCGCACTGGGAGCCGGGCGAGAGCCTGCCGGTCCTGCTGCGTGCGGGAGTGACGAACGCCCAGGCGGAGGAGCGGCTGCGCGAGGTCTTCGCCGCCCAGGTCATGCCGGCGGTGGCGGCGCTGACCCCTGATCCCCGGCGGGTGGGGCTGATCTCGGCCCAGCTCCTCGGCATGGCCCTATGCCGATACATCCTGAAATTTCCCCCGTTGACCACGATGACCAGGGAGGAAATCGTCGCCGCGATAGCCCCCGCCGTTCACCGCTTCTTCGACCTTGACAATGAAGAGAAAACCTGAGTAACACCCGCAACAAATGCCACTACAGCGACCTTTGCAGGCCGAACCAGATCATGTATGAAGGGAGGGAAGCAGAGAGGACCGGGCACCGTGACGGTGATTCTCGACGGCGTCTCCGTGCGGTCGCGCGGGGAGATCCGGCTCGACGACGTCAATCTCGAATTATCCCCTGGAATGACGACCCTGATCGGCCCGATGACGGCGGGGAAAACGACGTTGATGCGGGTCGCCGCCGGATTGCAGACCCCCGATTCAGGCCGTGTGCTGGTGAACGGACAAGACGTCACTGGAATGTCGGTGCGAAAACGTTCGGTCGCCTTCGTCTATCAGCAATTCATCAATTATCCGTCGCTGACCGTCTACGAGAACATCGCATCCCCGCTCCGTCTCGACCCCCGTTTCCGCCGCGACGGCGTGGACCGCCGCGTACGCGAGGTGGCCGAGCTCATGGGCATCGCCGGCCTGCTCGGCCGCCGCCCCGCCGAGCTGTCGGGCGGCCAGCAGCAGCGCACCGCCATCGCCCGCGCGCTGGCCAGGCCCGTCGATCTGCTGCTGCTCGACGAGCCGCTCGCCAACCTCGACTTCAAGCTGCGCGAGCAATTACGAGCCGACCTGAAGAGCATGTTCGCCGGCTCACCCGGCGTCGTGCTCTACGCCACCTCCGACCCGGCCGAGGCGCTGATGTTCGCCGCGCCGACCGTTGTGCTCGGCGAGGGCCGGGTGCGGCACGTCGGCGACGTCGCCGGCATGTACGCCCGCCCGCCCACGCTGGCCGTGGCGACCACGCTCAGCGACCCGCCGCTCAACCTGCTGCCCGGCCTCGTCAGGGAGGGCAGGATCGAGGTGCTCGGCAGGTCGATCCCCGCGCCGGGAGCCCACGCCACAGCGCAGGAGGTCGTGCTCGGCGTACGCCCCCACCAGGTGACGATCGGCCACGGCCGTCCCGGCGCGCTCGAACTGCCCGCCGAGATCAGGCTCGCCGAGGTGACGGGCAGCGCGACGTTCCTGCACCTGCGCCTCCAGGACGGCCGTCACCTGGTCGCCCACCTGCCGGGCACCCGGCAGTACACGCCGGGCGAGCCCGCGCTCGCCTACGTCGATCCGGCCCACGTGCTCGTCTTCGACGCGGACGGCGGGCGGCTGCTCGGCACCGGGGCGGCGGAGGTGGGCCTGCATGGCTGACATCCGCCTTGAGGGCGTGGGCCACAGCTACGACGGCGGCAGGACGTGGGCGGTCAAGCCGATGACCTGGACGTGGCGCAGCTCGCGGGCGTACGCGCTGCTCGGCCCGAGCGGCTGCGGCAAGACGACGCTGCTGAACATCATCTCCGGCCTGATCACGCCCACCGTGGGCCGCGTCTACTTCGACGACCGAGACGTCACCGGCGTGCCCACGGCGGGCCGCGACATCGCGCAGGTCTTCCAGTTCCCCGTCCTGTACGAGGAGATGTCGGTCTACGACAACCTGGCCTTCCCGCTGCGCAACCGCAAGGTGCCGAAGCAGGAGGTGGACCGCAGGGTCCGGCAGGTCTCCCACCTGCTCGGTCTCGACCAGGTGCTCGGCCGCAGGTCGCGCCGGCTCGATCCGGGCCGCCAGCAGATCGTCAGCCTGGGCAGGGGCCTCGTACGCTCCCAGGTGGCCGCCGTCCTGCTGGACGAGCCGCTGACCGTGGTGGACCCGGCGCTGAAGTGGACGCTGCGCAGCAAGCTGAAGGAGATCCACCGCGACACCGGACACACGCTCATCTACGTCACCCACGACCAGACCGAGGCGCTGACGTTCGCCGATGAGGTCGTGGTGGTCAAGGACGGCGAGATCGTGCAGGCCGGCGAGCCCGCCGAGCTGTTCCTGTCGCCCGCGCACGAGTTCGTCGGCCACTTCATCGGCTCCCCCGGCATGAACGTGGTGCCCGGCGAGGTCGTCAGCGGCGTCGTCCGCGTCGGCGGCACCGACGTGGGCAGGGCGGGCGGCGGCCTGCCTCCCGGGCCGGTGCGGATCGGGGTGCGGCCGGAGTTCGTCGAGATCGCCAAGGCCGGCGGGTTCCGCGTCTTCCCCGGCCTGCCCGCCCGGGTGACCGGGGTGGACCGCATGGGCGCCTACGACCTGGTCCACACCGAGGCCGGCGGGCACAAGGTGATCGCCAAGACCGAGGCCGGCGCGCCCTACCGGCCGGGCGACGGCGCGTACCTGCACTTCCCGGCCGAGCGCACGTTCCTGTTCAGGGACGAGGTGCGTTGCGGCTCGCTCGCGCCCATGAACGGAAGGGGCCGCGCGTGATCGAGCAACCCGCGACTGACACCACGGACACCACGGACGCGACGGACGCCACGGACGCCACGGACGCAGCCGACGAGCCCCGCGTCACCCCCAAGCGCCGCGACAACCGGGCCTGGTGGCTGGTGCTGCCGGTGGTGGTGTCGGTGGCGTTCACGGCGGTGATCCCGCTGATGACCGTGGTCAACTACTCCGTCCAGGACGTCTTCGGCCCGCACGAGCGGGTGTTCGTCGGCCTGGAGTGGTTCCGGTCGATCTCGCGCGACCCGGAGGTGCGCGGGGCGCTGCTGCGCACGCTGCTGTTCTCCGCGCAGGTGCTGCTGCTGGAGATCCCGCTCGGCGTGGCGCTGGCCGTGGTGATGCCGCGCAGGGGCGTGTGGGTCTCGGTGGCGCTGGTGCTGGTCGCGCTGCCGCTGCTCATCCCCTGGAACGTGGTGGGCACGATCTGGCAGATCTTCGCCCGCGGCGACATCGGCCTGGGCGGCTGGGCGGTCAACAACGTGCTGGGCGCCGACTTCAACTACACGCTCGACGCCACCGACGCCTGGATCACGGTGCTGGTCATGGACGTGTGGCACTGGACGCCGCTGGTGGCGCTGCTCGCGTACGCGGGACTGCGCTCGATCCCCGAGCCGTACTTCCAGGCCGCGCAGATCGACGCCGCCTCGCCGTGGGCCACGTTCCGTCACGTGCAGCTCCCCCGCCTGCGCGGGGTGCTGACGATCGCGATCCTGCTCAGGTTCATGGACAGCTTCATGATCTACACCGAGCCGTTCGTGGTGACCGGCGGCGGCCCCGGCAACGCCACCTCGTTCCTCAGCATCCTGCTGTCGAAGATCGCGGTCGGCCAGTTCGACCTGGGGCCGGCGGGCGCGTTCTCGCTGCTCTATTTCCTCATCGTGCAGGTGTTCTGCTACGTCTTCTTCACCGTGCTCACCAGGTCGGGGAGGTGAGGGTGATGGCTCGCACCACCGGCCGGCGGCTCCCCTGGGCGCGCACGGTCTTCTGGCTGTACGTGGCCACGCTGATGCTGCCGCTGCTGTGGATGTTCGGCATGTCGATCAGGCCCAACGAGGACATCCTCGGCAGTTTCTCGCTCATTCCGCAGCGGGTGACGTTCGACAATTACGCGGCTTTCTTCAGCGACCCCGCGTGGTATTCGAGTTATCTCAATTCCATCATCTACACCTCGATGAACGCGGTGCTGTCGCTGGTGATCGCGCTGCCCGCGGCGTACGCTTTCTCGCGTTTCCGGTTCGCCGGCGACAGACATCTGTTCTTCTGGCTGCTGACCAATCGCATGGCGCCGCCGGCGGTGTTCCTGCTGCCGTTCTTCCAGATCTATCAGAGCGTCGGCCTGTTCGACACGCATCTCGGCGTGGCCATCGCGCACATGCTGTTCAACGTCCCGCTCGCGGTGTGGATCCTGGAGGGATTCATGTCCGCGATTCCGCGGGAAATCGACGAGACCGCGGCCGTGGACGGCTATTCGCTGCCGCGCTTCTTCATCAAGATCTTCCTGCCGATGATCCGGTCGGCCATCGGCGTCACGCTGTTCTTCTGCTTCATGTTCAGCTGGGTCGAGCTGCTGATCGCCAGGACGATCACCTCGGTCGACGCCAAGCCCATCGCGGCGACGATGACGCGCACGGTGAGCGCGGCCGGCGTGGACTGGGCACTGCTGGCGACGGCCGGCGTGCTCACCATCGTCCCCGGCGCGGTCGTCATCTGGTTCGTGCGCAACTACATCGCCAAGGGCTTCGCGCTGGGGAGGGTCTAGATGTTCGAGTGGATGGTCTGGACCGTCCCGACCGCCCTGGTCTTCGCCGGGCTCGCCCTGCTGCTGGTGATCATGGCGATCTGGGCGCGCATCTCCCCTCCCGTGGCACGGCGGGGCTTCCTGCGCATCGAGACCGATCGCGGTGACCGGCTCTACATCGGCCTGATCAGCGCCGCCGTCGTGCTGGCCGGCTGGATCGCGATCACCGACCTGTCCATGTGGCTCGCGCTCGGCTGCGCGCTGCTCGTGGCGGTCGTGATCGGCATATGGGGATGACAGAAGAGGAGCCGAACGATGAGGCATCGGGCAGGCAGATCCGCGGTCGCGGCCCTCACCGCGATGGTGGTGATGGCGGCCGGCTGCACGCAGAGCGCCGAGCGGCCGGCGACCGACTACACGGAGGCGGAGGGCAGGGCGGCGGCCGAGCGCTGGGTGTCGCAGGAGTTCACCCCGAGCACGCTGACCAAGGAGCAGCAGCTCGCCGAGATGGACTGGTTCATCAAGGCGGCGGCGCCGTACCGGGGGATGCAGATCAACGTGGTCTCCGAGACCATCACCACCCACGAGTACGAGTCGCGCACGCTGGCCAAGGCGTTCACCGAGATCACCGGCATCCGGATCAAGCACGACCTGATCCAGGAGGGCGACGTCGTCGAGAAGCTGCAGACCCAGATCCAGGGCGAGCAGAACATCTACGACGCCTACGTCAACGACTCCGACCTGATCGGCACCCACTCGCGCGGCGACTACGTGGTGCCGCTGTCGGACTACATGGCCGGCGAGGGCAGAGCCGTCACCTCCCCCACGCTCGACCTCGACGACTTCATCGGCATCAGCTTCACGACCGGCCCGGACAAGAAGATCTACCAGCTTCCCGACCAGCAGTTCGCCAACCTCTACTGGTTCCGCTACGACTGGTTCACCGACCCGGAGATCAAGAAGCAGTTCAAGGACGCCTACGGCTACGACCTCGGCGTGCCGGTCAACTGGGCGGCGTACGAGGACATCGCCGACTTCTTCACCAACAAGGTCAACGGCAACGGCACCATCGACGGCAAGAAGGTCTACGGCCACATGGACTACGGCCGCAAGGACCCGTCGCTGGGCTGGCGCTTCACCGACGCCTGGCTGTCGATGGCGGGCAACGGCGACCCCGGCATCCCCAACGGCCTGCCGGTGGACGAGTGGGGCATCCGGGTGGAGAACTGCCGCCCGGTCGGCTCCTCGGTCACCCGGGGCGGCGACACCAACGGCCCCGCCGCCGTCTACGCGCTCACCAAGTACGTGGACTGGCTGAAGAAGTACGCCCCGCCCGAGGCCGCCGGCATGAACTTCAGCGAGGCGGGCCCGGTGCCGGCCCAGGGCCACATCGCCCAGCAGATCTTCTGGTACACCTCGTTCACCGCCGACATGACCAAGCCGGGCCTGCCGGTGGTCAACGAGGACGGCACGCCCAAGTGGCGGATCGCGCCCAGCCCGCACGGCGCGTACTGGAAGGAAGGGCACAAGCTGGGCTACCAGGACGCCGGCTCCTGGACGCTGCTGAAGAGCACCCCGCAGGACCGCCGCGCCGCCGCCTGGCTGTACGCGCAGTTCGTCACGTCGAAGACGGTGTCGCTGAAGAAGTCGATCGTCGGCCTGACGTTCATCCGCGAGTCCGACATCAAGAGCGACTACTTCGCCGAGAACGCGAAGAAGTACGGCGGCCTCATCGAGTTCTACGGCTCGCCGGCCCGCGTGCAGTGGACGCCGACCGGCACGAACGTGCCCGACTACCCCAAGCTGGCCCAGCTGTGGTGGCAGAACGTCGCCACCGCGGTGACCGGCGAGACCACGCCGCAGCAGTCGATGGACAACCTGGCCAGGCAGCAGGACGAGATCCTGTCCCGGCTTGAGCGGCTCTCGCGCGAGCGGCAGGGCTACGGCGGCCAGTGCGCGCCCAAGCTGAACCCCGAGCGGCCCGCCCAGTACTGGCTCGACCAGCCGGGCGCGCCCGTGCCGAAGCTGGCCGACGAACGGGGCAAGCCGCAGACGGTGGACTACGACAAGCTCATCGCGACGTGGAAGCAGGGGAACTAGCGAGGTTCGCGGCCAGCCAGGCGAAGGCCCGCTCCTGCATGGGCACGTCGAAGCAGTGCGACACGTCGGCGAAGACGGCCTCGTACGCGCCGGGCGCCTCGCGGTAGCGCTCGCCGATGATGGCGTGCGCCCGCCGGATGCCCTCATCGGGGAAGAGGCGGTCGCGGGTGGCGTACTGGACCATGAGCGGCGCGGGTGCGCGGGCGGCCACCAGGTCGGGGTAGTCGCCCAGGCGCGGCAGGCCGGGCGGCCACAGCATCCAGGTGTGCAGCTCGACGTGCCCGCCGAGCATGTCGCGGTAGGAGGAGGCCATGGCGGCCACCACGACCGCGCGCATCTCCGGGTCGAACGCGCCGAGCAGCGCGGCCCGCAGCCCGCCGCCCGACAGCCCCACGCAGCCGACCTCGGCCACGTCGGGGCGCGAGCGCAGGTAGGCCGCCGCCGCGAGGTCCTCACCCGCGACGACGCCCGCGAACGAGGTGCCGAGCGCGGCGCAGTGCTTGGCCACGACGTGCTCGTGGTCGCGGGCGGCCAGGTCGTACCTGTCGGCCTCGCTAAGCCCCTCCCGCTCGGGGAGCTCCAGCGGGAAGCGGCGGCTGCCCCACACGAACACGTCGTGCGCGAGCACCACGAAGCCGCGCCTGGCGAGCTCGTTGGCGAAGGCCCGGCCGCCGTAGAGCTCGTCGCGCAGCCGGCGCACCTCGGGGCTGGGCTCCCCGGGGCCGTCGGCGATCTTCTCCTTGCCCGCCCACTTCATGCCGGCGTGGCAGTGCAGCGCCACGACACCGGGCAGCGGGCCGCCCGCCGCGCGCGGGCGCAGCAGGTACGCCCGCGTGCGCGGCCCGAAGCCCACCGACCAGGACAGCTCCTCGCCGTACAGGTCGCCGTCGGTCCAGGAGCGCTCCACCCGGACGTCGTCCGCGCTCAGGTCGAGCACGCCGATGGCGTCGCGGGCCCGCGCGCGCAGCTCGGGCCCCGGCAGGGTGGGATAGAGCCCGAGCTGCGCGGCGGCGATGGGGGCGAGCTCAGAGAACACGGGTCCCGTCGTCGCCGAGCAGGACCGGGGCGCCGGTCCTGGCGGAGACGTTGGCGGCGTGACCGGTGAGCACGCTGCGGATGCCGTCGCGGTAACCCGCCTGGCGGGCCAGCGGGTCGTCGCCGGGGCCGCGGAAGACGTCGTTCAGCAGCAGGCGGTCGCCGCCGCCGTGCCCGCCCGCGCCCTGCTCGATCGGGATCTCCTCCGGCGGGCTCCAGTGGCGGCGCAGCAGCAGCCGCTCGGAGGACCCGGTGGCGTGTTCCTTGGAGGCGGCGCTCGGGTCGATGGCGGCGTGGACGGGCGTCCACTCCCGCTCCACCACGTCCAGCTCCAGCCGGCCGGCCGTGCCGTTGAAGGCGACCCGGTAGCCCTCCCACGGAGCGTGGGCGTGCAGCGAGTACGTCATCACGGCCTGGTTGGTGTAGCGGACCATGACCGACATGTTGTCGTCGATCGTGATGCCCTCGCCGAAGACGTCCTGGTCGCGCAGGTAGCCGTCCTCGTGCTCGGCGTCCAGGTAGAGCCGCTTGAGCCGCTCGTCGGCGGAGATGTCGAGCAGCCACGGGTCGCTGCCGAGACCCGGCGCGCCGTGCGCGCGCTCGGGCCGCTCGCCGAGCCCGCGCTTCCTGGCGTTCTCGGCACCGTAGAAGCGCAGGCCGGTCTGCGCGAAGACCATCTCGGGCGCCGCGTCCAGCCACCAGTTGACCAGGTCGAAGTGGTGGGTGGACTTGTGCACGAGCAGGCCGCCGGAATTGGCCCTGTCGCGGTGCCAGCGGCGGAAGTAGTCGGCGCCGTGGATGGTGTCGAGCGTCCACTCGAAGTGCACCGACGTCACCTCGCCGATCGCGCCCTCCTTCAGCAGGCGGCGCACCGCGGAGTTGCGCGGCGAGTACCGGTAGTTGAAGGTGACGATCAGCTTGCCGCTGCTGCGCTCCGCCGCCGCGGCGATGGCCGCGCAGCCGTCGGCGTCGATCGTGAGCGGCTTCTCCACGATGACGTCGCGGCCCGCGTCGAGCGCCGCGCACACGTACGTCGCGTGCGTGGCGTCGACGGTGGTGACGATGACCGCGTCGGCGAGCTCGAGCACCTTGTCGAACTCATCGGGGGCGAAGCACGGCACCTTCTGGCCGATCCGCTCGACGTAGTAGTCCATGCGGGTCCGGTTGGTGTCGCACAGGGCGACGATGGTGCCGGCGTCGCGCCAATCTCCGAGCAGCGCGTCGACGTACATCTGCGCGCGGTGCCCGAGCCCGACGAACGCGTACTTCATGACTCTCCTTAGCCTGCGATGGAGGCGTTGGCCTCCGTGATGAACTTCTGCGCAGCGTCATCGGGGGTCATGCGACCGAACATGACCTCCTCCGAGTAGCGCGTCAGGATGTCCTCCATGGCGCTCGCGCCCTTCGGCGGAGCGGCCGGCGGGTCGGTCAGCTCGCCCTTGGCCTCGTCGAGGAAGGCGAGCGTCTTCTTGTCCGCCTCGGGCAGCTTGTCCTTGACCGCGGCCAGCACCTTCGAGCTGGCCGGCAGGCCACGGTCGCTGAGGATGATCTCGCCCGCCTCCGGGTCGTTGATCATGAAGTCGATGAACTTGGCCGCCTCTTCGGGGTGCTCGGACTTCGACGAGGCCGCGTAGAACATGGCGGGCTGCAGGAACATGCCGCCGGTCGGGGCGCCCTCCAGCTTCGGCATCCGCAGCAGCTCCAGCTCCTGGCCGGACGCCTTGGTCGCCGCGCCGAGCTGGTTGCTCCACCACATGCCCATCGCGCCGGTGTTGGTGCCGAGCAGCGACTGGTCGATGCTGGTGGCGCCGATCTCGGAGCTCTTGGCGGGCTCGGGGGCGCCCTTGGTCGAGATCAGGTCCTGCATGATCTTCCACCAGTCCTTGATGGTCTGGGGAGACAGGCCGAGCTTGTTGCCCTGGTAGAACTCCTCACCCTTCTGCGCGGCGTAGATCTGCAGGTACGCGGGGTTCCAGCTCAGCTGCGTACCGATGATCTTGCCGCCGCTGCCTTCGGTGATCTTGGCGGACAGGTCGATGAAGTCCTGCCAGGTCCACTTGGTGTCGTCGGGCATCTCGGCTTTGGCCTGCTTGACCAGGGCCGGGTTGACCAGCAGGGAGAAGGCGTTGACGCCCGTGGGGATGGCGAACTGCTTTCCGTCGATGGCACCCGTGGCCAGCACCTTGGCGTCGATGTCGGCCGTGTTGACCTTGCTGGAGAGGTCGGCGAGGGTGCCGCGGTCGGCGTACTCGCGCAGGCCGCGGATCTCCAGGCTGATGACGTCGGGGGCGTCGCTGCCGGCGACCTTGGTGGACAGCGTCTCGTAGTAGGAGGCCCAGTCGGAGAACTCGCCTTCGACGTCGATGTTCGGGTTCTTGGCCTCGAACCTCTTGATCGCCTCTTCGGTCATCTTCTGCCGCGCGTCACTGCCCCAGTAGGAGAAGCGCAGCTTGACCTTGCCATCGGCGGACTCGCCACCGCCGCTTCCGCCGCCGCAGGCCGCGGTGACCGCCAGCACAGCGGTGGCGAGCAGCGCCGCCGACCACATCTTCTTGCCAGAGCTCACGGCTCTACCTCCTATGGGTGTTCGCTGTTGAGGGGGGTGGAGGAGGAACTACTTCAGTCCCGTGGTGGCGACACCACGGATCAGGTATTTCTGGCCCGCCAGAAAGAACCCGAAGATGGGTCCCAAAGCGATGATCGACATGGCGAACATCGGGCCCCACGACGAGTCGCTACTGGCGTCCAGGAACGTGCGCAACGCTACCGGTACGGTGAAGTTGTCGGGGTTGTTGAGATACAAGAGTTGACTGAGAAAATCGTTCCATGTCCAGATAAAGGTGAAGATCGCGGTCGTGGCCAGCGCGGGCATGCACAGGGGCATCACGACCCTGATGTAGATGCGCCAGTAGCCGGCACCGTCGATCTCGGCCGCCTCGTCCAGCTCCCTCGGCAGGGTGCGGATGAACTGCACCATGAGGAAGATGAAGAAGGCGTCCGTGGCCAGCACCTTCGGCATGATGAGCGGCCAGATCGTGTTGATCAGGTCGAGCTTCGAGAACATGATGTACTGCGGCACGATCGTGACGTGCGCGGGCAGCATGATCGTGCCCAGCATGAGCGCGAACCACAGCTTCTTCAGCGGGAAGTTCAGCCGGGCGAACGCGTAGGCGGCCAGCGAACACGCCACCAGGTTCGCAAGCACCGACAGCACGGTGATCACCGCGGAGTTCCACAGGTAGTAGCCGAAGGGGTGCTTCAGCGCGTACCAGCCCTCGGTGTAGTTCTCCAGCGTGAAGGTGCTCGGCCACAGGCCGGGTTCACGGAAGATCAGCTCCTCCGGCTTGAGCGAGCTGGAGATCATCCACAGCAGCGGATAGAGCATGATCAGGCCGAAGCCGATCAGCAGGATGTGCTTGACCACCGGCCCGCCGCGGAAGGGGCGGAACAGCACCGGAGTCGGCCTACTTGGTGTCGCCATAGAAGACCCAATACTTGGAAGCGAGGAAGTTCACCCCGGTCAGCCCGGCGATGATCAGCAGCAGGACCCAGGCCATCGCGGCGGCGTAGCCCATGTCGTAGTTCTTGAAGCCGTTCAGGTAGAGGTAGAGCGTGTAGAACAGGGTGGAGTCGGCCGGGCCGCCCCTGCCGCCGCTGACGATGAACGCCTGCGTGAACGACTGGAACGACTTGATGAGCTCCAGCACCAGGTTGAAGAAGATGATGGGCGTCAGCAGCGGCACCGTGATCGACCTGAACTGCCGCAGCGGGCCGGCGCCGTCCACCGCGGCGGCCTCGTAGTAGCTGCTCGGGATCTGGCGCAGACCGGCCAGGAAGATGATCATCGGGGCGCCGAACGTCCACACGTGCAGGAGGATCAGCGTCGACAGCGCGGTGTCGGGGTCGCCGATCCAGCCGGGCCCCTCGATGCCGAAGAGCGCCAGCACCGCGTTCACCAGGCCGTCGGCGCCGAAGACCTTGCGCCACAGGATCGCGATCGCGACGCTGCCGCCGAGCAGCGAGGGCAGGTAGAAGATCGAGCGGTAGATCGCCAGGCCGCGCAGGCCGCGGTCGAGCACCAGGGCGAGCGCGAGGGCGAAGGCCAGTTGCAGCGGGACCGAGACGACCACGTAGATCGTGGTCACCTTCAGCGAGTTCAGGAACCTCGGGTCCTGCGTGAACATCTTGACGTAGTTGTCGAACCCGACCCACTTGGCCTCCTCCAGGAGGTTGTAGTCGGTGAACGACAGATACAGGGAGGCGAGGATCGGGCCGACCGTGATGACGAGCAGGCCGGCGAACCAGGGGGCCAGGAAGAGATAGGCGGCCCGTGCCTCCCGACGGGACCGTTTCGTGGAGCGGTGGCCGCCGCGCGGGGCGTCAGGCGCCGCCCGCCGGGGTTTCACCGCCGCCGAAACTTCAGTCATCACGGACCTTCCGGCGAGTAGGTGAACGGATAGCGCTTTCCTATAGCTGGCGGGAAAGTTACGTCAACCCTTTGCAGGCGTTACCTGGCTGTTACCGATATATCTTTACGGCGTTTTCCCAGCTAGCGAGCTTGATCGCCACAGAAGTCTGATGAATTTCGTTTCGGATTAGTACAACCGTTTGCAGCAGCCGCGTCATCGCGGAGCCGCAGTGGAGTCCCTGATCACGAGCCGGGTCTCCAGCGAGGTCGTGGCGCTCACCTCTTGGATGAGCAGATCGACCGCGAGCCGTCCCGCCGCGGCCGTCGGCATGGCGACGGTGGTGAGCTTCGGGCGGTTCAGCCGCCCGGGAACGATATCGTCAATCCCCACCACGCTGATGTCCTCTGGCACGGACAGCCCGAGGTCGCCGAGGCCCTCGATGAGGCCGATGGCCACCAGGTCGTTGTAGGCGAGCACGCCGGTCGCGCCCGAGTCGCGCACGCGCGGCGCCGCCGCGAAGCCGCCCCGCTCGGTGGGCGCGTTGGGGCCGATGACGACCAGCTCGATGTCCGGCACCTGTTCGGCCGCCGTACGGATCTCCGCGCTCGTCCACGACCCCGCGGGGCCCGACACCAGCGCGACCCGGCGATGCCCGAGCCCCGCCAGGTGCTCCACGGCCAGCTTCGCGCCGTGTCCGACGTCCATGAGCACGGTGGCCGCGCCGCGCAGCCGGCGGTTGATGACCACGCACGGCACCCGCTCGGCCAGCCGTTCCAGCGCCTTGTTGGAGGAGCGGGGACTGCACAGCACCACGCCGTCCACCTGCTTGGAGAATGCCTGGATCAGCTCCTCCTCCACGGCCGGCTCCTCGTCGGTGTCGGCCACGAACAGGTGGTAGTCGCGCTGCCTGGCGGCCGCGTGGGCGGCCTTGATCAGCGGAGGGAAGAAGGGGTTGGCGATGTCCGCCACGATCAGCCCGAGATTGTGCGTACGCCCGGTCGTCAGCGCCCGTGCCGCCCGGTTGGGCCGGTAGCCCAGCTCCTCCGCCACGCTCAGCACCCGGTTGCGGGTGGCCGCGTTCACCATGTGCGGCGCGGAGAAGGTCCGGGAGACCGTCGACACGTGCACCCCGGACGCCCGGGCCACATCGCGAATCGTCACTGTCACAGTCGCTCACCCTAACGCAACCGCTTGCAGGAGCCACTAGGGCGATGAAAGCGCTTGCCACACGGCCAGTCAGTCGAGCCCTTCAGGAAGCCGCAGCTAGGCGTGCGGTGACGAAATCACCTCTTGACGCTTCACCCTTCCTGACACAAAGGTTTAGTGCAACTGTTTGCAGTCTTGAAGGAGCCCCACACGGTGAGCAGAGTCCTCGTCACCGGAAGCGCAGGACGCCTCGGCCGCAGCGTGGTCACCACGCTCGCGGCGGCCGGGCACGAGGTCATCGGGGTCGACCGGGCCCCCGGTACGCCCGCGGAGGCAGCGGTCACCTTACCGGCCGACCTCACCGACGCGGGAGAGACGTTCGAGGTGATGGCCAGATTCCGTCCCGAGACGGTGATCCACCTGGCCGCCATCGCGACGCCGTTCAGCCGGCCCGAGTCGGTGATCTTCAAGGTCAACACGCAGCTCGCCTTCAACGTGTGCGAGGCGTCGGTGGCGCTCGGCGTGGCGAACCTGGTGCTGGCCAGCAGCCCCACCGTCATCGGGTACGGCGCCCCCGGCGGCTGGGCTCCCCGTTACCTGCCCATCGACGAGGAGCACCCGGTCAAGCCCTGGAACGCCTACAACCTGTCCAAGGTGACCGCCGAGCACACGATGAAGGCGTTCGCGGAGGCCGGCACGACCAAGATGGCCGCCGTGCGCCCGTGCTTCGTCATCCCGCCCGAGGAGTGGGCGGGCGCGCCCACGCAGTCCGGCCACACCGTACGCGAGCGGCTCGACCGGCCCGAGCTGGGCGGGGTGTCGCTGTTCAACTACATCGACTCCCGCGACGCCGCCGAGATGATCGCCGTGCTCGCCGAGGCGCTGCCCGAGCTGCCCAACGGCGAGGTGTTCTTCGCCGGCGCCGCCGACGCGCTGGCCAGGAAGCCGCTGGCCGACCTGCTCCCCCAGGTCGTGCCCGGCACCGAGGGGTTCGCCGACGGGCTCACCGGCACCACCCCCGCCTTCTCGACCGCCAAGGCAGAGCGGCTGCTCGGCTGGCGGCCCAAGCGCAGCTGGCGTACCGAACTCAAGGATGAGACCGAATGAAACTCAGCGGTGTGCTGTTCTTCCCCGTGACCCCCTTCGACGCCGGCGGCGCGCTGGCCGAGGACGTGCTGGCCGAGCACGTGCGCAGGGGCATGGAGCACGGCCCCGGCGGCGTGTTCGCGGCCTGCGGCACCGGCGAGTTCTCCGCGCTGTCGGAGGACGAGCACGCCCGCGTGGTGCGGGTGGCCACCGAGGTCGTGGCCGGGCGAGCGCCGGTGTTCGCGGGGGCGGGCGGGCCGATCGGCGCGGCGCTGAAGCAGGCGCGCGCCGCCAAGGACGCGGGCGCCGACGGGCTGCTGCTCATGCCGCCCTACCTCGCGCAGGGCCCAGGGCACGGCTTCGAGGCGTACGTGCGGGCCGTGGCCGAGGTGCTGCCGGTGGTCATCTACCAGCGCGGCTCGGTCGTGCTCGAACCCGACGCCGTGGTCCGCCTGGCCGAGATCCCGGGCGTGATCGGGCTCAAGGACGGCGTCGGCGACATCGACCGCATGCAGCGGACCGTGCTCGCCGTGCGCGAGAACCACCCCGACTTCCAGTTCTTCAACGGGCTGCCGACCGCCGAGCTGACCATGCCCGCCTACCGGGGCATCGGCGTGCACCTGTACTCCAGCGCGGTGTTCGCGTTCGCACCGGAGATCGCGCTCGCTTACCTGAACGGCGACGAGCGGCTGCTCACCGAGTTCTACGCCCCGCTCGTCCGGCTGCGCGGCAAGGTGCCGGGGTACGCGGTGTCGCTGATCAAGGCCGGGGTGCGGCTGCGCGGCCTGGACGTCGGCGGCGTGCGGCCGCCGCTGGTCGAGGTGTCCGAGGAGCACCTGGCCGAGCTGCAGGAGCTGATCAAGGTCGGTCTTGACCGGGTGGCGTCATGACGATCGCGGAGCTGCGTACCGAGCTGCGCACGGTCCCGCTGCCCCGCCCGTGGGGCGCGGACGTGCCGTACAACCACGTGATCGTCACCCACGTGACGCTGAAGGACGGGCGCACCGGCACCGGGTTCTCGTGGACGCCGCAGATCGGCGCGCACGCCGTCAAGGCGCTGCTCGACCACGACATCCGCAAGGCGCTGATCGGCGCGCCCGCGCACCCCGAGGTGGTCTGGGACCGGCTCTGGCGGCACCTGCGCGAGGCCGGCCCCGGCGGCGTCACCACGGTCGCGCTGGCCGGCGTGGACCTCGCGCTGTGGGACCTGCGCTGCGGCGAGCAGGCGCTGCCCGACGTGCTGGGGCGGCGGCGCGACGAGGTGCCGGTCTACGGCAGCGGCGTCAACCTGCACTACCCGCTGGAGGAGCTGGTCGAGCAGGCCAGGCGCTGGGTGGCGGCCGGCTACCGCGGCGTCAAGATCAAGGTGGGCCGCCCCGACCTGGCCGAGGACGTCGAGAGGGTGGCGGCGGTCCGCGAGGTGATCGGCCCCGACCGGCTGCTGATGATCGACGCCAACCAGCGCTGGGACCTGCACAGGGCCCGGCGCGCGCTGGCCGCGCTGCGCGAGTTCGGCCTGTACTGGATCGAGGAGCCGCTGCCCGCCGACGACGTGGCCGCCCACGTCGAGCTGCGCCGCTCCATCGACGTGCCGATCGCCGTCGGCGAGAACGTCTACACCACCTACGGCTTCCGCGACCTGCTGGCCGCCGGTGCGTGCGACGTGGTGCAGCCGAACGTGGTGCGGGTCGGCGGCATCACGCCGTTCCTGCGCATCGCCGAGCTGGCCCGCACCTACGATGTGCCGGTCTACCCGCACCTGCTGAGCGAGGTGTCGGGGCAGCTCGCGCTGGCGCTGCCGCAGCCGCTCATGGTGGAGGACGTCGAGGACGCCTCCTTCGCCCGGCTGGGGCTGCTCGCCGAGCCGTACCCGGTGCGGGTGTCGGACGGCGTGCTGCGCGCGGGCGACCACGCCGGGCTCGGGCTGAGGTGGTCGTGATGGCGCCGGCCAAGGTGATCCTCACAGGGGCGCAGGGACACGGCCGCCACCACCTCGGCATCCTGCGCGAGCTGTCCGAGCGCGGCATCGTCGAGCTGGTCGGCATCTGCGACCTGCGGCCGGTCGAGGTGGACTTCTGCGACCCGCCGCAGTCGTCCGACCTGGGCGAGCTGATCGCCAAGACCGGCGCGGAGTTCACCATCATCTGCACGCCGATCAACACCCACGCCGACCTCGCGATCACCGCGCTGCGCGCGGGCACGCACGTGCTGCTGGAGAAGCCGCCCGCGCCCAGCCTCGACGAGCAGCGCAGAATCGCCGAGGTCGTCGCCGAGACCGGCCTCGCCTGCCAGGTCGGCTTCCAGTCGCTCGGCTCGGCCGCCATCCCCCATCTGCGGCGGATCATCGCGGGCGGCTCGCTCGGCCGGATCCGCGGCATCGGCGGGGCCGGGGCCTGGGAGCGTCCTTCGGCGTACTTCACCCGCGCCCCCTGGGCCGGTCGCCGCCGGCTGAACGGCGTGGACGTGATGGACGGCGCGCTGACCAACCCGTTCGCGCACGCGATCGCCACCGCGCTGGCCCTCGTGGACGCCCCCATCGCCGGGATCGAGACCGAGCTGTACCACGCACACCCCATCGAGTCCGACGACACCTCCTGCGTACGGATCCGGCTGGAGGACGGGCTGGTCATCACCATCGCGGTGACGCTGTGCGCGCCCGAGTCGGTGCCCCGGCACGAGCCGTACCTGGTGGTGCACGGCGAGCGCGGCCAGGCCACGCTGACCTACACCAACGACCGGCTCGTGGTGGAGCTGACCGACGGGTCGGTCGTCACGACCGTGCACGAGCGTACCGGGCTGCTGGAGAACCTCATCGACCACGTGCGCACCGGCGCGGAGCTGCTGGCGCCGCTGGCCGCGACCGAGCGGTTCACCCAGGTGGTGGACGCCATCCGGCTGTCGCCCGAGCCGGTCCCGATCCCCGAGCGGCACCAGATCGTGCTCAGGGACACAGGCGGCGAGGTCTCCGGGCGGGTCCTGCCCGGCGTGGTCGAGCTGACCCGGCGCAGCGCGGCCGAGCTGGCGCTCTACTCCGAGCTGGACGCGCCGTGGACGCGGGTGTCGCTGCTGGTGTCGGGCACCGAGGTGGCCGCCTACGACTTCCGTCCCGACCTGCCCGCCACCGACTCGCCGCGCCCGTACCTGCACGGCGTGCGCACGCTGGGCGGCGTGGAGGTCACCCAGGTGCGCCCCGAGGACCACGTGCACCACCTGGGCGCCGGGGTGGCGATCTCCGACCTCGGCGGCGCCAACTTCTGGGGCGGGCGCACGTACGTCAAGGACCAGGGGCCGACCTGGCTGGACAACCACGGCACGCAGCGGCACCTGGCCTTCACCCGGCTGGACGACGACGGCTTCACCGAGCTGCTGGAGTGGGTCGGCCCCGGCGGGCCGCTGGTCCGCGAAGAGCGCACGGTGGCCGCGCGGCCGCTGGGCGAGGCGTGGGCGCTGGACTTCGCGTTCACGCTGACCAACCTCACCGGGGAGCCGTTGAAGATCGAGAGCTCGGCCACCAAGGGCCGGGCCGGCGCCGGGTACGGCGGCTTCTTCTGGCGGGCGCCCGGCACCTCCGTCGACCGGGTCACGCTGCCCGGGGACGAGCAGGCCGTACACGGCAGCAGGGAGCCGTGGATCGCGATGTCGGGCACCACGCCCGAGGGGCGCGACTGGACGCTCGTCTTCGTGCAGGCCGACGGCGACCCGTGGTTCGTGCGGGTGGCGGAATATCCGGGGGTGGGGCAGGCGCTGGCGTGGGACACGCCGCTGACCTTCGAGCACACGCTGTCGCGGCGGGTGGTCACGGTCGTGGCGGACGGCCGGCTGACGGCGGACGAGGCTGGGGCGCTGGCGTCCGCCGTCACGTTCTGACGACCGCCTCAGGGCTCCGGTCCACGCCTCACCGGAGCCCCCACCCGCCGCCCCCGCCTCAGCCGGACTCCCCGGCTGAGGCGGGGGCGCTTCGTGCCGGGCGCGAGCCGTGCGGGGCGGGCTCGCTCATCTCGGGATCCGAGCCGTCTGAAACGGGCCCGCCCGCCTCGGCACACGAGCCCGCCTCGGCACACGAGCCCGCATCAGCGCGCGAGCCCGCATCAGCGCGCGAGCCCGCTTCCGCGCGCGAAGCCGGGGAGCCCTCCGGCTCCTGCGGCGGGCCTCCCGGCGACGCGGACTTGCCGGCCGTCGATCTGAGGAGGCGCAGGGCGCCGCGGGACAGGGCGGTCAGGATGTCGGCCGCCTCGTCGAGATCGGGGTAGCGCCCTTCGAGGTGGCCCATGGCCAGCGCGTTGGTGGCGGCGTTGATGCCCTCGGCGGTCATCTCCAGCCGCCGCCTGTCGCGCTCGTCGTCGGCGGTATAGCCGAGCGCGGCCAGGTCGGCGGCGTGATGGTCGCGGTAGGCGTCCGCCGTCTCCCTGGCGAAGTCGCGCAGCGAGGACGAGGGGTCGTGGCGCGCCCTGAGCTGGATGCGCAACAGCTCGGGATGGCGGCAGATGGCCTCCAGCGGGATGCGGAACGTCTCGCGATGGAGGTCGATGTCGCCCGGAGCCTCGCGGGCCTTGCGGCGCGCCTCGCGCATGGAGGCGCGCAGCCGCTCGCCGCCCTCCTGGGCGAGCACCCGCAGCAGCTCCTGCATGTCCTTGAAGTGCACGTAGAAGCTGGACTGCGCGATGCCGGCGGCCTTGGCGACCTTGACCGTGGTGAGCCCGGCCTCGCCCTCCTCGTCGAGGATGGTCAGGGCGGCGCGCAGGAGCCTGCGCCTGGTCAGGTCTTTGGCCTCGCTCCTGGTGAGCGGCGTGCTCGTCATCGGTCGATTCTCCCGCGGGTCTTGTGCGGAATTTCACCGATAGTACTATCGGTGAAATCGCCCTTGGGGATCAGCCGTCCCGCGCATTGGGAGGTACGACCGCATGGCCATCGACTTCACCCTCGCCCCCGAGCACGAGGAGATCCGCAAGCGGGTCCGCGCGTTCATCCAGGGCACGGTCATCCCCGCCATGGACGAGGTGCCCGAAGGAGACCGCGAGGCGTACCTGCGCACGATCTTCCACCTCCGCTCCCTCGCCAAGGAGCAGGGGCTGTGGCTGCCGCACATGCCGAAGGAGTGGGGCGGCATGGGGCTCGGGCACGTCGAGCTGGCCATGGTGCAGTCGGAGGCGGCCAAGACCCGCATCGGCCCGTGGGTGCTCAACTGCCAGGCCCCCGACGAGGGCAACATGCACACGCTGCTGCACTGGGGAAACGACGAGCAGAAGGAGAAGTACCTCCGTCCGCTTCTGGAAGGGCGGGTGATGTCCTGCTTCGCCATGACGGAGCCGGAGGTGGCCGGTTCCGACCCCACCCTGATCCGTACGGAGGCCGTCCAGGACGGGGACGAGTGGGTCATCAATGGCCACAAGTGGTTCATCTCCAACGCGCGCCGGGCGAACTTCGCGATCCTCATCGCCCGTACGGAGAAGGACGTGCCCGAGGGGTCGCGGGGCGCCAACACCGCGTTCATCATCGACCTGCCCAACCCCGGCTGGCAGGACGTCCGCGAGATCGAGACCATGCACGGCTCCACCGGGCACAGCGAGATCGTCATCAAGGACCTGCGGGTGCCCTCCAGCGCCGTACTCGGCGGCCGGGGCAACGGGCACCGGCTGGGCCAGTACCGCCTCGGCCCGGCTCGCCTCGCACACTGCATGCGCTGGATCTCGCAGGCCGAGACCGCCCTGGACATGATGGTGGACCGCGCGCTCAACCGCTACAGCCACGGCTCGCTGCTGGCCGAGAAGCAGGGCATCCAGTGGATGATCGCCGACTCGGCGATGGAGCTCTACCAGTGCAAGCTCATGGTCCTGCACGCCGCGTCCAAGATCGACAAGGGTGAGGACTTCCGTACGGAGGTCTCCATGGCCAAGCACTTCGTGGCCGGCAGCCTCAACCGCATCGTCGACCGCGCCATCCAGGTGCACGGCGCGCTCGGCTACTCCACCGACACGCCGCTGGCCCAGATGTTCCAGCACGCCCGGTGGGCCCGCTTCGCCGACGGAGCCGACGAGATCCACCAGATGCGCATCGCCGAACGCACCATCGCCGCATACCAGGCCACCGGCTCCACCTCCGCGGCCACCGGCGGCCTGCCACTGTAGGCCTCGCCGGGCGCTCGGGGGCTGCGTCAGACGCTCATCCGGCGGGGGGAAGTCAGACGCTCACCCGGGGCGCGGGAAGCGGCACGATCTCCCGGTCGTAGTAGGAGCGGAAGTCCTCACCCGCGGCGAACAACTTGTCCAGCTCACCGTGGCAGGCCTCGATCACCTCCCGGTCGTCGATCCGCCGTGCCCCGCTGTGCGTACCGGTCTCGTCGTACGTCACCTCGTACATCACCACCGTGCCGAGCACCACCAGCTCCGGCAGCCGCCGCCCGCCCTCCAGCTCGGCCACCTCGCCCGCGTCGAGCACCCGCACCTGCTCGACGGTCGCCACCCGCAGCGCCAGCACGTGCATCTCCCACTGCAGGTACGGCGTGACGGGCTGCTCCACGATCCTGATGCGCCTGCGCAGGAAGCTCTCGGCCGGGCGGTCGTACTCCCGCATCAGCCCGCCCCGGCTGTCGAACCACCCGATCGGCTTGTCGTCGATGAGCTTCAGCGACCGGTCCCAGTCGCCTTCCATCATCGCGACCCAGCTCGGCTCGCCCGTCTCCTGGAAACTCTGGATGCGCTCCAGCTTCCAGAACACGTCATCTATTTTCCGGAAATTAGGCCAGAAATCGTCCAGATATTCGTCCGCACTCAGCCTGACGCCCGGTATCTCATGAATGCGCTCAAGCATGAGAGTATCCCTTGTTCACGCAAGCAGCCCGCACGCCGAACGACCGGACATCACGCCAGGACCGGTCGCCGCACTCGACGGCACAAGCTTGATTTCGCAGGTCAAGTCCCTGACTATCACCACGAAGCGCCGCTTGTCGAGCATCCCCCACCCAACCCCGGCAAAAACCCGAAAAACCCTCCCTGCGCCCGCACAAACCCCCACGAATCGAATAATTCCGGCGTTGTGGCCGGAGTGTTGAGCACGCAACCCGCCTGCGACTCAGCCGCGAAAACAGAAAGGCACGAAAGGCAGGAACGGCACGAACAGCCGGCAACGCCGACCCGCCGCACAGTGCCGGGCGCCGATGCCCCCGCTCAACGGGGACCGGCCGCCCCACGGGCCGGGGCGCCGATGCCTCCCCTTTGGCGCGAACCGGCCGCCGCACGGGCAGGACCACTTCCCGTACGGCGGCCGTGCCGCTCGGCAGCCCCGGCCCGAGTTCACCCAACCGGCCGAACGCCGGTTCTCCCAGCGCCGGCGCGGCCCTCAGCACCCTCGCCGTTCCGCTGAAGGCCGCGCCGGCTTCCCTCACCCCACCTCCACCCCTGTCGGCCGCTCAGCACCAGCGCCGACACCCAGCCCTACGCCGACACCCAGCACCCGTGTCGACGCCCGGCCCCTACGCCGGCCCTCCCGCCACCCACGCACCGACGCCTCGGCGCCTGCGCCCGCCCTCTCAGCGTCCGCGCCGAAAGCCTCAGCGCCCTGCGCCAGGTTGCCCCGCCGGCCGCGCCGACCGGATCCCCGGCAACGAGGGCGGGGTCAGCGGGCGTAGCGGGGGGCCTTGGCGGCGACGGTCTGGATGGCCTTGACGGCGAGCTCGGGCTGGTCGACGTAGATGTAGTGCTCGCTCTTCTTCGCCACGGTCAGGCGGCTGTTGCGGGAGAGGGCGAGCCACTTGCGCTGGCCGGCGGCCCACGCCTTCTCCAGCTTCGGCCCGTACGTCGGGATCGCCGCGAGGTACGGCTTGCCGTGCCGGATCACCTCGACCGGGATGCGCCCGGCCGAACGCACCCTGCCGTCCGGAACGACCAGCATCTCAGGGTTCTGCCCCTGGAAGACCGCGAGGTTCTGGGCCCGCAGCTCGGCGGCGGGGCCGGTGGCCGACTTGGGGATGGCCGTCTTGACGTCGCGCTGCATGGTGGAGGGGGTGGCGTCGAGCAGCACCAGGCCCTTGACGCGGTCGCGGTGCTCGGGTGCGTACCTGGCGGCGATGAGCCCGCCCAGCGAGTGCCCGGCGAGGACGACGGGCTGGCGGCCGGCGACGCGGTCGAGCACGCCGGTGAGGATGCGCCCGGTGTCGGCGAAGGTCTGCTTGCGGGTCGGCTTGTCGCTCTTGCCCTCGCCGAGCCGGTCGTAGGAGCAGACGCGGTTCTTCTTGCTCAGCGTCTTCTGCAGGGAGGCCAGCTTGTCCAGCCCGTCACCCATGCCGGCCAGCAGCACGATCACCGGCTTGCGGCCCGTGGCGGGACGACCGGAGCACGACACGTTCACCGACTTGCCCGACACCTTGATCTTCTTGGTGCCGACGAACGGGTCGGCCTTGCGCTTGCCACCGAACGGGTCGAAGTTCGACAGGCCGGTGCCGGCCAGCGGGTCCCACGTCTGCGGAGCGGCGGCGGCCGGTCCGGCGGCGATGCCCATCCCGACGGCGGTGCACAGAGTGATCACGGCGGCTGCCTTGAACGTGCGCTTCATGTCGTCCTCCCAAGCGAGATGTCAGGCCGCCGGGCTGGTCCGGCCGGCGGTGCCGGCGGGCGATTTCGTTGATCGCCGCCGACACAGAGAACGGTATGGTTTCGGCCCCCTGCCGGTCGTCACCGCTCGGTGGACAACCTCCGGTAGCTCTCAAGGGGGACAACCGCCGCATCAGCAGGCCATGGCGGGGATCAGGTAGCGGTCAAGGATCGGGCGCCGGCGGTTGGCGGGCCGGCCGCGCAGGAGGCGGGCGCCGCCGGACTGGCCGATGCCTTCTGCCGCAGGTCAAGAGCACCGCAGCAGGCAACCCTCCCCGCTCCATCTTTGTGCAAGAAGTGACAGATGGGGCGTTTGATGCTGGGTGTCACGGTTAGAGGTCAGGCGATGACACTGTGGGAGTACATCGAGGACAGGTGGGATCTCATCGTCTTCGAGACGTGGCAGCACGCCAGCATGGTCGCCCAATGCGTGCTGGTGGCGGCCGTGCTCGGCGTGCTCATCGGCGTGGCCACCTACCGCCGCCCCAGGCCCTCGGCACTGGCCACGGCGGCGGCCGGGGTGCTGTTCACGGTGCCGTCGCTGGCCATGCTGGGCCTGCTGATCCCGCCGCTCGGCCTGGGCGTGGCCCCTGCGGTGACGGCGATCGTGCTGTACGCCCTGCTGCCCATCGTCCGCAACACGATCGTCGGCCTGCGCGACGTCGATCCCCTGCTGGTGGACGCCGCGCGCGGCATCGGAATGAGCCGCCGCAGGTCGCTGCTCAAGGTGGAGCTGCCGCTCGCCTGGCCGGTGATCCTGACGGGCATCCGCGTGGCCACGCAGCTCTCGATGGGCATCGGCGCGGTCGCCGCGTACGTCTCGGGCCCGGGGCTCGGCGAGCAGATCTTCTCCGGGCTGGCCAGGCTCGGCGGCGCGAACGCGCTCAACGCCACGCTGACCGGCACGATCGGCGTGGCGATCCTGGCGCTCGTCTTCGACGGTGTCTTCGTGCTGATCGGCCGGCTCACCACGCCGAGCCGGCGGCCCGCCTCGGGAGGTGCACGTGCCTGACCAGCGGCCGGCCGCGACGACTCACGGCGTGCCGATCGAGCTGCGCAAGGTGACCAAGGCGTTCCCCGGCGGCGGCGAGCCGGCCGTACAGGAGCTGGACCTGGACATCGCGGCGGGCGAGATCGTGGTCCTGCTCGGCCCGTCGGGCTGCGGCAAGACCACCACGATGCGGATGATCAACCGCCTGATCGAGCCGACGTCGGGCGACATCATCATCAACGGCCAGAACTCCCGCGACATCGACCCCGACCGGCTGCGCCGCCACATCGGGTACGTCATCCAGCAGGCCGGCCTGTTCCCCCACATGACGGTGGCGGCGAACATCGCCCAGGTGCCCAAGATGCTCGGCTGGGACCGCGAGCGCATCGCCGAGCGGGTGGACGAGCTGCTCACGCTGGTGGGTCTGGAGCCCGAGCAGTTCCGCGACACCTATCCGCGCCGCCTGTCGGGCGGCCAGCAGCAGCGGGTGGGCGTGGCCAGGGCGCTGGCCGCCGACCCTCCGGTGCTGCTCATGGACGAGCCGTTCGGCGCGCTCGACCCCATCACCCGCGAGCGGCTGCAGGACGAGCTGCTCCGTCTTCAGGACGACCTGGCCAAGACGATCGTCTTCGTCACGCACGACGTGGACGAGGCGCTCAAGATCGGCGACCGCATCGCGATCATGCAGCGCCCCGGGCACATCGTGCAGTACGCCCGTCCCGCCGAGATCCTCACGAACCCGGCCAGCGAGTACGTCGAGCAGTTCCTCGGCAGCGGCTCATCGATGCGGCTGCTGCGCCTGACCAAGGTGGGCGACATCGAGCTGGACCAGGTGCCGTTCTTCCCGGAGGACCGCGACTGCGCCGACGTGCTGCGCGAGGTCGAGCGCGACGGCCGGGGCTACGCGCTGATCACCGACGGGATGCGCCGCCCGCTGCGCTGGGTGAGCACGGCCGACCTCGAGGGCCGTACGGGTCCTGCCGGCTCTGCGGGCGACCCCGTGACCGGCACGATCAGTCACCGCAGCACCTTGCAGGACGCGCTGGAGGCGCTGCTCAACGCCGACACCGACATCCTGCCGGTGGAGGGCAGGCGGCGTACGTACGCGGGCGCGCTGTCGCTGAGCACGGTGCAGAACGCGATCCAGTCGATCAAGGCCCGCGAGCGGGAGCGGCGGCTGAAGAGGAGCGGTGCCGGATGACGGTCGACAGCGCCGCCGAGAGGCAGGCGACCACTCCGGAGCCGCGCATCGGGCGGTCGTGGCGCGCGTTCCTGCCCCCGCTGTGCTACCTGGCGGTGGCCGCCGCGATGGTCGGCTACACGCAGATCGTGCCGCTCGACGGCATCGAGCGGGGTTCGCTGAGCCTGCCGTTCCTGATGCGCCGCACGTGGGAGCACATCCAGCTGGTGTTCTTCTCGACCGTGCTGGTGCTCGCGGTGGCGCTGCCGCTGGGCGTGCTGCTGACGCGGGGCGCGCTGCGCAAGGCCACGCCGGTGGTGCTGTCGCTGGTGAACTTGGGCCAGGCCACCCCGGCGGTGGGCCTGGTGGTGCTGCTCGCGGTGCTGTTCCAGATCGGGTTCTGGACGGCGGTCGCCGCGCTGTTCGCCTACAGCCTGCTGCCCACGCTGCGCAACACGATGGTGGGCCTGGAGCAGGTGGATCCGCGCCTGGTGGACGCCGGGCGCGGCATCGGCATGTCGGCGTCGGGGGTGCTGTTCAAGGTGGAGCTGCCGATGGCGGTGCCGGTCATCCTGTCGGGCATCCGTACCACGCTGGTGCTGAACGTGGGCACGGCGGGCATCGCGGCGTTCATCGGCTCGGGCGGACTCGGCGACCTGATCACCACCGGGGTGAGCACGCAGCGCAACCTGATCCTGGTCACCGGATGCGTGCTGATCGCGGTGCTGGCGCTGCTCATCGACTGGGGGGCCGGGCTGGCGCAGCGCCTGCTGTCCCCGAAGGGCCTCACATGAGGGCTCTCGCCGCCGCCCTCGCGGTCCTGCTCTGTGCCGCCGGGTGCGGGCTGCGGCCGGCGTCGTCGTTCGTGCCGCCGATCGAGCCGGGCAGCATCCGCCCGATCCCCGATCTGGAGGGCAAGCGGGTGCGGGTGACCTCCAAGGAGTTCACCGAGCAGCTCGTGCTCGGCAAGATCGCCGTGGTCGCCCTCACCGCGGCCGGGGCGGACGTGGTGGACCAGACGAACGTGCAGGGCAGCGTGAACGCCCGCGCCTCGCTGATCCGCGGCGACGCCGACCTGATGTGGGAGTACACGGGCACCGGCTGGATCACCTACCTGGGGCAGCAGAAGCCGGTGGAGGGCGCGCAGGCGCAGTACGAGGCCGTACGCGACCTGGACCTGCGCGAGAACGGCATCGTGTGGCTGCCGCCCGCCCCGCTGAACAACAGCTACGCGCTCGGCGTCACCAAGGCGTCGGCCGAGAAGTGGGGCCTGTCGAAGATCTCCGACATCACCAAGGTGCCGCTGCCGCAGCGCACGTTCTGCGTGGACCACGAGACCTTCGGCCGCGACGACGGCTTCCTCGGCATGCTGCGGGGCTACGGCCTGCAGTACGGCAAGGACGTGCCGAGGGCCAACGTGCGCAGGTTGTCGGTCGGCGTGCTTTACCGATCGGTGGCCACCGGGCAGTGCACGTTCGGCATGGTCACCACCACGGACGGCCGGGTGAAGGCGCTCGGCCTGGTGCTCCTGGAGGACGACCGGCACTTCTTCCCGCAGTACAACGCGGCGGTGACGATGCGGCGGCAGCTCTTCGACGCGCACCCGGAGATCGCGAAGATCTTCGCGCCCATCAGCGCGAAGCTGACCGACGACGTCATGCGCGACCTGAACGCGCAGGTGGACGTGGACGGCGACATGCCCGTGCTGGTGGCCCGCGACTGGCTCAGGTCACAGGGATTCGTCCGATGAGAGGCGTTAGCCATACCTGACCGCGGGCAGCCCGCAGGTCATGTCACAGACACCACCACCCCAGAACCAGCCCTACCCGGGCAGCACCGGCGAGATGGCGCCGGAGCCGCGCGACGAGATGCGCGACTACGTCGGCCGTGACCTGCTCGCCGGCAAGAAGGCGCTCATCACCGGCGGCGACTCGGGCATCGGCAGGGCGGTCGCCGTGGCGTTCGCCAAGGAGGGCGCGGACGTCGCGATCGCATACCTGAGCGAGCACGAGGACGCCGCGCACACCCGCAAGCTGGTCGAGGAGACCGGGCGGCGCTGCGTGCTGCTGCCCGGAGACCTCGCCGACCGCGCGCACTGCGTCTCGGTCGTCGAGCAGACCGTCTCCGAGCTGGGCGGCCTGGACGTGCTGGTGAACAACGTGGCCTACCAGCAGCCGGTGAGCGGCCTGGAGGAGCTGGACGACGAGCAGTGGGAGCACACGTTCGCCGTCAACATCCACAGCTACTACCGCGTGATGAAGGCCGCGCTCCCGCACATGCGCGAGGGCGCGGCCATCATCAACACCTCGTCGATCAACGGCCTGCGCGGCAACAAGTCGCTCATCGACTACGCCGCCACGAAGGGCGCGATCAACGCGTTCACCTACTCCATGGCCCAGAACCTGGTCGAGCGCGGCATCCGGGTCAACGCGGTGGCTCCCGGACCGGTGTGGACGCCGCTCATCCCGGCCACGATGCCGGAGGAGAAAGTGGAGAAGTTCGGCGAGCAGGTGCCGATGGGGCGACCCGCCCATCCGGACGAGATCGCCCCCTCGTACGTGTTCTTCGCCTCCGACCGGCTGTCCTCGTACTACACGGGCGAGGTGCTGGCCCCGATCGGCGGCGAGACGCTCCCCGGTTAGACGCGGCCCGAGTCCTTGATGGACACGATCGAGGCGGTCTGGAACTTCTTGTGACCCTTGCCGTCCCCGGCGACGTTCGCCGAGTAGGTCTTGGTCGTCCAGCCCAGGCTGTACTTGATGGTGATCTTGTGCTTGGTCTTGCACCGGTTGTGCCAGTAAACGGTCACCGACGTGTTCCCGTCTCCCCATGACCAGGCGAAGCACCCGGCCACCCCCCGGTGGACGCCCGCCGAGGCCGGCGTGGCGCCGAGCCCGGCGCCGAGCCCCACGGCGACGGCGGACGCGGCGGCGACGACCGCCGCGCGCTTGCGCAGGCCGGCCATACGAGCAGTGATGGACACAGGAAATCCCCCTTTTTCCGGTGGTGTGAGGAACGCCCGGCGGCACCCCGCTGCCGGGCTCGCTCCTCACCGTGCCATCGAATGGGCCGGATATCCCGCGAACTTTGTCCAGACCTGCGGTTTTGGACAGCCTCTGGACAATTGGACAATGTGTCACTCCACGTAGATCGTGCCTCCGAGGCGGCGGAACTCGGCCGCCTTCGCCGCGTAACCGGCCTGCCTGATGTCGTGGCTGATCCGCATCGAGCAGAACTTCGGCCCGCACATCGAGCAGAAGTGCGCGGTCTTGGCGGGGGCGGCGGGCAGCGTCTCGTCGTGGAACGAGCGGGCCGTGTCGGGGTCGAGCGACAGGTCGAACTGGTCCTCCCAGCGGAACTCGAAGCGCGCGTCCGACAGCGCGTCGTCCCACTCCTGCGCCTTCGGATGGCCCTTGGCCAGGTCGGCGGCATGGGCGGCGATCTTGTACGTGATGACGCCGGTCTTCACGTCGTCCTTGTCCGGCAGGCCGAGGTGCTCCTTGGGGGTGACGTAACAGAGCATGGCCGTGCCGTACCAGCCGATCATGGCGGCGCCGATGCCCGAGGTGATGTGGTCGTAGCCGGGCGCGATGTCGGTGACGAGCGGGCCGAGCGTGTAGAACGGCGCGTCGTCGCACAGCTCGCGCTGGAGGTCGACGTTCTCCTTGATCTTGTGCATGGGCACGTGGCCCGGGCCCTCGATCATCACCTGGACGTCGTGCTCGCGCGCGATCTTGGTCAGCTCGCCCAGCGTGCGCAGCTCGGCGAACTGGGCCTCGTCGTTGGCGTCGGCGATCGAGCCGGGCCGCAGGCCGTCGCCGAGCGAGAACGACACGTCGTAGCGGGCCAGGATCTCGCACATCTCGGCGAAGTTCTCGTACAGGAAGCTCTCGCGGTGGTGCGCCAGGCACCAGGCGGCCATGATCGAGCCCCCGCGCGAGACGATGCCGGTCTTGCGGCCCACGGTGAGCGGCACGTGCGCGAGCCGCACGCCCGCGTGCACGGTCACGTAGTCCACGCCCTGCTCGCACTGCTCGATCAGGGTGTCGCGGAAGACCTCCCACGACAGCTCCTCAGGGCGGCCCTTGACCTTCTCCAGCGCCTGGTAGATCGGCACGGTGCCGACCGGGACCGGGGAGTTGCGCAGGATCCACTCGCGGGTCTCGTGGATGTCCGCGCCGGTGGACAGGTCCATGATCGTGTCGGCGCCCCAGAGGGTGGCCCACGTCATCTTCTCCACCTCCTCCTCGATGGAGGAGGTGACCGCCGAGTTGCCGATGTTGGCGTTGATCTTCACGAGGAAGTTACGCCCGATGATCATGGGTTCGGACTCGGGGTGGTTGACGTTCGCGGGGATGATGGCCCGGCCCGCGGCCACCTCCTCGCGGACGAACTCCGGCGAGACGCCCTCGCGTACCGCCACGAACTCCATCTCCTTGGTCACCAGGCCCCGGCGGGCGCAGGCGACCTGGGTGACCGGATGGCCGGCCGCCCGCCGCTCCTCGATCCACTCCGCCCGGCGGCGCGGCAGGCCCCGGCGCAAATCGGGCTCGTAGGAGGGGTCGGTGTACGGGCCCGAGGTGTCGTACAGGGTGACCGTCTTGTCGTTCGACAGGCGCACCTGGCGCATCGGGACCCGGAGTTCACCGCAGTAGATCTTGGAAAAGCGCGCGTCGCTCATCGCGCAAACTCCCTTCGCCGGCATTACCCGGAGCAGGTTCTGGCGGTCGGCGGCTCGCAGCCGTCCTCTCAGCCCGGTCTCCACCGGGCTCCCGCGTTCGGACGGCGCTGATCGTACCCACCCCCGCCAAGGTCCCAAACCCACCCGAAAAGGTTTGGGGGCACTTCTCAGCGGTACGGACCCCATCAGGGGAAACATGATGAGAATCGCCGCTGTCGCAGGACTACTCGTCGTGATGGCCGCATCCGGCGCCACCGCCGCCGCCGGGGACGGCATGCAACAGCACGAGGTCAGCCAGGAGCAGTACGACATCCTGATGGCCCAGTGCCGCTACTCCGATACCGGCAAGGCCAAGTGCCGCGCGAACGTCAGAGAGCTTTACCGCGTCGGCCGTACCGACCCCACCCTCGACTGCCGCACCTACGCCGGCGTGACCGTCTGCGGCACGCTCAAGCTCAGCGCCGCCGAGCGGGCCTGCGTCCGCGACTCCGAAGCCAAGGGGCTGTCGTTCCGGCGCGCCGAGGTGGAATGCTACGTCCAGCCCTGAGGAGCCGAGCGTGATCATCGTTGGTGTGGACGGCTCCCGCCCCGGCCTTGAGGCGGCCGGCTGGGCCGCCGCCGAGGCCGCGCTGCGCCAGGTGCCGCTGACCGTCGCCCACGTCGTGCCCGCGTGGGTGTGCGAGGAGGGCACCTCCGTCCGGTACGCCGAGGTCGCGCGGTGGATGCGCGAGAACGCGCAGTCCGTGCTGACCTCCGCCAAGGACCGCGCGCTGCGCGAGCGGCCCCAGGTCCGCGTGGAGACCGTCCTGCTCCCCGGCGATCCCCGCGCGGCGCTGGTCAAGGCGTCCGCCGAAGCCGAGCTGCTGGTCGTCGGCAGCCGCGGCCTCGGCGGCGTGCGCGGGCTGCTCGTGGGCTCCGTCGCGTACGGGGTCGTCGCGCACGCCGAGACGAACGTCGTCCTCATCCGCGACCGCGCCGCCACGCCCGGCGAGGTGGTGGTGGGCACCGACCTGTCCGCCCGCGCGGGCAAGGCGCTGGAGTTCGCCTTCGCCGAGGCCGAGCTGCGCGGGGCGCCGCTGCGGGTCGTGCAGGCGTGGGCCTGGCCCCAGCCGGGCGGCTTCGAACCCGCCGACGACGACAGCGAACAGGGTCACCTGCTGGCGTTGCAGAGCGCGCTCGTCCCGTTGCGCGCCGAACATCCCGGCGTGGAGGTGACCGCCGAGGTGGTGCACGGGCATCCTGTCGAGGTGCTGAAGGAGGCGGCGGCCGGCGCCGAGCTGCTGGTGGTGGGCTCGCGCGGGCGGGGGCAGCTCGCGGGCATGCTGCTCGGGTCGATCAGCCAGGCCATGCTGCACCATGCGCCCTGCCCGCTCGCGGTGGTCCGCGCCCCCGACACGGCGTCGCAGCCCGGAGCACCGGTCTGACGCCTTACCCCGCGCGGCCCCCGCCCCGAGCGGGCCCGGCCCGCGCACGCAAACGTGAAAGTTACATGCGTCTCCCCAGGTCGCCCCGGGTGAGCCGATCATTCCCTTTTCCGCACCCATAGGCGAAATTTACGATCTGCGCGCAGGTTGACGACGGGAGAGCGGACCATGCGCAAGATCGGTGCCGTGCTGGCCGGGATGGTGGCCGTGATCGCGGCCGTGCTGTTCGCGACGACGCCGGCCGACGCCGCGGCCGTACGGATCATGCCGCTCGGCGACTCGATCACCGGCTCCCCCGGCTGCTGGCGCGCCCTGCTGTGGAACCGGCTGCTGAGCACCGGCCACACCAACATCGACTTCGTCGGCACGCTGCCGCCGCAGGGCTGCGGGGTCGAGCACGACGGCGACAACGAGGGACACGGCGGCTACCTCGCCACCAACGTGGCGAACCAGAACCTGCTGCCCGGCTGGCTCTCGGCCACGCGCCCCGACATCGTGCTCATGCACTTCGGCACCAACGACGTGTGGAGCAACATCCCGCCCGCGACGATCATCAGCGCGTTCACCACGCTGGTGAACCAGATGCGGGCGAGCAACCCCAACATGCGGATCCTCGTCGCCAAGATCATTCCGATGAACCCGGCCACCTGCCCCGACTGCGCCCAGCGCGCCGTGGCGCTCAACGACGCCATCCCCGCCTGGGCCGCCGCGACGACCACCGACCAGTCGCCGATCACCGTGGTCGACCAGTGGACGGGCTTCGACACCGCCACCGACACCTACGACGGGGTGCACCCGAACGCCGCCGGCGACCAGAAGATGGCCGACAAGTGGTATCCGGCCCTGGTCGAGGCGCTGTCCGGCACCCCGACCCCCACCGACACGCCCACCGTGCCCGACGGTGACTGCACGGCCACGTACAAGACGACAGGTCAGTGGCAGGGCGGCTTCCAGGGCGAGGTCACCGTCACCAACACCGGCGCCGAGCCGATGACCGGCTGGACGGTGACCTGGACGTACGCCGATGGCCAGCACCTCACCCAGCTCTGGGGCGGCACGCTGAGCGCGGACGGCTCGTCGGTGACCGTGCGGAACGCGGCGTGGAACGGCTCGCTCGCGCCGGGGGCGTCCACGACGTTCGGCTTCCTCGGCTCGTACGAGGGCGCCAACACCGCCCCCACGCCCGCCTGTTCGAGCTAGGCGGACGCCTTCACCACCGGCGGCCCCTCGCTGGCCTGCACCAGCACGAACCCCTGCCCCCTGAACGCGAGCTGCATGGCCTCACCGCTCCCCCGGCCGATCAGCGCGCCCATCTTCACCGTCCGGTTGATGCCGACCTGCAGCGAGGTGCTCCAGCACACCGCCGACTGCCCGTCGGCGTACGTCGGCATGCGCGACGCGTCGAGCAGCACCGGCGTGCCGTGGGTGGTCACCGCCACCCACCCCGTGCCGGTGACCGTGGTGTTGAACAGCCCGCCGGCCGCCACCCCCGCGCCCTGCACCCGCTTGATGTCCCACGACAGCTGCGGCTGGAAGGCGAGCAGGTTGCGGCCGTTGACCGTGATGCCCTCGTTCTCCAGGTAGAACAGGTGGATGTCGTCGGCGTTGTCGGCGAGGTAGAGCAGGCCCTGGCCGCGTACGCGCATCAGCGAGGCGCCCTCGCCCGTGACGGCCTTCTTGAGCAGCTTGCCGAGCCCGCCGCCTTCGTAGTCGAAGTCCATCTCGCCTTGGAAGGCGACCATCGAGCCCTGCTTGGCCAGCACGTCGTCGGGTAGCTGGACGCGCAGCATCTTGGCGTTCTCCAGCGCGAACCCGGGAGGGAGCTGCCGGGGGTCGAGGTTGCCGAAAACCGAACCGCGCACCTGGTGTGAACCTTCCTTCGTCGGGCGGCGTACGTAAGGGATCAACGGCCGCGGGCCTCCCGCCGTTCCCTTCGGTGCGGCTCAGCTTCCCGCGGCGCCGTCGAGCAGGTGCGCGCCGGGCGTGAAGTCGGGCAGGATGAGCGCCGAGTGCGCGGGACGTTCCTGCGCGGCGGGCGCCTCCACCAGCTCGCGCAGCATGGCGTCGCGCCGCTCCATGTCCTCGGCGGTCGCCGGGAAGATGTGGCTGCCGCCGTCGTCCACGAACGCCTGGTTCAGGGTGACGAATTCGCGGGTCTCCCGCTCGTACGCGGCGAAGGCGGCCTCGGGGTCCGGGTACGCGGCCAGCGACCCGGCCAGCATGTACGCCCCGACGAGCGCGAGGCTGGTGCCCTGCCCGGTCAGGAACGACGGCGCGTACGCCGCGTCGCCGACCAGCGCCACCCGCCCCTTCCACCAGCGCGGCATGCGGATCTGGCTGACCGTGTCGAAGAACAGGTCGTCCGCCTCGCGCATGGCGGCCACCAGGTCCTGCACCTTCCATCCCGCGTCGGCGAAGGTCTCGGCCACCAGGTCCCGCTGCGCCTCGGGGTTGCGGAAGGCGTGGAACGGCGGGTCCTTGCGCGCGAAGTTGAGGAACCCGTGCACCTCCTCGCTCTCGTCGCCGGGCGCGTAGAGGACCGCGGCCCTGCCGGGCGTGCTCCACAGCACCGCCTCGTGGGAGAGCCCGAGGACGTTCGGCATGGTGAAGCCGGCGAAAACGTAGCCGAGGTAGTGGTGGAACTGCTCCTCCGGGCCGAACAGCGCCTCCCGGGTGCGCGAGTGCAGCCCGTCCGCGCCGATCACCACCCAGTACGTGTGCCGCGCACCGCTTGCGAAGGTGACCTCCACCCCGTCCTTCGTCTCGGTCATGGTCTTGATGGAGTCGTTGAACACGAACCGCACCTCGCCGCCGGTGGCCGCGAACAGGGCGTCGGCCAGGTCGCCCCGGCGCACCTCCAGGTCCCGGCCCTCCACGCCGCCGTCGATGAGGCGCGGGTTGAGCACGGCGACCTCGTCCCCCTCGGCGCCGAGGAACGTGAAGCGGCGCATGTCCACGTTCACCTCGCGCAGCCGGGGCTCGATCCCCATGCGTCGGACCGCTTCGAGCGCGGTGCCGCGCACGTCGATCGGATAGCCGCCGCCGCGCAGCCCGCCGGCCCGCTCCACGACGGTGACGGAGAAGCCGTACCGGTTGAGCCAGTACGCCACCGCCGGGCCGGAGATGCCGCCGCCGGAGACCAGGATCTCGCGCTTCGCTGTCATGACTGATCTTCCCTTTCTGTTGGTCGTGGCGAGCAGGGGTTGGGCGGTGACGGCCCCGTGGACGAAGCCCGATCCGCGGGTCCGCGGCGCTCACTGCACTACAACGTGCAGTGTAGTTAACACTACAATGGTCAGTGTAATTCCGCTACGATCGGTTCCATGCAGACCACGAAGACCCTGCGTGAGGGCTCGCCGCACAAGCGGGCCGCCATCCTCTCGGCGGCCAGGGAGCTGTTCCTCACCGACGGCTTCGACCGTTCCAGCATCGGCGCGATCGCCGCCAAGGCAGGCGTGTCCACGCGCACGGTCTACGACTACTTCGGCGACAAGCGGACCTTGCTGCGCGCGGTCGTCGAGGCGATCGGCCAGTCGCTGATCACCGCCATCAAGGAGACGCTCGACGACACCCTCATCGACGTCACCCGGCACTCCGACCTGGAGGACGCCCTGGTCACGTTCGCCATGCGGATAGCGACCGACATGCTCGACTCGGCCGAGTACGCGACGTTGCAGCGCCTGGTCGCGGCCGAATCCGCCAACCTGCCCGCCCCCGTCGAGCAGCCCATGTCCCACGTGCCCGAAGAGGCCCTGGCCGAACGCCTGGCCGAGCTCGGCCGCGCCGGGCTCCTCGACGTCCCCGACCCCCGGCTCGCCGCCGACCACTTCATCGCGCTGACGTTCGGCGTCGCGATCAGCAGGCTCGGCTCGGCGAACGCCGCCGAGGACACCCGCGTCCGTCCGCTGATCGTGGAGGGCATACGCGCTTTCCTGCGCGCGTACCGGCCCGCCTGAGGGCCACCGTCACCGTTGAGCGCGCAGCACCGAGAGCTCAGGCCAGGGGTCGAAGCCGTGCTCGATCAGCCACGGCGTGGCCTGCAGGCAGCGCACCGCCCACCACCCGCGGATCACGTCGAGATCGACCTCACCGCCATAGCCCGCGATGACGTCGGGCAGCCGTTCCTCGTGACACAGGGTCAGGGTGGCGAGGTCGAACATCGCATCGCCCTGGCCGCCCTCCGACCAGTCGATCACTCCCGTCACCTCGTCGCCGTCCACGAACACGTGGGTGATCTGCAGGTCTCCGTGCACGAACACCGGCGTCCACGGCCGCAGCGCCGCCTCGGCGATCCGCCGGTTGCGCGTCACCACGTCCGCGCCCAGCACTTCGTTCGCGACCAGCCACTCGCAGGCGGCCTCCAGCTTCGGCAGGATCTCGTCGAGGCTCATGCCGACCCGCTCGGGCAGCGGCGCGTCGTGCAGTTTCCGTACGGCCGCGCCCGCCGCGGCCCACGCCGCCCGCGACGCCGCCGACGGCGCCTCCAGGCGGCCGAGCGCCTTACCCGGCAGGGCGGCCAGCGCCAGCACGGGCGGCTTGCGCCACAGGATCTCGGGAGTGGGGATCGGCGCCATGGCCATCGCCTCGACCTCGGCATCGATCCTGGCCTGATCGGCGTCGACCTTCAGGAACACGTCCCCGACCCGGAGGGTCGTACGCTCCTTATGGGCGACGACGACCTGAACCTCATCCACGTCGCCCATTGAACGCGACGAAGGGCGCGAACGTCGCCTCGTTTTTTCGCCGCCCGGCTAGGGTGAGGCTTTCGCCGCCCCGGCTAGGGTGGAGCCGATGTCGTGGACACTCGAAACGCCGGACGGCGCCTCGCTCGGCGTCAACGCGTGGAACTGGCGGCCGACCGTGGAACTGCTTGAGCGGGCCGGCATCATCGACGCCGAGACGGCCGGTTTGCTGGGCTGCAACATCGACGTGGAATTGTCCGGCGAGCAGGCCAGGCGCATCGCCGAATTCCTGGACACGTACCTCGCGGGCCTTCCCGGCGACGGCCGGGTCATGCTGGACGGCTCGACCACCACGGAGCCCGACACGTACGAACTGCACCGCGACGACCTCAGCCGCAACTACTCCGCGACGGCCGACTGGCTACGGACCTTCCGCGACTTCTGCCGCGCGGCGACGAACGGCTTCACCGTCGGCTGAGCGGACAGTCCGTGATTCGGCTTTTCCTCGTCAGCCGAGACAATCCTCCCCGCCGGATCCGATGCCCGTCACGTGCTGTTCCTGCCCATCGCGATGGACACCGTCTACCTCGCGACGTTCCCCACGATGATCATCCTGGGGCTGGCGTTCGCGCTCGCGTACGGACCGCTGACCATCGTCGCCACCGTCGACGCGGGAGATGTGCTCGCAAAGCTCCCCGAGCTCGAAGGCACGGTCACTGCGTCCGGAGTCTTCCCAGTCGATCAGCCGCACGCAGCGTTCGCGCTCGTCCCACATGGAGTTCGCCCGATTGCCGTCCGCCAGCCCGAGCACGGGCGGGAACGGGTTCGCGGTCAGCTTGTCGGGGTCCGCGGAGGCCAGCCATGCGGCCCCTGCTCGGAACGCCTCCAGCACCACGGGGTCGTCGCCGAGGCCGGGTCGCCTGCCGGCCAATGCCCTGGTCTTGTTCACCGCGACGGCGGGACCCCAAGGCGCGGGGGCGGCGGCTTCCACCGCGCTGACCGGGATCCGGTGCAACCGGGTGAGCGCGGCGGCCACCGCCTTGATCTGCTCGTCGGTGGCGCTCCGGCCCCGCAGGACCGTACCGGGCAGCCTGCTCATCGTGATCGCGGGAGGATGAGCGTCGAGCGCGGCTTCCAGCGGTACGGGCGCAAGGCCAGGCGCGTGCTCGGCGAGCAGCTTCAGAGCCGCCCACTCCCGGCCGGGTTCGCCCCGGCTCCACGAGACGTAGCGTTTGACGACGACGTGGTCTCGGATGTCGAGGCTGTGTGTGCACCGGCCAACCGTCATACGCCCGTCTCGCCTCCTCTTTCCGGAGTACGCGCTCCTCCAGGCATATCCAACGGGCGGGAGGGAAGAAGCCGAGACTACCGCCACGACCGGCGGCGACAGCGGAGGCAGGTCGGCTGGAACGGGCCGCCCCGGTGCCGGACCAGCACCTGCGCCCCATCGGGTGACACACCTCAGACAGCAGAAAGACCTGCCTTTCCGCAGGTCTTGAACCACAGATCGTGAGTGCCCCCTGCAGGATTCGAACCTGCGCACCCGGCTCCGGAGGCCGGTGCTCTATCCCCTGAGCTAAGGGGGCTCAACAGGTGATAAGGCTACCAGCATCCGAGGACCACTACGCACCAGATAACACTCCATGAACGCATCACGCGAAAACCACGCGTGACCGGCCAGCTACCGGTTAGCTTTGCGGCCGTGGGCGAGGCTCTTGGAAAAGTACTGGTCGTAGACGATGACGAGGTCATCCGTCAGCTCATCGCGGTGAACCTCAACCTGGAGGGGTTCGAGGTCGTCACCGCCACCGACGGGCAGGATTGCCTGGATCGGGTGCTGGACGTGATGCCCGACGTCATCACGCTCGATGTGATGATGCCGCACCTGGACGGGTGGACGACGGCGCAGAGGCTGCGGACGGACGAGGCCACCCGGCATATCAAGGTGGTGCTCATCACGGCCCGGGCGCAGGACGATGACAAGCTGCGCGGCAAGGGCATCGGGGTGGACGCGTATCTGACGAAGCCGTTCGATCCGGCCGAACTGATCCAGGTGGTACGGGATCTGGCGGCCGGGGCGGTCAAGAAGTGATCTCCAGCCGGTCCGGCACACCATCGAAACCAGCCGGTCCGGCACATCACCGAAATCCCGCCGGACCGGCACGCCAGCGATCTTCGGCCCGGCGGTGTGCTCCGCCCTGCCGGGCCGTCGCACCGCCGGGATGACACCACGACGCAGGGCTACGCGGTCCACGCCCTCAGCTTGTCGGGGTTGCGTACGGCCCAGATGTCCGTGATGCGGTCCCCCGCCACCTCGAAGGCCAGCACCGCCAGCATCTTGCCGTCCTGCTCGGCCACCAGCCCCGGCCGGCCGTTGACCATCCGCTCGCTGAACGCCAGCCCCGGCGTCATCTCCATGATCTCCAGCGCGTGGCGGGCGATCGCGTTGGCGCCCCTGATCGGCTCCAGCCTGGCCGGGACGCGGCCGCCGCTGTCGGCGGTGAGGGTGGCGGCGGGGTCGAGGAGGCCGATCAGGGCGGCGATGTCCTGGGTTTCCCACGCCTGCTTGAAGTTCCTGACCACGCCGGCGCGCTGCGCGTTGGAGGTGGCGGGGCGCTGGGCGGCGTTGATGCGGCGCCGGGCGGAGGTGGCGAGCTGGCGGCAGGCGGCGGGCGTGCGGCCGACGATCTCCGCGACCTCGGTGAAGGGGTAGCGGAAGACGTCGTGCAGGATGAACGCCACCCGCTCGGCGGGGGTCATCGACTCGAAGACGACGAGGAAGGCCATGCTGAGCGACTCGTCGAGGGTGACGCGGTCGGCGGGGTCGGCGGTGCCGTCGCCGACGGTGATCCAGTCGGTACGTTCGGGCACCGGCTCGGGGATCCACTCCCCCACGTAGCGCTCGCGGCGGACCCTGGCCGAGCCGAGTAGGTCGAGGCAGATGCGTCCGGCGACCTTGGTCAGCCACGCGGCCGGCACCTCGATGGCCTCCTGTTCCTCGCGCGACATGGCGTACCAGCGGGCGTAGGTCTCCTGGACGACGTCCTCGGCGTCGGACAGGGAGCCGAGCAGGCGGTAGGCGAGGCTGATGAGGTGGCGCCGCTCGCTGACGACGGCGGCGAGGCTCGGGTCGGACGGGCTGGTCATCGCATGGTCCCTCGGTACGGCGGTCCTTCACCAGGATGACGACACAGGGGCCGGGGATGTGAGGCTCACATCTCCCTCGGCTGCGTCGTCGGAGTCCCGTACGTTCACATATCCGAGGAAGGAAGCCTGATGTCTGCAGTCGAGCAGGGGCGGTCGCGGCTGCCCGATCCCGCCACGTTCATCCCCGAGGTGGGGGAGATCGCCGGGGCGATGGCGAGGGCCCTCATGAACGGCACGATCCCCAAGACGACCGTGCACCTGGTGCAGTTGCGTGCCGGGCAGCTCGTCGGCAACACGTACCACACGGTGCGGCAGACAGAGGAGTTGCGCGCGGCCGGTGAGACGGAGGAGCGGATCACGGCGGTGGCGTCGTGGCGGGACGCCCCCTATTTCACCGACGCGGAGAAGGTGGCGCTCGAGCTGGTGGAGGCGGTGCTGACCCCGAACCCGTCGGGGGAACGCGTCCCCGACGAGTTGTTCGCCAGGGCGGCCGCGCACTACGACGAGAAGGCGCTGTGGACGCTCATCGTGGCGATCGGCCAGATGTGCTTCTTCATCCCCGTGGCGCTCATCGCCAAGCCGGTGCCGGGGCGACCTATCGGGCAGAACTACACCGGCTGACCCGCCCTCAGGGCGGTACTGTGCCGGGATGATCCGAATCCCGGAGGCGTTCGCGCGGGGCACCATCGCGCGTGAGGGAGAGCCGGGCGCGGCGTGGATCGCCGAGCTGCCCGCGATCGTGGCCGAGCTGCTGGAGCGGTGGCGGTGCGCGCCGGACGGCGACGTGCTGCACGGGGAGGTGGGCGTCATCGTCCCCGTACGCCGCTCCGGCGGCCGGCCCGCGGTGATGAAGGTGTCGTTCCCGCACCCCGGCAACGTGCACGAGCCGGACGCGTTCGCGGCGTGGGGCGGGCGCGGCGCGGTGCTGCTGTACGAGCGGGCCGACGACCGCTACGCCATGCTGCTCGAACGGGCCCGGCCCCAGGCCCTCGCCGAGCTCGACGACGTGGACGAGATCGTGACGGTGGCGGGCGAGCTGAGCCGCCGCCTGGCCGTCCCCGCGCCGCCCGGCCTGCCCCACCTGCGGGAGCGGGCCGGGACCTGGGAGGCGGAGCTGCTCAAGGACGCGGCGGAGCTGCCGCACACCATGCCGCCGCGGGTGATCGACGCCGCCGTGGCGACCGTACGCGAGATGGCGGCCGACCAGCCCGACGTCCTCGTCCACGGCGACCTGCACGCGGGCAACATCCTGCGCGGCGAGCGGGAGCCGTGGCTGGCCGTCGATCCCAAGGGCGTCGCCGGTGACCCCGCCTATGACGTGGGTTCGCTGGTCAAGGCGCTGGTGCTGCAGCTCATGGCGGCCGGCGACCTGGCCAAGGCGCTACAGCGCGCGCTGGATGTGTTCGCCGAGTCGGCCGGGCTGGACCGCGCGCGGGTGGGGCGGTGGGCGCAGCTGCACGCGGTGCAGGGGGCGCTCCACGGGCGCCGGTGCGGCTTCGCGGCGTCGAGGGCGGGCGAGGTCGAGCTCGCCCCGCTGCTCGACCTGGCCGACGACCTGGCGGGGCTGCTGACGGAGTGACCGAGACGGCCGGCTTCGTACGGCCGGTGATGGCCCCGGCGAAGCGCACCTCGGGATGCTCCCCGGCCGCTGCCATCCTGGCCGCGAGATTTTCCGCGCCGGCACACCGCGGCTGACCTCCGCAGACCGCCGGAGAGCACCCCGTGAGGCCCCATCCGGGGGCTTCGAGTGGCGCCTGAGACGGCATAGGGTCGTGGGGTAGATCTGGCGGGGCGAGGTTTAGGGGACCGGGTGAGCAAGTCCTTCGTGCACCTCCACGTGCACACCGAATACAGCATGCTCGACGGCGCGGCGAAGCTGAAACCGCTGTTCAAAGAGGCCGAGCGGCTGGAGATGCCGGCCATCGCGATGAGCGACCACGGCAACATGTTCGGCGCGTACGAGTTCCAGAAGGTCGCCTCGGGCTCCCCGGTCAAGCCGATCATCGGCATCGAGGCGTACGTCGCGCCGGAGAACCGCTTCGTCAAGAAGCCGGTCTTCTGGGGCCAGCGCGCGGAGACCGGCGTGGCCGACGCCGAGGGCGGCAAGGACGTCTCGGGCGGCGGCCGGTTCACCCACATGACCATGTGGGCGAAGGACGCGGGCGGCCTGCGTAATCTGTTCCGGCTGTCGTCGCTGGCCAGCTTCGAGGGCTACTACTCCAAGCCCCGCATGGACAAGGACCTCATCTCCCAGTACGCCTCCGGCATCATCGCCACCACCGGCTGCCCGTCCGGCGCGGTGCAGACCAGGATCCGCCTCGGCCAGTACGACGAGGCCGTCAAGGTGGCCGCCGAATACCAGGAGATCTTCGGCAAGGAGAACTACTTCCTGGAGCTGATGGACCACGGCATCGACATCGAGCGCGAGGTCCGCCAGGACCTGCTGAAGCTGGCCAAGCAGCTCGACATCCCGCTGCTGGTCACCAACGACTCCCACTACGTCACCGAGGACCAGGCCGACGCGCACGACAGCCTCCTGTGCGTGGGCGTCGGCAAGAACAAGGACGACCCCAACCGCTTCCGCTTCAACGGCTCCGGCTACTACCTCAAGTCGGCCGAGGAGATGTACCGCCTCTTCCCCGAGCTGCCGGAGGCGTGCGAGAACACGCTGCTGGTCGCGGAGATGATCGGCGACTACGGCGAGGTGTTCGCGCACGTCGACCGGATGCCCGACTACCCCGACGTGCCCGAGGGCGAGACGCAGGAGTCGTGGCTGCGCAAGGAGGTCGAGCGCGGCCTGGAGATGCGCTACGGCTCCCCCATCCCGGCCGAGGTGATGGAGCGCTACGAGACGGAGATGAAGGTCATCGGCCCGATGGGCTTCTCCTCGTACTTCCTCGTGGTGGCCGACATCTGCAGGTACGCGCGCGACAACGGCATCCCGGTCGGCCCCGGCCGAGGCAGCGCCACCGGCTCGATCGTCGCGTACGCCACCCGCATCACCGAGCTGGACCCGCTGGAGCACGGCCTGCTGTTCGAGCGCTTCCTCAACCCCGAGCGCATCAACCCGCCCGACATCGACCTCGACTTCGACGACCGCCAGCGCGACCGCATGGTGGCCTACGTCACCCAGAAGTACGGCAGCGAGTACACCGCCCAGGTCAACACGTTCGGCACCATCAAGGCGAAGGCCGCCGTGAAGGACGCGAGCCGCATCCTCGGCTACCCGTTCGCCATGGGCGACAAGATCACCAAGGCGATGCCGCCCGACGTCATGGGCAAGGGCGTGCCGCTCGCCGACCTGTTCAACGAAGACCACCCCCGCTACGTCGAGGGCACCGAGATCCGCGCCCTGTACGAGTCCGACCCCGACGTGCGCAAGGTCATCGACACCGGGCGCGGCATCGAGGGCCTGATCCGCGGCACCGGCGTGCACGCGGCGGCGGTCATCCTGTCGTCGACGCCGCTGCTCGACCTGATCCCGATGCACATGCGGGACAAGGACGGCGTGGTCATCACCGGGTTCGACTACCCGTCCTGCGAGGACATGGGCCTGGTCAAGATGGACTTCCTGGGCCTGCGGAACCTGGGCATCATCGACCACGCCATCCAGATCATCAAGCAGAACCGCGGCATCGAGCTCGACACGCTCACCATCCCGCTCGACGACGCCAAGACGTACCAGCTCATGGCGAGGGGCGACACGCTGGGCGTGTTCCAGCTGGACGGCGGGCCCATGCGCTCGCTGCTGAAGCTGATGGAGCCGACCCGGTTCGAGGACATCGCGGCCGTGCTCGCCCTCTACCGGCCCGGCCCGATGGCGGCCAACGCCCACACCAACTACGCCCACCGCAAGAACGGCCGCCAGGACATCGAGCCGATCCACCCCGAGCTGAAGGAGGCGCTCGACCCGATCCTCGGCCCCACCTTCCACCTGCTCGTCTACCAGGAGCAGATCATGGCGGTGGCGCGGGAGCTGGCCGGCTACTCCCTCGGCGGCGCCGACCTGCTGCGCCGCGCCATGGGCAAGAAGAAGCCGGAGATCCTGGCCAAGGAGTTCGAGAACTTCCAGGCGGGCATGCGCGGCAACGGCTACTCCGACGAGGCCATCCAGGCGCTGTGGGACGTCATGCTGCCGTTCTCCGGCTACGCGTTCAACAAGTCCCACACCGCCGGCTACGGCCTCGTCGCGTACTGGACCGCCTACCTCAAGGCCAACTACCCCGCCGAGTACATGGCGGCCCTGCTCACCTCCGTCGGCGACGACAAGGACAAGGCGGCCGTCTACCTCGCCGAGTGCCGCAAGATGGGCATCCAGGTGCTGCCGCCCGACGTCAACGACTCCCAGCTCGACTTCGTCGCCGTCGGTGACACCCAGGTCCGCTTCGGCATGGGCGCCGTGCGCAACGTCGGCGAGAACGTCGTGGACGGCATCATCAAGGCCCGCACCGACAAGGGCCGCTTCACCGACTTCAACGACTTCCTCGCCAAGGTGCCGCTGACCGCCTGCAACAAGAGGGTCATCGAATCGCTCATCAAGGCGGGCGGGTTCGACTCGCTCGGCCACCCGCGCAAGGGCCTGATGATGATCCACGAGCAGGCCGTGGAGTCCGTCATCGACATCAAGAAGAACGAGGCCCACGGCCAGGACTCGCTCTTCGGCGGCCTCGCCGACGACGGCGACGACGAGATCTTCACCATCGCCGTCCCCGACGGCGAGTGGGACAAGAAGACCAAGCTCGACTTCGAACGCGAGATGCTCGGCCTGTACGTGTCCGACCACCCCCTGGCCGGCACCGAACGCCTGCTCGCCCGCAACCGCGACACCACCATCGCCGACCTGCTCGACAGCGGCCGCGAGGACCGCGGCGACGTGCAGGTCGCCGGCCTCGTCACCAAGGTCGACCGGCGGGTCAACAAGGCGGGCAACACCTGGGCGATCATCACCGTCGAGGACATGGACGCCGCCATCGAGTGCCTGTTCTTCCCGCGCAACTACGAGCTGTACGGACCCGAGCTGCGGCCCGACATCGTGGTGTCCGTACGCGGGCAGATCAACAACCGCGACGGCGCCATCAGCGTCTTCGCCCAGGACATGACGCTCATCGACGTCTCCGGCGTCAACAGCGAGAACGGCGCGCCGATCACGCTGCAGATGCGGGAGGAGCGCATCACGCCCGGCCTGCTCGACGAGCTGCGCCAGGTGCTCAAGACCCACCAAGGGCAGGTGCCGCTGCAGATCAACCTGCGGCGGCCGGCGGGCAAGACGATGGTGCTGGCGCTGCCGGATTGGCCGGTCAACGCGGCCCCCAGCTTCGCCGCCGACATCAAGGCCCTCCTGGGCCCCGAGTCCATCTCGCTCTGACCGCGCGACCGCCCGCGCCGTCCTCCACGGGGACGGCGCGGGCGGTCAGGTGCCGACGCGGGTCAGGGAGCGGTCGGCGAGCGTCAGGGACAGCAGCAGGGCGGCGACCACCGCCAGCAGGACGCTGAGGCCATGCAGGCCCGACGTGGTGGCGCCGTGGCGGTAGAAGACGGCGTTGGCGGCGGCGGCCAGCAACGCGCCGATGTACATGAAGGTGCGCAGCAGCCCGGCGGAGGAGCCCATGCGGGCGGGGTCGGCCTGGGCGTAGAGGGCGTTCTGGTTGCCCAGACCGATGAGCCCCTGCGAGATGCCGAGGACGCCGCCGATGATCAGCAGCAGCCAGACCGGGCTGGAGGCGTGCAGGCCGAGCAGGGCGAGGCAGCCGGCGATCTGCGTGGCGGCGCCGACCACGAGCTTGGCGCGCACCTTCGCGCTTCTGCCGGCGATCGCGGTGGCGATGATCGCGGTCGCCGACAGGGGCAGCAGGAGCAGCCCCGCATGCGACGGGCTCAGCCCGCGGCTCTCTTCCAGCCACTGGCTGAAGGCGTAGAGGAAGGCGTAGCTGGTGGTGAAGGCCAGCACCTGGCGTCCGTACGTGGCGAGCAGCGCGGCGTTGCCGCGCAGCACCCGCAGGTCGATGAACGGCTCCGCGCGGCGCAGCTCCCACCAGGCGAACCCGGCGCCCAGCACGGCCGCGATCGCGACCAGGTAGAGGTGCGCGCCGCCGGGCTCCATCAGGAACAGCATGAACGCGGTGAGCATCCCGGCGAACCCCGCCATCCCAGGTAGGTCCAGCCCCTGACCCGGGTGGGTGCGCAGCTCGGAGCGCTTGGGCAGCAGCAGCGTGCCCAGCACCAGGCAGGCGAGGGCGAGCGGCACGTTGACCGCGAAGATCAGGTGCCAGCCGCCGAGGCCGATCAGCAGGCCGCCGAGCGTCGGGCCGACGACCGAGATGACCTGGTTGCTGATGGACAGCAGGGCGAGCACACCGCCGGGGTTGCGCAGCCCCGTACGCTCGGCCTCGCTGCGCAGCAGGAACATCGAGGCCGGGTACGCGGCGCACGTGCCGAGGCCGAGCAGCACCCGGGAGGCGATGAGGACGCCCAGGTTCGGCGCGAACATCGCCATCAGGCCCGCGATGCCGACCAGCGCGGTGCCCAGCAGGTAGAGCAGGCGCGGGCCGTACATGTCGACCAGCCGCCCGATCACCGGCTGGCCGACGGCGGTGGCGAGGTAGAGGCCGGTGACCAGCCACGCCGTCTCCGAAGGCGGCGCGCCGAACGCCGCGCCGATCGGGATCAGTGCGACGGCGAGCATCGACGAGTTGATCGGGTTCAGGATCGAGCCGAGGATCATGGGCGCGATCAGCCGCCGGTCGAAGCCCCGCCGCCCATTCCGCGACCGGCCATGCGCCCGCTGCTCGGCCTCACCGGCGCCATCCGACCGGCCATGCTCTGGCTCTCCGGTCCCGTCCGTACCGCCCCACCGGCCATGCTCCGGCTCTCCGGGGCCGTCCGCGCCGCGCCGCGTCTCTCCGGCTCCCTCCTTCACGAGTGTGCGACCTCGTCCAGCAGGGCCATCGCTGTGATGACGGCGCGGATCTGCTCCTCGCCGCCCCGCTCGCGCAAGGCTGCGGCCAGCCAGGCTTGGCGGGCCTCTCTGTCGCCCTGGCGGCGGGCGGTGCCGAGGTCGGTCAGTGTGATGACCTGGCGCCGGCCGTCTGCGGGGTCGGGGTTGCGTTCGACCAGGCCGGCCTGTTCGAGGGAGGCGACGATCTTGGCCATCGACTGCGGCCTGACGCGTTCTGCGGCGGCCAGTTCGCTGGCGGAGGCGGGGCCGTGCTTGGCGAGCCGGGTGAGGACCGACGACTGCGCCGGGGACAGACCGCCCTCCGACGGCAGGGCCTCCAGCCTGCGGCGCAGGCGGCCCAGCACCACCCACACCTCGGCCGCGGCCCGCGACGCAAGGTCCGATTCATCCCCGAAAGTCACCTTTTCACCCTAAAATGGGCAGCCTGAGCTGTGCAACTGAGGGTGTTCAGTTCAGGCTGCCCATCGGAGGCCCGACGAGAAAGGGCTCGTCCACGGAGCTCGGACCAGAAGGTCCTCGCCCAGAGGGCTCAGGCGGGAAGGTCCTCGCGCAGGAAGGACGTGACGGCGGCCAGCCAGCGTTCCGGCTGGTCCACGTGGGCCATGTGGCCGGCCTCCTCCAGGATCACCGCGCGGGCCGACGGGATGAGCACGCTCGCCTCCTCGGCCAGCGCGACGGGGAACGTCATGTCCTGCCGGCCGTGCAGCAGCAGGATGGGCACGCCCAGCTCGGCCAGCCGCCGGGCGGCGTCGTCGATCCGCGCGGACGGCAAAGACCCCGCCTGCCAGGCGCGCAGCCACTCGCCCGAGAAGCGTACGGCGGCCAGGCGCTCGCGATAGCCGTCCAGCATCTCCGCCCGCCACACGTCGGCCTCGGCCCCGGCGTACGCCGCCGCCCTGGTCAGCTCGGGCCCGGTCAGCGTGGACTCCGACCACACGCGGCGCTCGGCGGCCGTCCGGCGCTCACGCTCCGCCCAGCCGTCGTAGGCGTCCTTCGGCACCGGCGGCACGCTGCTCGACGCGATCACCAGGCGGCGTACGCGGCCGGGAGCGAGCACGGCGAGCCGCTGCGCGAGCAGGCCGCCGTACGAGAACCCGAGCACGTCGGCCTGCGCCAGGCCGAGGGCGTCGAGCAGCGCGACGAGGTCGCCGGTGGCCGCGGCGGGCGTGTAGTGGTGAACGGCCAGGCCCTGGGTGGAGCGCCCGCAGCCCCGTAGATCCGGAAATATCACGTCGTGGTGGTCGGCGAGCCGCACCAGCGGCTCCCGCAGATAGCTGTGATCCCAATCAGGCCCGCCATGGATCACCAGCAGCGGCGAACGCCCCGGCCCGGGACCGGTCCTGGTCACGAAGAGCCGTACGTCCGGGTTCTGGCCGACGTCAAGGTGATCTTCCACAATCATCCACTTCTGCCGTTCGACGCCCCGCGTTACGATGCCGTTGATCTCCGAGTCAACCACCATGAGTCGGCCGACGTGAGGTGCCATGGGTGAGAACGGAAAGATCACGGAGCCGAGCGACGCCGGCGACCCGCCGGTGCCACCCGGGATCGACCCGACCGTCCCCAGCATCGCCCGCGTCTATGACTACTTCCTCGGCGGCAAGGACAACTACGCGGTGGACCGCAAGGTGGCCGAGGAGGCGCTGAAGATCGCGCCGGACGCGCGCGAGGCGGGCCGGGCCAACCGTACGTTCCTGCGCCGCGCCGTCGAGTACATGACGGCCGAGGCCGGCATCCGCCAGTTCCTCGACCTCGGCTCCGGGCTGCCGACGCAGGGCAACGTCCACGAGATCGCGCAGGCCATCGCCCCCGAGGCGCGCGTGGTGTACGTCGACAACGACCCGGTCGTGCTGGCCCACGGCCGGGCGCTGCTGGCCACGAACGACGTCACCACCGTCGTCGACGGCGACATCCGCAGGCCCGCCGAGATCCTGGAGAACCCCGAGGTGCTGGAGTTCATCGACTTCAGCAAGCCGGTCGGGATGCTGCTGGTGTCGGTGCTGCACCACGTCAACGACGACGAGGACCCCGAGGGGATCATGAAGCGGTTCCGCTCGGTGCTCGCGCCGGGCAGCCACCTGGCCATCGTGCACTTCCACAACCCGGGCGACGAGCACCCCGAGGCGTCCGAGATCGCCATCGAGGCCGAGCGGGACTTCAACCGCAACCTCGGCACCGGCCGCTGGCGCACCCGCACGGAGATCGCCGGGTACTTCGGCGACATGGAGCTGATCGAGCCCGGCCTGGTGCCGCTGGCGGACTGGCATTCCGAACCTGAAGACCTCATCCGCCAGGACGTGACCCGCTACAACGTGCTGGCCGGCGTGGGTCGCCGCCGCTGACCGGCCCAGCCGTACCACGGCGCCCCGCGTCCCCGCGCACGCCGGCCCTGAGCCGGTGCGCCCTGCCCCCTCCTCCCTGCGGCAGGGCGCACCTCCCCCCTGCCCGCCGGGCCGGACACCGTCCCGCAGCTCGACCGCGCCCGGCCCGGCGGGGGCCACGGTGATCCTGGTCACCGGCACGGGCACGGTCTGCCCCGGCTCTTCCGGGCCCGGTCCTGTCATCAGGATCGTTTCCGTAGAGGGGGCAACTGTCCGGATAGATACATAGATACGTCTTTGCGGTCATCCTCTCAGCGACTGCAGCGCGGACCCCCATGCCAGCAGCTGGTCGAGCATGAGGTTCAGCCGCTCCTCGTGCTGCGGGGCGGGCCGGAAGTCGGTGAAGTTCTCGAAGTCGGTGGCGACGGAGAGCGCGACGTACGCCTGCACGGTCGCCACCTGCACCGTGGACAGGATGTCGCGCAGGTGCCCGACGGAGCGCACGCCTCCATCGACCCCGTAGCTGACGAAGCCGGCCGCCTTGTCGGCCCACTCGTTGTACAGGAAGTCGATCGCGTCCTTGAGCGCGCCCGGGATCGAGTGGTTGTACTCGGGCGTCACGAACACGTACGCGTCGAGCGGCGCGATGGCCGCCGACCAGCGCTTGGTGTGCTCGTGCTGGTAGACGCCGGCGGCCGCCGGAGTCTGCTCGTCCAGGTGGCGCAGGTCGAAGTCCCGCAAGTCGAGCAGCCGGTACTCGGCGTCGCCACGCTTGGTCGCAAGCTCGTGCACCCAGCGCGCCACCGCCTCGCCGTTGCGGCCTGGACGGGTGCTGCCCACGATGATGCCCACCTTCGGCATGGCAACGTTCCTCTCAGCAAGGTGTCGGTACGCCGACCACCGTAGGCGGGCGATGGTGAGATGGTGAATGCGCTGTCGTCCATGATTTATACGTCATCGTCCACAGACTTAGACTGCTCGCATGGATGTCCTGAGCGACGTGGTCGCCCTGATGCGGACCGGACGGCCGGTCTCCGCGCGCGTCTCCTGGCGCGCCCCCTGGGGACAGACGTTCCCCTCCGCGCCCGGCTCGGCGAGCTTCCAGATCGTGCTGCGCGGTTCCTGCTGGTTCGTCCCCAGCGAAGGGGAGCCCATCCCGCTCAGCGTCGGCGACGTGGTGTTCCTCCCGCACGGCGACTCGTACGGGCTCACCGACGACCCCGAACGGCCGCTGCCGCCGCCCACCGGCTGCCGCCACGACGACCCCGAGCTGTTCACCTCGGCCGGAGTCGGCGGCAGCGGGGCCGAGACCGTCACCCTCGTCTGCGGCTACCGGCTCGACCCCCGCCTGGCGCACCCGATCCTGCGCTCGCTGCCCCCGGTGATCCATCTGACCGCGACGCTCGGCTGCCACCCCGAGCTGCGGGCGGCCGTCGAGCTGCTGGCCGGGGAGATCGACAACCCGCGCCTCGGCGCGGACACCATCGTGACGTCCCTGCTCGACGCGGTGCAGCTCTACGTGCTGCGCGCCTGGTTCACCTCCGGCGAGGTCTGCACGCACGGGGGCTGGGCCGCCGCGCTCGCCGACCCGGCCGTCGGGCGGGCGCTCGACGCCATGCACCGCGCCCCCGAGCGCCGCTGGACCGTCGAGTCGCTCGCCTCCCAGGCGGGCCTGTCGCGGGCCGGGTTCGCCCGCCGCTTCAGCGAGCTGGTGGGACAGCCGCCGCTGGCGTACCTGACGTGGTGGCGGCTCGCCACGGCGGCGCGGCTGCTGGTCGAGTCGGACGCGCCGGTGTCGGAGATCGCCGCGCGCGTGGGTTACGGCTCGGAGTTCGCCTTCGGCAACGCGTTCAAGCGCGCGTACGGCCTCGCGCCCGGCCGGTTCCGCCGCCGCCACGCCCTGGCCCCCGCCGCCGGCACCGGCCGAAGCATCGCCGCACGATGACGATTGGTGGGGTCTTTGGGGCGGATGGTAATGGCCTGCACCAGAATGGGGGGATGGCATACCCTCCACAGCCGCAGCCCCAGCAGCCCGGCCCATGGGGCGGCGCACCAGGCCAGGGTGCGCCGCAAGGGTACGGCCCGCAGCAGTCACCCTCCGGCCCTCAGCAGCCGACCCAGCAGCTCCACTCCCCGTACGGGCCCGCCACCCAGCCGGCCTACGAAGGCTCACCGTACGGCCAGGGCGGCCCTGCCTACGGGCCCCCGCCCGCGTATCCGAGCGGCTCCGGCACCGGCAACAAGATCGCGGCGGTGGTGTTCACCCTGATGGGGCTCACCGTGGCGGGCATCATCGGCATCCTCGTCTACCTCTTCACGTCCATGGACGACAAGATCGACGAGATCGCCCTGCCCGTCTCCACGCCCAGCGCGCGGACGCCGCAGCCGTCGCAGACGCCGTCCCCGTCGACGACCGTGCCGGAGCCCGGCTCCCCCATCACGGCCGACGAGTTCGGCGACTGGAACTTCATGATGGGGACGGCCAAGTTCCGGGCGGACAAGGTGGCCGGCTGGACCTACGACTCCTGCACCCCGGTGGACGGCAAGGAGCGCGTGCTGCGCGCGAACAGGTGCGAGCGCGCGGTGCAGCTCGCGTACTCGGCCTACAAAGGCCACCTCAAGGCGGTCACGCTCCTCATGCAGTTCCCCACCGACCAGGCCGCCAAGACCACGGCCGACCGCCTGGCCAAGCTCTCGTCGAACGCGATCAGGTGGCGCCATGACAAGGCGCACTCCGAGTACGTCTACGGCAAGATCCTCTCGGGCGCCTCGAAGAAGTACGTGGTCGTGACCATCGTGACCGCCGATAGGACGGCCGAGAAGAAGGCCCGGAGCTTCCACGGGTACCTGCAGGCCGATCACGAGGCCGCCTTCCTGTTCCGCGACTAGACCATCACGAGCTGACATATCCGAAGGAGTTCCGCCCCATCGTCACTGATCCACTTTTGCGCCGATAACGTCGGCTTTATGTTCGACCACCTCCCCCGCACCGAGAGGCGTCCATGATCGGTGCCATCGCCGACGACTTCACCGGCGCCACCGACGTGGCCGTGGCCATGCGCCGCCGCGGCCTGCGTACCGTCCTGTACTTCGGGCTGCCGCCACAGGGCACCGAGCCGCCCGAGCACGACGTCGTCGTGATCGCGCTCAAGACCCGTACGATCCCCAAAGCCGACGCGGTGGCGCGGACGCTGCGCGCGCTGCGCTGGCTGCGGGCGCACGGCGCGGCGCAGCAGGTCTACTTCAAGTACTGCTCGACGTTCGACTCCACCCGCGACGGCAACATCGGCCCGGTGCTCGACGCGCTGGCCGACGCCATGGAGGTGCCGCTGGTCGCGATGACGCCGAGCTCTCCCGAGCACGGCCGCACGCAGTACAACGGCTACCTGTTCGTCGGCGACGTGCTGCTCGGCGAGTCGCACATGCGGCACCATCCGCTCACGCCGATGACCGACTCGTACCTGCCACGGCTGCTCGAGGCGCAGAGCGCCTACCGGGCGGGTGTCGTGACGCTCGACCAGGTCCGCGGGCACGTGGTCGAACAGCGGCTGGCCGAGCTGCGCGAGCACGGCGTGCGGTACGCGTTCGTGGACGCGCTGGACGACTCCGACCTGGAGGTGTCGGGGCGGGCGCTGGCGGGAGCGCGGCTGGTGGCGGGCGCGGCGGGGCTGGCCGGCGGGCTGGCGGCGGCGCACGCGCGCACCGGTGGCGGCGAGCCGCCCGCGCCCGCGCCCTCCGGGGTGGCCGCGGTGCTCGCAGGGAGCTGCTCGGCCCGTACGTTGGAGCAGGTCGCGGCCATGATCGAGGCGGGCAGGCCGGCGTACCGGCTGGACGCGCTGACCGACCGCGACCCGGTCTCGCTGGCCCGCGGCGCCCTGGCCTGGTACGACCACCTGCCGCCCGGCTCGGGGGCGCCCCTCATCTACTCCTCGCTCGAACCGGCGGCGCTGCGCCGCGTCCAGCAGATCCTCGGCACCGAACGCTCGGCCACGATCCTGGAGCACGCGCTCGGCGACATCGCGCGCGGCCTGGTGGAGCGGGGCGTCACGCGGGTGATCTCGGCGGGCGGCGAGACTTCGGGCGCGATCGTGAGCGCGCTCGGCGTGCCGGGCGGCATGATCGGCGCGGAGGCGGCGCGCGGCGTGCCGTGGATCCACACCCCGGACGGCCTGTCGCTGCTGCTCAAGTCCGGCAACTTCGGCGAACCCGACCTGCTGGTGGAGGCGTCCCGATGACATCACCGGAATTCGACGGGCAGCGCCGGGAGATCATCGCCGCCGCCCGCTCCCTGTTCGCGCGCGGCCTCACCCACGGCAGTACCGGCAATCTGTCCGTACGGGTCGGCGACCGCGTGCTCGTCACCCCGACCGGCTCCAGCCTGGGCACGGTCGAGGCCGCCGACCTGTCGCTGATCGACCTGACCGGCGCGCACGTGGCCGGGCCCAAACCGTCGAAGGAGGCGTTCCTGCACGCCGCGCTCCTGCGGGCCAGGCCGGACGCGGGCGCGGTGGTGCACACGCACTCCACGTACGCCGCCGCCGTGTCGTGCATGGACGGGCTGGACCCCGACGACGCGCTGCCGCCGCTGACCGCGTACTTCGCGATGCGGGTCGGGCGGCTGCCGCTGCTGCCCTACTACGCGCCGGGCGATCCGGCGCTGGGCCCGGCAGCCGAGGAGAAGGCGCGCACGCACCGGGCGCTGCTGCTGAGCAACCACGGCCCGATCGTCGCGGGCAAGACGCTCGGCGCGGCCATGGACGCCGTGGAGGAGCTGGAGGAGACGGCCAAGCTCTTCCTCCTCCTGCGCGGCCTGCCCACCCGCCCGCTCACCCCGGAGCAGCGTGAAGCTCTCGCCGATCCGCGCACGTGATCGTCGCTCTGGCTCCATGGTCCCGGCTCCGCGGAACAGGAGATGCTCCTGACCGCGGAGCCGGCCGGCTGACCGGGCGTGCGCCGTGTCAGGGCAGCAGGCCCAGACGGCGGGCGGTGGCGGCGGCCTGGGTGCGGGTTGAGACGCCGAGCTTGCCGAGGATGTTGGACACGTGGACGCTCACCGTCTTCTGTGCGATGAACAGCCGCTCGGCGATCTCCCTGTTGGTCAGCCCCTCGGCCACCAGCCGCAGCACCTCGATCTCCCGCGCGGTCAGCCGCCCCTCGGCCGGCTCAACGGCCGCCCCCGCCCGGGGCTCGCCCGCACGGGAGCCGCCGCCGGCGGCGATGCCGAAGCGGGCGCGACGCCCGAAGTCGAGCAGCGCGTTCTCCAGCGGCACGGCCCGCAGCTTGCCCGCGACCTCCCTGGCCGCCTCCCACTCCGCCTGGGCCGCCTCGCGGTCGCCCGCCGCGAGCAGCGCCTCGGCGAGCCGCCAGCGGGCGCGCGCGGCCTCGTACACGAAGCCGTAGTCGAACGCCTCGACGACCTTGCGGCACAGCTCGACGTCGAGCCGCCCGTGCACGCGGTGCCACTCGGCCTCGACGCGCAGCGTCCACGCCCGCCCCTCGGGGCCGAGGTGCCCGCCACCGCCGGTGGGGCCGTGCTCGGCGGAGAGCCTGGCCTGGGCGCGCAGCTCGTCGGCGCCCTCGGTGGTGCCCAGCTCGGCCAGCGCCCACAGCCCGATGGCGGCGATGCGGACGTTGCCGGCGTCGCCGGGCTGCTGCGCCGCGAGCACCGCGCGTACGTGGTCGAGCGCGGTGGCGGGGTCGCCGTGCCACAGCGCGTGCTCGGCGGCCAGCCCGCGCGACATGTAGGAGGCGAGCGCGTCGGACCAGAACGGCCGCAGCCAGCTCAGCCGCGACTCGACCGCGGGCAGGCCGCGCGCCACCTCGATGAACAGCGCGAACGACGACAGGATGGCCTCGGGGACCGTGCCGACCCTGGCCCCGAACCCGGCCGCCATGGTCTCGGCCGCGTCCCACTCGCCGGCGACGTAGTGGATGAGGAAGCGCAGGAAGCGCAGGTCAGTGCCGTACGTGCTCCACATGAGCCCGGTCTCGGACGCCAGGCGGATGCCGTCGTCGGCCACCTCGGCGGCGTGTTCGAGCACCCCCTGCTCGTAGTGGATGCGGGCGTGGTGGAAGCGGGCCCGCAGGTCCATGGCGAGATCGCCGGTGGGCCCCGCCATGGCCCGGTCGACCAGGTCGTGAGCCCGGTGCATGTCGCCGGCCACCTCGGCGTAGACGGCCAGCGTGAGCAGAGCGCCGACCTCGGCGTCTCTGGCCCCGGCCGCGCGGGCGAGCTCCAGCGCCCGGGTGGCCAGCTCCTCGGCCTCGTGATGGCGCGGGCTCCACAGCAGGGTGCGGGCGTAGGTGGCCATGGCGCGGGCGAGCGTCGCGGGCTCGCCCGCGCTCTCGACGGCGCGCTCGGCCACCTCAACCGCCGCGTCCTCGTCGTTCATCTCGTAGAGGTAATAGGCGAGCCGCTCGCACACCTCGGACGTCTGCGGCAGCACGCGGAGCTGCGTCACCGCGCGGTGCTTGTCGCCGCTGTCGGCCGCCATGACCGCGCTGCGGAACGCCAGCTTCACGCGGCTCTCCCCGGCCAGCCGCTCGGCGTCGTCGACCCGCTCCCACAGCGACAGCGCGCGGTCGTAGTGGCGGTGGGCCTCGGCGGGCGCGCCGACCCGCTCGGCCTCCCTGCCCGCCTCGACGGAGGCCGCGAGCGCGCCCGGCAGGTCATGGCCGGCCAGATGGTGGTGCGCCAGCTCGGCGGGCGAGGTGAGCAGGCGGGCGAAGGCGGCGTGGAGGCGGGTGCGCTCGCCCGGCAGCAGGTCGTTGTAGACGGCCTCCTGGAGCAGCGCGTGGCGGAAGGCGTAGCCGTGGCCGCGCACTTTGAGCAGGCCGCGCGAGACGATTTCCCTGACCGCCTCCTCGAACTCGGCGAGCGGCAGCCCCGACACCTCGCGCAGCAGCTCGTCCTCCACCCTGCGCCCGGCCACGGCGGCGGCGCGCAGCACCCGCTGACCGGCCTCCGACAGCACCTCGACCCTGGACAGCAGCAGACCGGCCAGCTCGTCGGGCAGGTCGTCGCCCTCGGCCATGGCGGCATAAAGCTCTTCGGCATAGAACGGGTTGCCGTCGGCGCGGGAGACGATGAGCCCGAGGCTCTGGGCGTCGATGTCGCCCAGCGTGGCGACGTAGTCGGCCATCTCGCCGTCGCCCAGCGGCCCGAGCTCCACGCTCGTCACCGTGGGCAGGCGCTTGAGCTCGGCCAGAACGGGCCTGAGCGGGTGGCGGCGGTGCAGGTCGTCGGTGCGGTAGGTGCCGACCACGCACACCCGCTCGCTCTGCAGCATGCGGCTGAGGAAGACCAGCAGGTCGCGGGTGGACCGGTCGGCCCAGTGCAGGTCTTCGATGACGAACAGCACCGGCTGCACGTCGGCGAGCAGCCCGAGCAGTGAGCCGAACAGCCGCTGCTGGGTGAGCCCGGTGGCGGGCGCGCTCTCCGTGCCGGGCAGTAGCTGGCCCAGCATGGGGTGGGCGGCGGCGGCCTCGCGCACGGCCGGCTCGGCGCTGCGCAGCGCGTCGGCCAGCGGCAGGTAGGGCAGCGCGTCGCCCAGCTCGGCGCACTGGCCGACCAGGACGTGGAAGCCGCGCGAGCGGGCCTCGGCGACCAGCTCGGCGGCCAGCCGGGTCTTGCCGATGCCGGCGTCGCCGCCGACGAGCGCCACACCCGCCACGCCGTCGGCGGCCGAGCTGAGCGCTCGCAGCAGTCCGGCCAGCTCAGCGGCTCGCCCGACGAAAAGACCTGTCACGCCTGCAAACTATGCCATTTTCCACCGACAGCCGATTGGTCCACGGGACCGCCCGGCGATTGGCCCTCCTGGCCGGACCAAACCGGGCCTAGATTGCTCCCCGTGATTGATCCGACGACGTTCGCCGTCTTCCTGACGGTCAGCATCACTGTGGTCCTGATCCCCGGGCCCAACCACCTCTACATCACCGCACGCGGGCTCTCCCAGGGCCGGGCGGCCGGTCTGGCCAGCGCGTTCGGCGTGGAGACTGGCACGCTCCTGCACATCGCGGCCGCCGCCGCGGGCCTGTCGTACGCGATCGCGCAGTCCGCCACGCTGTTCTCGATCATCAAGTGGGCGGGCGTCGCCTACCTCGTCTACCTGGGCGTGCGCGCGTTCACCGGCAAGGAGCAGCAGGCCGGCGCGCCCGAGCCGCAGCCGCTGCGCAAGGTGTTCCTCGAAGGACTGCTGGTCAACGTGCTGAATCCCAAGGTGGCGCTGTTCTTCCTGGCGTTCCTTCCGCAGTTCGTCGACCCCCGCGCGGGCTCGCCCGCGCTGCAGGTGGTGGTGCTCGGCCTCACGCTGCTGCTGGTCGGCCTGATCTCTGATGTCGCGTACGCCGTCACCGCCGGTGCGATCGGCCGCCGCCTCACCCGAGCGGCCAAGCCCATGCGGTACGCCAGCGGCGGCGTCTACCTCGCCTTGGGCGTGCTCACGGCGTTCGCCGCGCGAGAATAGCCTCCATGGCGCCCAGGAAGCAGCGGGAGATCTTCGACGCGACCCTGCGGCTGGTGGCCGAGCGGGGCTATGACGGGCTGACCGTCGAGGGGGTCGCCGAGCGCTCCGGCGTCAACAAGACAACGATCTACCGCTGGTGGCCGTCGAAGGCGGCGCTGCTGGGTGCGGCGCTGGTGGAGTCCGACGTGCTCGGCTTCGCCGTGCCCGACACGGGGAGCCTGCGCGGTGACCTGATCGCCCTCGTGGAGGGCGTACGGCGGCTGCTGACCGAGCCGCCGGGCAGCGACATCGCGGTGGCCGCGCTCGCCGCCGCCGTCCGGCACCCCGAGCTGGACGGGCGGCGGTTCTTCGCCGACCGGTTCGCCAAGGAGCGGGAGATCTTCGAGCGCGCCGCCCGCAGGGGCGAGCCCGCCGCGTCCGCCGACCCGCTGCTGATCATGGACCTGCTCGCCGGGGCGGTGTGGATGCGGGCGGTGCTGCGCGGCATGAAGGTCGGCGACGACTTCGCCGCCGAGGCCGTCGCCCTGGTCCTCGACGGCGCGTCACAGGTCGCGGAGCGCCCGTAGCTCGCTGACCACCTCGGCGCCGGGAGGCGGCGGCCATGTTCGGCGGCCATGTTCGGCGGCCATGTTCGGCGGCCATGTTCGGCGGCCATGTTCGGCGCCCAGGCCGCCCCGGCGAGCCGAGCGTCAGGGGGTCTCGGACAGCGCGGCCGGGATGCGGTCGAGCACCGGGTACGGCACCAGCCCGTACGCGTAGAAGTCGATCGCCATCGCGCCGGCCGCCTTCGCGCCCCGCGCCTTGGCCACCAGCCGGTCGGTGGAGTCGCTGTCGGGATGGCCCGGCCGCAGCACCGCGCGCACCTCGCGGTCCTTGCCCACCGAACGCAGGTAGGCGGCGACGTCGTCGGCCACCCGCGCCGCGTCGCGCGCGTACGCGAGCACGCCGAACGCGGGCACGAGGTCGCCGAGCGCCACCAGGTCGACGCCGAACTGCCAGGCGTCGTGGGCGGCCAGGCCGGGGGTGGGCAGGCCGTCGGCGTACCCCTTGACCGCACCCGTGGAGTCGATGAACACCAGCTTCGAGCCCTCATCGGCCACCGCCGATGCCACCTCGGACACCAGCGTGGTGACGGTCTCGGAGCGGGCGCGGGCGTAGGCCACCACGTCGGGCCCCGCGTACGCGGTCAGCGCCGCCCTCGTCACCTCGCCCTGCGCGGGCGGGTCGCCGTCGAAGACGCCGCCCACGATGCGCGCGCACTCCTCGCGCGCCACCTCGGCGTCGACGCCGAGGTCGGTGGCCCGGCGCATGCAGTAGTCGCAGAAGCAGAGCCCGAACAGGTAGGCGTCCATGGGCCCGAGCGGCACGAAGGAGCGCTGCGGCTTCAGCGGCCTGAAGTGCAGCGACTCGGCCACCACGCTGTCGGCGCCGAGCCTGGCCACCGCCCTGGCCAGCGCGACCGCGTACGCGCGCACGTCGGGGTGGGCCGGGCACAGGTCGGTGAGCGAGCCGCGGTCGCCGAAGCAGTCGCGCACGGTCACGTCGGGGTGTTCGGTGCCTAGCGTGGCGTTGCGCAGGAAGACCGTCCAGGCGTGCAGCTTCAGCGACCGTTTCGCGCACGCCTCGGCGAGCCCGTCGAGCGCGTCGGTGTAGCCGGGGACGGGCCGCAGCCGCAGCCCGTCGAACAGCTCGGGCGGCGGCGTGAAGTGGGCGCCGTCGTGGCGCAGGGTCAGCCGGGACAGCCCGTGGGGGGTGACGTCGCGGGAGGCGTGGTGGACGGCGCCGAGGGTGACGCCGGACACGCCGTAGCCGCTGATCCTGTCGAGCACCCGCTCGACGCCCTCGCCGCGCAGGTCCTCGACGAAGACGTACACCGAACTGTCCACAGCCGCACCTCAGGCGCTCTTGTGCGCGACGAAGTCGATCTCGACGAGGATGTCCATCAGCTCGGAGCCCACGGTGGTGCGCACCGGGTAGGGCGGGGTGAAGTAGGACTTGTAGACCTCGTTGTAGGCGGCGAAGTCGCGCTTGACGTGCTGGAGGTGCACGGTGGCCTTGATGACGTCGTCGTAGCCGAGGCCGTGGGCGGCGAGGATGGCGCCGAGGTTGCGCATCACCTGGTGGGTCTGGGTGGCGACGTCGTCGCCGACGATTTCGCCGGTGTGGGGGTCGAGCGGGCCCATGCCGGAGGTGAAGACGAAGTCCCCGACCACGAGCCCTTGGGAGTAGGCGCCGACCGGGGCTGCGCCCTCCGTGGTCCTGAGCTCCTTTTTCACGAGATCTCCCTAGAAGTTGGTGCGTATCGTGCCAACGACACGGTAATCCCGGTCCACCAGCGGCAGCACGCGCCACTTGTCGAAGGCCGTGCAGGGATGGGAGATGCCGAAGGCCAGCAGGTCGCCGGGCTTGAGCCCGGCGGCGCGTACCACGGTGTGCTGGTCCTGCATCTTCAGGATCGTCACGCCGCCCCTGCGCGGGATCGGCAGGCCCTCGTCGTAGGGGGCGTCGCGCTTGCCCATGCCGACGATCGCGAGGTCCGGCTCGGGCGTGGACAGCACGTGCGCCCACACCTCCAGCGCCGGGCGCAGCTCGCCGTCGATGCGGTTGAACGGCGTGCGCTCGCGGTAGAAGCCGTCGTCGTGGGTGACGTACGCGCCGCTGCGCAGCAGGATGCGGGCCTGGGTGGCGACCAGCTCGCGGCCGATCACGTCGAACCACTGGCTGCCGCCGACGGTCAGGATGGGACGTTTGAGCCGGACGTACTCGACGGCCTCCTGCAGCGCGGCCAGATATTTCCGGACTTCTTCGGCGCTCTTCAGGCCGCCCTCGTAGCCCGCCACCCCGGCCAGCTCGACGCCGGGCGTGCGCTGCGCGTACGCGGCCACCTCCAGCAGCCGCTCCAGCGAGCGGCAGCCGGCCCGCCCGCCCTCGTGGCCCAGCTCCACCAGCACCGGGAACGGCCGCGCGCCCGCATGGCGGGCGAGGATGTCGATGGCGGCCTCGGAGTCGGCGAAGCTCAGCAGCTCGAACGCGGGGTCGCGGTCCAGCTCGGCCGCCGCCCAGGCCAGCCCCGCCGGATCGACCACCTGGTTGGCCACCATGACGCGGCCGACGCCGAAACCCCTGACGGTCCTGGCCTGCTTCAGCGTCGCCACCGTGAGCCCCCACGCCCCCGCGGCGAGCTGCATCGCGGCGATCTCCGCCGACATGTGCGTCTTGGCGTGCGGCGCCAGCTCCATGCCGTGATCGCGGACGAACGCGGCCATCGTGGCGACGTTGTGCTCCAGCGCGTCGCGGTGCACCAGCATCGCGGGAAACTCCAGGCCGCCGTCGAAGACCGACTGACCGAGGATCGCCGGCACCACACCCCCTTCGTCCGCGTCCGACCCTATCCCAACCGGGCGCTCCGGCCGCGCGCTCACCTGCCGTCCGGTCGCCGTACGCTCCGGCCGCGCGCTCACGGGCGCAGCGCCCGGCCCGGGGTGGCGCCGGTCAGCTCGCCGCGCGCCAGCACGGGCACGCCCGACACCAGCACGTCGTCCACGCCCTCGGCGAGCGTGCGCGGCGCCGGGTAGGTCGCGAGGTCGGTCACCGTGTCCGGGTCGAAGATCACCACGTCGGCGGCGCAGCCCTGCCGCAGCAGCCCGCGGTCGAGCAGGCCGAAGCGGCGCGCCGGGTGGGCCGACAGGTGCGTCACCGCCTGCTCCCACGTCCAGTCGCCCAGCTCCCTGACGTGCCGGCCGAGGAACCTCGCGAACGCGCCGTAGCCGCGCGGATGGGGGTGGCCGCCCACGTAGATGCCGTCGGAGCCGCCGGTCTGCGAGGGGTGGCGCAGCATCCTGCGTACGGACTCCTCCCCCTTCGGGCCCTCGTCGGGACGGGCCGAGACCACGCCCGCCTCCAGCCGCGTCTCCACCAGCAGCCGGCGGCAGAACTCAGCAGGCGTCACCTCGGCACGCTCGGCCGCCGCGACCATGGTCAGGCCCTCGGCCCACTCCAGGCCGGGCGCGTGCGAGACGGTCAGGCGCGGCCAGACGGCGTCCAGCGTCGGCCACCAGTCGTCGAGCACGCCCGAGCCGATCATCTCGATCGCCGCGTCCGGCTCGGCGCCCGGCACCTGGGGCGGCAGCACGACCATCGCGAGTATCGTGTTGCCGCGCAGGTAGGGGTAGGTGTCGAAGGTCAGGTCCACGCCCTCGGCGAGCGCCCGCTCGACCAGCGGCAGCAGCACGTCGGCAGGGCCGTGCAGGTGGGAGACGTGCACGGCGGCCCCCGACCGCTCGGCGATCTCCATCACCTCCGTCATCCCGATCTCGGCGCGCTCGCCGTAGGCGCGCATGTGGGTGACGTACGGCAGCCCGCCCAGCGGGGCGCACAGCGCGGCCAGCTCCGCCGCGTCGGCGTAGCGTCCTGGCAGGTATTCGAGGCCGCTCGACAGACCCACCGCGCCCTCCGACAGGCCGCGCTCGACGCGGCGCACCATCTCGTCGAGGTCGCCGGGCGCGGCGCGGTCGGGCGACGGGCCCATGACGTCGTAGCGGATCGTGCCGTGCGGCAGCAGGTACGCGGTGTTCAGCGCCACCGCCCGGTCGTAGCCGTCGAGCAGCTCGCGCACGCTCAGCGGACCGTCGGTCAGCGCGCCGTTGACGGCGGCGAAGTAGCGCGCGGCGTAGGCCACCGTCGCCGCCGAGCCGGGCGCGAACGACAGCCCGTCCTGGCCCAGCACGAACGTCGTCACACCCTGCCGCAGCGCCGCCCGCTGCACCGCCTTGTCGAACACGGCGGCGTCGCCGTGGGCGTGGCAGTCGACGAACCCCGGCGCGACGAACCGCCCGGTCGCGTCGATCACCGTGCCCGCCCCTGCCGGGTCGATCCTGCCGATCGCCGCGATGCGATCACCCGTGATCGCCACGTCCGCGCGGAACGGCGGGGCGCCCGTGCCGTCGAGCACCCGGCCGCCGCTGATCACTACGTCGAAGGTCACTCCAGGATTCAATCAGAGCCGCCGCGCCGGACATGAGGTCTGGGGCAGCAACGGGCGCTCGGCGAGCAGGGCGCGGGCCTGGGCCCGGGCCAGGTTCCAGCCGTTCCACGGGTCGGGCTCGGCCAGGCCGTTGGCGCGTACGACGTCGCGCAGCACGCAACTGCGCTGCGGCTCCGGCAGCCGGTCGAGCGCCGGCACCGCCTCCGCGCCCAGGTCGCCCAGGTAGTCCGAGTCGAGGTTGGTGACGCCGCGGATCTCCACCTGCGTCCGCGCGACCTGCAGATCGGGGTTGGCGAGCGCGAACGCGCCCAGGCTCAGGCCCGTGACCAGCACGATCGTACGGGGGAGCCAGCCGATGCCGCGGCCCGCCAGCCGTACCGCGCCGGCCACCAGCACCAGCGCGAACAGCGCACCCAGCCACCACACCGTCGCCTGCACCGACAGCCGCAGCCGCGACAGGCCGTAGGCGTCGGTGTAGAGGTTCATGCGGTGCAGCGCCGAGGCCAGCACCACCATGGTCAGCCCGCACAGCACGCCCAGCAGCGCCGCCAGCACCCAGCGCTCCCGGCGCCCCACCTTCAGCAGGCCCGCCGCCACCGCCACGATGCCCAGCACGAACACGCTGACCACCACGAGCTGGAAGAACCCCTGCCTGGCGTACTCGGCGTAGGTCAGCCCCGCCGTCTCCAGCACCAGCGCGTCACCGCCGAACAGCGCCGTGATCTGCACCGCCACGAACGCCGCGAAGAGCAGGTTCACCGCCGTCAGCGGCACCAGCCAGACGCTCCTGCTGACCTCGAACCTGGTCGCCGGCCCCGCGGGATCCACCACCGGCCGCAGCGCCACCAGCACCACCGCCGCCGGCAGCACCCCGAACACCCCGAACAGGAAGATCCGCACCGGCACCTGCTCCACCCAGGCGGGTGCCGCCGTCAGGCGCTCCACGTACGTGGCGAACACCGCGTCCGCCGACGCGAACAGCACCCCGAACACCAGCAGCAGCACCGCCGTGATGCCCAGCGCGGCCAGCGTCGGCAGCACCCGCCGCCGCGCCGTCAGCCGCTTCATCGGCCCGGCCAGGAACCACGGCACCGGGCCCAGCGCCAGCAGCACCGACAGGCCGCCCCTGATCACGCCCATCCAGCCCTTGCCCGCGCCCGACACGGCCAGCGCGCCCAGCCCCGCCCCCGCCGGCAGCAGGATCGCGACCAGCCAGTCCGCGTCGCGCACCGCCGCCATCGCGACCAGCCAGTACGCTGTCGCGCCGAACGCCACCGTCCACGGCGTCACCCGCCGCAGCACCGCCGGCAGCGCCGCCCCTCCCAGCACCACCGCGACCAGCACCAGGCCCAGCCCTGCCTGCGCCTCCGGCAGCGCCACCGCCGCGAACGCCCCGGCCCCGGCCGCCGCAGGCAACACCCACTTCGGCGCCTCAGGCACCTCCGGCCTGGGGAAGAGCGGCGGCGGCACATAAGCCGCCCCCCGATATCCCCCACCGCCCATGCCGGCGCCCCCGGCCGGCGCCGTCTGGCCTGCGCTCCCTACGGCTCCCGCGCCGCTTCCGGCCCCCGCACCGCCTACGACCCCTGCGCCGCCTGCGGCCACCTCACCCAGCCGGCTCGCCGGGACCAGGTGATGCGCGGAGCCCTGCTGGTAGGCGATCTGGCGCCGGTGGTACTCGGCCGCGGCCGCACGCCGAGCCGACCTGACCCCCAGGGCGGCACCGGCGGCCCCGCACGCCCCGACGCAGCCGGCCAGCGTGAGGAACGCCCCCGCATCGCTCACGACCGCGGCGGCCGGCACAGCGGCGAAGAGCCCCACCGGGAACCCGGCCACGACTCCGATCAGCCCGCCCACGATCAGCCGCACCAACCCGCTGGGCCCACCCGCATACGCCACCGCCGCCAGAGCACCCGCCGCGCCACCGCCGCCGGCCTCCGCGCTGCCCGCGCGAACGTCCTCGCCGGCGGCGCCAGAGTCCTCGCCGCCGGTCTCAGCGGCCGGTCCGCCGGCGCGCACGTCCAGGTCGCAGGCGTGCGCGTCCAGGTTGCAGGCGCCCGCGCTCGTGCCGCTGGCCGCATCCTCCGAACCGCTGCTCCACGTGCCCAGGCCCCTGGCGGGCGCGTCCACACCCCCGGTGCGCGCGTCCGCGTTGCGGGTGTGGGCGGCCAGGTCAGTGGCGGGCGCGTCTGGCAGTCCGGCTGCGCTGTCCGGAGCGGCGGCGTACGGCGGGCTGCCCACGCCCTCAGCGCCGGAGCCGCCGGCCGTGGCGACCGGCGACCCGATCACGGCCGGAGCACCGGACGCGGCGCTCCCGGGCTGTGCGGCCGCGCCGTCCGCGCCCACCGCCCCAGAGGGCGCGCACTCACCGTACGAAAGCCTGGGCGTGCCCTCCGCACCACCCGACGGCCCGGACGCAGCCCTCGCGCCATCCGGTCCGGATGCGGTGCCGATGGGCGGCGTGGTCGGGTCCGGGGCGCGCACGGCGGAAGACGCGGGCAGCGGGGTGCCGGGGAGCGTGATGCGGTTGGGGAGGTCGACGACCATGCGGCAGCCGGGGCCGTCGTCGATCCGGACGGAGCCGCCGTGCAGTTCGACGATCTCCTTCACGATGGCCAGCCCCAGCCCGGCGCCTCCGGCGTCGGCGGCGCGGCCGGCGTCGAGGCGGGAGAAGCGTTCGAAGACGCGGGCCCGGGCGGAGGCGGGGATGCCGGGGCCCTGGTCGGCGACGGTGAGCCGGACGCCGGGCTCGGAGGCGGCCGCGTTCACGGTGACGGTCCCGCCGGGCGGGCTGTGCCGTACGGCGTTGTCGAGGAGGTTGGCGAGAACCTGGGCGAGCAGGTCGGGGTCGGCCCGCAGGACGAGGTCGTCCGGCATGGACGGCCGGATGGAGACGTCCTCGCGGGCCAGCGCGGCCTCGCGGACGGCCTGCTCGGCGAGCGGGGCGAGCGCGACGGCCTCGGCCTCGATGAGGCGGACGCCGGAGTCGAGCCGCGACAGGTCGAGGAGCTGGGCGACGAGCCGGCCGAGCCGTTCGGTCTGGGCGAGCGCGGTGCGCATGGTGCCGGGGTCGGCGGCGGAGACGCCGTCGACGACGTTCTCGAGCACGGCGCGCAGCCCGGTGATGGGGGTGCGCAGCTCGTGGCTGACGTTGGCGACGAGCTCACGCCGCTGCCGATCGACCTCGCCGAGGTCGGCGGCCATCGCGTTGAACGCCCTGGCCAGCTCGCCGACCTCGTCCCGCGATGTGGCGGCGACGCGCAGGTTGTAGTTGCCCTTGGCGATGGTCTGGGCGGCGCGGGCCATCTGGCGCAGCGGCTTGGTCATGCCCATGGCGAGGACCTGCACCATGATCAGGGCGAGGACGACGGCGACGGCGATGCGCACTTCGCGGGAGAGCCCGGAGTTGATGCCGACCTCGTTGACGACGAACGCGGTGCCGACGGCCAGCACGATCACGATGCCGAGCTTGACCTTGATGCGGCCGAGGAAGTCGAGGGGGTTCATCGGGTGACCAGGGCGTAGCCGACGCCGTGCACGGTGCGTACGACGTCGGAGCCGAGCTTGCGGCGCAGCGCGCGCACGTGGCTGTCGACGGTCCTGGTGGCGGCCGCCTCGGAGAAGCCCCACACGTCCGACAGCAGCCGGTCGCGCTCGAAGACGTGACCGGGGCGTTCGGCGAGGCGGCGCAGCAGGTCGAACTCGGTCCTGGTGAGCTGGGCCTCGACGCCGCGCACGAAGACGCGGCGGGCGGCGGTGTCGATCTCGACCTCGCCGGCCCTGATCACGGTGTCCTCGGCGGCGAGCTGGGCGGCGCGCTCGACGCGGCGCAGCAGGGCGTGGATCCTGGCGACGAGCTCGCGCATGCTGAACGGCTTGGCAAGGTAGTCGTCGGCGCCGACGCCGAGGCCGACGAGCACGTCGGTCTCCTCGCCGAGCGCGGTGAGCATGAGCACGGGGACGGGCCTGGCGGCCTGCATGCGGCGGCACACCTCCAGACCGTCGAGGCCGGGCAGCAGCCGGTCGAGGATCACCAGATCGGGTTCGGCCTTGGCGAACTGGACGAGGGCGTCCTGCCCGTCGGCGGCCACCCTGACGTCGAATCCCTCGGCGGCCAGCCGGTTGCGCACGGCCAGCGCGATCGTCACGTCGTCCTCGACCACGAGGATGCGTCGCTGCTCTGCCACGTACGAAAGCCTAGAAGCGGGCTGTGCAGACGACACTGCCGAAGTCGTGCACATTCCGTGCAGAATTGCCGAATGGACACCACTGCGTATCTCACTCGTCTTGGCCTGCCCTCCTTGCTCGGCGCTCCTCCGAGCGCCGAGAATCTGCGGGCGCTGCACACCGCGCACGTCGAGCGGGTGCCGTACGAGGCGCTGGAGATCTGGCTCGGACGGCGCACGACCGTCGATCCCGAGGAGTCGGCCGCGCGGATACTCAAGGGGCGCGGCGGCTACTGCTACCACCTCAACGGCGCGTTCTCCGCGCTGCTGCGATCGCTGGGCTACGACGTGACCCGGCACGTCGGCGGGGTGCAGATGCGTCACAGCGAGCCGGGGATCACCGGGAACCACCTGGTGCTGACCGCGCGCGGCCTGCCGTCGGACGACAATCCCGGCGGCGAGTGGATGGTGGACGTGGGGCTGGGCGACGCGTTGCACGAGCCGCTGCCGCTGGTCGAGGGCACCTATCGGCAGGGGCCTTTCACGTACGGGCTGCGCCGCTCGGAGGTGGCGCCCGGCGGCTGGCGGCTGGACCACGACCCGAGCGGTTCGTTCCTGGGCATGGACTTCGCCCTTGACCCTGCGGAGATGTCGGCTTTCGCGGATATGCACGAGCATTTGACGACGTCTCCGGAGTCGGGGTTCGTCCGGGTCGCGGTGGTGCAGCGGCGCGACGCGTACGGGGTGGACTGCCTGCGCGGGCTGAGCCTGACCCGCTACGGCAACACGTCACTGTCGGTGACGCTCGACTCGGCGCGCGACTACTTCGCGGCGCTCAACGACGTCTTCGGGCTGCCGCTCGACGACGTGAGCGCGCAGGAGAAGGACGCGCTGTGGAGCAAGGTGCACGCGGCGCAGGAAGCCTGGCTGGCGGCCAGGGCCTCGTGATGGCCGAGCCCTGTCGATGGCGCTATGGTGCACGTAGACATGGGTGAGACCAGGAAACTCAACGGTCGCTACCGCCTGCTCAATCCGCTTGGCTCGGGCTCCCTGCGCCTTGCCTTCGACGAGGCGGAGCACCGCGACGTCGCCGTCAGGCAGTTGCGGGTGCCGCCGGAGTTGCGGGAGGCCGCCCTGTTCGAGGCGCGCAGGGCGAGCGGGCTGCACCACCCTTTCGTGGTGCGGGTGCTCGACGTGCTGATCGAGGACGGCGTGCCGTGGCTGGTCATGGAGTTCGTCTCGGGTACGTCGCTCGAACAGGTCGTGCGCTCGCACCGTCCGCTGCCCATAGCCCAGGCGGCCAGGGTGGGCGTGTGCCTGCTGTCGGCGCTGAGCGCCGCCCACGCGGCCGGCATCGTGCACGGCCGCGTGGATCCCGGCAACGTGCTGCTCACCGCGACGGGCCGGGCGGTGCTGAGCGGGTTCGGCTATCCCAGCCTGAGCATGCTGCCGTCGGCCGACCTGTGGTCGCTGGCGGCCACGCTGCACTTCGCGGTGGAGGGCCGCCCGCCCGGCCAGGTGCCCGCCGAGGGCGCCGACCCGTTCAGGTCGCTGCTGCGGGCCATGCTGCACCCGTCGGGGCCGCCGCCGATGGAGGTGGTGCGCGAGACCCTGGAACGGCTGGCGGTCGATCGACCGCTGGACGTCGTGATCGAGGCGGCGGGGCCGCTGCCGCCCGCCCAGGTGGCGGCGATCGGGCTCGACGTGCTGGAGCGGCTGGCGTCGTTGGACGAGTTCCACGGCGGGGTGCAGCCGGGCAACGTGCTCATCGACGACTCCGGCAGGGCACGGCTGATGCCGTTGCCGCGGGCGGGAACGCTCCCGGCGTACTCGGCGCCCGAGGGCGCGGCGACGCAGGCGGCGGATCTGTGGTCGCTCGGCGCCACGCTCTTCGCCGCCGTCGAGGGCACGCCGCCCTCGCCCGGTGCGCCGCTGAAACACGCGGGGCCCCTGGCTCCGGTGCTGTACCGGCTGCTCAAGGGCAACCCGTTGGAACGTCCCACTGTGGACGAGCTCCGCCACGACCTGCAGAAGATCGCCGGTGCCCGCCCGTGATGCCCGTTGCGCAACGATTGAGATACATCGCGAGACGGAACCAAGCCGCCTGGTTCACACGTTGGACAGGCGACGCAGAATGTGGAAAGAGGCGGAGCGCGCGCTCCGCGTTCGGAGGGTTTCGAGGATGTCGCCAATCCAGAAGTATCTTATCGGCGCGGGCGCCGCGGTCCTGCTCTCGTGGTGGCTCCTGCCGGGATGGGTCACCCTGCTGGTCCTCCTCGGCGTGGTCGCCGCCCCGGTGGTGGGCTACTTGATGCTCGACCCGTCGCAGCGCGAGCGCCTCAAGAGGGCCCGCAGGCGGGGCATCGGCCGCTAGAGCCGGCGAGCATCGCCGTACGGCGGAGGCTCGCTTAAGGGCTCAGCTCGCCTCCGCCGCGGCCAGCTCGTTCTCCACGCGCCTGGTCACCCTGCGCTCGACGTAGAACGACAGGAACGGCACCGTGCCGCCGAGCATGACGCCCAGCAGGTACGGCCACGACCAGCGCGCCTTCATGCCCAGGTTCATGGCCGCGACGAGATAGATCATGTAGAGGCCGCCGTGGATCGGGGCGACGATCTTCGACATCGCCTCCTGGCCGAAGCCGTACCGCAGGACCATGCCGACGCAGAGCACGAGCAGCATGACGCCCACGACGTAGGCGAGCGCCCGGAAGGGCTTGAGAGCCGATTCCACCGTTAACCTTCCAGAACCATTTCAGGGGACGACGTGCGGCGGTCCCGATCGCTTCGCACCGCGTCGCGGACGAAGTGGAACCACATGAAGACGGCGAATACCGCGAAGATCCACCAGTTGGCGGCATACGCCAGGTTACGCCAGGTCAGCTCTCCTCCGACCACGGGCGGACTCACCTTGACCTGGGTGAGCGAGCCCGAAGGCGGCTGCGCGACGACGAAGCCGGTGCGGATCTTCTGCCCCTGCCACAGGTTGATCAGCTCTCCGGTGGAGACGGTCTGCACCTGACCGGGCGGCAGCCCTTCGGCGCGCCGCTGCACGCTGTCGGTGCCCTGCTGGGGACGCAGCCGCCCCGTCACCGTGACCTTGCCCTCGGGTACGGACTTGATCGCCGGGTCGTCGGCCTTGGCCGTCCAGCCGCGTACGACGGGCATCAGCGTGCCGTCGTCGAGCCTGAGCGGCGTGAGCACCCAGTAGCCGTGGTCGCGCGAGACGTTGCCGCCGGGCGCGTCGACGTCGGCCCGCCGGTCGGCGACCAGGAGCTGTCTGGCCGCCTCGTAGACGCCTTCCGCGGTGACCCTGCGGCCGACGTACTCGCCGTTCATCTGCCCGCCCACCTGGGCGAGCGTGGCGACCGGCACGGCCGCGGGGTCGGCGGTGGCGCGCGGCTTGCCGGAGTCCTGGAACACGCCGAGCTGCCAGCGCCCGAGCAGGATGAACGCGACGAGGACCCCGATGGTGAGCAGGTGCAGCCCCAGGAGACGGGGCGACAGCAGGGTCCGCAGCATGCTTCCAAGCTATCTGCCGGGCAGGGAGGTCTCGTAATCAGGATGGCCCAATCGATCCCACCAAAAGCCGCAAACGACGCAGGGGATCACGCTAGGCTGCTGCCCATGTCTGACCAGCACATCGATCCTGCGGGCAACACCCAGGCCTTCCGCGCGTTCGCGAACGCGCGCGAGCAGGAGGCCGCCGCCGAGCCGAAGAAGTCGCCGCTCGTCCCCATCATCGCAGTCGTCGCCGCCATCGTCGTCATCGGCGTCGTCGCGTTCCTGCTGCTGCAGTAGGCAGCCGACTGCATCACCCGCCGCGGAGGCCGTGGCGGGGATTCGTCGTTCCCGTACGCTGGACCCGCCGAGGGCATCCGGACCTATGTTGGATGCGCAGTCCAATAACGGACCTCCGAGAAGGGCCAGTGAGCGGACCGGGCATCGTCATCGCCGGATCCGGCTTCGCCGGGATCTGCATGGCCATCAAGCTCAAGCAAGCCGGCTACCACGACGTCGTCATCCTGGAGAAGGCCGGCGAGCTGGGCGGCACCTGGCGGGACAACACCTACCCCGGCCGCGCGTGCGGCGTGCCGTCGCACGTGTACTCGTACTCGTTCGCGCTCAACCCCTCCTGGACGCGGTTGTTCTCGCCGCAGGAGGAGATCCACCGCCATCTGCGCGAATGCGCCGCGAAGAACGGCGTCACCCCGGTCGCGTTCCCGCCCGCCGTACGCCGCCTCCTGCGCCTGCCGGCCAGGGCGCCCGGCTTCGCCGTGCATCCGCGCCTGATGAAGGCGCACAGGAGCCGGCGCTGCGCCACCCGCGCCAGGAGGCGTGGAAGGACGGCGTGCAGACCTACCTCGGCATCGTCACCGCCGGGTTCCCCAACCTGTTCTTCCTGCTCGGCCTCAACACCGGGCTCGGGCACGACTCGGTCGTCTTCACGGCGTGAACCGGACGATCTGGCCGGGCTTCACCTTCGCGTACTGGGCGCGTACGAGGAGGGTGAAACCCGGCGCCTTCCAGCTCATCCGCTGAGTCAGCGGCGCGCGGAGACCACCATCGCGCTGCCGCCGCCGCGCCTGGCCGGCTCGGCCACCGCCTGGATGCGGTCCCGCCCCAGGAACTCCAGCGCCGTGGCGGCCCCGATCTCCGGGTTCGGCTCGAACGCGTGCCCCATCGACTCCAGCTCGGCCTGATGTTCGGCCAGGAACGCGGGCTCCGCCTGGGTCTTCTCGGTGTTGCGCTGCGTGGCGCGCGGCGCGGCCAGCGCCTCGGGCAGCGTCATGCCCCAGTCGTAGCGGTTGAGCAGGATCTGCAGCACGGTCGTGATGATCGTGGAGCCGCCCGGCGAGCCGACCGCGAGCACCGGCCTGCCGTCGTCGAACACCAGCGTCGGCGCCATCGACGAGCGCGGCCGCTTGCCGGGGCCCGGCAGGTTCGGGTCGCCCGGCGCGGGGCCGAAGGTGAAGTCGGTCAGCTCGTTGTTGAGCAGCACGCCGCGGCCGGGCACCACGATGCCGTTGCCGCCGGTGGACTCGATGGTCAGGTTGTAGGCGACCACGTTGCCCCAGCGGTCGGCCACCACCAGGTGGGTCGTCTCCGGGCCCTCCTTGGCGACCGGGGTCGCGGTGCCGGTCGGCCGGTCGCAGCCGCCGTAGCGGCCGTCGGGGTCGCCGGGCGCGGCCGGGTGCGGCATCGCGGTCTGCCCGATCAGGCAGGCGCGCTCCTTGGCGAAGCCGTCCGACAGCAGCTCCTTGAGCGGGACGCGCGGGATGTCGCCGACGTACGCGCCGCGGTCGGCGAAGGCCAGCCGGGACGCCTCCAGGTATTCGTGCAGGCCGACCTGCGGCAGCGCCTCCAGGATGTTGAGCGCCTCGCCGACCGTGGAGCCGCCCGACGACGGCGGCGCCATGCCGTACACCTCCAGGCCCTTGTACGAGACCTTGGTCGGCTCGCGCAGCAGGGCGCGGTAGGCGCGCAGGTCGGACAGCTCCATCAGGCCCGGCCTGACGTTGCGCGTGCTGCCCGGCGTGACCGGGGGCCGCTTGACCGTGGCCACGATCTCCTTGCCGAGTCCGCCGCCGTAGAGCCAGCCGGGGCCGCGCTTGCCCAGCTCCCGGTAGGTGTTGGCCAGCTCGGGGTTTCTGAACACCGAGCCGACCGGCGGCGGGGCGCCGTTCGGCAGGTAGAGGCGGGCGGTGGAGGTGAAGTCCTTGAAGCGGTCGGCGTTGGCCGCCGTCTGGTCGTGGAAGGTCTGATCGACCACGAAGCCCTTGGTGGCCACCTCGATGGCCGGCTGGAGCGCCTGCTTGAGCGAGAGCGTGCCGAACTTGCGCAGCGCCAGATCCCAGTTCGCCACCGTGCCCGGCACGCCCGCCGACAGGCCGCTGGTGACGGCCTCGTCGAACGGGATGCCCTCCAGCGACGTGCTGGTCATCTTGCGCGGCGCGGTCTCCCGGCCATCGATGGTGAAGACCTTACGCTTCCTGGCGTCGTAGTAGACCATGAAGCCGCTGCCGGCCAGGCCGGCCGAGTACGGCTCGGTGACGCCCAGCACGGCGCCCGCCACCACGGCCGCGTCCATCGCGTTGCCGCCCTTTTTGAGCACGGAGATCGCGGCCTTGGTGGCGTCGTGGTCGACGGTCGCCACGGCGCCGCCGTATCCCTCGGCCACGGGCATCTTGCGCTGGTCGTGCCGCTGCTGGGCGGCCTGTGGCCGGGGTTCTTGGGGGGTGGATTGTGCCGCCGCCGCGGGCGCGGACGCGAGCGACACGAGGACTGCTGCTGCGGAAATGATCGCACGGCGCATGTTTCCCACGATGACCCAGCTACGCCCGTTGTGGTAGAGGCCGGTCACACATCAGGGTGATGCGCTGGTCAGAAGCTTGACTTAGCGTGGTTCCGTGCGTAGCAAGTCCGGCTTCGACCCCTATCTCGCGCTGATCGTGGCCGTGGCCCAGACGGTGATCGCCCGGGGCGCCTCCTGGGGGCAGGCCGGCTGGCGGGAGCCGCTCGACGTCCGCGCCTTCGCGCTGCTCGCGGTCGGGCCGGTGATGGTGCTGCTGCACCGCCGCTTCCCGCTGCTCACCACCGTCGGCGCGCTGGCCGCGAGCAACCTGTTCCTCCACTTCGGCTACGCCTACGGGCCCGCCTTCATCAGCCCGGCCGTGCTGCTGTTCCTCCTGGTCGTACGGGGGCGGCGGGCGCTCGGCTGGGCGATGGCCGGGGTGGCGGTGCTGTCGTACCTCGGCTACGCCTGGTCGATCGGCAACGTCGACTTCTTCCACAGCGTGTGGGTGCTCACCTCGAACACGCTGCTGATGGTCGTGGCCGAGCTGGTCAGGATCGCAAGCGAGCGCCGGCGCGAACGCGAGCGCACCGCCGAGGAGGAGGCCAGGCGGCAGGCCAGCGAGGAACGCCTGACGATGGCGCAGGAGCTGCACGACGTGCTCGCGCACAACATCTCGCTCATCCACGTCCAGGCCAGCACCGCGCTCCACCTCATCGACGACAACCCCGAGCAGGCCCGCACCGCGCTCGCCACCATCAAGACCGCCTCCAAGGAGGTGCTGGGCGAGATGCGCTCGGTGCTGAACGTGCTGCGCGAAGGCGCGCCCCGCTCCCCCACCGCCCACCTCGACCGGCTGGACGAGCTGATCGAGCGCTCCGGGCAGCGGGTGACGCTCGAACGCAACGGCTCCCGGCCGCTGCCGCCGCAGGTGGAGCGGGCGGCGTACCGGATCGTGCAGGAGTCGCTCACCAACGCCGGCAGATATGCGCCCGGCGGCGACGTGCGCGTCCTCCTCGACTTCGGCGAGGACGAACTGCTCATCCGGGTCACCGACACCGGCGCGACCGGGCCCGCCCCGCTGGCCGACGAGGGCAGCGGCAACGGCATCCCCGGCATGCGCGAACGCGCCTCCGCGCTCGGCGGCACCCTCGTCGCAGGCCCGCACGGCGACGGATTCCAGGTCGAGGCCAGGCTGCCCCTACCCAAGGAGAGTTCATGATCAAGGTGCTGCTCGCGGACGACCAGGCGCTGGTCCGCGCGGGTTTCAAGGCGCTGCTCGACGCGCAGCCGGACATGACCGTGGTGGCCGAGGCGTCCGACGGCGCGGAGGCCGTCCGGCTGGCGGCACAGCACCGGCCGGACGTCGTGCTCATGGACATCCGCATGCCCGGCATGGACGGGCTCACCGCCACCCGGCAGATGCCCGAGGGCCCGCGCATCATCATCCTCACCACGTTCGAGCTGGACGAGTACGTCTTCGAGGCGCTGCGCGGCGGCGCCAGCGGCTTCCTGGTCAAGGACACCGAGCCCGCCGAGCTGATCCAGGCCGTCAGGGTGGTGGCGGCCGGAGACGCGCTGCTGTCGCCGAGCGTGACGCGCAGGCTCATCGCCGAGTACGCATCGCGCGCCAAGGAACCCGTCGCCGCCGCCGGTCTCGACCAGCTCACCGAGCGCGAACGCGAGGTGCTCGCCCTCGTCGGCACCGGGATGACGAACGACGAGATCGCGGCCAAGCTGTTCATGTCGCCCGCGACGGCCAAGACCCACGTGAGCCGGGCCATGATGAAGCTGCACGCCCGCGACAGGGCCCAGCTCGTGGTGATCGCATACGAGTCGGGCCTGGTCAAGCCGGGCTGGCTGTGACGATTCAGGCGTGACGATTCAGGCGGGCTGGACAGCGGAGGTGCGGCCGAACCAGTGCTCCGCCGCCGCCCAGGTCGAGCAGCACGGGCCGGGCCTCGTGCATCAGCTCGGCCACCCGCCGCCCGCCGTGCAGCGCCAGGTCGGGCACGAACCGCCCCGCCAGCGGATGCGCGTCCGCGCCTGGGACGGCCGGATAGCGGACGCCCGCGTCGTGCAGCAGGGCGGCCAGGTGGCGTGCTGCCGCTCGCTCTCGTAGGTGTCCAGCACCTCCTCGCTCACCCGCCCGCGCAGCCTGCCCGCGAGCTTCCAGGCGAGGTTGGCGGCGTCGGTCATGCCGACGTTGAGCGCCGACCCGCCGGCAGGGAACAGGTGAGCCGCGTCGCCCGCCAGGAACACCCGGCCGCTGCGGTGCCGCTCGGCGCCGTTCGTGGCGCATTCGACGCGGTTCCTCATCGAGGCTCGCAAGCCCATCTCGCCGGCCGAATAGCCGATATCGGCCCGCGGCCTACCCCTCTCGTCGTACGCGGGCCGCGCCCGCGCACTCCCCCGGGCGCAGCCCGGACAGAGCCCGGCGTCCGATTCGCCGGAGCCTCCTTCGCAGGACGCTTGAGTCACGACGTTCGAAGGAGGAGAACATGCACACCATCGCCATGTGGGCACCGCACTGGGGCCCCGCCGCGGGTTTCTGGCCGATCTTCCCCATCGCCTGGGGCCTGCTCTGGGTGGCGCTCATCGCGCTGGCCGTCGTCGGGTTCCGCAAGGGCTGGTGGGGGCCGCGACGCGCGGGAGGCAGGCCACCGTTCGCGCCGGCCGAGCCGCCGACGGCGGCCGCGGAGCGGATCCTCGCCGAGAGGTACGCTCGCGGTGAGATGACGGACGACGAGTACTTCGAAAAGATGTCCGTTCTCCGCGGCGGCGCCTCATAAACATCACTTTGGGTGCAACAACTGTCACTGGCCGCATTCATGGAGTCGCGTTACGTTTCGTATACGGCTACATCGAAAGTGGGGACAAGAATGCAGTCCATCGCCAAGTTCTGCGGCCAGTGCAGCTGCGGTTGCCCCGAGCTGTTCGTCGATCACACGGCGCCCGAGGAACGCCAGGTGATCATCGTCGACGACTTCGGGCAGCGCGTGGAGATGAGCCTCGACCAGTTCAGTTCGATCGTCGAGGCCGCCAAGAGCGGGTCTCTGGACAGCCTGGCGCTCGTACCCTGAGCGCGCAGGCCCTCACCCTGCTGGCCGGCGGGGCCGCCGCCGGTCTGCTCGCGGGTACCGCCACCTGTACGGCGGCGCAGGGCGGGCTGCTCATCGGGCTCGCCGACGGCCGCCGCGGGCGTGATCCCGCGCTGGTGGGCTGGTTCCTCGCCGGACGGCTGGCCTCACACACCGCGGCGGGGGCACTGCTCGGGCTGCTCGGTTCGGCCGTCAGCCTGCCGCCTCAGGCGAGAGCGGTGCTGCTCGTCGCGGCGGGCGTCACCGTCGTGGTCTTCGCCGTACGGCTGATCAGGCGAGGGCGCGCGACCTGTGAGGACCACGCGGCGGGAACGGATTCCGCGGGCCGCTCCGAGGCGAGGGCGGAGCACACGGCCTGCGCGGATCCGGCGGCATGCGCGGCCCACGCCGAGAGCCGGCAGCCCGGCGAAGGTCAAAGGCAGGCCATCTCCCGGTGGCGAGCCCCGTTGCTGGGCGCGGCCACCATTCTCGTGCCCTGCGGGGTCACGCTCGGCATGGAGATGGTCGCGATCTCCAGCGGCTCGCCGCTGGCGGGGGCCGCGGTGATGGCGGGGTTCGTGGCGGGCACCGCGCCGGCGTTCGCGCTGCTCGGGTACGTGCTGCGGCGCATCTCCAGGACCCGCCTGGCGAGGGCGGCCGGGGTGGTGGCGCTCGCCGCCGGGCTGTGGACGGCCGGGTCGGGCATCAGCCTCGGCGGCTGGCTGGCCGCCCCGGCGCCCGCCGAGGCCAGGCCGCACGGCCCCGCGCCGACGTCGGTGACCGTGTGGGCCACCCGCGACGGCTACCGGCCCGCCATGGTCGACCTCCGTGCGAACACCGAGGTCGAGGTGGTCTTCGAGGTGCTGGATCGCGGCTGCACGGACACGGTCGTGATCGACGGGCGTGACGTGGCGCTGCCCGCCACCGTACGCCTGCCGCCCCGCCCTGCCGGCACGCTGCGCTACGTCTGCGGGATGGGCATGTACGCGGGCTTCATCAACTTCTCGTGAAGCATGTGGCGATTACGGTTCGCGATCGGGTGATCACGTGCCACTCTGTCGCCATGGCCTGGCGAGGAGAGGTTGCGGTGCCGGCGCCGCGTGCAGGAGACGAACCCGAGCTGCTGGCCGCCGCGCAGGCGGGTGACGCGCGCGCCGCGCACCGGCTGGGCAAGCTCTACGCCCAGCACGGCGAGCGGGCGGCGGCCAAGCACTGGTGGGAGCGCGCCGCCGCGGGCGGCAACGTCGACAGCGCGTACAACCTGGGTATCTGGCACGAGAAGCACGGCAGCCTGGAGGAGGCCGTCACCTGGTACGAGGCGGCGGCGAGCACCGGCGACGCCGAGGCGGCGACCAACCTGGCGACGCTGCTGCTGGAACAGCGGGGCGACCCCGAGGCGGCCAGGAAGTGGTTCGAGATCGCGGCGGCGGCCGGGTCGCGGGCGGCGGCCAGGCGGCTGGCGCTGATGTGCGAGGAGTCGGGCGAGCTGGGCACGGCCCGCGAGTGGCATCGCAGGGCGGCGGCGGACGGCGACGTGGCCTCGGCCCATGACCTGGGGTTCCTGGCCTACTGCGCGGGCGACGACGCCGAGACCCTGCACTGGTGGGAGTGCGCGGCCAGGGGCGGCCACGCCGAGTCGGCGTACTGCCTGGGCCTCTTCCTCGACGCGACCCGCGACCCCGAGGGCGCCGAGGCGTACTACCGGCTGGCCGCCAAGAGCGAGCATCCGGGCGCGGCGTCGCGGCTGGGCGGGGTGGCGCTGTCGCGGGGCGACCTGCGTACGGCGCGTGGCTGGTTCGAGCAGGCGGCGGCCGCCGGGCGGGCCTGCGACCAGCGGATGGCCGGGTTCGTCTGCGTGGAGCTCGGCGACACGGCGGCGGCCAGCCACTGGTTCGGCCGGGCGGCGGCGAGCGGCGACCCGGAGGCCGCCTACAACTACGGGCTGCTGCTGATCGCCGAGTTCGGCGACTTCGCGGGCGGCCGCCACTTCTTCCGCCAGGCCGCGCAGGCGGGACATCACGAGGCCGCCGTCGAGCTGGGCGGCCTGCTGTCGGCGGCGGGCGAGCACGGCGAGGCGCAGATCTGGCTGTCCGACCCGCCGCCGCCCGCGTGGGCGCGCCCGGCCGAGCCGGAGCTGACGGCCAGGGCGGAGCTGGCCGCCGCGGCGATCGCGCGCGGGGGCGGTGTGCCGCCGTCGGTGGCCGACATGGTCGAGGTGCTGAGCACGTGGGACGTCGTCACCCGGCCGCTGCACGACCACTCCGACGTGGTGGCCTGGCTGGTGGCGCGCAGCGGCGTGCATCTCAGCGCGGTCGAGCACCTGGCGTCGGTGCGCGGCACGCTGCTGCGTCCGGGCAGCGCGCCGTGGCCGGGTCAGGGCGAGCTGCAGCACGTCCTGACCACGGCCCGCGACCTGCGCCGCCGCCTCGGCGTCCGGTGACGCTCTAGAGGACTTCGGAGACCGGCGTGTACGGCAGGCCGAGCGCCTGCGCCACGGGCTCGTTCGTGAGCAGCCCGCCGTAGGTGTTGAGGCCGCCGGCCAGCGCGGGGTCGCTCTTGAGCGCGTCGCGCCAGCCCAGGTTGGCCAGCTTGACCGCGTACGGCAGCGTCGCGTTGGTCAGCGCGTACGTCGAGGTGTTGGCCACGGAACCGGGCATGTTGGCCACGCAGTAGAAGATCGACTCGTGCACCTTGTACGTCGGGTCGGCGTGCGTGGTGGGCCGGGAGTCCTCGAAGCAGCCGCCCTGGTCGATGGCGATGTCCACCAGCACGGAGCCGGGCTTCATGCGGGAGACCAGGTCGTTGGAGACCAGCGTCGGGGCCTTGGCGCCGGGGATGAGCACCGCCCCGATGACGAGGTCGGCCTGCAGGACCTCCTGCTCGATCGCGTACGAGGTGGACACCAGCGTCTTGAGCCTGCCCTGGTAGATCGCGTCGATCTGGCGCAGCCGGTCGATGTTGGTGTCGAGCACGGTGACGTCGGCGCCCATGCCGACGGCGACCTGCGCGGCGTTCAGGCCGGAGACACCGCCGCCGATGATGACGACCTTCGCGGGGGCCACGCCGGGCACGCCGCCGGGCAGGATGCCCCTGCCGCCGTTGAAGCGCATCAGGTTGTACGCGCCCACCTGCGGCGCGAGCCGCCCGGCGACCTCGGACATGGGCGCGAGCAGCGGCAGCGAGTTGCCCACCTGCACGGTCTCGTACGCGATGCCGGTCGTGCGCGCGGCGAGCAGCGCGTCGGTGCACGGCTTGGAGGCGGCCAGGTGCAGGTAGGTGAACAGGACCAGGCCCTCGCGCAGCCGGTGGTACTCCTCCTCGATGGGCTCCTTCACCTTGAGCACCATGTCCGCCTCGGCCCACACGGCGTCCGCGGAGTCGACGATCTTGGCGCCCGCGGCCAGGTACTCCTCGTCGGTGATCTGCGAGCCCAGGCCGGCGCCTCGCTGTACGGTGACGTCGTGCCCGTTGCGCACCAGCTCGTGTACGCCTGACGGGGTGGCGGCGACACGGTATTCGTGGTTTTTGACCTCGGCTGGGACGCCGATCTTCATTGCGGTGGGTCCTTTCGGGAACCGGCACGCCGTCGTGCCGGGTTGGAGGGTGTCAAAGCCGTGCCCACGCCTCGGTGAGCACGCCGCGCAGGATCTCGCCGATCTCGGCGAACTCCTTCGGCCCGGCGATCAGGGGCGGCGCGAGCTGGATGACGGGGTCGCCGCGGTCGTCGGCCCGGCAGTAGAGGCCGGCGTCGAACAACGCCTTGGACAGAAAGCCGCGCAGCAGCCGCTCGGATTCGGCGGCGTCGAACGTCTGCTTCGTGGCCTTGTCCTTGACCAGCTCGATGCCCCAGAAGTAGCCGGAGCCGCGCACGTCTCCGACGATCGGCAGGTCGCGCAGGTCGTCGAGGGTCTGGCGGAAGAGCGGCTCGTTGGCGCTGACGTGGCCGAGCAGGTCTTCGCGTTCGAAGATGTCGAGGTTGACCAGCGCGACGGCGGCGGAGACGGGGTGCCCGCCGAAGGTGTAGCCGTGGGGGAACATGGTGTCGCCGTTCTTGAACGGCTCGAACAGCCGCTCGTGCGCGATCATGGCCCCGATCGGGGAGTAGCCGCTGGTCAAGCCCTTGGCGCAGGTGATGATGTCGGGCACGTAGTCGAACTTCTGGCCGCCGAACATGGTCCCGAGCCGGCCGAAGGCGCAGATGACCTCGTCGGAGACGAGCAGCACGTCGTACTCGTCGCAGATCTCGCGCAGCCGCTGGAAGTAGCCGGGCGGGGGAGGGAAGCAGCCGCCGGCGTTCTGCACGGGCTCGGCGAAGACGGCGGCCACCGTGTCGGGGCCCTCCATCTCGATGGCGCGGGCCACCCGGTCGGCGGCCCACTGTCCGTACTGTTCGGGGGTCATGCCGGGGACGCCGGTGATCTCGTCGGCGCGGTAGTGGTTGGTGTTGGGCACCCGGATCGAGCCCGGCACCAGCGGCTCGAACATCTGCTTGAACGCCGGGATGCCGGTGATGGACAGCGCGCCCTGCGGGGTGCCGTGGTAGGCGATCTGCCGGCTGATGACCTTGTGCTTGAGCGGCTTGCCGATGAGTTTGAAGTACTGTTTGGCGAGCTTCCAGGCGGTCTCGACCGCCTCGCCGCCGCCGGTGGTGAAGAAGACCCGGTTCAGCTCGCCGGGGGTGAGGGCGGCCAGGCGCTGGGCCAGCTCGGCGGCCTTGGGGTGCGCGTAGGACCACAGCGGGAAGAACGCGAGCTCCTGAGCCTGCTTGGCGGCGGCCTCGGCCAGCTCCTGCCGGCCGTGACCCACCTGGACCACGAACAGCCCCGCCAGGCCGTCGAGGTAACGCTTGCCGTGGATGTCGTAGACGTAGGACCCCTCGCCACGCACGATGGTCGGGATCTCGGACTGCTCGTAGGCGCTGTGTCGGGTGAAGTGCAACCACAGGTGGTCCTGAGCGGCTTTCAGGACGTCGAGTTCCGGCTGCGTCATGGTTATCGTCCCTCGTGTCTCAACTCCCCACAGTCTGCACGTTCACCTGCGGAGTTGCCAAGCGAATCGGTCGCAGCAATATGCAAGAAAATCGGGATCCGCAGAACCCATATGTAACGGCGACGAAATCCGCAGGTACATTAGCCCGCGGGCCCGCAGCCGCGCCCCGTGCCGTTTCCGCAGCACAGGAGCGGTTGTGGTCCAATGAGACCCGAACTGCCGTGAGCGCCCGTAGACGGGCGCGACTGACGAGAACGACCCCCGGGGGACCGTCCCGTGACTCCTGAACAGATCGAGAACGCTGTCTCCGCCGCGATGCCGCAGGCCATCGAGGAGCTCAAGAGACTGGCCGCCATCCCCTCCGTGGCCTTCCCCGGGCACCCGGAAGAGCCCGTGTTCGCCGCCGCCGGGATGGTGGAGGAGCTGCTGCGCTCCACCGGCCTGCCGCGCGTGCAGCAGGTGCCCGTCGAGGGCAGCTTCCCGGCCGTCTTCGGTGAGGCCCCCGCGCCGCCCGGCATGCCGACCGTGCTGCTGTACGCCCACTACGACGTGCAGCCCGCCGGCGACCCGGCCGCCTGGCGCACCCCGCCGTTCGAGCCGACGCTGATCGACGGCCGCCTCTACGGGCGCGGCTGCGCCGACGACAAGTCGGGCGTCATCTCCCACGTGACGGCTCTGCGGGCGTTCCAGGGGAACTTCCCCGTCGGCATCAAGGTCATCATCGAGGGCCAGGAGGAGTACGCGGGCGACCGTCTGGAGGCGTTCGTCGAGCGCAACCCCGACCTGCTGCGCGCCGACGCCATCGTGGTGGCCGACACCGGAAACCCGCGCGTCGGCGACCCCTCCGTCACCACGTCGCTGCGCGGCATGGCCGCCTTCACCATCGAGGTGCGCACGCTGCGCGAGCCCGTGCACAGCGGCTCCTTCGGCGGCGCGGCCCCCGACGCGCTGGCCGCGCTCATGCGCATGCTGACCGCGCTGCACGACGAGAACGGCGACATCCGCGTGCCCGGCCTGCCCCGCGGGACGTTCCTCGGCCGTGGGCCGTCGGAGGAGGAGTTCAGGAAGACCGCGGGGGTGCTCGACGGCGTCTCGCTCGTCGGCTCCGGCTCGCTGGCCGACCGGCTCTGGGCGTCGTACGCGATCACCGTCACCGGCCTCGACGTGCCCAGCGTCTCCGGCGCCATCAACGCCGTCCAGCCCGTGGCGCGCGCCAGGGTGACTGTCCGCGTGCCTCCGGCGGGCGACCCGAAGACCACGGTCGACGCCGTGGCCGACTTCCTGCGCCAGGTGGCGCCGTGGGGTGTGCAGGTGTCGTTCGGCGACTTCACGATCGGCGCCGGCTTCCAGGCCGACTCCGGCGGCACGGCCCGCGCCGCGCTCAACCGCGCCATGGAGCGCGCGTTCGGCCGCCCGCCCAGGGACGTCGGCGCCGGCGGCTCGATCCCGCTGGTCAGCGCCCTGCTCAAGCAGTTCCCCGCGGCCGAGATCCTGCTGTTCGGCGCGGAGGACGAGGAGGCGTCCATCCACGCGCCCAACGAGCGGGTGGACCTGGAGGAGCTGCGCCGCATCGCCACGACCGAGGCGCTCTTCCTGCACGAGCTGAGCGGGCCCTCCGCGCACGGCGTCTAGCGGTCAGCGTACGGGGAGGTCGTAGACGCGGCGGATGCTGCCGCCGAGCCTGGCCACGTCCGCCCCGTACACGTGCAGCGACACCCCCAGCTCCGAGCTGGTGTTGCGCACCCGGTGGATGTCCCCGGGCGGGGCGAACCCGCTGACCTCGCCCGGATGGTTGGCGGCCCGCCCGATCTCCACCAGGTGGTCGCCCATGTCGCGGTAGAGGATCTCGTACTCGATGCCGCTGATGATGCCGAACGTGCACCACGACACGTGATCGTGCACCGCGGTCTCCTGGCCGGGACGCCAGACGACGCCGCAGATCGAGAAGGCGTCCTCGGCGTGCAGGATGTGGGAGACGTACCCGTCGGGCGAGCCCTCGCGCTCGCGCGGCGTGAGCACGTCGATGCCGGGCAGATGGTCGCGCAGCAGGTCGGCGGCGGCGAACGCGGTACGCCGGGCGCCGAGCCCGCGGGCCACGATGCGCGACACGCCCGCCACGAGGACGTCGAGCCCTGGCCTTGCAACGGTGGTGGCCGTGTTCATGGTGAACTCCCTGCCGAGGTCCGTCGGCTGCCTTCATCTCCACGGTCCCTCACCACGACTGATAGGTCCAACAGATGTCTTGTGGCTGATCGATAGATATGCTTGATGAATGCTGGATGTGGCCCGCCTGCGCGTCCTCCTCGCGGTCGCCCGCAAGGGGTCGCTGACCGAGGCCGCCAAGGAGCTGCACTACTCCCAGCCGTCGGTCAGCCACCACCTGGCCAGGCTGGAGGCCGAGACCGGCGCCAAGCTCATCCAGCGGGCCGGGCGCGGCATCCGGCTCACCGAGGCGGGCCGGCTGCTCGCCGAACGCGCCGCCGAGATCATCGAACGCCTCGACGCCACCGCCGAGGAGCTGGCCGCCCACGTGGGGCTGCGCTCCGGGCGGGTGCGGCTGGCGGCCTTCCCCTCGGCGCTCGGCACGTTCATTCCCGAGGCCGCCACGCTGCTCGCCGACGCGCATCCCGGGCTGCGGCTCCAGCTCACCGAGGTCGAGCCGCCGGAGGCGCTGCGACTGCTGCGCGCCGGGCGCGCCGACGTCGCGGTCATCTTCCGCTACGACGACACCGCCCCCGAGGACACCGGGCTCCAGCTCATCCACCTCCTCGACGACCCCAGCTACCTACTGGCCCCCGACGAGCCTGGCGAGGTCGCCGACCACGCCGACTCGCCGTGGATCGGCGGCTGCGACCGGTGCCGCAGCCATCTGCTCGACGTGTGCGCGAAGGCCGGGTTCGAGCCGCGCGTCGGGTTCACCAGCGACGACATCGTGGCCGTGCAGGCGCTCGTCGCGGCCGGGCTCGGGGTGACGCTGCTGCCGGGCCTCGCGCTCTCCGCCCACCGCCACCCCGGCGTGCGGGTGCGGGAGGTGCCGGGGTCTTTCCGGCACGTGTACGCCGCCGTGTACGGCGAGCCGCCCCACCCACCCGCCACGGAGGCCCTGCTGAAGGCGATCGGGGACGTGGTCGGGCGGCGGCGGAAAAGTCTTTGACGCCGTTCCTACGATGGCCACATGCTGGACGTCACGACGCTCGCCCTCTTCTGCGCCGCCACACTCGGACTGCTGATCGTCCCTGGGCCCGCGGTGTTCTACATCGTCACGAGGAGCGTCGCCCAAGGCCGCGGCGCGGGGCTGGTGTCGGTGCTGGGCGTGCACACCGGCTCGCTCGTCCACATCGCCGCCGCGGCGCTCGGCGTCAGCGCCCTGCTCGCCGCATCGGCGACCGCGTTCACCATCGTCAAGTACGTCGGCGTGGCGTACCTGCTCTATCTCGGCCTGAGCAAGCTGCTGCGCAGGGGCGGTGACGAGCAGCCGATCGAGCTGCCGGTGCAGACCAGGCGGCGGCTGTTCTGGGAGGGGTTCGTGGTGAACGTGCTCAACCCCAAGACAGCCGTGTTCTTCCTGGCGTTCCTGCCGCAGTTCGTGCACCCGGAGGTAGGGCCCGTCTGGGCGCAGATCCTGCTGTTCGGGCTGCTGTGGGTGGTGCTCGGGGTGGCGTCGGACGGCGCGTACGCGCTGCTGTCCTCCGCGCTGGCCGGCCGCCTGCGCGGGTCGGCCCGCGCCCGGCGGCGGCTGGACGTGGGCAGCGGGCTCGTGTACCTGGGGCTGGCCGCCTGGCTCACGACCGAGAAGGCATGACAAGCCAGGAAATTTCCCGGCTGTAGTGCGATAGTGAGTTAGATCAGCCGCAGATCAGGGGACGGCACGGCGGGACGTAGCTGATAGGCGGACCCATGCACACGCCACCGCACAGCCTCGGGCTCGAAAGGGTCGCAGAGGTCTTCTCCGGTCATGACGACGTCGTCGGCGTGACCGGCTCCGCGTACGCGATCGGTCCCGATCTCGTCCTGACCTCGGGGCAGGTCGTGGACTCCGGCGGGCCCTGCCATGTTCGGCCCGCGTGGTCGGACCGGTGGCTGCCGGCCGTGCAGGTGTGGCGGGGCCGGGGCGGCGCGGACGCGGTGCTGCTGCGGGTCTCCGAGCCGGCCTGGGCGTCCGTGGCGGGCATCGAGCACACCCGGTGGGGCCGGGTCGCGGGCACGACGGCGCGGTGCGTGGCGTCGGGGTTCGGGCAGGCCGGGGAACGGGGCCCGGCGCGCCCGCCCGAGACGGTGACCGGGCTGGTGGATCCGCCCACCGGCTTGGTGTCGCGGGCGTTGACGGCCCGCGTGGTGAGCCCCGACTTCGAGACACGGCCCGTCGCGCTGTGGCACGGGCTCCCTGGTGCCGCGCTGCTCGCCGAACCGGCCGGGCAGATCGTCGGCGTCGTCGCCGCGTACGCGCCGCGCCGGTTCGACGTCGTGCCCGTGAGCGCGCTGGTCTCGGACGAGCGGTTCCGTGAGCTGACGGGCGTCGCGCCGTGGCGCGTCGAAGCCGTCTCCGCCGCCCCCGCCATCGCCCTGCGCCACCTCCTCGTCCCCGCCCGCACCCCCACCGGCCCGTTATCGGTCGCTCAGCCCCACGCTCCGGCCACGCCCACAGGGGCACCGCTCCTGGCCGCCCCGGCCTACCCCGGCTCGGCCACCCCGCCAGGCGCGCCGGACACGCAGGAGGTTCACCCG